>DASTKT010000193.1:0-6024 GCA_035715725.1 Longimicrobiales bacterium | reverse complement strand
GAACGACTCGATGAACGAGCCGCGCCCGGCCATCACCTCCGCGCGGCCGCCGGAGAGGAGGTCGAGCGTGGCGTACTGCTGGAACACCCGCACCGGGTCGTCGGAACTGAGCACGGTGACCGCGCTCGTGAGCCGGATGCGGCGGGTGCGCGCGGCGGCCGCGGCCAGCACGATGGCCGGCGCGGACACGACAAAATCGGCCCGGTGATGCTCGCCGACGCCGAAGACGTCGAGGCCGACCTGGTCGGCGAGCTCGATCTCCTCGAGCAGCTCGGTCAGCCGCCGGGCGGCGGTCGGAGCGGACCCGTCGGGAACGGCCTCGCCGAAGGAGTAGACGCCGAGTTCGATGGCCATCGCGGATGCCCTCACCAGGTCCGATAGAACGAGACCGCCACCCCGGTCCGGCTCGGGACCCGGTCCTCGGCGGTCCAGGTCGCCCCGACCGAGAGTCCCCAGTCGCGGGTGAGCGGCGAGACGAACCGCACGCCGGCGGCGCCGGTGGCGCGGAGGTCGGGCGCGGTGGCGGGCCCGAGGAGGACCACCTCGCGGCCGGCGGAGCCGCGGAACTCGATGAACCGGTCGGGGCGGTCGGGGTCGGCGTAGCGCCGTGCGAGCAGCGCGACGCCGAAGCCGGTGGTGCCGTGGCCAGGGACCGCGCTGCCCAGCGCCTGGAGGTACCAGACGCCGGCGTAGCGTGCGGCGCCGGCCGACACGATGTCCACGGTCTCGTCGCTGAACCCCATCCGGCGGTAGCCGGCCGTGGCCTCCCACCCCCGGGCGACTGCGGCGGTGAGCTGGCCGGAGGCGTCGGTGCGTGGCAGCACCTCCGCGCCCGGCGCCACCTGCAGCCGGGCGTAGCCCGACCACCGCCGCCCGGCGGAGAAGTAGGTCTCGAGCCCGCCGGCCTGCTCCCAGCGACCGAACCGCGAGGCGGTCTGGACGTCGGCGGTGAGCGTGGCCCGCGCCCAGCGGTAGCCGACGGCGGTGCGGGCGGTCTGCCACGCGGCGCGGTCGCGGGTATGGACCTCCAGCGCGTAGCCGGCCTCGGCGCGCCAGCGGGCGCCGGTGTCGGCGGGGGATGCCGCCGCGAGGGCGAGGAGCAGGATCATCGGGGCGCCGCCGTGGCAAAGCCCTTTCGGGTCATCTCACCCCAGCCGTGCTTCCGGCGGAGGGCGGCCAGGAGGCCGCGGAATCGCCACCACGCGGAGAGCTGGTGGTAGCCCACCGCTTCGGCCACCGCCACGCCCATCAGCGCGAACAGATGCCGGAGCTTCGGGTAGCGGCGGAAGGTGAGCTCCTCGAGGCTGATCGCCGCGAGCGAGAGCGCGAGCCCGAGGGCGAACGCGAGGAGCAGGAAGGCGACGGCCCAGCGGTGGTCCAGCCGCCCCGTGACCACGGCCGCGACGAACACGCCGTAGCCGAGGAGCTCGACGATCGGGCCGAGCAGTTCCAGGAAGACGAAGTAGGGCATCGCGACGAGTCCGATCCGCCCGTAGCGGGGGTTGCCGAGCATGCGGCGGTGGCGCCAGAGGACCTCCGCGAGCCCGCGGTGCCAGCGTTCGCGCTGGCGTCCGAGCACCCGGAGCGACTCGGGGCATTCGGTCCACGCCACCGGGTCGGGCACGAAGGTGATGCGGCACGGGCGGCCGAGCTCGCGGCACCGCCGGTGCAGCCGCACCACCAGCTCCATGTCCTCGCCGACGGTGGTGGTGTCGTAGCCGCCCGCCTCGATCACCGGCGCGCGCTTGAACATGCCGAAGGCGCCCGAGATGATCAGCGTCGCGCGGAGGCCGTCCCAGCCGACCCGTCCGCCGAGGAACGACCGCAGGTACTCGACCACCTGGATCCGGGCGAGGAAGCTCGCCGGGAGGCCGACGTCCGTCACCACGCCCGCGCGGACCGTGCAGCCGTTGGCGATGCGGATGATCCCGCCCGCCGCGACGGTCGTGTCGTCCTGGAGGAACGGGCGGACGATCCGGGCCAGCGCGTCGCGCTCGAGCAGGCTGTCGGCGTCGATGGCGCAGAAGAGCGGCGTACGGACGTGGTCGAGCCCGGCGTTGAGCGCGTCCGCCTTGCCGCCGTTCTCCTTGTCCAGCACCCAGAGCGCCGGGTGCGACCGGCTCCGGTAGGCCTGCCGGACCGGGCGCGTCGGGATGTCGGCGGTGGGGGCCCGCGGGGCCGGGACGAGGTCGAACGCCTCGACCAGCCGGGCGAGGGTGCCGTCGCGCGACCCGTCGTTGACCACCAGCACTTCGTAGTCCGCGTACTCGAGGGTGAGCAGCGAGCGCACCGACTCGACGCAGGTGGCTTCCTCGTTGTACGCCGGGGCGACGATCGTCACCGGCGGCGCCCCGCCCAGCGTCAGCACGTCGGTGACGTCCACGGCCTTGAGCCCGGCGGCGTAGCGGCGCAGCGACACCAGGGCCACCAGCGTCGTCACGACGTACACGGCGTTGAGGACGACGAAGTAGAGGAGCGCCCCGCCGTTGATGAGGAGGATCAGCAGCGCGGCGCCGGTCACGGGGCCGCCTCCGCGAGCACTTCCCGCGCGATCAGCGCGGCCGTGCCTTCGCCGGCGGCGACGGGCGCCAGCAGTTCGCCGCGCCCCGCGCGGGCGAGTCCGCGGGCCGCGTGCTCGGCCACCCAGCGCGACGGATCGTGCAGCGCCGCCGCGAGCCGCTCGACGTCGGCCGGGCCGCCGATGGCGCCCAGCGTCCGGATGGCGGCCAGGCGGACCGCCGCCTCGGGCGCCTCGGCGGCCTGGCGCACGAGCGGGAGATGCTCGGGCCGGCCCACCTGGCCCAGGACCCGCACCAGCGCCGCGCGGACCTCGGGGTCGGGCTCGCCGGGGAGCGTCGCGGCGGCGGCGTCGGCGGCCTGCGGGTCGTTGAGCCGGGAGAGGGCGTCGGCCGCGGCGGCGCGGATCCCGGGCGACAGCGTGCGGTCGCCGAGCCGGCTCCGGAGCGCCGGCGCGATCTCCGGCCCGAACGCCGCGAGGATCGCCGCGAGGTAGCTGGGGCGCCACCGGTCGAACCGCTGCAGGTGGGCCACCATCGCCCGGGCGTGGTCCGGGGTCGGGCGGCGCGCGAGCGCCCGGGCGGCGACCATCGCGACGAACGGGGAATGATCGTCGAGCGCCGCCACCAGCTCGTCGCCCGGCCCCGGCGGGGCCAGGAGCCCGAAGGTGTCCACCGCCACCGCGCGCCGCGCGGCCGACCAGGCCCGGAGGCGGGGACGGATCCCCGGCAGCAGCGGGCGGGCCACCGCGAGGAGCCGTTCCCGCTCCGGCCCGGCCACCCGCCGGACGAACCGGCCGAGGAACTCGATGAAGTACGGCCGCTCGGCCGGCGCGATCTCCCGGCCGAGGTCGGGCGGGGGGCCGTCGCCGGAGAGCACGTCGAGGAGGCGCTCGGCCCAGCGCTGCTCCATCCGTTCCCACCGCCGGGCCACGAGCGCGTTGCGGATCCGGAGCCCGACGGCGCCGGCCGCGGCGACCAGCGCCGCGATCGTGAGGGCGGACGCGGCGTCGATGACGTCGGTGAGCGGCAGGGCGGTCACGGGCGCCGGACCAGCCGGTCCACCCGCACCGCGAGCTCCGCGGGCGAGAAGGGCTTGACCAGGTAGTCGTCGGCGCCGAGCTCGAATCCGTGGACCAGGTCGCGTTCGTTGCCGAGCGCCGTGAGGATGATGATCGGGAGCGCGCGGCGGTCGGCGAGCGCGCGGATCCGGCGCAGGGCTTCGAGCCCGTCCATCACCGGCATCTTGACGTCGAGGATGAGCAGGTCGGGCCGGTCCTGGCGGACCGCCTCCACGGCGGCGGCGCCGTCGCCGACGTGCCGGACGGTATAGCGCTCGCGCCCGAGGCGGTGCGTCACGATGCTCGCGACCAGCGGGTCGTCCTCGGCGAGCAGGATCCGGGCGACGGCTGGCGAGCGGGACGGGGCGGGGTCCGCGGCGGCCGCCACGGCGGCCGGCGCCGCGGGGGTGCGCGCGAGACGCCCGCTCACCGCGGCGGCGAGCATCTCGGGGTCCACCGGCTTCTCGAAATAGGCGTCGGCGCCGAGGGCGAAGCATTCGGTCTTGATGGCCGTGCCGAGGCGCGCGCTCAGGACGAAGACCGGCACGCGCGCCGTGGCGGGGGCGGCGCGCCAGCGCGTGAGGAGCCGCCGGCCGTCCTCGTCGGGCAGGAAGAGGTCGAGCAGGATCAGGTCGAACGGCGTCCGCCCGACCAGCTCGTCCGCCTCGGCGCCGGTCGCGGCCACCTGCACGTCGCGGCCGGGCGCGGCGAGCGTGGCCCGGAGGATCTGGGTCACGACCGGGTCGTCGTCCACCACGAGCATCCGCTGGGTCGCGGTGCCGGCGACGGCGCGCAGCAGCGTCACCAGCGCGGCGACCGCGGCCGCGAAGCGCTCCTCCGGCGCGACCTCCACCTCGGCCGCGAGGCGGGTCACTTCCGGGAAGCCGTAGGAGCCGCCGGATCCCTTGAGCTGGTGCGCGAGCCGCCGGACCCGGGCCGCGCCGTCGGCCCCCTCGGCGAGCCCGCGTTCCAGCTCGCCGGCCGTGGCGCCGAGGCCGATCCGGTAGTCCGCGACCAGCTCGGGCGGGAGGGCGTCCTGATCGTCGTGAGAGTCGGTCATCGGCTCAGGCGGCGGAGGTCGGCGCTTCGGCGACCCGTGCCCGATACCAGAGCAGGGCGCCGAGCAGGGCGAGCGCGTTGAAGGTCTGGAGCGATCCCATTTCGAGCCGCCCGAACAGGTCGCGGCCGACGATATCCGCCGCCGAGCCCAGGCTCGCGACGAACGACGCCCACGCCACCAGGCGCAGCCGCCGGCGGACGACCGGATCGGTCGCCGCCTCGCGCCAGGCGGCGACGAACAGCGTCATCGGGATCAGGACCACGACGAGGTACGCCTTCCAGGTGACGGTGCCGAAGAGCGCAGCGACCAGCAGCACCACCCCCCATTCCGCGACGGCGGCGCGGCCGCGAGGCTCGTAGGGGCCGCGGAAGATCAGGCAGGCCGCGAGGGTCGCCGCGAGGAGGATCCCGCCGGCGACCCAGAGGACCGCCGGGTGCCCGGAGGCGGGGACGGCATCCACGCCCGGGAGCGCGAAAGGGATGAAGCCGTGGCCGACGATCCGGTCGGTCATCGCATAGACCGAGAGGTTCATCTTGCCGACGCCCCAGCCGGCGCGGAGCGCCTCGCGCCAGGCGGCGAACTGGTCCGCCAGGCCGGCCGGTCCGTACGCGAGCGCCGGCACGAGCGACCAGCCGACCGCGGCCGCCGCGGTGGCCGCCGCCGCCCGCCACCGGCGCCGCCAGGCGAAGTACGGCACGAAGAGCACCGGCATCACCTTGAGCGCCGCGGCGAGCCCGATCCAGAGCCCCGCGCGGCCGTCGCGCCCCGCCCGGTGGGCCAGGAGGCCGGCGAGCGTGAGCCCGAACACCAGGATGTTGACCTGCAGGTGCTCGAAGTTGCTGATGACCCACACGGAGGAAAGGAGCAGCGGGAGGAGCACTGCGCCGCTCGCGAGGTCCACGCCGTCGTCCGGCCCGGCGATGCCACGCAGCGCCAGCGGGCGGTCGTACACCAGCCGCGCCAGGGCCCCGAACACCCCGACGAGCGCGATCCAGTTGACGAGCAGCCACACCCATCGCGTGCCGACGAGCGAGAGGCGGGCCAGCGCCGCAAGGGGGATGCAGGCGAGCCCGAAGAGCGGCGGCCAGGTGTTGGTGCCGGCCGGCGCGGCGCGGTAGATGTCCTGTCCGGTGAGCCCGAGTTCGCCGACGGTGAGGTATCCGGCCAGGTCGCCGCCGCGGTGGGTGTAGCCGTTGCTCAGGACGAACACGATGATCGGCGCCAGGATGACGAAGGCGAGCGTCGTGCGAGGGAGTTTCACGTGGCGGGCTCGCCGAAGCGGCGGTCGATGTCCGGGTGCGGGACGGCGCGCGCGAGCGCGGTGAACGTCCCCTGTGTGGCGATCTCGGTGGCGGCGCCCAGGAAGGCCCCCCACGCCGCGCGGGCG
>DASTKT010000192.1:0-47009 GCA_035715725.1 Longimicrobiales bacterium | reverse complement strand
GCGCCCGCGCCGGCCGCCAGCGCGTCGAACTCCTCGGACTCCAGTGCGCAGGTCAGGCGGACGCGCCCGCCCGGGCGGTTGTACTTGATCGCGTTCGAGAGCAGGTTCAGCAGCACCTGCGCCAGCCGCTGCCGGTCGGCGCGCACGTACGCGTCGATCACCGTATCGCTCCCCTCCTCGACCTGCACGTGGAGCTGCGCGGCGAGCGGGCGCACGAGCCCCATCGCCTCGTGCAGGACCGTGCCGATGCGGACCGGCTCGAGCGAGAAGTTCTGGCGACCCGCCTCGATCCGCGCGATCTCGAGCACCTCGTTGATGAGCTGGAGCAGGTGCCGGCCGGCCTTCAGGATGTGCTGGACGGAGCGCGCGTGCTGCGGCGGCAGCTCGACGCGCCCCAGGAGCTGCGCGAAGCCGAGGATGCTGTTCATCGGCGTGCGCAGCTCGTGGCTCATCCGGGAGAGGAACTCGCTCTTCGCGCGGTTGGCGTGCTCCGCCGCCTCGCGCGCCCGGTCCGCCTCCTCCTTCGCCTGCGCCAGCGCCGCCTGCGAGAGCTTCCGCGACGTGATGTCGCGGATCACGCAGATCACGGTGTCGTCGGGCATCGGCGCCACGCGCGTCTCGAAGTAGCGCTCCTCGCCACGGACCGGGAGCGGGTACTCGAACGTCGCGGTCTGGCCGCTGCGGCGCACCCCGGTGATCCCCGCCTGGAGCAGCCCGCCGAGCTCGGGGGGCATGTGTTCCGTGATCCGGGCGCCGGCGAGGATCGGCGGGAAGCCGTCCGGGATCGGGTAGAGCGCCTCGTCGCTGCCGAAGCGGTGGTCGACGACGACGCCGTCTTCGCGGATGCGCAGGTACACGTCCGGGAGCGCCTGGAAGAGCGCCTCCAGCTCCGCCGTCTGCTGCTGGAGCTGCGCGCGCGCGGTGCGGTGCTCGGCGATCTCGCTCTCCAGCGCCCGGTTGGCGACGGCCAGCTCCTCCGTCCGCTCGGCGACGCGCCGCTCCAGCTCCGCGTACGCCTGCTGCAGCGCCTGCTCCGCCAGCTTGCGCTCCGTCACGTTGCGCACGATGGCCAGCACCCGTGTCGCGCCCAGGATCCCCACCCGCTGGAGGCTGACCTCGACCCAGACCGGCTCCTGCGTGGGGTTGTAGCGACCCTGCCACTCGAAGAGCTGCGGCTCGCCCGCGGCGGCGCGCCGCACCAGGTCGCGCGCCTCCAGGCCCTTCGCCGCCGGATCCCCGGCACTGACCCCGCCCACGCCGAGCGCGCGAAGCTCGTCCAGCGTCACGCCGTGCAGCTCGCACGCCTTGCGGTTCGCGTCCAGCACCGCGCCCGTCTCCGGGTCGTGGACGAAGATCGCGTCGCCCGCCAGCTCGAAGATCGTGCGGTAGCTCTCCTCGGACGCGCGCAGCGCCACCTCCGCGCGCTTCTCGTCCGTCACGTCGCGATGCACGATCATCACTTCCCTGACCTCGCCGGCGTCGTAACGGACGGGGCAGATGAACGCCTCGATCCAGCGCGGCTCGCGCTTCCCCGCGCCCTTCCCGTCCGCGCCCGCCGTGCGCGCCTCGAAGAGCGTCGCCGGCACGTCGATCGTTTCCCCCAGGAACCCGCGCCGGATGAACGCGCCGACCTCCGCGAGCTGCGGCTCCGTCAGCGGGTTGAACTGGCGCACCTCGTCGATCGTCGCGTCGAACAGCTCCTCCCACCGCTGGTTCACCTCGACCGTCTCGCCATTCGGGTCGAAGATCTGGATGCTCAGCGGGAACTGCTCGAACACCGCCCGGAACCGCGCCTCCGACTTGCGCAGCGCCTCCTCCGCCCGCTTCTGCTCCGTCACGTCCGTGTGGACGATGACCACCTCCCGGATCCCGCCCGCCTCGTCCCGCACCGGGAAGACGAACGCCTCCATCCACCGCGGCCATTCCGCGCCGCCGTGGGACTCGGAGCCGAGCCGGCGCCCATCGTAGGCGACGACGGGGAGCGTCACCGGCTCGCCCGCGAAGCCCCGCCGCAGATCCTCCCGGATCGACTCGAGCTGCGGGTCCACCAGCGGGTTGTACTCCCCCAGCCGATCGACGCCGAAGCCCCACAGCCGCTCGTACGCCGGGTTCACCCGCACGAGGCGGCCGTCCGGCGCGAAGACCTGGATGCTGACCGGGAACTGGTCGAAGACATCCCGGAAGCGGCGCTCCGAGGCGCGCAGCGCCTCCTCCGTCTCCCGCAGCTCCGTGATGTCGTGCGACGTGCCCACCATCCGCGACAGCGCGCCGTCCGAGCCCGGCGTCATGCGCCCCCGCGCGTGCAGCCAGCGCGTCCGCCCGTCCGACCGCACGATGCGGTACGTGAAGCCGAACGGCACGCCGGTCGCCATGAGCCGCTCGCACTCCTCCACGACGAACGCGCGGTCGTCCGGGTGCACCCGCGCCAGGAACTGCTCGAACGTGTCCGGGTGCGTGGCCGCGTCGAGGCCGTGGAGCCGGAGCTGCTCGTGCGACCACCGGATCACGTTCGCCGGCACGTCCCACTCCCAGCTCCCGAGCCCCGCCAGCGCCTCCGCCTCCTCCACCTGCCGCTCGCGCTCCTGCAGCTCCCGCTCCGCCTCCAGCCGCGCGCCCCGCTCCAGCACCGCCACGATCCGCTCCGCCAGCGCGGCGGCGAGGAGGCGCTCGGCCTCGCTCCACGGCGCGCCGCCGGCGGCGCGCTCGAAGCGGAGCACGCCGGTCTCGCCACCCGCCAGCTCGAGCGGCGCCTCGAGCGCGCCGGCGGACGCCGGGACCGCGTCCCCTCCGTCCGGCGCGGCACGCCCCGCCGCGTCGGACCCGGACCCGGCGCTCGCCTCCGCCGTCGCCGGCCACCCCGCCCGCAGCCGCGCCCCGCCCTCCCCCTCCTCCCGCACCCAGACGCCGGCCGACTCGAGGCCGAGCGCGGCGGCGCCGGACTCCAGGATGCGCCGCACCGCCGCCCACGCGTCCGCCTCGCGCAGCCCCGCGGTCGCGCGCAACGCGTCCTGCAGCCGCGACGCGTCGGTCGGGCCGGACGCGCCCGGCACGGTGGAGTGGGACGAGACAAGCGACATCGACGGGTCCGGAGTTCGTCGGTGGTGGGCGCCGCGCCGGCATGGATCGGGCACGCGCCGCGTGCGGCCACGATGATCGGAAGTCCCACCAAGCTAAGGCGATGCGCCGGCGGCGGACAACCGAGCGCCCGACGGAGGCGCGGCGGCTCCCGGCCGCCCGGGCGCCGCGGCGGACGCAAGCTATCCCGGGGCGTCCAGGGCGGGCATGGGTCAGATGCACCACCGGAACGGTGCGCCGGAGGGTGGCATGTGCTTTCCGAAAACGAGCCGCCCGCGGCCGACCCTGGGGTCGTCGCGGGCGGTGGAAGCGTCTCGGGGACGGGCGCGCGACGCCGACCCGTCACCCGGAGCTCAGCACCTCGATCGCTCGGTCGATGTCGGCGAGGAAGGCTGGCTCCAGGACCGCGCGCGAGCGGACCTCCTCGCGGAGACGCCGGAGCTGCGGCAGCAGCTCGACCAGCCCGTGCTCCGCCGCGACCCGTACCGCGAGCATGGTGCGCAGCGGCTCGTGCAGCCTCAACCAGTCCCGGAGCGCCAACACCGCGCCCGGCCGGTCCCGCTCCATCAGCCAGGCCACGTACCCGAGCAACTGCGGCTCGAGCGGCTCTCCCGGCGTGGCGGGCGCCGGACCGCCGGCGGGCGGATCCGTCGGCGCCGGCTTCCTGTTCCTGGACACCCCGCCTCCCGCATCAGAAGCCCATGCGCCGCATCCCCGCTCCGCTCCGGTGCGGCTCGGCGTGCGACGTCTCGGACGACAGGCCGACGGACCGCCCGGCGCTCGCTCACCTCCAAACGTGATATAGTGCTGGTAATTATCTGCGCAAGGTGCCCGGCGTGTGGTCCCGCGGCAAGGCAGGATGCCCCCGCTCCGTTGACACGCCCGCCCCGCCGGGTTTATCGTCCGCCCATGACTCACGCACGACTCCACCCGGCAACGACGATGCGAACGTCCACGTGCTCCCGGCCGCCGGCCGGGGGGGTGGGCCCGCGCATGTCGTCGCGCGAACGAGTCGGGTAGGCGCCGGGTAGTCCGACCGGCACACCGAACGGGCCGCCTCCGCGGAGCGATACGGAGGCGGCCATTTTTTTGTCCGGCGAGTCGGCGGATCGGCGAGGGCGGCGGCAACGGAAGCACGGAAGGCGCACATGCGAGAGGAAGCGGGCCGGCAGGTCCACAAGTTCGGGGGCGCGTCGCTGGCGGATGGCGCGGCGATGCGGCACGCGGCGTCGATCGTGCTGAGCCGCGCGCCGGCCACGCGCGTCGTGGTGGTCAGCGCCATCGCCGGGGCGACGGATGCGCTGCTCGAGGCCGGCGAGCGCGCCCTCGCGGGCGAGATCGACGCCGCCGTCGCCATCGTGGACGGGCTGCACCAGCGCTACGGCGCGATGGCCCGGGAGCTCCTCGGGGGTGGCAACGACCGCGCCGCGGTCCTGGACGACGTCGACGGCGCGTTCTGCCGGCTGCGCGAGCAGCTCCGCGGCGTGAGCCTGCTGCGCGAGCTCACGCCGCGCACGCGGGACGCGCTCGTCTCGTGGGGCGAGCGGCTGTCGGCGCGCCTCTTCGCGGCGGCGCTGGCGGCCGCCGGCCAACCCGCCGAGTACGTGGACGCCACGGAGGTCGTGCGCACGCGCGGCGGCTTCGGCGGCGCCGCGCCCGACCTCGACGCCACGGACGCCGCGATCCGGGACCGGCTCGGGCCGCTGCTGGAGGCCGGCATCGTGCCCGTCGTGCCCGGCTTCATCGGCGCCACGCCGGACGGCGAGGTGGCCACGCTCGGCCGGGGCGGCTCCGACCTGACGGCGACGCTGCTCGGCCGCGCGCTCGCGCCGGCCGCGGTCTCGCTCTGGAAGGATGTGCCCGGGCTGCTGACCGCGGACCCGCGGCTGGTGCCGGAGGCGCGCGTCGTCCCGCAGCTGCACCTGCGCGAGGCGGGAGAGCTGGCGTACTACGGCGCGAAGGTGCTGCACCCGCGGGCGCTGATCCCGGTGAACGGGCGCGAGGTCCCGGTCTACGTGCGGCCGTTCGCGGAGCCGTCGGCGCGGGGCACCGAGATCTCGGCCCGCCGCACGCTCGCGGAGTACCCGGTGAAGGCGCTCACCGCGGTGGGCGGCCAGGCGCTGGTCACGGTCGCGGGGAACGGCATGCTCGGCGTGCCGGGGATCGCGGCGCGCACGTTCGCGGCGCTGGGCCGCGCCGAGATCTCCGTCTCGCTCATCACGCAGGCGTCCTCCGAGCACTCGATCTGCTGCGCCGTGCCGGAGCCGCGCGCCGAGGATGCGCGGGACGCGCTCCTGGAGGCGTTCCGCGCCGAGATCGCCAGCGGCGAGATCGACGGCATCGACGTGCAGCCCGGCCTGGCCACGCTCGCGGTGGTCGGCCTCGGCATGGCCGGCACGCCCGGCGTGGCGGCGCGCGTGTTCGGCGCGCTGGCGGCGGGCGGGATCAACATCGTCGCCATCGCGCAGGGCTCCTCCGAGCTGAACATCAGCGTGGTCGTGGGCGCGGCGGAAGTGGCGGCGGCGCAGCGGCTGGTGCACGCGGAGTTCCACCTCGGCAAGATCGGCGGCGGCCGGCCGGCCGCGCCGGGGCGGCGGGACGTCGTCCTCCTCGGCTTCGGGCAGGTCGGCCGCGCGCTGGCGGGGCTCGTCGGCCGCCGCCGGGGCGACGTCGCGGGCGTCAACCTCGTCGCCGTCATCGACCGCAGCGGCTTCGTCTTCGACCCGCGCGGCCTGGCGCCGCGCCGCCTGGCCGAGCTGGCGCTCGCGAAGCAGGCAGGCCGGCCGCTCGCCGAGCTCCCCGGCGGCCGCGCCGCCGCCGCCCCGGAGGCGCTCGCCTGGATCACGCGGCACGCGCTCAGCCGCCCCGTGCTCGTCGACGTCACGGCCGGCGAGACCGGCGCCATGCTGCGGGACGCGCTCGCGGCCGGCCTCGACGTCGCGCTCGCCAACAAGCGGCCGCTGGCCGGGTCCGTCGCCGACGTCGACTCGCTCCGGCTGCTCGCCCGCCGCACCGGCCGGAGGATCGGCCACGAGGCCACGGTCGGCGCCGGGCTCCCCGTCATCGACACGTTCCACAAGCTCGTCGAATCCGGCGACCGCGTGCTGCGCATCGACGCCGCCTCCTCCGGCACGCTCGGCTTCCTCCTCACCGAGATCGAGGACGGGCGCCCGTTCTCGGAGGCGCTCCGCCGCGCCATGGCGCTCGGCTACACGGAGCCGGACCCGCGCGACGACCTGTCGGGCGCCGACGTCGCCAGGAAGGCGCTCATCCTCGGCCGGCTGCTCGGCTTCGACGGCGACATGGCGCAGGTCCCGGTCGAGTCCCTCGTCCCCGAGGCGTTCCGGGAGCTGCCGCTGCCGGAGTTCCTCGAGCGGCTGGAGGAGCTGGACCCGCTCTGGGAGCGGCGCCTGGCCGCCGCCCGCGCCCGCGGCGGCGCGCTCCGCTACCTCGCCGCGGTCACGCGCCGCCGCATCCGCGTCGGGCTCCGCGTCGTGCCGGCGGACTCCCCGTTCGCCGGCCTGCGCGGCCCCGGCAACCAGTTCGTCTTCACCACCGCGCACTACCGCGAGAACCCGCTCGTCATCACCGGCCCGGGCGCCGGCCCGACCGTGACGGCCGCCGGCGTGCTGAACGACATCCTGAGGGCGGTATGAGCCGCATCCGCGCCTTCAGCCCCGGCGGCATCGGCAACCTCGGTCCCGGCCTCGACATCCTCGGCTGCGTCGTCACCGGCCCGGGCGACGCGGTCGAGGCCGAGCGCCGGGCGGAGCCGGGGATCGTCGTCGCGGATCCGGGGCATCCCGAGCTGCCGGCGGATCCGGAGCGGCACACGGCCGGGCTCGCCGCGCGGGCCGTGCTCAGGCTCGCCGGCGCCGAGGACGCCGGGCTCGTGCTGCGCGTCGAGAAGGGGCTGCCGCTCTCGGGCGGGCAGGGCGGCAGCGCCGCGACGGCGGCGGCCGCCGCCGTCGCCGTGAACACGCTCCTCGGCTCGCCGCTCGGCGCCGAGGGGCTGATCCTCGCCTGCCTCGCCGCGGAGGAGAAGGTCTCCGGGCGGCACGCCGACAACCTGGCGCCGATGATCCTCGGCGGCGTCACGCTGGTGCGCTCCCTCGAGCCGCTCGACGTGGTCCGGCTGCCGGTGCCCGCCGGCCTCTTCATCGTGCTCGCGCACCCGGCCTACCAGCTCCGCACCGCCGAGGGGCGCAGCGTGCTGCCCAGGACGCTCGACCGCGGCCTCGCGCTCCAGCAGGCCGCGAACATCGCCGCCATGACGGCCGCCTTCGCCTCCGGCGACCTGGCGCTGCTCGGCCGCGCGCTCGACGACCGCATCGCCGAGCCGGCCCGCGCGCCGCTGCTCCCCGGCTTCCGCGAGGCCAAGGCGGCCGCGCTCGGCGCGGGCGCGCTCGGCTGCTCCATCTCCGGGAGCGGGCCGACGGCGTTCGCCCTCGTGGGCGACGAGGGCACGGCCGCCGCCGTCGCCTCCGCCATGGAGGCGGCGTACCGCGCGGCGGGTCACGACGCCCGCGCGCGCATCTGCACCATCGACCCCGAGGGCGCCCGCATCGTGGCGCCCGCCGCCGCCCGGGAGGGCCGCCGATGACCGCCGACCCGCGGGAGAACCGCCCCGCCGCACGATCCGTCGCCCGGGAGGACCGCCGATGAGCCCCGACGCCCGCGACCGCCGCGTCGCCCAGCCCGAGGCCGACTCCGGCGTCGCCATCTCCTGGCAGCAGTGCGTGCGCTGCTCGCGGACGTACGAGGAGACGGACGTGCTCATGGCCTGCCCCGAGTGCGACGGCCTGCTCGAGGTGCGCCACCGCCCGCCGGACCTCACGGGCGAGGCGCTGCGCAAGCGCTTCCAGCAGCGGGGGAGCCTCGCCGGCGGCGCGGCCGGCTCCGGCGTCTGGCGCTACCGCGAGCTGGTGCTCCCCGCCGCCGGCGACGCCGCCGTGAGCTGGCCCGAGGGGAACACGCCGCTCCTCGACCGCCCCGCCGTGCAGGCGTGGGCCGGCCTCCCGGGGCTGCTCCTCAAGCACGAGGGGATGAACCCGACCGGCTCGTTCAAGGACCGCGGGATGACGGTGGGGATCACGCAGGCGAAGCGGGTGGGCGCCCGCGCCGTGGCGTGCGCGTCGACGGGCAACACATCGGCGTCGCTGGCGGCGTACGCCGCGCTCGCGGGGCTGCCCGCGCTGGTGCTCGTGCCGGCCGGGCAGGTCGCGCTCGGCAAGCTCACGCAGTCGCTGGCCTACGGCGCGCGCACGCTGCTCGTCCGCGGCGACTTCGACGCCTGCCTCCGCCTCGTGCAGCAGGCCAGCGACCGGCTCGGCATCTACCTCCTCAACTCGATCAACCCGTTCCGCGTCGAGGGGCAGAAGACGATCGTGCTGGAGGCGCTGCAGCAGCTCGGCTGGCAGGCGCCCGACTGGATCGTCGTCCCCGCCGGCAACCTCGGCAACACCGCGGCGTTCGGGAAGGCGCTGCGCGAGGCGAAGCAGGCCGGGCTGATCGACCGGCTCCCGCGCATCGCCGCCGTGCAGGCCGCCGGCGCCGCGCCGTTCGCGGCGAGCTTCCGCGAGGGCTTCGCGCACCGGCACGTGGTGCAGGCCGAGACGCTGGCCACCGCGATCCGCATCGGCGACCCCGCCTCCTTCGACCGCGCCGTGACCGCCATCCGCGAGACGGACGGCGTGGTCACCGACGTGAGCGACGACGAGATCCTCGACGCCAAGGCCGCGATCGACGCCGCCGGCGTCGGCTGCGAGCCCGCGAGCGCGGCCAGCGTGGCGGGCGCGCGCCGGCTCGCGCGCGAAGGCATCATCCGCGCCGGCGACCGCGTCGTCGCCGTGCTGACCGGGCACCTCCTCAAGGACCCGGGAATCCTGGTGCGCTACCACCAGGAGACGGAGCCGCCGCCGCCGCGGGCGAACCGCCCGGTCGAGATCGACGCCACGATCGAGGCGCTGGAGGCCGTGGTGGGAGGCTGACGGCGCGCGGTGATCGGCGTCAGCCCGCGCCGTCGCACGGCAGCCACAGCCGGAACGTCGAGCCCTTCCCTTCCACGCTCTCGAACGTCAGGTCGCCGCCGAGCGCCTGCGCCACGCGCCGGCTGATGGGGAGGCCGAGCCCGGCGCCGGGAGCCCTCCCTGGCGCCAGGCGAACGAACTCGTGGAAGATGCGGTGCTGCTCCTCGGCCGGGATCCCGGGACCCGTATCGGTGACGGCCACGACCACCCAGTTCCCGGGGCGCGGCGCTCCGGCGCCCCGGCTCACCTCGACGCGCAGCTCGACGCGGCCGCCCTCCTGCGTGTACTTCACGGCGTTCGACAGCAGGTTCCCGAGCACCTGCTCGATCCGGCGGGGATCGGAGCGCATCGCCGGCAGCTCCGCCGGCAGCTCCGCCTCCAGCTCCAGCCCGGCCGCGTCCGCCTGCGCGCGGTACTCGCCGATCAGGTCGTCGACCACGCGCCGCAGGTCCACCGGCATCTTTTCGATCTGGAGCTGGCCGGCCTCCGCCCGCGCCAGCTCGACGAGATCGCCGATCAACGCCAGCGCCGCGCCGATCGACTGGCGCACCCGCCCGACGCTCTCCTCCTGCTCCTCGGTGAGATCGCCGTAGATCCGCTGCTGGAGCAGCGCCAGGTAGCCGTCGGCGGCGCCGAGCGGGTTCTTGAGGTCGTGGGAGAAGCCGCGGATCAGCCGCGTCCGGCTCTCCATCAGCCGCTCGACCTCCTCGCGCCGCCGCTCCGAGGCGTCCAGCAGTCCGACCCTCTCGCGCTCCATCTCCTGCAGGCGCGCCGCCATGGTGTCGAAGCGGCGCGCGAGCAGCGCCAGCTCCGCCGGCACCATGGTGTGGATCGCCGCAGGCTCCAGGCGCGCGCCCAGGTCACGCGCCGCCACCCGCCGCGTCGCGGTCACCAGCGCCGAGAGCGGCCGCTCGATCAGGCGGGACACCAGCGCCGCCGCGAACAGCGCGACGACCAGCGCCGCGAGCACGATCACCTCCCCCACGATCACCCGGCGCCCGAGCGTCATCAGGATCCGGTAGTACGGCAGCTCGGTCCAGACGAGCCACCCGGTGCTCCCGACCCACTCCGCCGCCAGCAGCACCTGTCGGGACGCCTGGCCCAGCACCGTGGCGTTCTCGCCCGGCTTCATGTACCCCGCGACCTTCGGCACGCCGGTGCCGGCCACGCGCTCCGCCACCCGCGCGGCCACGGCCGCGCCGAGGCTGCTCGAATCCGGCGGCACCGGCCGCATCCGCCCATCAGCGGCGCCGCCCAGGATGACGCCATCCGGGGTGCGGGCCTTGAGCCGAAGACCCTCCGCGCGGAGGGCCCGGATGTCCGACGGCGCCACGGCCGGCAGCTCCGGCCGCGGGTCGTCGGCGACCATCCGCGCCAGCACGATCGTGGAGAGCCGCACCTTCGCGCGGGCCGCATCCAGCACCGTCTCCACCTGCTGCCGCGCGGTCAGCATCCAGAGGATCACCAGGGGGATGCCGCCGGCCAGCGCCGCCAGCACGCCCAGGTAGTGCCGCACCGACGGTCGCGGCGGCAGGCCGAGCGCCCGCCGGACGGGCGCCACCAGCAGCACGCCCTCCGCCAGCAGCGCGTCTCCGAGCCCGTTCACCGCCTGCTTGAGCAGCGACGCCACCGCCATGAGCGGTGGCGCGCCCAGCAGGTCGACGTACGCGATGAGACCGAGCCAGAGGCCGAACACGAGCCAGTAGAGTCCGACGGCATAGACGGGGCGAAGCCGATCGCGGAGGGCACCGACCGAGACCGCCTCGCCCACGAGGAGGAGCATGCCGTAGGGGTGGCCCCAGATGACGACCGTGCGGGCGCCGGCCACCAGCGCGGCCACCCCGCCGGGACCGGCGCCGTAGGCGCTGGCCGCGACGAGGACGGGGACCGAGCCGAGGAGCAGGTACAGCTCCGGCAGCAGCGGCACCGCCCGCAAGTTCAGGAGGTAGCCGATGATGCCGAGAAGGAGCGCGGCGAGCCACGGGCGAGCCGAGGACGCCCCGGCTGTCGTGGCGCCCTTGAGAAAGAGCCTGCGGATCTCTAGCCGGTGTCTGCGCGGCGAGCCGTGTCCAGTACGTGCCACGTCAGCCGGACCGCGTGCCGTGTGGGTGCCCCACGCACGCCGCACCGGCTCGCCCACGCACGCGCCGGGGCGCGGGCGGCGCGCGCGGCCTGCCCTCCGCGGCGGCGTGCCTCCTGAGCCACGCTAACGGCAGCCTCGAGCGCGCATGCAGTGGACCTTGGCCCACTCCCGCCGCGCGGCGACGCCCGCGCCGGGATCGGTCCGGCGGCCCCGGCGCCCGGGCGCTCCGTCCCGCCGCCCGGCCCCGGCGCCCCGAATCATCCACCGGCTCCGTCGCACGGCAGCCAGAGCCGGAACGTCGTCCCGCTCCCTGGTACGCTCGAGAACGTGAGATCGCCGTGGAGCGCCTGCGCCACCCGCCGGCTGATGGCCAGGCCGAGCCCGGTTCCGGGCGTTCGCCCCGGCTGGAGGCGCACGTACTCCTGGAAGATCCGGCTCTGCTGGTCCGCCGGGATGCCGGGTCCCGTGTCGGAGACCGAGATGACGACCCACCTCCCGGGCCCGGGCGTCCCTACGCCGTCCAGCGCCTCGGCACGCACATCGATGCGGCCGCCCGAGGGCGTGAACTTCACGGCGTTCGACAGCAGGTTTCCCAGGACCTGGTGGATCCGCCGCGAGTCGGAGCTCACCACCGGGAGGTCCGGGAGCACCGCCACCGCCAGCTCGAGGCCGGACGACTCCGCCTGCGCCCGGTACTCCTGCGCCGTCGTCTCGACGACCTCGGCCACGTCCACCGGCTGCCTCCGGATGTGGAGCTGGCCGGCCTCCGCCCGGGCCAGCTCCACGAGGTCCCCGATCAGCGCCAGCGCCGCGCCGATCGATTGGCGCACCCGCCCGACGCTCTGGCGCTGCGCCTCGCTCAGCTCGCCGTACACGTTCTGGTCGAGCAGCGCCAGGTAGCCGTCCGCCGCGCCGAGCGGGTTCTTGACGTCGTGCGTGAAGCCGCGGATCAGCCGCGCCCGGCTCTCCATCAGCCGCTCGACCTCCTCCCGCCGGCGCTCCGCCTTCTCCAGCAGACGATGCCGCTGCTGCTCCACGTCGTCGAGCCGCGCGGCCATCGTGTCGAAGCGGTCGGCGAGCGACGCCAGCTCCGCCGGCACCATGTTCCCGGTCACCTCGGGTTCCAGCCGCACGGTCGGCTCGCGCGCCGCCACGCGCCGCGTCGCGGCCACCAGCGCGGACAGCGGCCGCTCGATCGCGCGCGACACCCACGCCGCGGCCGCGAGCGCGCCGGCGAGGGCGAGCAGCATGATCACCTCGCCCACGATCACCCGATCGGCGAGCGCGCGCAGGATCCGGTGGTACGGCAGCTCCGTCCAGACGAGCCAGCCCGTGCCGCCCACCCACTCCGCCGCCAGGAGCGACTGTCGCGGCGTCCTGGCCAGCAGGATCATGCCCCGGGGCGCGCTCGCGTAGCCGTCGACCCGGGGCAGGTCCATGCCGGCCACGCGCGCCGCGGCGGCGGCCGCCCCCGCGGTGGGTCGGACCGAGTCCGGCGGCACCGGCTCCATCCGCCCCTCCTCCGTGCCGCGCAGGACCACCCCGTCCGGGCGGCGGGCCCTGAGCCGCAGGCCTTCCGCCCGCATCGCCAGGATGCTCGTCGGCCGTACCCCGGGCAGCGCGGGGCGCGGATCGTCGGCCACCATCTCGCCGAGCGCGAGCGTGGACAACCGCACCTTCGCCCGCGCCTCCTCCAGGACCGTTGCCACCTCCTGGCGCGTGGTGAGCAGCCAGAGGATCACGAGCGGGATCCCGCCGGCGAGGGCCGCCAGCACGCCGAGGTAATGCCGAACGGACGGACGCCCCGGCACGCCCAGCGCCCGCCGCACCGGCCGCAGGAGCAGCAGCCCCTCTGCCGCCAGTGCGTTGCCGAGCCCGTTCAGCATTTGCTTGAGCACCGTCAGCAGCGTCATGGGCAGCGACACGCCCAGCACGCCGGCGTAGGTGAAGAGACCGAACCAGAGGCCGAAGAGGAGCCAGTAGAGGCCGACGGCGTAGATGGGGCGGAGCCGATCGCGCAGCGCGCCGACGGTGGCGGTCTCCGCCACGAGCATCAGGACCGCCCAGGGGTGATCCCAGAGGGCGATCGTGCGGGACGCCGCCACGGCCTGCGCGAGCACGCCGGGGCCGGGACCGTAGGCCGTCGCCGCGACCAGGCCGGGAATCGAGCCGAGGAGCAGGTCGATGCCCGGCATCACCGGTATGGCCAGCAGATTCAGGCCATAGCCGATCGCGCCGAGGAGCAACGCCACGAGCCACGGGCGGAAGCGCGGCACGCCGGGAGGCGGCGGACCGCGGTGCTCGCTCTCGTCGAGAGGGGACGTACGCGAGCCGTCTTCCCTGCGTGCCACGTCAGCCGGACCGCGTGCCGTGTGGATGCTCACGTACGCCGCCCCGGCGCGCACGCGCCGGAACCCGGACCGCGCCCAGCCTGCCCTCCGCGGCGACGTCCCTCTCGTGGCACGCTAGCGGCCCGCGCCACCGCCGATGCAGTGGACCTTGGCCCATTCCGGCGGCCGCCGCCGCGGCGGCGGCCGGGCCGGCGCGGGCCGTCCGCCCCGGCCGCTCCGCCCGCGGCGCAGCCGCCTCACTTCCAGCGGTCGATCAACTCCTCCGCGATCCGCCCGATCGTCTCTTCCAGCGTGTAGAAGCTGCCGCGGTTCTGGTTCGTGTACACCGCGACCACGGTGGGGCCGCCCCGATAGAACAGGAGGCCGACGTCGTTCCCCGCGTACGGCGGCCAGTCCCCGGTCTTGTGCGCGACGCCCGCGCGGAACTCGATCCGCCGCGGCAGCCGCGAGGAGTAGAACTGGTCGCCCAGGATGCGCACCATCTCCTGGCTGTGCTCCTTCGACGCCAGCTCCCCGCGGTAGATCTGCTCGAGCAGCCGCACCGTCTCCCGCGCCGTCGAGCGGCCCAGCCACTCCGCCGAGTCCCCCTCGAACGCGAAGCTGCGCCGCTCCGCCAGCGAGTCGTTCGGGAATCCCTTCTCGAAGACGTCCCGGTCGGACATGCTCGCGTTCCGCGGGTCGGCGCGCACCCAGACGCCGCGGAACAGGTCCCCCGTCGTCCGGCGCAGCCGCGTCTGCTTGTAGCCCAGGCTGTCCAGCATCCGGTTCACCCGCTCCAGCCCGACCGTCCGGATCATGATGTCCGTGGCCGTGTTGTCGCTGGTCACGATCATCTGCGTGACGATGTCCCGGTACGTCGGCTGCAGCCCCGGCGCGAACGTCTGCAGCAGCCCGCTCCCCCGCCGCAGGTCCTCCGGCCGGATCGTATAGCGCCGGTCCAGCTCCAGCCGCCCCGCCTCCGCGTCTCGGAACGCCAGCACCATCACCGGGATCTTGATCACGCTGAGCGTGTTCATCGGCTCGTCCGCCCGCACCGCCAGCGTCTGCCCGCCCGGCAGGTTGTGCGCGTAGATCGAACTCTTCGCCGGCAGCGCGTCGAGCTGCGCGCGCACGGAGTCCTGGAGCGCCGGCGGGGGCGCCTGCGCCGCCCCACAACCGGCGGTTCCGAAGAGGAGCGCGGCCACGAACACCCCGCCCGACCCACGCCGACATGCGCCAGGTCCCATCCGTTCCTCCCCGGTTCCATGCGGCTCTGTCCGCAGGAATTGTTGGTGACCCCTCCGCCCATGCCGCCGAGGCACCGAAAACCACCCCGGCAGCGCCGCCCCCAGCCGCCGACCACCCACCCGAGCCGCCCCCCGGCGGCCAACACTTCCCGCCGACACCGCCCGAGCCTCCACACATCCCCGCCCGACAACCCTCGCCCCGCCCCCAGCGTTCTCCCGCCGGAGCCCGCAGTCCTGCTCGCCCCGGCGTCACCGCGCCGCCACGCGGGCGCGCGCACCGCGTCCTCTCGCGGGAGGCCGCAGGCCGACCTCTTGCGGGAGGGCGCAGCCCGACCTCTCGCGGGAGGCCGCAGCCCGACCTCTTGCGGGAGGCCGCAGGCCGACCTCTCGCGGCGCGTCAGCGCCCCCCCGCCAACTCCTCGAACGTCTTCGTCCCGATCGGATACTTCCGCCAGTCCCCGTAGTCGAAGTGCCACCACTCCGCTTCGTACACGTTGAAGCCCTGCGCCTCCATCGCGTGCCGCAGCAGGTCGCGGTGCCAGCGCTGGAGCGCGCTGCCGCCGGGGTAGAGCGGGTAGGAGCGGTCGGACATCTCGTCGTAGCCGCCGGTCATGCGGATCGGCTGCCCCGTGGCCAGCGAGTAGAGCGTCAGGTCGACGGCCGCGCCGCGGTTGTGCCGCGACCCCTGCGACGGGTCCGCCACGAAGACGTGCTTGTCCACCGGCGTGCCGTCCCAGAACATCTTCGTCACGTACCAGGGCCGGTAGGAATCGTGGATGAGCAGGCCGTAGCCGAGCTTCCGCAGCTGCGCGCTCGCGCGCGCCACCGCCTCCGCCGCCGGCCGCTGCATGAACGCGTGCGCCGACGTGTAGAACGGCGTGCCCATGAAGTTGTTCGACGTCGCGTAGCGGATGTCGTACTTGATCGTGGGGTCCAGGGAGCGCAGCTCGACCAGGTCGGGCGCACGGAAGTCCCCCGTCTCCGCCGGCGGCGAGGCCTTCAGCGCCTCCGCGCGCAGCTCGGCGACCGGCCGCACCGGCGTGATGCGGAAGTTCACGCGGTCGTCGTCGCCCGGGAGCGGACGGCGCTTGAACGGCACGGTGGCGGCCACCGCCACGGTCGCCTTGCCATCCGCGCCGCGCCGGAAGACGATCTCCTGCCCGTCGTAGAGCCCCCAGCTCGGGAAGCGGTAGACGTCCGCCGACACGCGCTCGAGCGGATACTCGAAGAACCACTCGATGAGCGCGTTCAGCTTCCCGTCCTTCTCGCGGATGTAGAGGATGTCGTGGTCCCAGCCGTACTCGCCGACGAGCGGCGCGAATTCCGCCGCGGACCCCGCCGGCTTCGGCTCCGCCATGGCGACGACGTCGGAGCCCGGCGTCCCGAGGCGCGTCAGCGTGTCCCGTCCCACGACGATCCGGCCGCCGCCGAGCGGGCGCACGGGCGTGCCGTAGCCGAGGACGTCGTCGGTGACGAGGAGCCTCGGAGCGGAGTGGGGGAGCGGAGGAGTGGACGAGTGGAGGACTGCGCCGTCTCCCACTCGCCCGCTCTCCCCCTCTCCCGCTCCGTGGCCGCCCACTTCGTGGCCGAGCGGAACCGATCGAGATCCTACCGCGGCCTGGACCGAGGCGGGAGCCGCCCGCACCTCCGTCCGCGAGCCGCCGCGCAGCGGCGTCATGTACAGCCGCCCCTCGTACTCCTGCAGGTCGACGCCCGCGCCGTTCCGGCCGACGTAGCGGCCCATGAGCGCGAGCGCCTCCCCCTTCGCCAGCGCCATCGTCGTGTCGGGGCGCGGCAGCATCCGCCCGTCCCGGCGCGCGAGCAGCAGCCGCAGCGCCGCCTGCGCGATCCGGTCCGTCGTCGTGTTCGCGCCGTCCAGCGTCGCCACGACGACCACGCCCAGCGAGTCGTCCGGGAGCCCGAGGAGCGTCGTCGCGAAGCCGTAGATCGCGCCGTCGTGGCCGATCGAGCGGTGGCCGTCCAGCGAGCCGATCCCGAAGCCGATGCCGTACCCCGTCTTCTGGCCGGGAGAGGCGTACTGCGGTGTCCACATCGTGTCGAGCGCCGCCGCGCGCAGCACGCGCGTGCCCTCCGGCGTCGTGCCGCGGGCGAAGAGCACGCCGAGGAACCGGCCCAGGTCCTCGACGGTCGTGTACATGCTCCCGCACGGCCCCATCCCGAGCTGGAACGTCGGCGCGTCGAAGCGGCGGCCGTCCTCCGTCCACATCGTCGCCTTCGCGAGCCGCTTCTCGAGCTCCGGCAGCGGCTGGAACGCGCTGCTCTCCAGCCCCATCGGCTCCAGCACGGCCCGCTTCAGGTACGGGTAGAACGACTCCTTCTGCGTCTTCTCCAGGATGTAGCCGAGCACGGCGATCCCGGCGTTCGAGTACTTCGTGTGCGTGCCGGGCCTGTAGACCAGCGACGTGCCGTTCAGGCTCGCCACCGTCGCCGCCAGCGTCGGGTTCGTGTCGTCGAAGTAGTTGCCGACGGGCGGCTCCCGCGTGAGCCCCGCCCGGTGCGACGTCAGCTCCCGCGCCGTGATCTCGCCGCCGAACGGGTTCTTCGGCCGGAACTCCGGCAGGTAGCGCGTCACGGGCGCATCCAGCGAGAGCGCGCCCTTCTCCACCTGCTGCATGATGCCGATGTCCGTGAACAGCTTCGACACGGAGCCGACGCGGTAGACCGTCTGCGCGTCCGCCGGCACGCCCGCCGCCGAGTCCGCCCAGCCGAAGCCCTTCGCCCACACGATCCGCGTCCCGTCCACCAGCGCCACGGAGATGGCCGGGATCTGCTTCTGCACCCGTTCGTGCGCGACGAACGGCTCGAGCGCCCGCACCACCTCGGCGTACTCCGGCGGCGCGGCGATCTCCCGCGGCGCCTGCTGGGCCGGCGCCCGGCCGGCGAACACGCCCACGGCGACAGAGATGCAAACGGGGGTGACGAGGCGGAGTCGGATTCTGCGCATGGATGTGCCTTCGGAAGAAAGAGGCTCGAAGACGGCGAGGTCAGCGAGGGCGGCGAGGTCAGCGAGGTCGGCTTCCGCTCCCGGGACATCATCACACTTCGGCTACCATCGACCGCGGTCGATGGTAGCCGAAATGCCTCTGGTTTCCCGGGAGCGGGAGCGGAAGCGTAAGCGGGAACAGACCTCGCCGCCCTCGCCGCCCTCGCCGCCCTCGCTACCTCACACGTTCGGGTTGTTGAACTTCTCGATGTTCGGCAGCGGCAGGCACGTCGTGTTGCCGTACGTCCCACCCTTGCCGAACGGCGCGCCCACCGCCGGGTTGAACGGCAGGTTGAAGCGCTGGATGTCGTAGTTGCGCACGCCCATCGCGAAGAGCGCCTTGCGCCGCTCGTCGACGATCAGGCTCTGGATCGACGCCGCGTCCGTCGCACCGGAGTAGTGCGGGAGCCCGGCCTTGTCGCGCAGCGCGTTCACCGCGCTGATCGCCGCCTGCCCGCCCTCGGCCTCGGCGATGATGAGCTGCGCCTCCTCCCACGTGGCGATCGGGATCGGCGAGCTGTTCGACGTGTAGCGCCGCGTCATCCAGATCTGGGAGCGGTCCGCGCCGTTGACGCCCGTGTTGAACATCGCCACGCGCGGGTCCGGCCGCCCCTCCGTCGTCAGGTTGCGCGACGCCGGCTCGATCGTGTAGAACCCCGTCCGCTGCATCGAGGAGTACACGCGGTTGTACCGGCGGCTCGTGGCCTCGGAGTACGTCGCGTTGTAGACGAAGCCCGCCGGCACCAGCTTCGCGTCCGCGTCCGCGCCCGTCTTGTTCCCCTGGTAGAGCCGGACGCGCGCCCGGCCGACGAGCGCCGCGTTCTTCAGCGACGCGACGTTCCCCTTCGTCGCCGCATCGATCGCGATCGTGAACTTGTCCTCGGCCGCCTTGAACAGCGCCTGCTGGTTCACCCGCGGCCCGAGGTCGATCGCCGCCTCGCACATCGACTGCCCGAGCAGCGCGTAGCTGAAGCCCGCGTAGAGCGCGGCCGCGGCGGTCAGCGAGTCGCGCTTCGCCACCTGCTGGTCCGTCGCGGCCTGCAGCAGCTTCAGCACGTTGTCCGCGGACCAGCGCGCCGTCGACACCGGCGCGTAGAGGCCGACCCGCTGGTCGCTCGTACACCCCTGCGTGCCGTAGTCGCCGCCCGGATCCTGGTTCGACGAGCGGCGGTCGTAGTCCCACGACGCGGCGCCGAGCTGCGCATCCGCGAACTCGTCCGCGATCAGCCCCTCCACCATGATCGTGGACGCGTACGCGCACTCGAAGTCCGCGATCGCGCCGTTCACCAGCAGCGCCGCCTGGCCCGGATCCTGGAAGCGGTCCGCCGGGAGCAGGCTCGGCGCGTCCACCTTCAGCAGCTCGTCCGTGGTGCACGCCGTCAGCAGCGGCGTCGCGACGAGGGCGGCCGAGACCCAACGCTTCGCGCGGCCGCGGAGCCCCCCGCCGTTCTTCGTGTAGCGAGTCATGGCTCGAGCTCCTAGAAGTTCAGGTTGATCGTCGTGACGAACGACATGAGCTGCGGCAGGTTGTCCTGCTCCAGCGTCGCGTTGGAGAGCATCGAGCCCTCCGGGTCCAGCCCGGTCCACGACGTGAACGTGTGCAGGTTGCGCGCGGCCACGTGCACCGTCGCGCTGCGCGCGCCGAACGACCGCACGTAGCTCTCCGGCACCGTGTAGCTGAGCGCGATCTCGCGCAGCTTCGCGAAGCTCGCGTCCCGGATCACCCAGTCCTTGATCGTGTTGTTCGTGTTCATCGCGGCGATGAACTTCGGGTCGTACCGCTCCGGGTAGATGTTCTCCAGGCACGTGTGGAAGATCTGGCAGCGCGCCCGCAGGTTGTTGTCGAACTTCCGGAACCCGGTCTTGAAGTCCAGCAGCCCGCTCACCGCGAAGCGCTCGAAGAAGCGGAAGTTCGTGCCGATCGAACCCTCCACCGCCGGCACCGTGCGGCCCAGGTAGACGCGCGGCGCGATCACCTGCCCGGCCGCGTTGAAGCACGGCGTCGAGCCGCCCGCGCCGTTGTCGCACATCACGTTGATCGGCTTCTTCGTCGTCGGATCCCAGTCCGCGCTCACGATCTTCTCGCGGAACCACGCCCGCGGCGCGAAGCCGATCTTCCACTGCGTGTCGCCGCTCACGAACGTCGTGTCGCTGCCGTTCAGCTTCGTCACCTTGCCGCTGTTCGTCGCCAGGTTGAAGTTCATGTCCCAGGCGAAGTTGCGGCCGTTCACGACCTGCGCCTTCAGCAGCGCCTCGAGCCCCTGGTTCACGATCGAGCCCGCGTTCACGTACTGCTGCTTGTTCACACCGCCGAAGCCCGTGGACGGCGCGATGTCGCGCAGCAGGATCGCGTCCACCGTCGTCGTGTGGTAGTACGTCAGCTCGAGCCCCAGCCGGTCGTTCAGGAAGCCCGCGTCGAAGCCCGCCTCCAGCTCCTTCCCCCGCTCCGGCTTCAGCTCCGGGTTGCCCAGCGTGTTCGGCGTCAGCGCCGGCGAGTCGCCCGGGCCCGTCGCCGGGCTGAACGTGCGCAGCGCCACGAACGACGGCGGCTGCTGCCCCGACTCGCCATACGCCGCGCGCAGCTTGAACGTGTTGATGAACTGCGGCATCTTCGCCCGCACGCTCGGCTCCTCGTTCAGCACCCAGGAGACCGACGCCTTCGGGTACGTCACCCACTGGATGTCGTTGCCGAACGCGCTGTTGTTGTCGACGCGCAGCGCGCCCGTCACGAACAGGCGGTCCCGCCAGCCGAGCTGCTCCTGCCCGTAGAAGCCCAGCGTGTTGTTGTCGTCGAAGTCCTCGGTCGCGAACGGCTTCGTCGCCGCCGCCGCGATCGTCTCCAGCCCCGGACCCGCGTAGCCGTTCCCCTGCGCGGTCACGAACTGGTTGTGCCGCTGGTAGTACTGGATCCCGACCGACGTCGCCGCGTTCAGCCCCTGGCGCACGTCGAAGTTCGCCGTCCCGGCGTAGTCGAACGTGTTGTAGTTCACCTGCCGCCGGTTCTCGTACTTGTAGCCGTTCCGAATGTCCGGCGACCACAGGTAGCGCGCCGTGTCGTCCGTCAGGTACGGCATGAACTCCGTGTTCTCCTCCTGCGTCACGTCCGTGCCGATCGTCAGCCGGTGCGTCATGAACTTGAACGGCCGCCAGTTCGCCGTGACGCTCCCCGTGTAGCGACCCACCTTCTGCCAGTCCCTCATCTGCCGGTCCACCCGCGGCGAGTTCGACTGGTAGCCCAGCGCGTAGCCGCACGACGGGTCGTCCGAGCCCGCGCACGCGAACTCCGGCAGGTTCGCCGGGTTCGAGAACGTGATCTCCCACATCGCGCCGCCACACCCCGACTCGCACGACTGACCCATCCGGCTGGCCACGTAGCCGCTGCTCGCCGTGATGTTCAGCTTCTCGCTCGGCTGGATCTCGACGTTCACCCGGCCGCTCGTCGAGTTCTTGAAGTTGTCCGGCTCGGCGCCCTGGTTGTGGTCGATGTCCGTGGCGATGAAGTAGCGGATCTTCTCCGCGCCGCCGCTCACGCTGAAGTCGTACGTCTGCATCCCGCCGGTGCGGAACGCCTCGTACCCCTGCGCCTTGTCACGCGCGTAGATGTTCAGCGACTCCA
Organism: Longimicrobiales bacterium; assembly: GCA_035715725.1. Lineage (GTDB taxonomy): Bacteria > Gemmatimonadota > Gemmatimonadetes > Longimicrobiales > RSA9 > JADGGV01. Next base: position 25,625 of record DASTKT010000192.1, on the reverse strand, counting down.
CGTTCCCCGTCGCCGGGTTCCGCCAGTAGTTCACCGGCAGCCGCCCCTGCGGGTTGTCGAACCAGTTCGCGCCCTGCTTCATCGTGAACGAGTAGCGCGTCCCGCCCGGCGCACCCTTCTTCGTGATGATGTTGATCACCCCGCGCGCCGCCTCCGTGCCGTACAGCGTCGCCGCCGCCGGGCCCTTCAGGATCTCGATGCTCTCGATCTGGTCCGGATCGAAGTCGTTCAGCCGCGACACCACCGCCGAGCCGAACGCCTGCATCGCGAACCCGCTCTGCGCATCGTTGTTCACCCGGATCCCGTCCACGTAGATCAGCGGGTCCGGCGTCAGCGAGAACGTGCTGTAGCCCCGGATCCGGATCCGCGAGCCCGAGCCCACCATCCCCGTCCCTGGCGTCACCACCACGCCCGGCGCCCGCCCGTTGATCAGCTCCTGCACGCTGTGCACGGGCTGCGTCGCCGCCACGTCCGCGGCCTTGATCTGCGCGATCGAGTTCCCCACCGCCCGCCGCTGCGTCCCCCCCACCTGCCCCGTCACCACCAGCTGGTCCAGCGCCACCGCCGTCTCTTCCAGCGCCACGCGCACGTTGTTCTGCCCCGCCCGTACCGGCACGTCCGCCGGCCGGTACCCCAGCATCACCACGTGCAGCGTCGCCTCCGCGCTCCCCAGCTCCGGGATCACGAAGCGACCGTTCGCATCCGTCAGCGTCCCCCGCTGCGTCCCCGTCACCGCTACCTGCGCCCCCACCAGAGGCCGGTTCGTCCGCGCCTCGATCACCGTCCCCGCCACTCCCGCCCCCTGCGCGAGAAGCGGCGCGCCCCCCGCCCATCCCAGGCTCAAGGCGAGCACGAAGGTCAACGTGGACCCGACGAGACGGCGGCGCTCCCCGCCGCCTCGCCGCCCCCTCGGGGACTCTGGATGCCGCTGCATGGCGCTCCTCCTGTGTGAGTGGACCGCCGCGACTCGGTTCGCGGGCCGATCCGGTACGCACGCCTGACCACGGTCGCGGACATCTCGTCCTGGCGACCGCAGCGCACACCGACTTTGCACAACGCTTTGTATACAAAGCCCCGGCGCCCCTCAGCCCGGCCAATGCGGCACAGGGCGAACTGGTTGCTGTGGGGGTGTCCGGCAGTTTCGAGAGCCCGATGCACTACAGAACGTCCGAGCGGGCGCGGTTGCGACGGCTACCAGCTCCCGCGCTCGCCCATCTTGTCGATCACGCGGTTCAGGCGTTCGGCCGCGTTGCCCCAGTTCACCTCCACGGCCTCCTTGGCGGCGGCGGGATCGCCGCCGCCGATGGCATCGACGATGTGGCCGTGCTCGCGGGCGGAGGTCACGACTTCGTCGATGAGCGCCGTGTAGTAGAGCCGGATGTAGCGTTCCGCCTGGGGCTTGATGGCCTCGTGGAGCGCGTGGACGCGAGGTCCCGCGGCGGCGTCGACGAAGCGGCGGTGGAACGCGGTGTCCAGCTCGAAGAGGCGGCTCGGGTCGTAGATGTGCTCGGACGCGGCGGCGAGGAAGCCGTCGTTGAGGCGGTGCAGGTCGACGATCAGCGCATCGCGGACGGGCGCGGGGAGGCGAGCGGCGTCGGCGGCGGCGAGGCCCTCGAGCTGCCCGACGATGACGAACAGCTCGTGCGCGTCCTCGCGCGTGAGCGGCGCGACGGCGGAGCGGACCTGCTGGCCGCGGCAGGTTCCGACGATGTAGCCCTCCTGCTCGAGCCGCTGGAGCGCCGCGCGCACCGGGGTGCGGCTGACGCCGAGGCGGCCGGCGACGTCGGACTCGATGATCCACGTCCCGGGCGCCAGGCGACCGTGCACGATGAGCTCGCGCAGCCGCTGATAGGCGTGGGAGGTGCGATCCTCTCGCCGGTTCCGGTTTCTCGGGGCGTGCGAATGCGTCACGAGCCGGCTCCCTGCCTCGGGATGAAGCGAATCAGCGACGATGACGTAACGTGTTCGGGTCTGGCGGATCGCACGATCCTATCGCATCGGCCGCGAGGCGCGCAAGGCGGGCGTGCCGGCGGAGGAGCGGGCGGAGGGCGGCATGCCCCGTCCTCGGTGCTCGCCGGCGCCATGCCGGCGGCTCGCCCCTCGGCCGCGGCGGCTCGACGCGTGGGCACGGCGGGTCGTCCCCTGCGCCATCCGTTCCCACTCCGCTTTCCGCGCCTGATCCCGGACGGTCCGCGGATTGTCCCACCTCGCTCGGTGGGTCGGGTGCGGGGGCGTTAGCCTGGGGTGCAGGCGCGGCCCGCCGAGGCGGAGGGGGCGACGCCGGGGGCGGGCGCGGCGCGGGGCGTGAGCGAGGCACCGGCGGCAAGCCCGGCGCCGGGGGAGCAGAGGCGGCCGGGCCGGTCCGGACGTGCCGCCGCCGGGCCGCCGCGAGGCCGGCCGTGCCGCCGCCCGGCCGCCGCCGGGCCGGCCGGGACCGGGCCGCGCCGCTCCGTGCCGGGATGGGCAGTGAACGGGACCGGTGACGATGACGAGCAGTGACGCGGTTTCCTCGAGCCGGACGGCGGGCGGGCCCCGCCTGCGGGGCGTGCCCGGCGACGGCGGGTCGAGCGCAACGGCGCGGCGGCTCCGCGCGCTGATCGTGGCGGAGGATGCCGCGGCGAACGAGGAGCTGAGGCTCCAGCTCGAGCTCGAGCCGGACATCGACGTGGTGGCGGGCGTGTCGACGCCGGCGGACGCCGTCGCGGTGATCGAGGAGGTCGCGCCGGACCTGCTCTTCCTGGAGATCGGCGCGGACGGCTCGGAGGTGGTGCGCCAGCTCTCGGCGCTGCCGTCCCCGGCGCGTCCGGCGATCCTCCTGGTCACGCCGGCCGAGCGGCTGCCGACGCACGCGTTCGAGCTCGGCGCGGTGGACTGCCTTCCGCGCCCCGTGGCGCCGGAGCGGCTGCGCGCGGCGCTCGACCGCGCGCGGGCGTGGCTGCTCGAGCACCGCACGTGGGCGCTGGCCGCGCGCTTCGCGCAGCGGCTCGACCAGCTCGAGGCCGAGTCCGCCTACCTCGACCGGATCGCGGTGCGCTCGGGCGGCCGCTTCATCTTCGTGCGCGTCGAGGAGGTGGAGTGGGTGGAGGCGGAGGGCAACTACGTCCGCCTGCACTGCGGCGAGCGCACGTACATGATCCGCAGCGGCATCAACGAGCTGGAGGGGCGCCTGAGCCCGCGCCTCTTCTGCCGGATCCACCGCTCGCTCCTCGTCCGGCGCGACCTGATCAAGGAGATCGCGCCGATCTACCAGGGCGAGTACATCGTGGTGCTGGAGAACGGCACGCGCCTCCAGTCGAGCCGGGCGTACCGCGGCCGCATCCGGCAACTCATCTCGGGGGCGGCGTAGGCCGGCTCATCGGCGTCGGCGTGAGAACGAACTAATTTCACAGGGAGCTTGGGAGCTGGGGAGAACGGCCTGAGCCGGCGGGGCGCGGGGTTCGTCGTAGCTGAATCATCCTTTGGGGGGTTGGACCGGTGGAACGCGGGTCACCGGTGCACCCCCGACATCGTTTTCGGGCGTCGGCGTCGGAGGCGGCGTACCCCGGATCCACCTTCGAAAAAATGGATGCGCTCGCCGCGAACGCTGCTTCGCGCCGGCGCAGGCCGTTCTCCCCAGCTCCCAAGCTCCCTGTGAAAAAAATTCGTTCGCAGGCCGATGCCGATGCGCCCCGGCCGACCCCTCCACCGTCCCGGGGCGCTCTCGCCTCCCCTACCAGCTCACGTTCACGCTGAACAGGTTCGTCCCGCCGAGCAGCCCCATGCTCCGGTACGCGTAGTCGATGTTCAGGCCGAGCCCCTTCTCGCGAGGCCGGAACCCGAGGCCGCCGCCGAAGCTGAGGCCGTCGCTCGACTTGTCGCCGAGGTCGGCGCCGCCGGGCGCGGTGTAGGCGCGGTCCGGCTCGTAGGCGTAGCCGCCCCGCAGCGCCAGGCTGAGCCCGCTCGCCCCGGACGGGTGCAGGCTGTACTCGGCGCCCACCGCCGTCGACGTGCTGTTCTGCTGCGGCTGCCAGAACTCGCCGTTCAGCCAGAGCGAGTTCGTGGGCGAGGCCAGCGCCTGCCAGCCGACGCCGACCTTGAACTCCACGGGGAGCGCGAAGCTCTGCGTCTTCAGCTCCGCCGGGTCCTCGCGGTCCGGGAAGCTCGGGTCGTTGTTGTCGACCCGCAGCCCGAGCGCGGAGCCGGAGAGCCGGATGTTGCCGCCCAGGTTCAGCAGGCTGAACGCCGCCCGGAACGGCCGGCCGGCCACCGTCGTGTGGTAGTTGCTGCCGATGTCGAAGGCGACCGTGCCGCCGCTCGTGTTGAAGAACGTCTCCTGCACGTACTTCGCCGTGCCGCCGAAGCTGAAGCGGTCGGTGACGTTCATGGCCAGCGTCGCTCCGCCCATGAACATGCTGTTGCTGTAGAAGGAGCCCGTCCCCTCCGGCTGGTCCACGGTGTAGATCTGCTGCTCGCCGAAGGAGAAGCCGCCGAACTGCGCGCCCACGACCCAGGTGCCGAGCCCGAGCGGGACGATGAGCCCGCCCCACGTGTAGCTCGTCTTCGCCAGGTACTCGAGGCGGCTCACGGACGCGCCCCGCTGCTTCGCCAGGGCGACGCCGGCGGGGTTCCAGTACAGCGCGCTCGGGTCGTCGGCGAGCGCGGAGTACGCGCTGCCGAGCGCCGTCGCCCGGGCGCCGACCGGGAGGAGCAGGAACTCCGCGGCGCGCGTGCCGTAGCCGATGTTGTCGACGTTCTCCTGCGTGCTCCCCGCCTGCGCCCGGGCCTCCCGGCTCCCGAGGAGCGTGCAGAGCGAGGCCGCGCCGAGCGCGGCGCTCAAGACGGTGCGATGTCTCATCTCGGGTCTCCCGCCTCTGGCCCGCCGCCTCCGGACCGCTCCCGGTCCCGGCGTGCGCCGACGGTGCGCCATCCCCGACGGGACGGCCTCCGCTCGCGCACCGGGGCCGGGGCCGCCCGGAAGCGGCCGCCGGTTGATGTCCGATGGCTCACGGAGCCTGGATGATGGTGAACTTCCCGACCTTGCTCTTCCCGTCCGGCGTGTTCACGTAGAAGAAGTACACGCCGCTGGCGACGAACTGGTTGTTGCGGTTCCGCAGGTCCCAGTCGCGGCTCCCCCCGCCCGCCGGATCGTCGTGCTGCAGCGCGGCGACGAGGACGCCCGAGAGGCTGTAGATCCGGATCGTCGCCTTGTCCGGCAGGTTCACGAACTGGATGTGCCGGCTCGCCCCCGTGGTCTGCAGCCCGCTCGTGGCGATGAACGGGTCCGGCACCGTGTGCACGTCCGCCACCGTCCGCTTCGTCTCGTCGACCGACGTCGCGGTCAGCGCCACGGTGGCCTTCAGCCCCGGCACCGCCGGTGGCCGCACATCCGCGCCGAAGGCGTAGCCGGCCACGTCCGTGCTGGCATCATTGGCGGCCGCGTCGATCGCGCCCGAGTACGTGCGCAGCGTCCACTTCGCGCCCGCCGCCGGGAGCTGGTCGCCGAAGAAGAAGTAGCCGCGGCCGTTGATGAACATCGCGAAGCCCGGCTTGCGCCCCGCCGCCGCGCCGCGGGCGCGGCTGTTCGTGCCGCCGCCGGCCCACGTCGAGTCGATCGGCGCGATCACCGCCGCATCCTGCAGCCTGGCCCCGGCCGGGTCCGTGCAGTACTCGGCGAACTCGACGTTCTCCTCGATCGCGAACTGGTTCTGCGGTGCCACGCACGTCCAGTCGCTGGCCGTGATCACCGCGTTGTCGCCGTCCGGCGTGCTCGCGGCGTCCACGCCCGCGAACGACGCGGGCGTGAGGAAGCCCCAGCTCGAGCGGAAGTCCGTGCTGAAGGGGACGCTCACGTGGTGCGTGAGGTCGATCACGCTGGTCGGCTTGCCGTTCGCCCCCCACGTCACCTCGATGTCGGCCGCGCGCGTCACGGTCGACCAGACACCCTCGAGGTCACGAGCACCGCTCGGCACCGTCAGGTAGCCCATCACCGGGAAGATCCGGTAGCCGGGAATGTCGCCCGCGAAGAGCCCACCCGGGATACCGGTGCACTCGTCGAACGAGAGGCACGCGATCGGCTTCTCGCCGGCATTCGGATCGGCGGGCTCGCTCTGCCCCGAGACGAACCAGCGCCCGCCGTTGAACGGCGACATGTCCGCACCGCCGGTCGAGGCGCCGTTGACCCAGCCGCGACCCATCCCCGAGAGGAAGTAGTTGCTGGTCGCCTTGAGGGCGGCCTCGACGCCGAGCTTGACCGGCGCCGCGCTCACGCCGAAGCGGCTGGCGAACGTCTGATCGGCCTTGACCAGGTCGAAGCCGAGCGAGGTCGCGACCGGCCCCTCGTCCGTGAAGCCGACCGGCACCTCGACCGACTTCTTCTGCGTGCCCGCCGGCGTCGCCGCCGTCAGGTAGTAGACCGGGTTCTGCCCGGCGACCGGGTTGCCGGGCACAATGCTGTCGATCGTGATCGTGGCGCTCCCGCCGGCGGTCACGATCTCGGGGATGAACGGCTCGACCGCCACCGAGATCCCGTTCGTCGGCGGCATCGGGCCGGAGAATTTCCCCGTCTGCGCGTCGATGGTCGGAGCGGCCGCGGTCGTGTTCAGCACGGTGTTGTCCGAGCCGGTAACCGTCGTCGCGAACGAGGCCACCGTCACGTTCGGCGCATCGCTGCGGGGCGTGCCCGCCGCGCCGCCGACCGACTGGGCAAGGCCGCTCAGCCGCTGCCCGGACTGCAGCGAGCTGCCGCCCGGCGCGAACGGCGTGTTCACGTCGAACGCCGTCACCGTGTAGAAGTAGGTGACGCCGTTCATGAGGCCGGGGCCGCTCGACGGGTCCGGGAATGTCCCGCCCCGGTCGATCAGGCTGAAGCGCAGCCCCGTGTCCGTCGCGCACGACGCCTTCTCCGTCGTCTCCGACGTCTTGGTGCCGCAGAAGGCGGCGGTGTCCGCCTTCACCACGACGACCTGCCCCTCCTGATTGACGACGGTGTCGACCGCCGTGACCACCGGGCCGATCCCGTTCTTCGCGTCATACTGCGCGATCAGCTCCCATGCCGCGTTCGCGCGCACCTTCCGCCACACACGGTACCCCTCGAAGTCCTTCGAGCGGAAGCCGGGGATGCCGCGCTGGGCGGCGATCGGGGCGTACGGGTCCGAGGCGTTCACCGCCTCGTCGCTCCAGACGATCTTGTTCTCGTGGTTGCCGGGGAGCACCGTCACCGTCGGAGCGGGCGGCGGGCTCGGCAGCAGGAAGTTCGTCGCGAAGAGCTGACGCGCATCCAGCACGGCCTTGAAGAGCGACGGGTAGTTCGTCGTCTCGATGCCGCGCCCCATGAGCTTCTCGATCGGGCGCGCCGTGTCGCCCGGCAGCCCGTGCGGGATGTCGTTCCCCTGCGCGAAGTTGATGCCCTGCACGTTCACCACCGGCGCCCCGGCCACCAGGCCGACGATGATGTCCGCTGAATCCCCCGGCGCCAGCGTGATCGGGCCCGTGGCGTGGAAGAGGCGCGTGTCGTTCGGCGTCGGCTGGTTCACGTAGCCGAAGCCGGCCGGCGAGCCCGCGACCTGCGACGCCTCCTGCGCGTTCAGCTTGCCCGAGTAGTAGCGCCACGCCTGGCCGGCGTTGCTCGGGTCGGGGAACGGCGCGCCGTTCGTGGTGAGCGAGGCGAAGCTCTGCCCGATCTCGTACTGCGTCAGCTTGTTCGCCGCGACCGTGTCACCCTTCGCGGCCGCGAGCCGCAGCGGCTCGAGGTCCTTCGGCGCGATCGGCGGGATCACGCGGGTGATCCCCGCCGTGTTCGTGCGGATCGTGTCGCCCGTCGTATTGTACGGCGAGCGCAGGAACGTCGAGCCGACGAAGCCCGGGTTCGAGCAGAAGCCGCACTGCGCGTATGGCGTGAAGTCCGTCGTCACGAAGTCGGACTGCCAGATCGTGCCGAGGAAGAGCGGAACGCCCGCGCGCAGGAACGGCACGAACGTCCCGAAGTTCTCGCCCGACTGCGTGAAGGACACGTCGTGGTCCGAGCCGAACGCCACGTACAGGTCCTTGATCGTCCAGCCGGCGGCCGGCGCGCTCGGGTTCGCCGTCTTGAACGCCGCCGTGTTCGACACGTTCTTCAGCTTGAAGATGAAGAAGAGCATGTCGCGGAAGCCCGTCAGCGTGAACGCGAGCGAGTGCTGCGTCACCTCGATCCCGAGCGGGTGGCCGCCGGGGACCGTGGACGACGGGTCGCCATCCCAGTAGCGCGTGCAGGTGTCGAGCTGCGACAGCGCCTGCACCCGCTCACCCGTCTGCGGGTTGTACAGGTAGCAGGCGTCCGGCCAATTGGCCAAGTCGTCCGGGCTGTCCGAGTGGTACACCGGGCTCAGCCCGCGGCACGCCTCGTTCCCCGCGCCGACGTTGAAGCAGAACGCCGCCGCGAACTTCGTCGGGTCGAGCGGGTCGCGCGCGGCCCACTGCAGCCCGGCGGAGAACACGTACTGGTTCCCCGTACCGGCCGGCCAGTAGCCGCCGCCGCCCGTCGTGCTGCCGAACGTGTTCGTGCAGATCTCGCCGCGATTGTTGTCGCCGCAGAGCCAGTTGTTGACGTTGTACGTGAAGTTGTCTTCGGCGCCCAGGTTGAAGGCGCTTTGCTTTCGCTGCTTGGCCTCCCACTTCTCGCGCGTGTTCTGCGCGGCGAGACCCCCCGCGCAGAGCACCAGCGCCAGAAGTGGCAAGACCCAGCGCATCAGTCGGTTACGTACCATGGACCGCGTTCCTCCGTCAGGAAGGACGTGCAGGCGCGCTCCCGCCGCGCGCCTGCACCCCGGGTTCGATTAGAAGCGCCACTCGATGCCAAGGCGGACCTGCCGCGGCTCGTCGAAGAACGTGCCGCTGACGGTGCCGGTGGCGATGAACGACTGCAGCGAGCTGTACTGCTGCTCCTGGACGGTGAAGACGCCGTCGCCGTTGCCGAAGAACTGCTCGCGCCGCGAGAAGAGCGCCTTCCTCGTCAGGTCCGAGGCGTTGTTCACCGGCATCTTCGCCAGGTCGATGTCGGTCCCCGGGATCCGCGAGGCCTCGTTCGTGTTCTGATTGACGAAATTGATCCCCGGGTTCGTCGGCGAGCCCGTGCCCGTGAACAGGTCGAGGATGTTCTTCCGGTTCAGGATGTTGCGACCGTCGATGTAGGCCAGGAAGTTGTTGCGCCCGACCGTGAACTGCCGGCCCAGCCGCCCGCTCAGGTCGTACGTCCAGGGCAGCCGCGACGCGTTCAGCGGCTCCTCGAACGTCTCCCCGCCGCCGATTGTCGCGCCCGGCGTGCTCGACCGCGTGTACGGCAGCCCGCTGTTCGCCCGGAACGCCAGCGTCACGTTCAGGTCCTTCAGCAGCGCGTTCGCCACCGGGCTGTTCTCGGCGATGTTCTTCGGCGTGGTGACCGCGCCGGAGGCCGAGATCTTGTGCCGCTGGTCGAAGTCCGTCGGGATCGTCGACTCCGGCGGCGGGACCTCCGAGCCGTTGATCGGGTCCACCAGGCGGCCGATCGAGCCCACGTACGCCGTCGGATCCGACCCGGTGCCCTGCGAGGTCAGGAAGCTGTAGTTGAGCTGGATCCCGACCGAGTTCGAGATGCGGCGGCTCAGCCGCAGGTCCAGCCCGCGCGTGTAGCCGAAGTCCGCGTTCGTCAGCACCTTGACCGGCTTCGTGCCCAGGCTCGGGATGTCGAAGTTCTGCACCCGGAACGCGACGTCGCCCTGCTTCTCACGCGCGTACCCGGAGACGTCGAGCACCGTCATCGGGTCGAACGAGTGCGTGATCCCGAACTCGTAGCCGATCGTGCGGCCGAACTTGATCGGTCGGCCGAACACCGAGTTCGCGTTCGTCTTGTTCAGGTCCAGCAGCGTGCCGCCGAACAGGAAGTTCAGCGCCGGCACCTGCGTGAAGTGCCCGTATGACAACCGGAACTGCGTGTTGTCCGTGACCGGGAACGCCACGCCCAGGCGCGGGCTCAGCAGCCACTGCGTCTTCTGCTTCTCGAACTCCGGCGTGATCAGCTCACCCGTCGCGGCGTTCCGCGTCGGGAGCACGAAGCCCGGGAGCTTGGGGTAGCTCACATCGCTCGAGAACATGTCGAGGCGCGCGCCCAGCTCGACCACGATCTCGCCCAGGTCCAGCTTGTCCTTCGCGTAGAAGCCGCCGATCGTCGGCTTGGCCGTGTAGACGTTCTGGAACGCGGGCGACGTGGGGCTGATCGTCCCCAGCGCGTCCGACCGGAAGCTCGAGCCGCCGACGTAATCGAGGTCCTTTTTGTAGACCTCGGCGCCGATGCCGATCCGGTTGTAGCGGTTGGCCTGCCAGTCGAGGTCCGCGCGCGCCGACGCCGTCTTCTCCTGGCGGTACGCGAAGCCGGCGAAGCCGGCCGTCGTGAACTCGTTGATCCCGTACGGGTTGTCGTTCGTGCTCCGCGTCTGGTACAGGTTCGCCGCCTCCTGCACCGTGTACGGCTCGCCCGTGGCCGGGTTGATCAGGGCCTCGAACGGCACCAGGTAGCTGAGCGACGGATCCTCCTGCATCGCCTTGTAGCGGTCCAGGAACTTCGCGAGCGTGTACTTTCCCTCGAACGGGAACTTGAAGTCGGCGAACGTGAAGCCGAGCAGGTCGCCCTTCAGCGGGTACTTGTCGCCCTTGAGGATCGCGAGCGTGTCCGCCAGCGTCTCCCCCATGTTGCCCTGGTACGCCTGGTCCTGCCCGTACGCGACGTTCAGGCGCAGCGTGGCGCCCCGGTCGGCGCCCTGGAACAGGATCTGCTCCAGGCCCGCGCGCAGCAGGTAGTTCTTGTTGCGCCGCCCGGCCATCCCCTCGGGCCGCGCGATGAACGCCGTGCTGAAGATCCGGCGCTGGTCGCGGGCGATCGTGCCGCCCAGGTTGAAGCGCGTCGTCTTCGTCGGCGAGCCGCGGAACGTCAGGTTCAGGTTGTACTCGTCGCCGTTGTTGTACGGCCGCTTGTCGCCGAGACCGGTGATCTGCTCGTAGTGGCGCAGCTTGACCGTGTCCGAGCCGTTCACGAACGTGTCGAAGTCCGGCGTCTCGGTGAAGTACTTCGCCGGCGTGATCGCGATCGTCTTCGTCTCGCCGGTGACGATGTCCTGGTACGGCATCAGGCCCGCATCCGCGCCCAGGAACGTCGGGCGGACGTCCTCCTGCCCGATCGCCGTGCCCGCCAGCGTGAAGCCGAGCTTCTCGCCGAGGAGCGGGCCCGAGATGCTCGCCTCCGCCCGGCTGTAGCCGTAGCTCTTGCCGATCGTCACCTGGTCCGTCTCGAACGCGAGCGCGCCCGTCCACTTCGTGGAGCCGCCCTTCGAGACCAGGTTGATCACGCCCGAGGAGGCCTGCCCGTACTCCGCACCGAAGCCACCCAGCAGGACGTCGACCTCTTCGACCGCGTTCGTCTGGAGCGTCACCTGCGACTGCGAGCCGATGTTGAAGTCGCGCACGAGCACGCCGTCGAGGTAGACGGCGGCCTCACCCGGCCGGCCGCCGCGGATCACCTGGCCGCGGAAGTCGTTCGTCTCGACCACGCCCGGCTGCAGCGCGACGACCGCGCGCACGTCCGGCACGGGGAGCGCGTCCACCACGTCGCCCGTGGTCGCCGCCTTGGACGAGGTCTGATCCCGCGGCACCAGCGGGTTCGCCTCGCCGCGGACCGTGATCGCCTCCAGCGCCACCGCCTCCTGCGGCAGTTGGAAGTTCAGCGTCATGGTCTGACCGGCGAGGACGCGCTGGTCGGTGATCGTGACGTTCCGGTACCCGATGTACTGGGCCTGGACGTTGTGCAGACCGGCCGGGACGTTGTTGATGAAGAAGTAGCCCGTCCGATCCGTGATGTTGCCGAGCGTGGTGCCGACGATCGTCACCTGGGCGCCGACGAGGGGTTGCCCCGTCGCGGCGTCCAGGACGCGACCGTCCACCTTCCCCGTCGTCTGCTGCGCCGAGGCTGGCCCGACCATGAGGGCCACCAGCAGAGCGACGAGGAATGCGCACGCGCCACCACGGCGTGTCGTTACGTGCATGCAGTCCTCCGTCCAGAGGGGATGGGTGACACACAGACGGGGTCAGCGGCGACAATGGACGGTGCGGTGCCCATTGCCACGCTGTCGCCGACCCGCTGCAGTCGGGGGATTACCTAGATCGCGTTAATGATTCTGGCGCAGTCGCGCGGCAGAATAGTAGCCGCTGCATCGCGACGTCAAGAGCGATCTGGGAGTATCCGCCTCGCGCGATACAACGTGCCACGAAGCCCAAATGTGACACGGGGCCGCATCCGTTCGTCCCTGGGGCCGATCCACACGAACGCGGGCCCGATGCACACGCTCCGGGGTTTTGTCGGTCTGCGGGGGGTGTCGCCACACACGAATTCGGGACGGATGCACACCGCTATTTGCCGGCGCATCCGTCCCGGAATTGTTTTCGATTCGCGTTTGACGGGGAAGTTTCCCGTGAGTTCGGGGCGGACGCGCCGCCGGCGGGTTACCGATCGGCCCCCGGCGTCGGGCGGGGCGCGGAGTCGACGACGCGCAGGAGCGCGCGGGCCTTGGCGAGCGTCTCCTCGAACTCGGCGGCCGGGTTCGAGTCGGCGACGATGCCGGCGCCGGCCTGCACGAACGCCTCCCCATCCCGGGCCACGAGCGTGCGGATGGCGATGGCCGTGTCCATGGCCTGGCCGCCGTATGCGAAGTAGCCGACCGCCCCCGCGTAGGGGCCGCGCGCAATCGGCTCGAGCTCGTCGATGATCTCCATGGCGCGGATCTTCGGCGCGCCGCTCACGGTGCCGGCCGGGAAGCAGGCGCGGAAGACGTCGACGGCGGAGAGGCCGGGCCTCAGCTCGCCCTCGACCTGGCTGACCAGGTGGAGGACGTGGCTGTACTTCTCGATCCCCATGAACTCGGGGACCTTGACCGTGCCGAAGCGGGCGACGCGGCCGACGTCGTTGCGGCCGAGGTCGACGAGCATGAGGTGCTCGGCCCGCTCCTTCTCGTCGGCCAGGAGGTCGGCGACGAGGGCGGCGTCCTCGTCGTCGTCCTTGCCGCGCCGGCGCGTGCCGGCGATCGGCCGGACGACGACCCGCCCCTCCTCGGCGCGCACCAGCACCTCGGGCGAGGAGCCGACGAGCGTGAGGTCGTCCAGCTCGAGGAAGAAGAGGTAGGGCGACGGGTTCAGCGAGCGCAGCGCGCGGTACAGGTCGAAGGGCTCGGCCTCGAGCGGGACGCCGAGCCGCTGGCTGAGGACGACCTGGAAGGCGTCGCCGGCGGCGATGTACTCGCGGATGCGCTGGACGTGCGCCTCGAACCTCTCGCGCGTGTAACTGCTATTAATGGGCGACGGCGCGGCCGGCTCGCTCAGGTCGAGCGGCGCGGGGGCGCGCCCCTCGGCGAGCCGGCGCACCATGGCGTCGACGGCCTCGGCGGCCTCATCGTATCGCCGGCGCAACTCGGGCTCGTCGGCGTCCGTCACGTCGACGGTGGCCACGGCGAGGGCACGGCCGAACAGGTTGTCGATGACGAGGAGCGTGTCCGTGAAGAGGAGGAGCGCCCACGGCGCGCCGAGCGGGTCGGGCTTCGGCTCGGGGAGCCGCTCGACGAGGCGGATCACGTCGTAGCCGAGGTAGCCGACGGCGCCGCCGACGAAGCGGGGGAGCCCGGGTACCTGAGCCAGGCGGCGGGCGCGCAGGATGGCGTCGAGCTCGCCGAGCGGATCGGCGCTGGGCACGGGCGGCTCCCAGCCGCCGGCGGGAGTCCAGCGGCTGGTGGCCGCGCCGCCCGGCTCGATCCGCCACGCCTCGCGCGGCGCGGTGCCGAGGAACGTGTGGCGGGCCCACTTCTCGCCGCCCACGACGGACTCGAGCAGGAACCCGAAGGGCGCCTGCCGGAGCTTGGCGTAGGCGGTGACGGCGGTGTCGACGTCGAAGAGGAACTCGCGCCAGACCGGGACGAGCGTGGCGTCCCGTGCGAAGTGGACGAACTCGTCCCGCGTGGGCTTCAGCATAAGGCCGGGAATGTCGACGGAGCGCGCGGGGCTGTCAATGGCGGGTCGCGCGGGGGCGGCCCTTCTGGGGCTTGCGCTCCTGGGCCGGGCCGCGCCCACCGCCGCGCAGCGGCTCGAGCTGCACGTGGAGCCGCGGCTCGGCGCGTTCGTCCCGGCCGGCCGGCTCGTGCGCGAGCACGACGGCCTCATCCGCTTCCGCGCCGAGCTCGCCCCCAGCCTGGCCGTCGGCCTCGGCCTCGAGCTGGACGCGCCGCGCCTGCGCCTCGGCGTCCGGGCGGGCGTGGACTACGCGACCGCCTCCACGCTGGTCGCCCACGGCTTCACGCTCGACTCGGTCGGGGTGGGTCTCGTGGCCGCGGCCGCCGACGTGGTGCTGCGTCCCTTCGACCGGCGCGCCCCGGTGCGACCCTACGTCGCGGCCGGCGCCGGCCTCAAGCGCTACATCGTCTCGGAGACCGACCTCACCCGCGCGCTCGCCGGCGTGCTCCCCGGCGACCGCACGGACCCCGCGCTGCACGCCGCCGCCGGCGCCGAGGCGCGCTGGGGCCCCCTCGGCCTCGCCGCCGAGGCCAGCGACTACGTCAGCCGCTTCACCGCGCCCTCGACCGGCCACCGGCGGCTCCAGAACGACATCTTCCTCACGGTCGGGCTTCGGCTGCAGCTGTTCTGACGCCGCGCCGGAGGCGCGGCGCACGCCCGCGTTGCGGGCTGTCGCTCGTCTGACGGCTCGCGCACGGTGGCCCTGTCGCGGCCTTCGGCCGCGCACGCCCGCTGCGCGGGCTGTCGTCGCGCCTGCGGCGCGCCGCACGCTGCGCTGTCGCCGCCTTCGGCGGCGCACGTTTCACTGTCGCTTCGCCTGGCGGCTCGCGCACGCTCGCTCCGCTCGCTGTAGCGGCCTTCGGCCGCGAGAACGGCCACACCGCCGGTTGTGCCGGCGAACGGGTTTTTCGGGTCGGAGCGCGGCGGCCGAGGCGGACGGCGGGTGAACGGATCGGGTACGGGGATGGAGGTCGGCGCACGGGGAGCCACGGCACCGCGCGACCGGGGGAAGGCGCCGGGCGGGCCGCCCCGCAGGAGCGCGTGAGGGCGCGGTCCCGCCCACCCCGCACCTCGCGGCGCGCAGCGCTGCTACAGCCCGCGCAGCGGGCGTGCGCTCGCCGCAGGCGAGCGACAGCGCCAGCGTGCGTGGCGCGCAGCGCCACGACAGTGAAACGTGCGCGAGCCGCAGGCGAGCGATAGCCCGCGACGCGGGCGTGCGCGGCGCTGCGCGCCGCGAGGGCCCGTAGCCGGCGCTCCGCGCCGGCTACGGGCCCTCGCGGCCCTTCCTCGCCGACTCGCTCGTCGCCGCGTCGCCGTACGTTCGCTGCATCCCCTCGCCGACGAGGTGGCGGACCATCTGGTCGTCCAGGTCGGGGTACTTCTTGCTCAGACCCCGGACGATGCGCGCGACGTTCTCGCCCCGCAGATGCTCGTCCATGTCGAAGACGCCGGCGCGCAGCATCTCGCTCATGAGCTCGGTGTGCGCCTGGACGTACGCCGCTTCTCGCTTGTCGGTGCCGGGCATGCCTCCTCCTGAGTGCGATCCAACGGATCGGCTGGGGGCAAGATCCGCACCCGCCGGCGGTGCGCGGCCTTGAGCGCGGGGCGCGGGGCGCCTAGACTTGGGGGCTTCCGCGCCGGAACGCGCCCGCGCCGGACGGGTACTCCCGGGCTTCGGGACGTCATCGCCTACGGACAGTGAACCAATGAAGCAGATCGTCGAACCCGCGCCCACCAGCTTCCGATCGGGGCGTTACCGCGTGGAAGCGGAGCCGTACCGGGCGCCGTACCTGGCGGCGGCGCTGGCCGCGCTGGCGGTATTCGCGCTTTACGCCATCACGCTGGCGCCGACCACGCAGTTCTGGGACACGAGCGAGTACATCGCCACCGCCCACATCCTCGGCATCCCGCATCCACCGGGGAACCCGACGTTCGTGGTCCTCGCCCGCGCGTGGGATGTGCTGCTGTCCTGGACGGGGCTGCCGGTCGCGGCGCGGATCAACCTGTTCAGCGCGATGATGGGCGCGCTGGCCCACGGGTTCTGGTTCCTCATCGTGCACCGGGTCCTGGCGACGTTCACGTCGCGCGGCTGGGTCCGCATCACCGGCGCGGCGATCGCCGTGCTCATCAGCGCGACGGCGTTCACGGTCTGGAACCAGTCGAACGTCAACGAGAAGGTCTACACGGTCTCGCTCTTCACGATCGCGCTGCTCTCGTGGCTGGCGTTCCGGTGGCGGGACAACCTCGGGCAGGGGAAGGACGACAACCTGATCCTGCTGATGGTCTTCATCCTGGCGCTCTCGGTGGGCAACCACCTGATGTCCTTCCTCGCGGCGCCGGCGCTCGTCGTCTTCATCCTGCTGGTCGAGCCGCGCACGCTCCTGAACTGGAAGCTGTGGGCGGGCGCGGTCGTGGTCGGGCTCCTCGGCCTCTCGATCCACCTGTTCCTGCCGATCCGCGCGTCGCTGGACCCGGTGATCAACGAGGCGGACCCCAGCACGTGGCACGCGCTGCTCGAGTCGCTCGCCCGCAAGCAGTACGACAAGCCGTCGATGCTGTCGAACCCGATGGACCCGCAGATGCCGCGCGACATCGGCCTGTTCGTCAAGCAGCTCGCGAACTACCTGCAGTACTTCGACTGGCAGTGGGCCCGCTCGGTCGGCGGCGCGTTCAACTGGTTCGGCCCGCCGCGCCCGCTCTTCACGCTGGTCTTCATGTTCCTCGGCGGCTACGGCGCGTGGAGCCATTACAAGCGCGACCGCACCAGCTGGGCGTACATGGCGGTGCTGTTCCTGACGCTCTCGCTCGGGCTGGTCTTCTACCTGAACTTCAAGTACGGCTACTCCATCCCGCTGGAGGGCGGCCGGCAGATGGAGCTGCGCGAGGTCCGCGAGCGAGACTACTTCTTCATCGTCAGCTTCTCGGTCTGGGGGCTGTGGGCGGGGATCGGCCTGACCGCGATCTGGCAGCGCGTCGCGGCCAGCCTGCGCGGCGCCGACGAAGGCCGCTCGCTCGCGCTCGTCTCCCCCATCCTGGTCGTCGCGCTGATCCCGCTCGCGCTCAACTGGAGCTGGGCCTCGCGCCGCGGCGACTACGTCGCCCGCGACTGGGCGTACAACCTGCTCCAGAGCGTCGAGCCGTACGGCGTCCTCTTCACGAACGGCGACAACGACACGTTCCCGCTCTGGTACGCGCAGGAGGTCGAGGGCGTGCGCAAGGACGTGACGGTCATCGTCACGAGCTATCTCAACACGCCGTGGTACGTGAAGCAGCTCCGGCAGCTCACGACGCCGTGCCCGGCGGGCGTCAGCGCCAAGGACGACCCGACGCGCATCATCTGCCAGCGCGAGTACGAGCCCAACGCGAAGACGCCGTTCTACAACACCGCCGCGACGCCGCTGGCGGGCGAGGCGGCCGGCGCGGGCGCGCCGCGGCCGACGGCGGCGGGCGGCCGCAAGCCGAGCAAGAGCATCCTCGCGCTCGACGACGAGCAGATCGACCGCATCTCGGCCACGCCGCCCTTCGTGACGCAGGAGCCGCTCACGTTCCACGCGGGCCGGCTCGAGTCCACGATCCCGGCGGGGAAGGTGCTGATCCCGGCCGACGTCTTCATGACGGCGATCATCACGAACGCGATCGGCGACCGGCCGATCTACTACGCGACGACGACGCAGACGTACGACAACCTGAACCTGTTCCCGTTCCTGGTCCGCGAGGGCGTCGCGTTCAAGCTGAACGACGGGCCGATCGACCCCGCGGCGCAGCCGGGCGTGGTCGAGCTGCCGGACAACCAGTTCACGCAGATCACCGGGAAGTACATCGACCTGCCGCGCACGCAGGCGCTGCTGCGCAACGTGTTCGTGCACAGCAACGGCTTCCCCGAGAAGTGGACGCACTGGGTCGACAAGGCGACGCAGGGGATCCCGTACTACTACGCCTACGCTCACGTCGCGGTGGGGCAGGCGGACGCGCTGCAGGGGCGTCAGGCGCAGGCGCAGGCTCACATGCAGCGCGCCGAGACGTGGATGGCGCTCGGCAGCAAGTAGCCCGTGGAGCGGCGGCCGGCGGTCGGGGCGGGCCTCGTCCTGGCCGCGGCCGCCCTCTGGGGCACGCTCGGCCTCTTCGGTAAGGTCCTCTACCGCTACGGCTTCACGCCGCTCGAGCTGGCGAGCGCCCGGGCCTCCATCGGGCTCCTCGGCCTCGCGGCCGGCGCGCTCTTCCGCCCCGGCGTGCTGCGCGTCCCGCTCCGCTCCCTCCCGTTCCTCGCCCTCTACGGCATCGGCGGCTACGCGCTCTTCGAGACGCTGTACTTCATGGCGGTCGAGCGCACGACGATCGCCGTGGCGGCGGCGCTCCTCTACACGGCGCCCGCCTTCGTGGTGCTGCTGGCGGCGGCCTTCGAGCGGGAGCGCCTCAGCCGGGCGGGGCTGGCCGCGCTCGGGCTCGTGCTGCTCGGTGTGTTCCTGGTGACGGGCGCCGCGCGCTCGCTGCTCTCCGGGCAGGCCGCGCTCTCGCCGCTGGCGGTCGCGCTCGGGCTCGGCTCCGGGCTCATGTACGGCGCCTATACGCTCATGAGCAAGCGGGCCATGCGCGAGTTCCAGCCCGTGACCGCCGTCTTCTGGGTCTTCCTCTTCGCCTCCCTCGCGCTCGCGCTCCTCGCTCCGCCCTGGCGGATCGCCACGCGCGCGCCCGCCGCGCTCCCGATCCTGGCCGCGATGGGGCTCGTCCCGACGCTCGGCGCGTTCCTCCTCTACCTCGCGGGACTGCGCCACCTCCCCGCCACCACCGCCAGCATGCTCGCCACCGTGGAGCCCGTCGTGGCCGCCGCGCTCGGCGTCCTCTTCCTCGGCGAGCGGCTCGGCGCCGATCGGCTCGCGGGCGTGCTCTGCATCGTCGCCGCGGCGCTGCTCCTCGCGTGGGCCGAGCGGCCCCGGCAGCGGCCGGTGACGTTCGGGGGGTGAGGGCTCTGAACGGATCAACAACTTTTCACCGCAGAGGCGCAGAGGGCGCAGAGAACGGCGACGGAGAACTACCGTTTCACAGGGAGCTTGGGAGCTCGGGAGAAGGGTCTGGACCGGCGGGAGCCGCCTTCGCGGCAACCGCAGGCACTTTGGAGTCTGATCCGGGCTACGCCGGCTCCGACGCCGATGCCAGAAATGACGTTGGGGTTGTACCGGTGACCTCGGTCCGCCGGTCCAACCCAAAAAAAAGATGTTTCAGGTACGACGAACCTGCGCCGCCCGGTTCAGACGCTACTCCCCTGCTCCCAAGCTCCCTGTGAACAAAATCCGTTCAGGTTCCGACGGACCCCGCGCCGCCCGGCTCGAGGTCGCCGTTCTCCGCGCCCTCTGCGCCTCTGCGGTGAATAAGGCCGTTGATCCGTTCACCGGTCAAACCACCTCCACCTCCACCACCTCCGGCGTCTTCTCCACCGTCACCACGCTCGACCCCGTCCGCTCGTCGAACGCGACCCGCAGGACGTGGTCGAGGCCCTCGCGGATCGTCTCGATGTGCGTGATCAGGATCACCTGCTCGAAGCGGTCCTCCAGGCGGTGCAGCAGTTGGACGACGTTGTCGCGCCGCTCGACGTCGAGCGAGCCGAAGACCTCGTCGAGGATCAGGATCGAGAGCGGGTGCCCGGCGCGCTCCGCGATCATCTGGCTGACGGCCAGGCGCAGGACGAGGTTCGCGATGTCCTCCTCGCCGCCGCTGATGACCGGCTTCTCCTCCCCCTCGTCCAGCACCAGGATGTTGTAGTTGTCGTCGATCTCGAGCGACGTGTAGCGGGCGTGCGTGATGTCGGAGAGGAACGCGCTGGCCAGCTCGCTCAGCTCGGGGCGGACGCGCGCGTTCAGCTCGGCGCGCAGTTGCGTGAACGCGGCGTCCAGCTCGTTGTGGTGCCGGAGCTCGACCTCGAGCGCCTCCAGCCGCGCGCGCCGCTCCTCGTACTCCGCCAGCGCCCGCTGCGCCGCCTCCAGTGCCTCGGCGGCCGCGGACCCGGCGCCGCGCAGCTCCGTCTCGCGCAGCTCGCCGGCACGGAGCCGCGCACCGGCATTCTCGAACGCCTGGCGCGCCGCCGCGAACTCCTCCTCGCTGAAGGCGATCTCGGCGCGCCTCCGCTCCAGCTCGGCGGCGCGGCCGGCGGCGGCGTCCATGCGCGACGTCGCCTCGGCCAGCTCCCGCTCGCGGATGGGCCGCGCCTCGGCGGCGGCGCCGAGGCGCGCGGCGCGCCGCTCCAGCTCGCGCAGCTCCGCGAGGCGGGCGTCGGCCGCGCGGTGCCGGTCGGCGTCGTACTCCTCGGCGGTACGGCTCAGCTCCTCGCGGATCGTCTGGAGGCGCTCCCGCTTCGCTTCGCGGTCCGCCCGCCGCTCCTTCAGCTCCTCGACCGCGCGTTCGCAGCGGGCGGCGCGCTGCGTCTTCCCCTCCAGCGCCTTGGCCAGCGTGGCGCGCCGCTCCTCGGCGGCGGCCACATCCTCGGGCTTCGCCTTGAGCTGCTCGAGGCGCTGCTCGTGCCATTTCCGGTCGCGCGAGATGTCGGCGAGCTCGTCCTCGAGGCGGCCGACCACGGCCTCGAACTGCCCGCCGAGCGGCCGCTCGCACGTCGGGCAGGTGCCGTCCGGCCCGGCGGCGCGGAGCTGCTTGATCTGCTCCCGCAGCTCGTCGGAGCGCGTCCGGTAGAAGTCCAGCCGGGTGCGGACCTTCTCCCGCTCCTCGGTCCACGACCGCTGCAGCTCCTGCATCTGCCGCTCGGCCTGCGCCAGCTCGGCGCGCAGCGCTTCGACGTCGGCCAGCGCCTGCTCGAGCAGCGCGGGCGCCTGCTCCAGCGCCTCGAGGCGACGCTCCATCACCGCCAGCTCCTGGGCCAGCGCCTGCTCGCTCTCGCGCAGCGTCCGGCGCCGCTCCTCCTCCCGGGCGAGGTGCGCCAGGCGCCGGCACTCCTCCTCGATCCCCGGCAGCTCCCGCAGCCGCTCCCGCAAGGGCGCCAGCTCCGCCTCGGCGACGCCGATCGCGTCCAGCTCCCGGCGCGCCCGCCCCGCGTCCCGGCCCGCGGCGTCGGCCTCGCGCCGGGCGATCTCGAGCGCGTGCGTCGCCTGCTGCGCCGCGTCCCGGGCGCTCTGCGCGGCGTCCCAGCGGGGCTGCACCTCGGTCAGCGCGCGCTCCGCCTCGCGCCGCTCCTGCTCGGCCAGGCCGAGGGCGCGCTCCGCCTCGATCCGCCGTGCCTCCGCCGCCTGGCGCTCCTCGCGCAGCCGCGCGGGATCCGGCAGCCCGGCGCGCAGCCCGTCGGTCTCGTGGCGCAGCTCGTTGCGACGCGTGCGCGCGCGCTCCTGCGCCAGCCGCAGCCGCTCGTAGCCGAGGACCTGCCCGAGGAAGCGGCCGCGCTGCGCCGCCCCCATCTGGGCCAGGAACTGGAGCTCCTTCTGTCCGGTGAAGTAGGTGTTGAAGAACTCCTCGCGGCTCATGCCGAGCCGCTTCTGGAGGTACTCGGTGGTGCCGCCCAGCGTCGAGGCGACGGGGCTCGAGCCGCCGTCCACGAAGACCTCCGCCGCGCTCAGCGTGCGCACGACCCGGTACTCGTGGCCGGCCAGCTCGAAGACGAGCTCGACCTCGACGCGGCTGCGCCCCGGCGCGCGGGCGAAGCGGATCGTGTCGTTCGTGCCGCGGGCGGCGGAGGAGCCGTAGATCGCCCAGGCGATGGCCTCCAGGATCGTGCTCTTGCCGGAGCCGTTCGGTCCGACGATCCCCGTGAGCCCGGGGCCGAACTCGATGGACGTCTCGGCGTGCTGGCGGAAGTTCAGCAGGCGGAGTCGGACGAGGCGCACCGGCTACGCCTCCCGCGAGTCGACGAGCGCGTCCTCCACCTCCCCCTTCGCCGCCTCGGCCATGAAGCGCTCGGCCAGGGCGACGAGGCGGTCCCGATCGATCTCGGGCGAGGACGGCTGCCAGTGCAGCTTCAGGAAGGACTCGACCTCCTCGTCGAGCGTGCGCCGCCGGCCGGGTGCGCCGTACCCCATGACGCGCCGGATCTCCGGGCGGCGCGCGTCCAGGTGGAAGTGCAGCGCCTCGGCCTTCAGCTCGCGGATGTAGCGGTGGTCCAGCTCGCGGAACAGCTCGCGCGTCACATCGTTCACGACGAGCCGGACGATCTTCCCCTTCACGCCCTCCGGGATCTCCTCGACGAGCGCGCGGATCCGGGCGTCGACCTCGGCGGGCGTCAGACCACGCGCCGAGAAGCGCGGCAGGTCCAGCACGTCGCGCGTCGGCACGGGATGGAACGTGCCCCGCCGGCGCTCCGTGTCGAACGTGACGAAGCCCTTCTCCGACGTCGCCTCCTCCCAGATGTTCGTCGACGTCCGCTCCACGGACCCGGCGTACCACATGTTCGGCGCCAGCTCCGTCGCGATGTGGTAGTGTCCGAGCGCGACGTAGTCCCAGACCTCCGGCTTGATCTCCGACGTCTCGACCTTCACCCCGCCGTACTCGCTGACGTAGCGCAGCTTCTGCTCGGCCGCGCCGCCGGCCACCGTGCCGTGCAGCATCAGGATGTTCGTGGCCGCCGCCCGGTCCGGCTCGATCGCCACGACCTCGCCGGCCGTGAGCGCGTTGTGCGGCAGGCACAGCACCGCCGTGTCGAGCGGCTCGAGGTACAGCGAGCGGGCGGCGTCGTCCACCACCAGCACGCCGGGGATCTCCGCCAGCAGCCGCAGGATGCTGCCGGTCTCCACCGCGCGCGGCGAGTCGTGGTTCCCGGCGATCACCACGATCGGAACCTCCGGGAGCGACGCCGCCAGCCGCGCGAACTGCCGGAACGCGTCCGCGATCGACGAGTTCGACGGCCGCACCGTGTGGAAGACGTCCCCGGCCACCAGCACCAGCTCCGGCCGCAGCTCGATCACGCGGTCGAGCGCCGCGCGGAACGCCCGCGCCACATCGCGCTCCCGCGCGTTGATCCCGCCGGGCGCCAGGCGGTGGTAGGCACGGTAGCCGAGATGGAGATCGGCGAGGTGGGCTATGAGCATGGGACGTCCAGAATCATCCGCTTCCGCTTCCGCGCCCGCATGCGCGCCCGGCTGTTTCGAGTGGGTGAGCGGGCGAGTGGAGGAGCGGGCGATCGTGTTTCCCCCACTCTTCCGCTCCTCCACTCACCCACTCCGAAGCACAGCCCGGTGCGCAAGCGGGGCTCGCCTTCGGCTCGCTACGCATACGGGTCCTCCGGCACCTCCACCCGCTTCATCCGCTCCGCCATGATCGGCACCACGTCCCGCGGCAGGCGCTTCTTCAGGCAGCTCTGGAAGTAGGCCAGCACGCCGGCGGGGCGCTTCTGCTGCGTCGCGTGCAGCGCCCGGAGCACCTCGGCCTCCTCGCGCCCGGCGATCAGGTCCTTGACCTCGTTCGCGGCGATGCGCCCGTCCAGCCGGCGGAGCTGCCGGGCGATCGCGTCCTCGAAGGGCAGGTCGTGCGCGGGCTCGAAGCGGCGCACGCCTTCGCGGCCGGCCAGGACGGCCGGACGCGGGAAGCGCAGGAAGATCGGCTGCGCGAAGTGCGGGTGCCGCACCATCAGCTCGCCCTTGGCCAGCGTCGCCAGCTTCGACTTCGTCGCCGGCGAGAGCACGCCGTAGCCCGGCGTGGCCAGCTCGTCCATGTCCATGCGCCCGTAGATCCCGGTGCCGGCGTTGCCGACCACGCGCTTGTGCACCTGGCTGCGGAACTGCTGCGCGCTGAACAGCACGAGCCCGAGGTAGCGGCCCCGCTCGCTGATGTCGAGCAGCATCTTGCGGACGTACGTCTCGAAGCCGTCGCTCGGCGCATACTTGTTCAGCTCGTCCACGAACACGACGAGGTGCTCGACGCCCAGGTCGTTCCTCTCGAGCCGCTCCCGCGCCTCCGTGATCGCCCGCGCGAAGATCAGGTCCTGCGCCTCCGGCTCCACGTTGGCGACGTCGACGACGTACACCGTCCGGTCCTCGAACGCGCCCCACGGCAGGTCGCTGGACGTCGCGTCGTTGCTGACCAGCCCCTTGGCCCGCGTGGACAGGTTCAGCAGCCGGTTGCGCACCTTCCGGATCGTCGCCACGTGGTGCGTCTTCCAGCTCGACCAGTCGTTCTGCTCGCACGTCGTCAGCACGTCGTCGAACCACGCCTCCAGGTCCTGGAACGTGCGCACCGTGTGCTCGACGATCGTGCCGTCGTTCCACCGCCGCCCCGCCACCCGCTCGCGGATGAACTCGATGAGCGCGTCCGCCTTCGCGTCGACGTCCTCCCGCGTGAGCAGCACCTCCGCGAACTTCAGGATCTGCTCCAGCCCCCACACCAGCGGCTCGACGTTCCCCGACAGCGCGTCGTTCGTCCGCAGCGTGTTCAGGTTGTAGCCGTCGGGCTTGTACGGCGCGTAGTAGCGGACCGACGGGAACGCCACCGCGGGCACGCCGAGCTTCGAGTACATCGCACGGTCCGACTCCGCCAGCTCCGTCGGCTGGTCGAGGAAGAGCAGGTCCGGGCCCTTCACGTTGAAGCAGAGCGCGGCGACGCTCCCCTTCTCCGCCGGCAGGTGCTCGAAGATGCTGGCGAGGAGGAAAAGCACGGCCGACGTCTTCGTGGCCAGCCCGCTCACGCCGGTGATGTTCAGGTGCGCCGCCTCCGGCCCGAGCAGGAAATCCGCGTCCAGGTAGATCGGCGACTCCTGCCCGCCCGCCGCGTACAGCCCCACCGGGATCGCCGTGCCGCCCGGCCGCGCGTACGCGTCCATGCGCAGCGCGACGCTCACGTCGCCGTCCGACAGCAGGTAGACCGGCCCGGCTCCCACCGGCTGCAGCGGCTCGGCCGGCTCGTGGCGCAGCACCGCCGCCGTGTACACGCGGATCTCCGGCCGCGCCGTCGGAGCCCCGTAGCCCGGCGCCGGATCGCCATCCAGCCCGATGTAGTCGTGGAGCGGCGTCTCCAGGTCCGTGTAGCTCGCGCCGTCCACGACGATCCCGTACACGGTGACCGGCCGCGGCTCCTCCACGCACACCTTCACGAGCGTGCCGATGCCGACGCTGGAGTCCCCGCCGGTCCAGAAGTGGAACTCGTGCGGCGTGTTCGGTTTGCGCTCTGTGCCGACGACGCGGCCGATCGGGTTCGCTGACATGGCTGGATCATAGCGCCGCGCTCCGCGCGGCGCACGCTTCGCTGTCGCTCGCCTGCGGCTCGCGCACGTTTCCCTGTCGCCGCGCCTGCGGCGCGCCGCACGCTGCGCTGTCGCTCGCCTTCGGCTCGCGCACGCTCGCTCCGCTCGCTGTAGCGGCCTGCGGCCGCGAGAACGGACACACCATCGGCTGGGCCGGCGACCGGGTTGTCAGGCGGGAGCGTGGTGGCCGAGGTCGACGGCTGGTGAACGGATTGGGTAGGGGTACGGGTACGAATGCCGGAGCACGGGGAGCGGCGGCACCGCGCGGCCGCGTGAGGACGCTGGGCGGGACGCCCCCGCGGTCGCGCGTGAGGGCGCGGTCCCGCCCGCCCCGCACCTCGCGGCGCGCAGCGCCGCCACAGCCGCGCAGACGGCGTGCGCTCGCCGCAGGCGAGCGATAGGGAACCGTGCGCCGTCGAAGGCG
>DASTKT010000191.1:0-5577 GCA_035715725.1 Longimicrobiales bacterium | reverse complement strand
CGGCGGCCGTGCACGTTGCACGGCCGCCGCCGGACATGACGTGACGACCGATGCGGGGCCGGACTCGTAGTGCACGGGCAGGACCGGGGCCCGGGACCGCGCGCCGCCGCGACCTGGCGCCCGGGCGGCCGATCCCGACCTTCACGGAACGATGATGCGACTCAGCCTCCTCTGCCTCCTCGCCCTCCTCCCGGCCTGCGCCCCCAGCCAGCCGGCCGCCCCGCGGGGCCCCGCCTCCCCGCCGCCCGGCGCCGACGCGTTCCTCGACGACCTCGAGCACCGCACGTTCGACTTCTTCTGGGACCTCGCCAACCCGGAGAACGGGCTGATCCCGGACCGCGCGCCGGGCGAGTCGTTCTCGAGCATCGCGGCGGTGGGCTTCGCGCTCACGGCCTACCCGATCGGCGTCGAGCGCGGCTACGTCTCGCGCCAGGCGGCCGCCGACCGGACGCTGACCACGCTGCGCTTCTTCTGGCGCGCGCCGCACGGCCCCGAGCCGGACGCCACCGGCTACCACGGCTTCTACTACCACTTCCTGGACATGCGCACCGGGAAGCGCTTCGAGAAGGTGGAGCTGTCCACGATCGACACGTCGCTCCTCCTCGCCGGCGTGCTCCTGTCGCAGCAGTACTTCGACGGCGGCGACGCGGTCGAGACCGAGATCCGCGCGCTCGCGGACTCGCTCTACCGCCGCGCCGACTGGACGTGGATGCAGCCGCGGCCGCCCCTCGTCTCCATGGGCTGGACGCCGGAGGAGGGGCAGCACGGCTGGGACTGGCACGGCCTGAACGAGGCGATGATCCTCTACGTGCTCGCGCTCGGCTCGCCGACGCACCCGATCCAGCCCGAGGCGTGGGCCGCCTACACCGGCACGTACAGGTGGGGCACCTGGTACGGGCAGGAGCACGTCGGCTTCGGGCCGCTCTTCGGCCACCAGTACTCGCAGCTCTGGATCGACCCGCGCGGCCTGCAGGACGCCTACCTGCGCGGCCACGGCATCGACTACTTCGAGAACGCGCGCCGCGCCACGCTCGGCCAGCGCGGCTACGCCATCGCGAACCCCGGAAACTGGGCCGGCTACGGCGAGGATATCTGGGGGCTCTCGGCGTGCGACGGCCCCGCCGACGGCAAGTTCACGGTGAGCGGCCAGACGCGCACGTTCCACACGTACGCCGCCCGCGCCTCGTCCTTCACGGAGGTCCGCGACGACGGCACGATCTGTCCCACCGCCGCCGGCAGCTCCATGCCCTTCACGCCGGACGAGTCGATCCGCGCGCTCATGGCCATGAAGCAGCGCTACGGCGACGACGTCTACTCCCGTTACGGCTTCGTCGACGCGTTCAACGAGACGTTCACGGCCGCGCCGAAGATGGGGAAGGTGGTGCCCGGGAAGGGGTGGTTCGACACGCAGTACCTCGGCATCGACCAGGGGCCGCTCCTCGGCATGGTCGAGAACCATCGCACCGGCCTGGTCTGGAAGCTGATGCGCCGCAGCCCCTACGTCCGCCGCGGCCTCGAGCGCGGCGGCTTCACCGGCGGCTGGCTGACCGCGGCCGCGGAGCGGTGATGCGCTCCCCGCGTGCCGGGATCCGGCCACACGCCCGCCGCCGCCGGGCGGGCGCCGGTGCGCACCTGTCCGCGCGCACCCGCGCCCGGACGGTCCGAACCGCCGCGACGATCCTCGCCGCCCTCGGGCTCGCCTCCTGCCGCACCGGGCAGGACCGCGACCGCGTGACGCTCCGCTTCTGGGGCATGGGCCGCGAGGGCGAGGTCGTGCAGCAGCTCGTGTCGGAGTTCGAGCGCGAGAACCCGGGGATCCGCGTGCGCGTACAGCAGATCCCCTGGACCGCGGCGCACGAGAAGCTGCTCACGGCGCACGTGGGGGATGCCACGCCCGACGTCGCCCAGCTCGGCAACACCTGGGTCCCGGAGTTCGCCGCGCTGGGCGCGCTGCGCCCGCTCGACGGCGACGTGCGCGCGTCGAACGCCGTGAAGCCCGCCGGCTTCTTCCCCGGGATCTGGGACACGAACGTCGTCGACGGCCGCGTCTACGGCATCCCCTGGTACGTCGACACCCGCGTCCTCTTCTACCGCACGGACCTGTTGAAGCAGGCCGGCTACGACTCGATTCCCGGCGACTGGGCGGGGTGGCTCGAGGCGATGCGGCGCGTGAAGGCCGTCGTCGGCCCGGGGCGCTACGCCATCCTGCTGCCGACGAACGAGTGGGCGCAGCCGGTCGTCCTCGGGATGCAGGCGGGCTCGCCGCTGCTGAAGGACGGCGGCCGCTGGTCGGCGCTGGCCGACCCCACGTTCCGGAAGGGCTTCGACTTCTACGTCGGCCTGTTCCGCGGCGGGCTCGCCCCCGCGCTCGGACAGACCGAGATCTCGAACATCTTCCAGGAGTTTGCGCGCGGCTTCTTCGCGATGTACATCACCGGCCCGTGGAACGTCGGCGAGATGCGGAGCCGGCTGCCGGCGGACATGCAGGGGAAGTGGGCGACGGCGCCGCTGCCGGGCCCCACCGGCCCAACGTCGGGCACTTCCCTCGCCGGCGGCTCCAGCATCGTGATCTTCCGCCACTCCGCGCACCCGGCGGAGGCGTGGAAGCTCGTCGAGTTCCTCGCGCGGCCGGACGTGCAGCTCCGCTTCTCGCGCCTGACCGGCGACCTCCCCGCGCGCACCGAGGCGTGGCGCGACACGTCGCTCCTCGGCAACCGCTACATGCGCCCGTTCTACGACCAGCTCCAGCGTGCGCGGCCGCTGCCGAAGGTCCCGGAGATCGAGCTGATCGTGCAGAAGGTGGCGGAGGCGGCGGAGCGGGCCATCCGCGGGAACGCGCCCACGGACCGGGTCCTCTCCGGCCTCGACCGCGACGTGAACCAGGTGCTGGAGAAGCGCCGCTGGATGCTGGCCCGGCAGGCCGCGCGCGCCGGCGCCGCGGCGGGAGGCGGCCGGTGACGCTGGTCGGCTCCCGGGACGAGCGGCAGGCCGAGGCCGTCCTCGCGCCCGCCCCGCCGGCGCCGCGGGCGCCCCGCGCGCCGGTCCGCCCGGAGCACGCCCGCGCCGCGTGGCTCTTCCTCCTCCCCGCGCTGCTGCTGATCGGCGTCTTCTTCTTCCTGCCGATCGCCGCCGCGTTCCTGCTCGGCTTCACGGACTTCGACATCTATTCCATAGGCGACGTCGCCAACGCCCGCTTCGTCGGCTTCGGCAACTACGCGCGGCTGCTGCGGGAGCCCGACTTCTGGATCGCGCTGCGGAACACGTTCTACTTCGCGGCGGTGAGCGGGCCGCTGGCGGTGGGCGTCTCCCTCGGCGCGGCGCTGCTCGTGAACGCGCGCGCCACGCGCTTCAAGGCGTTCTTCCGCACCATCTACTTCGCGCCGTTCGTGACCACGCTCGTCGCCGTGGCGATCGTCTGGCGCTACCTGTACCACCCCCGCTACGGCCTGCTCAACTACGGGCTGCAGGCGCTCGGCTTCCACCCCGTCGACTGGCTCGGCAACCCCCACTGGGCCATGCCCGCCATCATCCTGATGGCCGTGTGGAAGAACTTCGGCTACAACATGCTGATCCTCATCGCCGGGCTACAGAGCATCCCCGGCGACCTCTACGAGGCCGCGGAGCTGGACGGCGCCGGCCCGGCGCGCCGCTTCTGGCACATCACGCTGCCGATGCTCGGGCCGACGCTCCTCTTCGTCAGCGTCATCACCATGATCGGCTTCCTCCAGGTCTTCGCCGAGCCGTACGTCATGACCGCGGGCGGGCCGCTCCGCGCCACCACGACCATGGTGCTGTACATGTACGAGGAGGGATTCCGCTGGTGGCGCATGGGCTACGCCGCCGCCATCGCGTTCGTGCTCTTCCTCGTGATCCTCGGTGCGACGGTGCTGCAGTTCCGGCTCGGGCGGGAGCGCGCGCGATGAGGCGCTGGCCGGGACGCATGCTCCTCTACGCCGCGCTCCTCGCGGGCGCGGCGCTCGCGCTGCTCCCCATGCTGTGGATGGTCTCGGCGTCGCTGATGCGGACGGGCGAGGCGAGCACGTACCCGCCGCGGCTCTTTCCGCGGGCCGTCACGTTCGAGCACTACCGCGACCTCTTCACCCGCCTCGACCTCGGGCGCGCGTTCCTCAACAGCGCCATCGTCTCCGTCTCGGTGACGCTCCTCTCGATCGTCGTCAACTCCATGGCGGGCTACGCGCTGGCCAAGTTCCGCTTCCGCGGCCGCGACCGCCTGTTCACCGTGCTCTCGGCCGGGCTCGTCGTCCCGGTGCAGGTGTCGATGCTCCCCCTCTTCCTGCTCTTCAAGTCGATGGGGCTCATCAACAGCTACTGGGCGGTCATCATCCCGGGGATGTCGAGCATCTTCGGCATCTTCCTGATCCGCCAGTACGTCCTCGCGCTCCCCGACGACCTGCTCGACGCCGCGCGCATCGACGGCGCCGGCGAGCTCCGCATCTACCGCTCCGTCGTGCTCCCCGTCATCACGCCGATCCTGGCGACGTTCGCGATCTTCACGTTCCTGAGCACGTGGAACGACTTCATGTGGCCGCTCATCGTGCTGAGCGACGGCTCCATGTACACGCTCCCCGTCGCGCTCGCGAACCTCGTCGGCGAGCACGTGCAGGACACGGAGCTGATGATGGCGGGCTCGGTGCTCACCGTGCTCCCCGTGCTGCTCACGTTCCTCTTCCTGCAGCGGTACTACGTGCAGGGGATCACGGCGGGGAGCATCAAGGGATGAGCCCCGTGAACGTGAACGTGCACGCCTGCGCATCCCGTTCCCCCGGATACGTGAACGGGTCCGGACCCGTTCACGTATGCGCGAGCCGGCACACGCAGGCGCAGGCGTTCACGGCGCGCACCTCACGAGTCCGCGCCCAGGCCCGCCTCGCCGCCGCCCTCGCCGCCCTCGCCGTCCTCGCCGCCCTCGCCGTCCTCGCCGTCCTCGCCGTCCTCGCCGTCCTCGCCGTCCTCGCCGCC
Source organism: Longimicrobiales bacterium (assembly GCA_035715725.1). Lineage (GTDB taxonomy): Bacteria > Gemmatimonadota > Gemmatimonadetes > Longimicrobiales > RSA9 > JADGGV01. Next base: position 597 of record DASTKT010000191.1, on the reverse strand, counting down.
CCGCTCGCGGCGCAGAGCCCGACCCGCGTCCTCGACGATTTCCGGAGCCTCGCCGCGTGGAGCGCGCACCCCTCCGACGGCGTCACGCTGCGCATCACGCCGGACTCCGCCGCGGGCGGCCGGGCCATGCGCCTCGACTTCGACTTCCACGGCGGCGGTGGCTACGCCATCGCCCGGCGCGCGCTCCCGCTCGACCTGCCGCCGAACTACGAGTTCGCGTTCCGCGTGCGCGGAGCGGCGCCGCCGGAGAACCTCGAGTTCAAGCTCGTGGACCCCTCCGGCGAGAACGTCTGGTGGCTGAACCGCCGGGACTTCCGCTTCCCCGCCGAGTGGCGCACGCTGCGCACGAAGAAGCGGCAGGTCGAGTTCGCCTGGGGGCCGGCCGGCGGCGGCGAGATCGAGCGGCTGGGCTCGCTCGAGATCGTCGTCACGGCGGGGAGCGGCGGCCACGGCACGGTCTGGATCGACGACCTCACGTTCACGCCGCTCCCGCCGGTCACGCCGTACGACCTGACACCGACCGCGCGGGCGTCCTCGGCCCGCCCCGCCGCCGATGCCGCCAGGGCGCTCGACGGCGACGCGGCCACCGCCTGGCGC
>DASTKT010000190.1:0-35240 GCA_035715725.1 Longimicrobiales bacterium | reverse complement strand
CGCCTTCGACGGCGCACGGTTCCCTATCGCTCGCCTGCGGCGAGCGCACGCCGTCTGCGCGGCTGTGGCGGCGCTGCGCGCCGCGAGGTGCGGGGCGGGCGGGACCGCGCCCTCACGCGCGACCGCGGGGGCGTCCCGCCCGGCGTCCTCACGCGGCCGCGCGGTGCCGCCGCTCCCCGTGCTCCGGCATTCGTACCCGTACCCCTACCCAATCCGTTCACCAGCCGTCGACCTCGGCCACCACGCTCCAGCCTGACAACCCGGCCGCCGGCCCAGCCGATGGTGTGTCCGGTCTCGCGGCCGCAGGCCGCTACAGCGCGCGGAGCGAGCGTGCGCGAGCCGCAGGCGAGCGACAGCGTCAGCGTGCGGCGCGCCGCAGGCGCGGCGACAGGGAAACGTGCGCGAGCCAACGGCGAGCGACAGCCCGCTGCGCGGGCGTGCGGCGGCGCCTCCGGCGCCGCCTAGCTGTTCGCGACGATGACGCGGTTGCGGCCGGCGCGCTTGGCGCGGTAGAGCGCGGCGTCGGCGGCGGAGACGAGGTCGGCGGGGAGCGCCATGCCGTCGCCGTAGACGGCGACGCCGACACTGACCGTGAGGGCGCCCTCGAGCTCGCGCTCGAGGCGGCGGCGGACGCGCTCGGCGTAGCCGAGGGCGCCGGCGCGGGAGGTCTCGGACAGGACGGCGGCGAACTCCTCGCCGCCGTAGCGGGCGACGAGGTTCATGGCGCGGGTCTCGTCGTGGAGGATGCCGGCGAAGCGGACGAGGGCGGCGTCCCCGGCCTGGTGGCCGTAGGTGTCGTTGTAGCCCTTGAACGCGTCAAGGTCGAAGAGGACGAAGCAGAGCGGGCGGCCGCGCTGGGCGGCGGCGAACTCCATCTCCAGGATGAGATCGAGGTGCCGGCGGTTGGGCAGCCCGGTGAGCGGGTCGGTGAGCGAGAGCCGCCGGACCTCGGAGTGCAGGCGCGCATTCTCGAGGGCCGCGGCGGCGTGGGTGCCCAGGCGCTCGACGAGGCTTCGCGCCGCGGCGCCGACGGGGGGGCCGCCGGGCACGCCGACCGTGAGCAGGCCGATCAGCTCGCCGGCGGCGGCGAGCGGAACGATCATGTCCGGCAGCTCCGGGTGGCCGTTCTCCTCCTCCTGGTGCAGCACCGGGCCGGGGGGGGCCAGCTCGGGCGGGATCGGCCGCTCGGCGCCGACGCGGATGCCGGCCTCCCCGGCCGTGACCGCGGCGCGCATGCGCCTCCCATCCACCAGCCACACCACGGCCGGCGCGCCGGCGAGCCGTTGCGCCCACGCGGCCGCGCGGGATGCCACCTCCGTCAGCTCGAGGGAGGCGCCGAGGTCGCGCGCCACCCGCTCGAGCAGCTCCGCCTCGTCCTGCCGGCGGCGCGCGTCACCGAAGAGCCGGGCGTTCTGGAGGGCCACCGCGGTGAGGCTCGCGACCGCGAGCAGGAAGTCGGCGTCGCTGGCGTCGAACGGTTGGGCCGCGCGGTTACGGACGGCGAGGCAGCCGAGGAGCGCGTCGTCGGCCAGCAGCGCGGCCAGCAGCTCGACGCGGTCGCCCGGGATGGCGCGGATCACGAAGTCGCCGGCGCGGATGTGCTCGAGGTCCGTGCCGCTCAGGAGCAGCTCGGCGGGGCCGGGTCCGACGTGCAGCTCGGGCCGGAACGCGCCGGCGGCGTCCACGGTGTACACGCCGAAGTCGAGGGCCGGGAGCGCGCGGGCGACGTGGGTGTGCACGACGCGATACAGCTCCGCCGGAGCCGGCGTCGCGGCGAGCGCGCGCGCCAGGTCGAGGAGCACCTGGTATCGACCCGGCGAGCCGGGATACAGCGTCAGCGAACGGCCCACGGTCCCGAGGAAGAGGGTGGCGCTCCGGCACGGGCAGCTCCCAGGCACAGAGACAACGGACGCCGGCCGCCACGACACGGGTCGGGCGGGCGGCGCGTCGCCGAGGCGGCTACGAGCCCGGCAATAAAAGGATCCGGCGCGGGTGGGAGCGGCCCGGCGTCTATGGATCGGTTTGAGCGCAGGAAGATTGTAAAGCGGGGTCGGGATGGGAGGCAATAGCGGGCAGGTAATCGCAGGCGCGGAAGATCGTTAGCGGCGGGGAATCGGCGCCGGATCAAACAGATGGCGGCACGCCGCGGTCGGGAATACGCGAACTTTTTTCCGAAATCTGCAACGAAACGATGGGGCCGGTCGGGCGCTCAGGGGAGCTCGTCGCCGGCGGCGCGGAGGAGGTAGGCGCTCCAGTCGCCGTGGCGGGTGAGCTCTTCGGCCACGTAGCCGCGCCGGAAGTAGTTCTGGAGCGCGGCGCGGGTGGTCTCGCGCCAGGAGCGGGCGAGGTCGGGCGCGGCCTCCTTGAGGTGCTGGATGTTGGCGGGGATCGCGATGCGCACGTGCGGCGCGTCGATGTCGAGGTCCGGCTCCGTGGGCGCCGGGAAGGCGGCGGCGGTCGGCGGGTTGACGAGGGGGACGTCCTGCACGTCGGCGGGGGTCGGGGGCCGGTCCTCACCGGCGAGCCGGCGGATCACGCGCGGGGAGTCGAGCTCCCAGACGGGGATGAGGCGATCGGTGCCGATGCCGGCATGGAGCGGGGAATCGGTCTCGCCGTACATGTCGCGGTGGTACTCGCGGACGCGGGCGCCGAGGCGGCGGAGGTTGAAGTAGGCGTTGCGGGACTCGAGCGGGTCGAAGGACCAGTAGATGCGGCGGACGCCGCGGCGGAGGACGTCGAGGCGCTGCCAGCGCTTGAGCCTCTCGCCGAGGTGGCGGTCGCGCAGGTCGCCGCGGACGGCGAGCATGTCGGACCAGTGGATCGGGCGGGCGTCCTCGATGCCGGGGATGCCGTAGACGAAGCCGACGAGGGTGCCCTGGGGATCGAACGCGCCGGCGGCCACGCCGCCGGCCCGCTGGGTGGCGATCAGCAGGGAGGGCGGGACGAGCTCGGAGAACGCCTCGCCCCAGGTGTGGCGCTGGAGCGCGGTGCAGGCTTCCAGCTCGGCGCGGGTGCGGAGCGGGCGGATCTCGAAGCCGTCGTCGTATGGCGCGGCATCGGCGGCGGTGGCGCCGGCGTCTTCGGCGGCGCGGCTCACAGCGCCTCCAGGAGGCGCCGCACGAGGGCGACGCGGCGGGGGAGGTCGGCCACGACGATGTGCTCGTCGATCGCGTGGGCACCGGCGCCTTGCGGGCCGAGCCCGTCGAGCGTCGGGATGCCGAGGGCGGCGGTGAAGCAGCCGTCGCTGCCGCCGCCGGTGGAACCCTCGGGGAGGTCGAAGCCGAGCTCGTGCGCGATGTTCCGAGCGGTCCGGTAGAGGGCGACGACGGCGTCGGTCCGCTCGAGCGGCGGGCGGTTGATCCCGCCCTGGACGACGGCGACGCCGGCGCCGGGGAGGACCGGGCGGAGCGCGCGGATGGCGGCGTCGACGCGCTCCCCCTCGTCGAGGGTGGAGAAGCGGACGTCGACCTCCGCCTCCGCCTCCGCCGGGATGACGTTGGAGACGGTGCCGCCGTGGACGGGGCCGACGCTGACGGTCGTGCCGCGCGCGGGCGCGGCGAGGGCGTGGAGCGCCAGCGTCTGGTGCGCCATCTCGAGGACGGCGCTCACCCCCTTCTCCGGGTCGACGCCGGCGTGCGCGGCGCGGCCGGTGAAGCGCAGGCGATAGACGCCGACGCCCTTGCGCGAGGTCTTGGCGGCGCCGCCGGGGAGGGACGGCTCCAGGACGAGCGTCGCGACGGCGTCGCGGGCGAGCGTCTCGATGAGCGGGCGCGAGGTCGTGGAGCCGACCTCCTCGTCGCAGGTGACGAGGACGCGGACCGGACGCGCGGGTCGGGCGCCGGCGTGCCGGAGCTCCGCGAGCGCCTCGATGGCGACGGCCAGGCCGGACTTCATGTCGAAGATGCCGGGGCCTTCGGCGCGGCCGTCCACGAGGCGGAACGGGCGCGCGGCGAGGGTGCCGACGGGCCAGACGGTGTCGAGGTGGCCGAGGATGAAGACGGGCTCGGCGTCCTCGTCGGTGCCGGGGACGGTGGCCTGCACGTGGTAGCCCCAGCCGGGCGCGTCGATGAAGCAGACCTCGGCGCCGGCGGCGGAGAGCTCCGCGGCCACGACCTCGGCGAGGGCGCCGGCGCGGGCGACGTCGCCACTGGGCGACTCCATCTCGACGAAGCGGCGGACGCGGTCGAGCACGGTGGGGCGATCGGCTTCGGTGGTGGCCACGGGGGTCTCCGGCTCAGTGGTTCGGCGGGTAAAATCCCGCGCGGCGGTAGCTTTCGTCGAGGAGCTCGACGGGGTGCACGACGGCCGTGGGATCTCCGGCGAGGCGGAGTCCCGCGCCGATCTGCATCATGCACCCCGGGTTCGGCGTGGCGACGGCGTGCGCCTCCGTCGATTCGACGGCCTCGACCTTGTCGCGGAGTACGCGGCCGCCGAGGTCCTGGTGGAGCAGCCCGTAGATGCCGGCGCCGCCGCAGCACTCGTCCGCACGGGGGAGCGCGACGATCTCGAGCGCCGGGATGCGGCGCAGCACGTCGAGCGGCGCGGTGGTGATCCCCTGGGCGTGGTAGAGGTGGCAGGGCGCGTCGTACGTGACGCGCAGCGGGAGTGGCGCGCCCGGGCGCGGGCCGAGCTCGAGGAGCAGCTCGGAGAGGTCGCGGACGCTGGACGCCAGCCGGCGGGCGCGCTCGGCGTAGTCGGGGTCGTGGGCGAGCAGCTCGCCGTACTCCTTCATGATGGCGCCGCAGCCGGCCGCGTTCACGACGACGCGGTCGGCGCCGGTGGCCTCGAACGCGTCGACGTTGCGGCGGGCCAGGGCGCGGGCGCGGTCGAGGTCGCCGGCGTGGGCGTGCAGCGCGCCGCAGCAGCGCTGATCGGGCGCGGGCACGAGCTGGCAGCCGTTGGCGCGGAGCACGCGCTCGGTGGCGCGGTTGACGCGCCCGAACAGGCCCTCCTGGACGCAGCCGGTCAGGACGGCGACGCGGAGGCGGGGCGGCGCGGCTTCTCCGGGGGCCGTCGGCGCGGCGGCGCCGCGGCCGGGCCCGGCCGGCGGGTGGCCGGGCGCGAGCGCGATGCTGGGTCCACCCTCGGGCTCTGGGCGCGGGAAGCCGGCGCCCGCCTCGGAGGGCGGGACGTGCGGCTCGTGCACGGAGCGGCGCGGCGCGGCGACGGGCGCGAGCGCGGCCACGCCGGAGCCGGTGGGGTCGCCGTTCCGGGCCTTCTCCTCCTCCTCGGCCTCGGCGGCGGCCGCGAGCCACGCGTCGGCGTGCGGGCGCACGGCGTCGGCGCTGCGGAGCGCGGGCCAGGGCCGCGTCGCCTCGAGCATCGCGAGGCCGAAGCGCGCGGCGCCGAAGCGCTCGGGGAGCGCGCGGAGCAGCACGCGCGGGAGACCGGTGGCGCGGAGCGCGCGCCCGGCGGCGGCCGCGAGCCGCGCCGGGAGCGGGCGGCCGAAGGCGGCCAGCAGCAGGCGCGTCGGGAGGCCGATCCCCTGTGCGTCGGCGCGGACGTCGCGGGCGCGCTCGAGGAGGAAGCCGTAGCGGACGCCGGAGGGGCAGACGGTCTCGCAGGCGCGGCAGCCGAGGCAGCGGTCGATGTGCAGCGAGAAGGCGTCGGCCTCGGGCTCGAGGCGGCCCTCGGCCACGGCGCGCATGAGGTAGAGGCGGCCGCGGGGCGAGTCGCCCTCGTCGCCGGTGCGGGTGTACGTCGGGCAGGCGTCCAGGCAGAAGCCGCAGTGGACGCAGGCGAGGAGCGCGTCCTCCTCCTCGGCGAGGGCGGCGACGAGGCGCCGGCGGGGGTCGGTGGTGGCCACGTGCATCCGGGTTGCTACACCACGAAGCGGCCGGCGGACAGGATGCCGGCGGGATCGAACCGGGCCTTGATGCCGCGCATGAGCGCGTGGCCCGCGATGGGGCCGTAGGGATCGACCTCCGCGAGCAGCGGCGCGGGCGCCGCCGCCAGGGTGACGGTGCCGCGCCGGGGGGCCAGCGCCGCCCGGGCGGAGCGGATCGTGTCGGCCAGGGGGCGCCAATCGCGCGCGAGGCTCGAGGGGAGGAGCGGCGAGCTCGGGCCGGTCGCGGGATGCGCCTGGGGGCCGGTCACGTCCGGCGCGCCGAGGAGCCGCACGATGCCATTGCCGAGGTGCGCCTGGAGCGTCCATCGCCCGCCGCTCGCCTCGATGGCGGGGAGCGCGGCCTGGACCAGCGCGAGCGTGGCGTGGATCTCCGAGGGGAGATCGGCGAAGCGGACCGCGACCATGGCCAGGGCCTCGGTCTGCGCGAGGGGTTGCCAGACCTGAGGTCCGTCCGTCGCTTCGGGTTGCGCGCCGAGCTCGGCGGCGACCTGCTCGATGGCGCGCCCCTGCTCATCGACCGCCGCGGTGGAGCCGTGCACCCGGGCCAGGAGGACCCAGGTCCTCGCATCCTGCGAGGCGGGCATCGGCGGCGAGTACAGCTCGGCGGCGGCGGGCTCGACGCGCCGGGCGCGGAAGCGCCTCAGCATCTCGACGGCGACCTCGGCGGACGGGACCGCGATCGAGAGCGTCCGGTCGGCCTCCGGGCGTGGACGGAGCCGGACGTTGACGCGCGTGACGAGGCCGAGCGTGCCGCGGCTGCCGATGACGAGCTTCACGACGTCGTAGCCGGCGACGTTCTTGACGACGCGGCCGCCGAAGTGGAGCACGCGGCCGTCGCCGGTGACGACCTCGAGGCCGAGGACGTGATCCCGGGGCGTGCCGTAGGCCAGGCGGAGCGGGCCGGCTGCCGCCGAATCGACGGTGGCGCCGATCGTGGCGTCCGGGCCGCCCGGCGGGTCGAGCGGGAGCCACTGGCCGTGGACGCCGAAGCGCTCCGCCATCGCGCCGAGGGGGGCGCCGGCGCCGACGGACGCGGTCAGGTCCGCCGGCGCGTAGTCGTCGAGGTCGCGAAACCGGGAGGACGTGAGGAGCAGGTCGATGCGCTCCGGCGGGCGACCGGCCAGGCGCAGCGGCGAGCCGCCGTGGTCCAGCTCGACGGCCCAGCGCTCGGCCGAGGCCAGGCGGAGCGCCTCGGCGGCCGCCGCAGGGGTCTCGGGGGCGGCGACCGCCGCCGGCATCACGCCGTGGACGAGCGGCCCCTCGTCGCCCGGGGAGACGTGCAGGCCCGCGATGCCGCGGAGCCGGTCGAGGACGGGCGTCACGGCGCCTCCTCGACGCGCGTGGCGTGGCCCGCCCACTCGCGGCAGGCGTGGATGGGGAGGACCTTGGCCGGGTTGGCGAGGCCGCGCGGGTCGAAGACGCGGCGGATGTCGCACATCACGGCCATCTCCTCGTCGGAGAAGATGAGGTCCATGTAGTCGCGCTTGTCGAAGCCGACGCCGTGCTCGCCGGTGATCGTGCCGCCGACCTCGACGCAGGCGTGCATGATCTCCTTCGAGGCCTGCTCGACGCGGCGGACCTGGTCCTCGAAGCGGCGGTCGAAGATGAAGTTCGGGTGCAGGTTGCCGTCGCCGGCGTGGAACGTGTTGGAGACGACGAGGTCGTAGCGGCCGGCGATCTCGTAGATGCGGGCGAGGATCTCCGGCAGGCGGCTCCGCGGGACGACGGCGTCCTGCACGAGCAGATCGGGGGCGAGGTGGCCCATGGCGCCGAAGACCTTCTTGCGGGCGTTCCAGAAGCGGACGCGCTCGGCCTCGTTCTCGGCGCGCCGGACCTCTCTCGCGCCCTCGCGGCGGCAGATCTCGCGGGCGCGGTCGGCCTCGTCGATCAGCCCGGCGCGCGGGCCGTCGAACTCGATGACGAGGGCGGCGGCCACGTCGGTCGGGAAGCCGGCGGCGTAGGGCGACGCCTCGACCGCCCGGATCCCCTCGCGGTCCACCATCTCGAGCGCGGCCGGGAGCAGCCCGTCGGCGATGACGGTGCTGACAGCGCGGCTCGCGTCGTCCATGCGGTCGAAGAGGGCGAGGATCGTCTCGACGCCCTCGGGGACGGCCTCGAGGCGCACCTCGATCTCCGTGGCCACGCCGAACGTGCCTTCGCTGCCGACGAAGAGGCCGACGAGGTCGTAGCCGACGGTCTCGCCGCCGCCTCCACCCAGCTCGACCACCTCGCCGCCGGGGAGCACGACCGTGAGCCCGAGGATGTGGTTCGAGGTGACGCCGTACTTGAGGCAGTGCGGGCCGCCGGCGTTCTCGGCCACGTTGCCGCCGATGGTGCACGCCGCCTGCGAGCTGGGGTCCGGCGCGTAGTAGAGCCCGTGCGGCGCGGCGGCGCGGGTCAGCTTGGCATTGACGACGCCGGGCTGGACGCGGGCGCGGCGGTTCGCGGCGTCGATGGCCAGGATGCGGTTCATCCGCGCCAGCGAGAGGAGCACGGCGCCCTCGAGCGCGAGCGCGCCGCCGGAGAGGCCGGTGCCGGCGCCGCGCGGGACGAAGGGCACGCCGGCCTCCGCGAGGAGGCGGAGCGCGGCGGAGACCTCCGCCGTGTCGCCGGGGAGGACGACGGCGCTGGGCCGCACGCGGTAGGCGGTGAGCGCATCGGACTCGTAGACCATGAGGCGGCCCGGGTCCGTGATGACGCCATCGTCGCCCACGATGCGGCGGAGCGCGGCGGCGAGGGCCGGATCGAGGGGCCGGGAGGCCGGGCCGGGGTGCGTTCCGGCCCGCGAGACGGTGCTGGCTCCGATGGGCATGGGCTGAATCTACGCGCCGGGGCTCACGTCCGCTGCCACCCCTCGGCCGCCTGGCGGACCTGGCCGCCGCGGGCGAGGTGCTCGAGGTACGCGAGCGTGGCGCCGGCGGCGGCGGCGCGCAGCCTCGGGTCGAGGCCGCGGCCGTAGACCTCGTCGACGAGGCGGTCGACGGTGGCGGGCTCCGGCCGGGTCCGCTCGAGCGCGCGCAGCACCTGCGCCAGGCGCTGCTCGCGATGGCGGACGTAGCGGTCGATGGCCTCGGCCGGCTCGGCGAACGGCTCGCCGTGGGCCGGGTAGAGCGCCCGCGCCGGGAGTGCGCGGACGCGGGCCAGCGAATCGAGGTAGGCGGTGAGATCGCCCTCCGGCGGCGCGACGAGCGCGGTGTCCTGGCCGCCGAGCAGGAGGTCGCCGACGAAGACGGCCGCGGCGGCGGGCCAGTGCAGCGCCACGTGGTCCGGCGTGTGGCCGGGCGTGGCGAGGGCGTGCAGCTCGCCGGCGTCGGTCGGGATGGCGTCGCCGGGCCGGAGCGTGCCGCGGCCGGCGGCGAGGATGGGCGCGCCCGTGCGCCGGGCGAGCGCGGGCGCGGCGTCGGCGTGGTCGGGGTGGTCGTGCGTCACCAGGACGGCGACGACCTCCGCGTCGCCCACGGCCGCCGTGACGGCGTCGAGGTGCGACGGGAGGTCGGGTCCGGGATCGACGACCGCGACACGGCGCCGGCCGACGAGGTACGTCCGGGTGCCGTCGAGCGTCAGCGGGGACGGGTTCGGCGCGAGGATCGCCCGGGGTCGCGTGGTCCCGTCCGGCCTCTGCGCCTCCATGGGGCCGGTGCGGCTAGCGCCGCTCCGCCATGAAGACTTCGGCCAGCTTCTCGGCCACCAGCTCGATGCTCTCCTGCTCGTCCTTCGTGAAGGCATCGGGGGTGTTGCTGTCGAGATCGATCTGGCCGAAGATCTCGTCGCCGGCGCGGATGAGCACGACCATCTCCGACTTGGTCCGGGGCGAGCACGCGAGGTAGTTGCTCACCTTGGTGACGTCGGGGACGTTCTGGTTCTTGCGCTCGGCCACCGCCGTGCCGCAGACGCCCTCCCCGACGGGGATGCGGGCGTGCTCCGTCGACGGACCCACGTAGTTGTGGAGCCAGAGGACGTTCTCGTCCGGGTTGAGGAGGTAGACCCCCACCCAGTCGTACTTCGTGTCGGAGGACCGGATGTCCTTCACCGTGGCGCGGAGGATCGCGTCCGAGAGGTACCCGTCCTCGCGCATCTCCTGAATCCGCTTGATCAGTCGGCCGGCTTCCACCATGGGCGTGCCTTCACCTTGCATCGTTGTAGGGTTTCGTGAGGGCCGCGGGCGCAGTCCACGCCAGCAGCCAGCGCCAGAGAGCCCTTCGCTCCTCGGCGTTCGGCTCCTCGTACAGCCGCTCGACGGTCTCGCCGACGTACGGCTCGCGATAGAGCCAGATGTGATACTGCGGCACGGCGACCTGCCGGCCGCCCATCCAGCGGGCGATGTTCTCGACCCGCTGCACGCGCGTGGTGACGCCGTGCCGCAGCGCCTGCTTCTCGACCAGGTCCCGGTAGCGCTGCCAGTCGGCCTCGGTCGGCGAGACCAGCCGCCAGTCGAGGCGCTCGTAGGGCTGCTCCCGCCCCGGGTCCTCCTCCACGGGCGAGAAGATCGTGTCCAGGCGCGGGAGCAGCACCGCCCGGCGGACGCCGGCCAGCAGGCACTCGCACCAGACCACGACCTTGCCGAGGTAGAGGTCCCAGGAGATCTGGATCGGGACGGTCATGTGTCCTCAGATACCGCATTCGCATCCGGGTCTCTCCTCGGCCCGGCCGCAGCGCATCGGAACGGCCCGACTGCGACTGCGACTGCGAATGCGGAGGAGCGCTTCGTCATTCGTCCTCCACCAATACCGCCCGCACCGGCGAGCTGTCCGCCTCGACCAGCTTGAGCGGCAGGGCCACCAGCGTGTAGACGCCGGGGCGCACGTCGTCGAGGACGAGGTTCTCGGCGATGGCGACGCCGCCCGCGAGGAGGATCCGGTGCGCGGGGAGGCCTCCGGCGTCCTCGGCGTCGACCGAGGGCGCATCGGTGCCGACCAGACGTACCCCGGAGGCGACGAGGCGCTCCGCGAGCGCCGGCGCGATCCCGACGTAGCCGTGGGGGAACGTCGTCGGATCGACGCGCCGGCGGGTACGGAAGAGCACGCGTGGCGCACGCACCAGGTCGAGGCCGTCCACGAGGTCCGGCGCGAGCGTTCCCCGTTCGACGGCGTCGACGACGTGCGCGGGGCCGAGGAACGGCTCGAGGTGCAGCTCGCCGACGGGCGTCGCGTCCTCCAGCACGTGGCCGGGACCGTCGACATGGGTGCCGATGTGCACGCCGATCGTGATCTCGGCCACGTCGACGGGGTCGCCGCGCTCCCGGCTGAGCGCCCACGACTGGCGGTACGCCGGGTCGCCGGGGTAGACCGCCGTCCGGGCGCCGATCGGCTGGCTGATGTCGTGGATGCGTGCCATGCGTCCCCTCCGCCCGCGGTCTCGGGTTTCGCCCGGGCCGGCCGCAGCGCCGCGCCTCAGCGCGGCACGAAGTCGGTCTCCGGCCCGAGCGACCGCACGAACGCGGCGATCAGCCGCGCCGTCGCCTCCAGATCGCTCAGAGAGACGATCTCGTTCGGGGAATGCATGTAGCGGTTCGGCACGGAGAGAATCGCCGTGGCGACGCCCGCGCGCGACAGGTAGATGGCGTCGGCGTCGGTGGAGGTGAAGCGGGGGGAGGCCGCCAGCGTATACGGGATGCCCTCCCTCTCGGCCACCTGGACGAGGTGCTCGACGACGACGGGGTGCGCCGCGGAGCCGCGCGTCAGCACGGGGCCGCCGCCGAGCTTGTGCTCGCCGAGCTCCTTCTTCTCGACGCCGGGCGCATCCGTGGCGAACGTCACGTCCACGACGATGGCGACCTGCGGGTCGAGCTGGTAGGCCGCGGTGCGGGCGCCGCCGCCGTGGTAGCCGATCTCCTCCTGCGCCGTCGCGACGGCGGAGACCTCGGCGCGCGGCCGTTCGCCGGCCGAGAGCAGGCGCAGCGCCTCGAGCACGACGAACGCGCCGATGCGGTTGTCGACCGAGCGGCTGGCGATGAGGCCGTTGCCGAGCTCGACGAGCTGCGCGTCGATGACGCCCGGGTCGCCGACGCGGAGGCCGCGGGCGAGCGCATCGTCGCGGTTCTTCGCGCCGACATCGACCCAGAGGTCCGTGATCTTCGACGCCTTCTCCTTCTCCTCGCCCCGAATCAGGTGGATCGGCTTCTTCCCGATCACGCCGAGGATGTGGCCGGCGCGGGTCAGCAGCCGGATCCGCTGCGCCACCAGCACCTGCGGGTCCCAGCCGCCGATCCCCTCGATGTAGAGGAAACCGTTCTCGTCGATGTGCGTGACCATGACGCCGATCTCGTCGACGTGGCCGGCCAGCATGACGCGGGGCGAGCCGCCCTCGACGAGCGTCGCCCAGGAGTTGCCCATGACATCGGCATCGACGCGCTCGGCGAACGACTCCGCCTCCTGGCGCCACACGCGGGCGGCGGCGGCCTCGAAGCCGCTGGGGCCCGGGGTGTTGAGCAGGCGCTTCAGGAACTCGACGGACTCCTCTGTCACGACGCGGCCTCCGTGGCTGGAAGTGGCGAGCCGCGAAAGATATCACGCGTGTGGAAAAGTGGCTAGCGGGGCGTGGCGGTTCGTTGCCCCCGGGGGGAGCGGGGGGTAAGTTCGGTGCCGAGGATTTCGGGTAGGGGTACGGGTTGGGGTACGGGTACGAATCGGGTGCGGGAACGGGAGCGTTCGAGCGGGGAGACGATGGACCAGACGTACTTCCGGCGGGGCTTCGGGCTGGGCAAGGAGATCGAGCCGGTCCTGGAGGCGGAATACCACAGCGGGCTGGTCGAGGAGATCCGGGCGCGGGGGTACACGGCGGAGTTCGACGGGCTCGTGATCCGGCTGGCCGAGGCGTTCGGCTTCTGCTACGGCGTGGACCGGGCGGTGGACTACGCGTACCAGGCGCGGCACAAGTTCCCGGAGCGGCGGATCTTCCTGATGGGGGAGATCATCCACAACCCGCACGTGAACCAGCGGCTGCGGGAGCGGGGAATCACGTTCCTCTACCCGTCGCCGGGGGGGCGCTTCGACTTCTCCGGGATCGGGCCGGACGACGTCGTCATCATCCCGGCGTTCGGCGTGACGCTGCAGGACTTCGCGCGGCTGCGGGAGCTGGGGAGCATCCTGGTGGACACGACGTGCGGCTCGGTGCTGAACGTGTGGAAGCGGGTCGAGTCGTATGCGCGGGACGGCTTCACGGCGCTGATCCACGGGAAGTACTTCCACGAGGAGACGCGGGCGACGGCGTCGCAGGTGCACACGCACCCCGGCGGGAAGTACATCGTGGTGCGGGACATGGCGGAGGCGCGCCTGGTGTGCGACTACATCGAGGGCGTGGCGGGCGCGCTCTCGCGGGAGGCGTTCGCGGAGCATTTCCGCGAGAAGGCGTCGGCGGGCTTCGACCCGGACACGGACCTGGTTCGCGTGGGCGTGGCGAACCAGACGACGATGCTGGCGTCCGAGTCGCTGGCCATCGCGGCGGAGGTCGGGAAGAGCCTGGAGCGGCGCTACGGCGCGGCGTCGCTCGCGGAGCACTTCCGCTCCTTCGACACGATCTGCTCGGCGACGCAGGAGCGACAGGACGCGGTGCTGGCGCTGATGCAGGACCCGCCCGACCTGATGATCGTGATCGGCGGCTACAACTCCTCGAACACCAACCACCTCGCCCACCTCTGCCGCGAGTACACCACCACCTACCACATCGCGGACGCCACCTGCATCGACCCGGTGGCCGGCACGATCCGGCACAAGCCGGAGCTGTCGGCGGATGCGCCCGAGACGGTGACGGCCAACTGGCTGCCGCAGGGGCGCGTGTCGGTCGGGATCACGGCGGGCGCATCGACTCCCAACAACAAGATCGGCCAGACGGTCGAGCACGTCCTGGCGACGAGGGGCGTGCTCTAGGCGCGCTCCGCGAGCCGAGCCCGGGGCGCCGGCCGCCGCGCCTGTGCCGCTCCGGGGTCCGGCGTCGGCCGCTGCGGCGGTGCCGGGCGGTGCCGTGCGGGCGCCTCCGGCGCCGCCGGTCCTGGGCGTGACGACGGTCCGGCGCGGCCGTTCCGGCGCGTGACGACGGTCCGCGGCGGCGGGTCGGGCGTGCCCGGCATGCGACGACGGTCCAGCGTGGCCGGTCCGGGCCGAGCTGGCGGAGTCCGGGCGGAACGCGCGCGCCGGGCGGGCGGGTTCCGGCACGGGGCGCGCCGTGCTGCCCGGAGTCCGGCCGGTGGCGTGGCTCGGGGCCGGGTGGGCGGGTTGCGGCGGGCTGCGCGATGCGGTCCGGCCGGAAACGTCCGATTCCCCGAAAGTGCAGGCGGGAGAACGGGGATCCCGCTTCTCGCAGCGGGGTACATTGGCGCGCTCCCTGCGAAATTGGGCGGCCGCGCGAGCGGTCATGGACGGAGGCGGCATGCTTCGGACGGCAAGGCGGACGGCGCGGCGCGGCGTCTTTTTTTCGCTCACCGGGTTTGCGCTGGCGGGTTGCGGCTTCTTCTCGAGGGTGCCGGGGACGGCCGCGCCGCGGCCGGCCGAGCCCAAACCGATCGAGCGGCGGCTGGCCGCTCCGAGCCTGCCGCCGGACAGCGCGGGGCGCGCGGTGCTGCGGGCGGCGGGGAAGGTCCGCGGGCGGAAGATCCTGGTCTCCACCGAGGACCGCTGGCTCTGGTACGTCTCGGGGCGGGACACGCTGATGAGCGCGCCGGTGGCGGTGGGGATGGGGAAGGACTTCACGTTCCAGGGGAAGCGGTGGCACTTCTCGACGCCGCGTGGGCGGCGGAAGGTGGTGCAGAAGCGGCCGAACCCGATCTGGACGGTGCCGGAGTGGCACTACTACGAGCGGTCGTCGCAGGAGGGGCTGGAGCTGGTGAAGATGGTGCCGGGGCGGCGCTACACGCTGTCGGACGGCACGTACCTGATCGTGCGGGGGACGCAGGTAGGGCGGGTCAACCAGTTCGGCAACTTCTGGGCGATCAACCCGGGGATCGAGATCATCTTCGACAAGAAGCTGTTCGTGCCGCCGAACAACAGCGCGCAGCGGCGGGTGCCGGACGCGCTCGGGCCCTACAAGCTGGACATGGGCGACGGCTACCTGATCCACGGCACGCACATATACAACGAGGAATCGATCGGGCAGGCGGTCAGCCACGGCTGTGTGCGCATGATGAACCAGGACGTGACGAAGCTGTACGCGATCGTGCCGGTCGGGACTCCAGTGTTCATCTTCTGAGGGCGGGGACGCGGAGCGCGAGCCCGAGCCCGTCCCCACGTCCGCGGGCGGCCCGCCTCCAGAAGTGTCACACGGAGACACAGAGTCCACGGAGGCACGGCCACAGCCCGTCGGCAACACGCCGGCCGCCTGCGTACGCCGGACATGACATCCAAGGGAGGTGCGTCACCCCGGCGAGCCTCCGCCGCCCGCCGCTCCTCTGAGCCCTCTGCGCCTCTGCGGTGAAAATTTCCCTTCCCGACCGCAGCTGCCCCCGCGAACGCCGATGAACGCCGTCGCGCGAGGTCGGGCGTCGATCGGCCGCCCCGCCCGCGTTAGAACGTGAACTCCGTCTGGAACAGCGCCCGCGTCTGCGTCTGCGCGGCGGCGGGGGTGGGCGGGGGGCCCTGGAAGTCGGTGTGCTCGAGGTCGGCGAGGAGGCGGACGTTCGGCGCGAGGCGGTAGGAGACGCCGCCGATCAGGCGGGTGAACGCGTCGCGTCGGACTTCGATGTCGGGGTCGACGGCATCGACGCGGGCGATGATGCCGACGGGCGTGCCCGGCACGGACAGCGTGCCGAAGGCGGAGAAGAGGTGGCCGTCCTGGTCGCGCGTGCCGACGAGCACGCCGGCGGAGTCGCGGAGCGCCAGGCCGTTCCTGGCCAGGCCGTACTCGGCGGCGAGGGTGAGGAGCCTGGAGCGGTAGGAGAGCATGCCGATGGCGCGGTCGCGGGCGCCGCCGTCGCCGAACTTGCCGAGGTGGCCGTAGCCGGAGAGGCGCAGCCCGCCGACGCGGCTCGCGTCGTCGGTGGCGAGGAGGCGGACGGAGAGGCGCGCCTCGGCGTCGAGGTATTTGCCGTTCGGCGGGTTGGCGAAGCCCTCGCCGTTCACGATCACCGCCTGGCCGTTGACCAGCTCGTTGCGCCAGTTCAGGTCGACGCCGGCGCCCAGGTCGGCGGAGGTGAGGAAGCCGGCGCGGTCGGCAGCGACGGTGCCTTGCATCCGGTACCCCCAGAGCGTCTCCTCCCAGTCGATCCACGGCGTGTGAATCAGGCCGAACTTCAGCGCGACCGGGCTGGAGGTGGTGGGGTGCCAGGCGAAGAAGGCGTACTTCAGCCGGTAGTCGAGCGCGCCGCGTGCGCCGCGGTAGATGTCGGCGGTCACGCGCGTCGAGATGCCGTGGCTGAATTCGCCCACGACGTTGAGGTAGGCGCGCGTCACGTTGAACGCGTTCCGCCCGTGCGCGGTGTCGGCGAGGAGGTACTCGTACTCCGAGTACACGACGCCGCCGACGCGGATGTTCTGCGCGCCGGCGGCGCCGGTGATTCCAAGGACAGCCACGACAGCAAGACCGATCGAACGCAGCCGCATGCCCCGGTGCTCCCGTCATCAGAAGGTATCTGGCGTGTGTCTTGTCGCCGGGGATTCTGTCCGGTCCGCGTCACGACCGGTGTCGCGATTTCGTCACGGCTAGGTAACGTCGTCGCGGGCGGCGCGCTCGGCGCCTTCGCCGAAGACGAGGCCGGTGCCGGCCGCCTGCGAGGCGATCGCCTCGCGGAGCGCGCGGATCTCCTCGTCGGAGCGGCCGGCGGCGCGCAGCTTCCGGTCCATCTCGATGCGCTTCACCGCGGCCTTGAGCGTGCCGAGGGCGAGCGTTGCGCAGCGGGGGCGCGAGCCGACGACATCCTCGCCGAGGATGCGGATCATGTCCTCGTAGGACATGTCCATGATCTGCTCGAACGTAAACTGCTTCTTGTTGACGCGGTCGGCGAGGATCGACGCCGCCGCCTGGCTGATCGTGCAGCCCTCGCCCTCGAAGCTCACCCGCTCGATGCGCTCCTCGTCCGGCACGGCCTTCACGTACATGGAGACGACGTCGCCGCAGCCGGGGTTGCCGCCCGGCATGCGGACGTCGGCGTCCGCCATGGCACCCTTGTGCCGCGGGCGCTTGAAGTGATCGACGAGGAACTCTATCCGTGTCTGGCGGTCCATCACGCCCTCCGAATCCGGTGCTCCATCTACTACCCGCAAGAAGCAGGGCGTGTCCCGGGGCGCGGGCGTCGGAGGCGTGGCGGGATCGGGCCGGGGTCGTCGTCGCCGAACCAGCGAGCGGGGGGTGGGGAGCGCGGCGGGGCCGGACGTCATCGACTACCGGTTCGCAGAGGAGACCTCTGATACCGGGCGTCGAGGCACCCCGCGGAGCTTCGAACGCCCACGCCCCGCCGCGCTCCCCACCGCACGCTCGCCAGGTCGGCCGCGACGAACGTGGCCCACCCCCGCGAAGCCGGGGTCGCCCACGCCCCGCCCCTCGCCGCCCCCCGGGCCGATCACCGCTCGATGGGCATCCCCACCGAGTTGCCCCACTCGGTCCACGAGCCGTCGTAGTTGCGGACGTTGGGGAAGCCGAGCAGGTACGTGAGCACGAACCAGGTGTGGCTGGAGCGCTCGCCGATGCGGCAGTAGGCCACGACCTCGTCCGCCGGGCTCAGGCTCTTCTCGTCCTCATAGATCGCGCGCAGCTCGTCCGCGGAGCGGAACGTGTGCGTCTCCGGGTTGACCGCGCGACCCCAGGGGACGCTGCGCGCGCCCGGGATGTGGCCGCCGCGCAGCGCGCCCTCGTTCGGGTAGTCCGGCATGTGCATCCGCTCGCCGCGGTACTCCTCGGGGCTGCGCACGTCCACGAGCTGGCCGTGCCGCCTCACGAGCTGCAGCACCTGGTCGCGGAATGCCCGGATCGGGGCGTCGTTGCGCTCGCCGACGGTGATCGTCCCCGGCCGGTACACCGGCACGTCCGTCGTCATCGGGCGCCCTTCCGCCTCCCAGCGCAGCCGTCCGCCGTCCATGATCCGCAGGTTGCGCAGCCCGAACAGGCGGAAGACCCAGAACGCGTACGTCGCCCACCAGTTGTTCTTGTCGCCGTAGAGCACGATCGTCGTGTCGTCGTCGACGCCCAGCCTCCGCAGCACCTCCTGGAAGCGGTCCCGATGCACGAAGTCCCGCGTGAGCGGGTCGTTCAGGTCCGTGACCCAGTCCACCTTCACGGCGCCCGGGACGTGGCCGATGTCGTAGAGGAGGATGTCCTCGTCGCACTCGATGAGCCGAACGCCCGGGTCGTTCAGGTGCCCGGCGACCCAGTCCGTCGAGACCAGGACCTCGGGGTGTGCGTAGCCGCGCGCCTCGATCGGGCGAACCCGCGGCGCTTCCGTCGTCGACATGTGTGCTCCCTCCGGTTGCCGTGCGCTCCGCGAAGCGAGCCGCTCCGTCCCGGCCAGCGGGATGGCGGGCGCGCGCGGGTCCGCAAGCGGTGTAGCGAGTGTGTTGAGAGTAAGAATCATTCCTGGCGACGGCAAGGTTCCGCGGGCGGCGGAGCCGGCCGGAACGAGAGCGAGCCCGGGCGCCAGCGGACGCCCGGGCTCGCGACATCACCGGTGGCGCGGCTTACCGCCCCGAGCCGGGGAAGACGACGACCTGGACGGGGTCGAGGCGATAGGTGCGGATCTGGTTGGCGCGCTTCAGGATCTCGACGCTGACGCCGTGGCGCTGGGCGATGGACCAGAGGGAGTCGCCCGGCTGGGCGGTGTAGGAGGCGCGGGCCTCGGCGAGGACGTGGGCGCCGGGGGGCGTGGAGTCGGCGGCGGCGTCGTCTCCGGAGTCGTCCTCGCCGGCGTCGACGAAGGCCTCGTATTCGCGGGGGAAGACGGCGACGTGGTAATGGGCCGGGCGGCGCTCCTTGGTGGCGTCGAGGACGCCCTGGTTCTCGAGGTCGAGGAGCGTCTGCTCGATCCAGGTGCGGCAGGCGGCGCGGCGGCTGCGGCGCAGGTCGGCGGCCATGCCGGCGGGGTGGACGGAGAGCTTGTGGGCGTTGCGCGGCTGGCGAGTCAGGGGCCGGGTGAGGCTGGTGACGACGAGGCGCTCGCCGCAGGCCTCGCGGTAGCGGGCGGCGAGGCGCTCGATGAAGAGCTTGACCTCGGGGCGCGTGTACGGATAGGACACGCCGGCGAGGGCGAGGTCGTCATTGGCGGAGACGCGGACGAGGACGCCCTCGCGCGCGAAGGCGCGGACCTGGCGCGGCGTTCGGAGGAACGTGAAGTCGAGGCCCTTGGCCTCGGCGTTCTGGCGGACCATCGAGTCGGGAGACCCCTTGAGCGTCTGCGCGGGGAGGTCGCGGGCGGCGACGGCGAGCGCGGACAGGGCGAGGAGTGCGAGGGCTCGCTTCACGGCTCCGTTAGCGGCTGAGATTTCGACTACGGGTGCCTGCGGACTGCGTGTGGCCGGTGCACCCGCCGCGCGAGTGGTCGCGCGTTCCCGGTGGGTCGGGGGGGCGGCGGGGCCGGACCTCGGCGCCGGTCGGGGACTGGCCCCGTCGGCATGGATGGCGCCGAGCGGAAAATCTCGCGGCGGCGGCCGCCCCCTGTCAACCCGGCGGATCAGGCGCGAAGGGTTCGTGCCAGGTAGCTCTTGAGGCGCTGCCAGGCGTCGAGCGCCGGGGCGGTGCGCTTCGCAGGGTCCTGGTCGACGTAGAGCCAGAAGCCGTGACCGACGTCGTCGTAGACGTGGACGTCGTTGTCGATGCCGGCCTGGCGGAGCGCATCGACGAACCGGCGCACGGAGTCGGGCGGGATGCCCTGGTCCTGGGCGGCGAAGGAGCCGTAGAGCGGGTGGTGCATGCGGGCGAGGACCTGGGGGTCCATGAGCAGGCGCCCGTAGAACATGGCGGTGCCTTCGTGGTGCTCGCCGCCGACGCCGTAGCTGAGCGCGACGCCGCCGCCGAAGCACCAGCCGATGGTGGCGACGCGGCCGGTCGCCCCGGGGCGCGCGCGGAGGAAGCGGGCGGCGGCGTCGAGGTTCTGGATGAGCTTCGCGCTGTCGCCGAGGGCCTGGCGCACGAGCGCGATGTTCTCCTGGGGGTTGCTGCCGGTCCGGCCGGAGAAGACGTCGGCGGCGAGGACGGCGTAGCCTTCGGCGGCGAGGGCGTCGGCGACCTGGCGGACGCGGTCGTTGAGGCCGTTCCACTCGTGGATCAGGATGACGCCGGAGGCAGGGCCGCCCCCCTTCGGCGCGACGAAGTAGCCGTGGGCGGCCGGGTCGCCGGGGAAGTAGGCGACGCTCTCGCCGCGGGGCGGCGGGGCGGTGCCGAGGATGGCGGCGGGGAGCTCCCCGGGCTTCGTGGGGGCGCCGGCCATGGCGGCCTCCGAGGCGGCGGGCGTGGCCGGCGTCGTGCCGGCGCCGGCGACGGTGACCTGTCGGACGCTGGTGCTGGAGCAGGCCGCGGCGAAAAGCGCGACGGCGGCGGCGGTGGCGGTGCGCATGACTCCTCCGGCTGGGTGTCGGGACGGCTGTCGGCAGGAGAACCCGCGGCGGCGCGCGGTTGTGCCGGGCCGCCGGGTGGTGCGGCGGGCGCCGGCGCGCGGCGCCCGCCGCGGGCCCGGCCTCAGTTCCGGTAATCGAGCGCCGGCTGCCGGTCGCCGAGGAGGGGGGCGTACTTGAAGTCGGGGCCGCGCTTCCGCTCGAACTCGGCGCGGGCGGCCTGGAGCGTGGCCGGCGTGGTGAAGAGGTCGATGGCGGTCATGGCCAGGACCTTGGCGGCGAGGTTCATCCCCTTGGCGCCGATGGACATGCCGTCGGCGGCGACGGCCTGCCAGGAGTGGGCGGAGGTGCCGGGCACCCAGGTGGCGGTGTTGATCTCGGCCATGGGGACGTTCCAGGAGATGTCGCCCGCGTCGGTGGAGGCGCTGGTGAGGCCGGCCTTGAAGGGCTGGACCTCGGCCTCGCTGCCGAGGGGGCGGGCCGGGTGGTCGAGCGTCTTGCGGATCTGCTCGGCGAAGGCCTGCTCCTGCGGCGTGTAGTGGATGCCGCCGAGCTTGCGCATGTTGGCGTCCATGAGCCGGGCGATCGTCTCGTTCGGCAGGAGCGCGTAGGTGCCGCCGACGATCTCGTGCTCGACGGTGGTGCCGGTGCCGAGGGCCGCGCCCTCGGACGCCTTCACGATGCGGTCCCAGACGTCCTTGAGGACGCGCGGGTCGGGGTGCCGGGCGTAGTAGTAGACCTCGGCGAAGTCCGGCACGACGTTGGGCGCCTTGCCGCCGTTCGTGATGACGTAGTGGATGCGCGTCTCCTGCGGGACGTGCTCGCGCATCAGGTTGACCATGGCGTCCATGGCCTCGACCGCATCGAGGGCGCTGCGGCCCTTGTCCGGCGCCGCGGCGGCGTGGGCGGAGACGCCGTGGAAGCGGAACTTCGCGGACACGTTCGCGAGGTTCGTCTCGGGGGAGGCGTTGTTGGCGTCCCCCGGGTGCCAGGCGACGACGGCGTCGACATCCTTGAAGAGCCCGTCGCGCACCATGTAGACCTTCCCCGACCCTCCCTCCTCCGCGGGCGTGCCGTAGAGCCGGATCGTGCCCGCCCGCTTGCTGCCGGCCAGCCAGTCCTTCACGGCGATCGCGGCGGCGGTCGACGCGGTGCCGAGCAGGTTGTGGCCGCAGCCGTGGCCGGGCTCGCCCTCGGCGATCGGCTTCCGGTCCGGCGTCGCGTCCTGCGAGAGGCCCGGGAGCGCGTCGAACTCCGCATACATCGCGATCACCGGCTTCCCGCTGCCGTACTCGGCGACGAACGCCGTGGGAATGCCGGCGGCGCCGGACGTCACCTTGAAGCCGGCCTCCTTCAGCTCCTGCTGGAGGAGCGCGGAGCTGCGCTGCTCCTTGTAGCCGACCTCGGCGAACGTCCAGATCTGGTGGGCGACGTCGACGTAGCGGCTCTGCCGGCTGTCGATGGCGCGAATGGCCTGCTCCTTGGCGCCCTGGGCGGCGGCGCCGCCGGCGAGGGCGAGGAGGAGGACGGGCGCGACGAGGCTCGGGCGTGCGGCGTTGCGCGTCATGGGGCTCTCCTGGGGGTCGTGCGTGGGGGAACGGCGGGGAATATCGCGCGGGGCGGGCGCCCGGGGCCAGGGGGGCGGGAGGCGCTCGGGCCGGGCGGGGCGGCGTTTCGGGTCGCCGCGCCGCAGAGCGCTGGCCGGGCGGCGCGCGCGCGGGGCCGCCGGTGAGCTCAGCTCGCCGGGATCACCATGACGACGGTGTCGCCCGGGGAAACATTGATGGTCTGTGTGATCGGGTGCGCGTTGGCGCCGACCGGGTCGGCGCGGAACGCGAGCGTGGAGACGCCGAAGACGACGTCCCGCGGCAGCGTGAACGTGGCGGTGGAGTTGCCGGTGACGGTGCCGAGCCGGCGCTGGGAGCCTCCGCCGTACACGACGTAGATCGTCATGTCGAGGAAGTTCTGGTTCTCGACCCGGAGCATGGTCCGGGGCTGCTCCTCCTGCGGCTCGGCGCCCTCGGGCGCGGGGTTGCGGCCGCAGGCGAGCAGGGCGAGCAGCAGGACGATCGGGAAGAGGGCGCGGTTTTTCATGGGCCCAAGGTAGCCGGGGGCGCCTCGCCGGGGAAGGTCGCGAGCTCCCGCGCGGCGCGCTCGGCGGCGGCCTCGCCGGAGGCGATGCAGTCGGGGATGCCGACGCCGTGGTAGGCGGCGCCGGCCAGGTACAGGCCGGCGTGCCCGGCGGCGTGGGCCTCGGCGGCGGCGACGCGCTCGAGGTGGCCGAGCGTGTACTGCGGCAGCGCGCGGTCCCAGAGCGTGCCGCGGGCGAGGGATGGCGCCGCGGTGACGCCGAGCGTCTCGCGCAGCTCCTCGCGCGCGACCGTGACGAGTGCGACCTCGTCGATGTCGGCGCGGAGCGGGCGGCCGGCGCTGCCGATGAAGACGCGGAAGAGCGCGGTGTCGGCAGGCGCGCGGCCGGCGAGCTTGCTGCCGACCCAGGTGCAGGCCTGGGCGGGGCGCCCCTCGGCGCGGGGGATCACGTAGCCGTGCCCCTTGAGCGGGTGCGGCACCTGGTCGCGCCGGTACGCCAGCGACACGGTGGCGGTGGTCACGTACGGGATCTCGCGCAGCGTGGCGGCGAGCTCCGGGGCGGTGTCCTCGAGCATCGCGGCGACGGCGTACGCCGGCGCGGCCAGGACGACGGCGTCGGCCGGGAGCGCGGCGCCGTCGGCGAGATCGACCGTGAAGCGGGCCGGCCGCTCGGTCTCGGCGCGGGGCGTGACGGGGCGCGTGTAGTACCGCCGGATGCCGTCGGCGTCGACGGCGTCCTGCGCCGGCGCGCGGGTGTCGCGGATGCGCAGGGCGGCGACGCCGCGGCGGAAGTCGACGGCGGGCGCGAGGGACTCCTCGAGCGCTTCGGTCAGCTCGGCGAGGCCGGTGGGGAAGGAGACGAAGCCGGGCTTCGCGGGCGCGGCCCGGTCGGCGCCGTTGCCGCGGCCGCGCGCCTGCTGGCGGCGGGCGGCGAGCGCGGCGCGCACGAGGCTGCCGTGCTCGAGCTCCTGCGCGCGCAGGTGCGGGAACGTGGCGGCGAGGGAGAGCTGGCGCGCGTCGCCGGCGAAGATGCCGCCGAGGAGCGGATCGACGAGCCACTCGAAGGCCTCGCGGCCGAGGCGGCGGGTGACGAACGTGGCGAGGGCCTCGTCGTCGTCGCCGCGGCGCGGCGGGATGAAGAGGTCCGCGAGCATGCGAAGCTTGCCGACGCTCGACAGCAGATGCGTCTCGGCGAACGGCTGGAAGCGGGTGGGCACGAGCCCGGTGAGCCCCTCCGGGACGGGGTGCAGGCGGCCACCGCGGAGGATGAAGCTGCCCTGTGTCTCGCGGCGCGTGCCGACGAGGCGGTGGCCGATGCCGAGCTCGTCGCAGAGACCGACGCCGCGGGGCTTGCCGGAGAGGAAGATGTCGGGCCCGGCCTCGAGGACGAAGCCGTTCGAGCGTTCCGTGCGGATCTTGCCGCCGAGCCGGGGCTCCGCCTCGACCAGCGTCAGCGCCGCGTCCGGGAGGAGGCGGTGGAGGCGGTAGGCGGCCGCGAGGCCGGTGATCCCGCCGCCCACGATGACGACCCGCGCGGACATGGCCCCGCTCCGCGGCTCAGCGCCTGGAGAGCTCGTGGACCAGCTCGGCGGCGCGGCGCACGGCGTCCACGGGCGTGTGCTGGAGGATGCCATGGCCGAGGTTGAAGATGTGGCCGGGCGCCGGGCCCGCGTCGTCGAGGACGCGGCGGACGCGGCGCTCGAGCTCGGCGGGCGGCGCGAAGAGCGCGACGGGGTCGAGGTTGCCCTGGATGGCCATCTCCCCGCGCACGACCTCGCGGCCCCAGCGGAGCGGCGTGCGCCAGTCGATGCCGAGGACGCTGCCGCCGGCCTCCGTCATGGCGGGGAGCAGCGTGGCGGTGCCGGTTCCGAAGTGGATGACCGGGACGCCGGTGGCCTCGGCCGCGCCGACAATGCGCTTCGAGTAGGGGAGCACGTACTCGCGGTAGTCGTCGGGGGCGAGCGCGCCGACCCAGGAGTCGAAGAGCTGGACCGCCTGGGCGCCGGCCTCGACCTGGGCGACGAGGTAGTCGGCGACGACCGTGGCGAGCCGGTCCATGAGCGCGTGCCAGGTAGCCGGCTCGGCGTACATCACCTTCTTCGCCTCGGCCGCCTCGCGGGAGGAGCCGCCCTGGATCAGGTACGAGGCGAGGGTGAAGGGCGTGCCGGCGAAGCCGATGAGCGGGACCGTGCCGTCGAGCTCGCGGCGGACGAGGCGCACGGCCTCGAGCACGTGGCCGAGCGACTCGCGCGGCTCGACGGGCCGGAGCCGATCGACGTCGGCGCGGCCGCGCACCGGGTTGTGGATCACCGGCCCCTCGCCCGCCGCGAACTCCAGCTCGAAGCCCATCGGCACGAGCGGGAGCAGGATGTCGGCGAAGAGGATGGCGGCGTCGATGTCGAAGGCGCGCACCGGCTGGAGCGTCACCTCGGTGGCGAGCTCCGGCTGGGCGCAGATCTCGAGGAGCGTGTGCTTCGCGCGGATGGCGCGGTACTCCTCCATGTAGCGGCCGGCCTGGCGCATGAACCAGACGGGCGTGGCATCGACGGGCTCGCGGCGGCAGGCGGCGAGGAAGCGCCAGGCGCGGCCGGCTCCGCGGGCGGGGGCTCGATCCACGTCGGCGGCGTTCGAACCGGTGAGCGGGTGGTGGGGAGCGCGGCGGGGCCGGGCGTCTCCGGGCTCGCGGGGTATGGCCGCGGTCGCGGTGTCGGACGGGCCAGAATCCGGCGCGGAGCCGCGTCGCGCCGGCGTGGCCTCGCGGCCGGGCGGATAGAGTGCGTCGGTGCCGGTCATCGGAAGAGCGCGAGCGCTTCCTCGGCGGGGCGCCAGAAGCCGGCGTGCAGCGGGGTGTCGCGCTCGGTGTAGCGACGCGCGTCGGTGCCGCGCAGGTCGCCGACCAGGTCGGAGAACTGCTTCAGGTCGTCCATCTCGTAGACGACGACGAACTCCTGGTCCTGCACGCCGAAGGAGTAGAGCAGGAGCTGGCTGATCTCCGGGTACTGCTTCCCGATGCGGATGTGCTCGTTCATCATCCCCTGCCGCGCGTCCCGGCTCATCAGGTACCACTCGACGGTCTTCACGAACGGGTACATGACGAGGTAGCGCTTGCGCTCGTCGGCGAAGGGGTCGATCTCCTGCGTCGAGCGCTGGGCGCGGCTGTACTGCGAGGGCTTGGTGTACCCCCAGAGCGTCTCCGTCATGCGCACGTAGCGGCGCCAGGGATTCGTGGCGCGGGCGAAGGCGTCGAAGAAGTCGAAGGCCGTATCGACCTCGCCGGCCGGGACGGCGCTCCAGGCGAGGATGTCGGCCGTAGCTTCGGTCGGGAAGACCTGGTAGAGGTCGAAGCGCCGGGAGGCGGCGCGGAGCCCCTCGAGCCAGGCGCCGTGGAAGTCCGCCCGCTCGCCGGCGGAGGCGGCCCAGTAGGCGTCGGTGAACGCGAAGAGGGCGAAGTGGTTGAGCGTGCGCTCGATCTGCTCGGACATGGCCGTATATCGGTTTGCCGTGGGCGGGCGCGCCGACTCTCCGAGCCGCCGAGCCCCACCGTCGGGGGAGGGGTGCAAGATATCGTGCTCGGGGGGCGAAACGCAAATTTGTGGCGGGGTTAGGACGGGCGCGGGCACGGGCGCGTTCACGGGAACGGGAACCGGAACGGGTGACTGACCCGGGCACGAGTCGGGGGTAGCGGGTCACGTTCCGCGGGCGGGGGCACCCGCCTGGCGGGGCACGCGCACGGGCTGGGGAACCGGCACGGGTCAAACCTGGCCGCCGCCTCGGGTTCCCTGGTGCTCGACCCGTTCCCTGGCCCGTTCCCGTGCGCGTGCCCGCGCCCCAGCCCGCTACCCTATGACCCTGACCCCCGACCCTATGACCCCGACCCCCGACCCGTGCCCGCCGTCCGCTCGCACGGCCCGCCGGCCGGCGCGGCACAGGCGCGCGCGGCGGGAAGGAAGAGGCGTTCGCAGCCACCCATCAGCGGTGAGCGGTCACGCCCACCTGCCGACACATGGCCAGCACCGGGCACGTCGAGCACTTCGGCAGCCTCCCCGTGCAGATGTGCTTCCCGAACGGCACCAGCAGCCGGTTGATCTCGATCCAGTAGCGCTTCGGCAGGACTTTCTCGAGTGCGACCATCGTCTGCTCGGGCGTCGAGGTGTGGACGATGCCCCAACGGTTGGTCACGCGGTGCACGTGGATGTCGACGGAGATGACGGGCGCGCCGCAGGCGATGCCGAGGGCGAGGTTCGCGCACTTCGGGCCGACGCCGGCGAAGGAGCGGAGGACGCCGGCGTCGCAGGGGAGCTCGCCGCCGTGCTCCTCGACGGCGCGGCGCGCGATCTCGTGGATCTGGCGGGCCTTCGCCTCGTGGAACGTGACGTCCCGGGCGAGCGCGTCGATGCGGGCGGGCGCGAGGCGGAGCATGGCCTCGGGGGTCGGCGCCTCCCCGAGCAGCCGCAGCGCGGCGGGGAGCGAGACCTCGTCGCGGGTGCGGATGGAGAGGATGCAGCCGACGAGCTGCTGGAAGAGCGTGTCGTAGCCGCGGTCGCGGAGCTCGAACATCGCGGCGGCCGGGAACGGCTTCACGGCCTCGCGGATGCGCCGGATGGCGACGTCGATGTCGAACGGGCGCTTGCCGGCGGCGGGCGGGCTCTTCCGGGACATGCGCGGGCGGGATGCAGGGACGGTGCCCCGGGGACGCCGTCCCCGCCGCGCCGCCGCCCGGCCCGGGCGCGTGGCCGCTCGTCACTTCGGCGCAACTCGCGGGGCACTTCGGCGGTCATATCTGACGCGGCACCATCGGACCGGCCGACCTCCCCGCCTCCCCCCCGCGGGCCCGGCCGATGGCGCGGCGACACCGGCCAGGACCGCACGCCTGGGCGCACTCCACTGCAACGAGGAGGAGCCCATGTCCCGTCCGGACATCCAGACCGAGCGCGGGGCCGCCCGCGCGGCGCCCGCGAGCGCGACAGGCCGCGTCGAGAGCCGCTCGACGCGCCACGGAGTGCCGGCGAACAGCGCCCCGGCGGCCGGCGCCGGCCGGACCGGGCGGCGGCGCGTGGCCACCGTGCTGCTGCTCGCGACGCTCGCCAGCGCCTGCGCCCGCGGCGGCGCGCGCGAGCCGTCGCCATCGGAGGAGCCGCAACGGCTCTCGTTCCAGAACTCGACCATCGACCAGCTCTCGCTCTACCTGGTGGGGGACGGCAGCGAGTGGCTGCTCGGCCGCGTGGAGCCGGGCCGAACGGTGCAGCTCCGGCTGCCGCCCGGCTTCCCGGAGGCGCGCGCCGGGCTGTTCTCGCTCGTGGCCGTGCCGCTCGGGGCGCGGGACCCGCTGAACCGGGATGTGGCCTCGAATCCGGCCGCGATCCAGTCGATGCCCGAGCCGGCGCAGAACCTGGTCAAGCTGCGCTGGCTGCTGGTGGCGCGGCAGCTCGTGAGCCTCGTGCCGGCGGACGTCGCGCCGGCGGCCGCGCGGGTCCGGTAGCGCGCGTCCGGTAGGCCGGGTCCGGAGGGGCGGGTCCGGCAGCGCGGGTCTGCGAGCGCCGGTCGGGGCCGGGCGGCCCGCGCCGCCCGGCCCCGGCGAACTCTTCGCGCGTGGCCGGTTTACACATTGCCGGGCGAGGCCGGCCGGAATAGCTTGGACGCGCTGGCCCGCCTGCCGCTCCCCCGGGCTCGGACCCCGCCAGGCGGGGTCCGCTCCACGTCCGCCTTCCGGATCCGGATCCGATGCTCACCCCACGTCTGGCTGCGCTGGCCGTTGCCTGCCTCACCTTCTCGTCGGCGGCGCCCACGCTTCGCGTGCTGCGCGTCACGCCCTCGGGCGACGCGGAGCCCGGGACGCCGATCACGGTTACGTTCGACCGGCCGGTGGCCGGCGGGCTGGACCGGACGGTGGATGCCGCGTCGTTCTTCCGCATCGAGCCGGCGGTGCCGGGGCGGGTGGAGTGGCGCGACCCGGTGACGATCCGCTTCACGCCGGCGTCGCCGCTGGCGCGCTACGCGAGCTACCGGGTGACGATCGCGGCGGGCGTGCAGGCGATGGACGGGGCGCGGCTGGAGGCGCCCTACACGTACGCGTTCCGGGTCGCGGGGCCGCGGGTGCTGGCCGGCTCGCCGGTGAACTCGTGGGGGATCGCGCGGTTCCTGCCGCCGACGCCGACGCTGACGCTGTACCTGGATGGCGCGGCGGAGGCGGGCGACGTCGCGCGGCTGGTGAGCGTGGAGGTGCCGCGGCCGTGCGCGCCGGAAGTAGTGCCGGTGCGGGTGGTGCGCCAGCGGCCGATCGCGGATGCCGACCCGTCCTACGCCCGCGCGACGAACCGGCCGGCGGGGCCGCTGGACCCGCGGCGGGCGGTGGAGGTGGTGCCGGCGCGGGCGCTGCCGGCGGGGTGCGCGGCGTGGCTGGCGGTGCCGCAGCGGATCGACGCGACGTCGCCCGGGGAGGTGCAGCGGTGGGCGCTGGCGACGCACGGCGGCTTCGCGCTGGCGAGGTTCGGGTGCCCGGAGCGGGTCGCGTGCGCGACAGGGCCGCTGCAGGTGACGTTCACGACGCCGGTGCGCGGGAGCGACGTGGTGCGCCACCTCCGGGTGGAGCCGAAGCTGGCGTTCACGATCGCGGACACGGCGGGGGAGTCGGACGTCTGGACGCTGGAGGCGCGCCCGCAGCCGCGGTCGAACTACGCGGTCGTGGTGGACGGCGCGGGGCTGGAGGACATCTTCGGGCAGCCGTTCACGGGGACGAACGTGCTGGCGTTCGCGACGTCGGGGGTGCCGCCGGCCGTGGTCTACCCGTTCGGCAAGATGGTGGTCGAGCGGCAGGGCTTCGGCACGCTGGCCGTGCAGCACGTGAACGTGGACACGCTGCTGGTGACGTACGCCACCGTGCCGCAGCGGCTGGAGGCGGCGTTCCTGGCGGACGCGTGGGGCGGCTGGCGGCAGTTGTGGGACACGATCGCGCCGGGCGCGACGCGGCTGGCGGTGCCGGTGAGCGGCGAGCTGGACCGGGCGCGGGTGACGGGGGTGAAGCTGCGGCCGGCGGGCGCGGCCGGGACGCTGGTGGCGGTGCGGGTGGCGGCGCCGGGGAAGGAGTCGCAGGCGGACAACGGCTCGCCGATCGCGCTCGTGCAGGTGACGGACCTGGGCGTGCACGCGCGGATCGGGCGGGACCAGGGCGCGGTCTGGGTCACGGGCGTGAGCGACGGGAAGCCGCGGGCCGGCGCGAGCGTGGCGCTCTTCGACCGGAGCGGCCGGGTCCGCGCGCGGGGCCGGACCGACGCGGCGGGCGTGGCCGTGCTGGGCGCGTTCACGGCGGACAGCGCGGGGGCGGCCGAGGAGGACGAGGCCGCGTCGTGCTCGGAGTGCGAGTTCGACGACGAGGAGGGCGGCGGCGGCTTCGCCGGCTACGTCGCGGCGACGCTGGGCGACGACCGCGCCGTCGTCGGGATCAGCGAGTGGGACCCGGACCTCTCGCCGTGGCGCTTCGGCGCGGACCGGGCGTGGGGCGTGGACGCCTGGCCGGTCGCGGGCGCCATCTTCACGGAGCGCGGCATCTACCGGCCGGGCGAGACGGTCTACGCCAAGGCGATCGTGCGGACCGGCCCGCTCGGCAGCCTCCTTCCGCCGCCGGCGCGCGACTCGGTCCGCCTCGTCTTCGGGGACCGCGAGCGGGGCAAGCTGCTGCAGAGGACCGTGGCGCCGAGCCGGTTCGGCACCGCGGACGCGTCGCTGCGCCTGCCGGCGGAGGCGCCGCTGGGCACGTACGCGGTGCGGGTCGAGCTGCGCCGGGATGGGCGCTGGCAGACGGTGGCCACGGACTACTACCAGGTGGCGGAGTACCGGCCGCCGGAGTTCCTGGTGGACATGAGCACGGCGGACACGGTCCGCTACGCGGGGGACACGCTGCGGGCCGCGCTGTCCGCGCGCTACCTGTTCGGCGCGCCGATGGGGAAGGCGCCGGTGCAGTGGACGGTGCGGCAGCAGGCGGTCTCGTCGTGGGGGCTCTCCGTCCCCGGGCTGGCCGACTGGGAGATCGGCGGCCGGGGGTGGTGGGGCGACCAGGACTTCGTCGGCTACCGCGAGCCGGAGGCGCGGGTCGTCGCCACGGGGACGGACACGCTGGACGAGGCGGGACGGCGCGAGCTGCGCTTCCAGATCCCGGTCCCGGAGACGGGGGCGGCGATGCGGACCACGATGGTGGCGACCGTCATGGACGCGAACCGGCAGACGGTCTCGTCGGCGGTGAGCGTGACGAGCCACGCGGCGTCGTTCTACATCGCGGCGAAGCCGAGCGGGGAGGAGTGGTTCTGGAAGGCGGGCACGCCCGTGACGCTCCAGGTGCTGGCGGCGCGGCCGGACGGGCGGCGCGTCGCCGGCGTGGTGGTGAAGGGGACCGTCGTCCGCCACGAGTGGCACCGGGTGCGGCGCTACCGGGACGGGTACGCGAACGAGTTCGGCGAGTGGGTGGCGGACACCGTCGCCACGTGCGACGTGACGACGGCGGCGGAGCCGAGGACGTGCGCGTTCACGCCGAAGGAGGGCGGCACGTACACGGTGACGCTCACGGCGCCGGACCCGAGGGGGCGCACGGCGAAGACCGCGTTCAACCGCTGGGTCACGGGCCGCGGCTGGGTGCCGTGGGACGACGACTCGCAGTTCAAGATGGACCTGATCGCGGACAAGCCGCGCTACACGGTGGGCGACACGGCCACGGTGCTGGTGGCGGCGCCGTTCACGGACGCCGAAGCGTGGGTGACGGTGGAGCGGGAGCGGATCCTGGAGCAGCGGCGGATCCGGATCGGCGCCGGCTCGACCGCGCTGAAGTTCCCGATCACGGAGGCGTTCGTGCCGAACGCGTACGTGTCGGTGATCCTGGTGCGCGGGCGGAGCGCGCCGCCGCGCTCGGTGGACGACCCGGGGCGGCCGACGATCCGCGTCGGCTACGTGGAGCTGCGGGTCACGCCGGAGCCGAAGCGGCTGAACGTGGCGGTGAAGCCGCTGCGGGCGGAGTACCGGCCGGGGGACAGCGCGCGCGTCGCGCTCCAGGTGACCAACGGGCACGGCGGCGGCGAGCGGGCGGAGGTCACGCTCTGGGCCGTGGACGAGGGCGTCCTGGCGCTCACCGGTTACAGGACGCCGGACCCGATGGACCTGATCTACGCGCGGCGCGGGCTGGGCGTGCGGCTGGCGAGCAACCTGGTCTCGGTCGCGCCGCAGGGGCCGGAGGGGGAGAAGGGGCGGCGCGAGCCGGGGGGCGGCGGCGGGCGGGACGCGGCCGGCGTGCTGCGCTCCGAGTTCCGGCCGACGGCGTTCTTCCTCGGCTCGGTCGTCACGGACGCGCAGGGGCGGGCGACGGCGGCGGCGAAGCTGCCGGACAACGTGACGACGTTCCGGGTCATGGCGGTCGCGGTGACGGAAGGCGACCGGTACGGCAGCGGCGAGTCGTCGCTGCTCGCCACGCGGCCGCTCGTGGCGCGCCCGGCGCTGCCGCGCTTCCTCCGGGAAGGCGACGCGTTCGTGGCCGGCGTCGTCGTGAACCAGCGGCTCGGCGGGACGCCGAAGGTGCGCGTGGCGGCGGACGTGACGGGCGTGGCGCTGTCGGGCCCGAAGACGCGGACGGCGACGCTGGCGGCGGGGCGAGGCGTCGAGGTGCGCTTCCCGTTCCGGGGGGAGGCGGGCGACTCGGCGCGGTTCCGCTTCGACGCGGCGGCGGAAGGGCAGGCGGACGCGGTGCAGGTGAAGCTGCCGATCCGGCCGAGCTACCATCCGGTGGCGCACACGCTGGCCGGCGCGCTCCACGACACGGCGACGGTCGAGCTCGCGCTGCCGGCGGACATCGACCCGAAGCGCTCGCGGCTGGAGCTGAGCTTCGGCGAGTCGCCGCTGGCGCTGCTGAACGGGTACCGGCAGCGGCTGCAGGTCTACCCGTACGGCTGCACGGAGCAGGTCTCCAGCCAGGCGCTGCCGCTCATCGCGCTCTACCGCGCGCAGCAGGCGATGCCCACGCTGGCGCTGCTGGGCGGGGACCCGCAGGGCGAGATCGCGAAGGCGGTGCGCGTGCTCACGCGCCGGCAGCGCTCGGACGGCGGGATCGGGTACTGGGCGGAGACGGATTGGACGACGCCGTGGCTGTCGGCCTACGCCGGCCGCGTGCTGCTGGAGGCGCGGGCCGCGGGCGTCCCGGTTTCCGACGCCGTCCTCGGCCGCCTCGCCGACTACCTCTCGCAGGCGCTGCACAAGGAGCCGGAGATCCGCTTCGCGGTGGCGAGCTGGTACACGGACCCGGCCATCCCGCTCGGCGACAAGGTGCTGGCCGCCGACTTCCTGAGCCGGCTCGGCCGCGCCGACGTGCCGGCGGAGAACGAGCTACTCGTGCAGGTGCCGCAGCTCGCGTGGGAGGACCGGCTGGTGCTGGCGGAGATGCTGGCGCGGCGGCGGCAGACGGCGCCCGCCCGCGCGATCGTCGCGAGCACGCTGGCGGACGTGCGCGTCGAGGGGCGGAAGGCGGTGCTCCCGTCGCGGGCGGGGCGGGCGTTCTACTTCCCGTCGCAGGCGCGGCCGGCGGCGCGGGCGGTCTCCGCGCTGCTGGCGACGGACCCCACGAACCGGCTGCTCGGGCCGCTGGTCGAAACGCTGGTCGACCAGGGCCGGGTGCAGGCGCTGGCGCCGTGGAACACGCAGGACTACGGCATGGCCGTGCTCGCGCTGGCGCAGATCGCCCGGGCGGAGATGGTCGGCTCCGACCGGCCGGTCCGGGTGCGGCAGGGCGGCCGCGTGGTGCTCGAGGTGAAGCCCTCGAGGGGCGGCGTGGGGGAAGCCGGCGCCTCGCTCGACGGGCTGCTCGGCGCGGCGAAGGGCGAGCGGCGGCCGCTCCGGCTGACGGTCGAGACGGCCGCGGGCGAGCTGCCGGTCTTCTATTACCTGACGGTCAGGGAGGTCCCGCTCGCGGCCGCGAAGACGCCGCGCGACGAGGGCATCGCCGTGGAGCGCTGGTACGAGCGGCTCTCGGATGGGAAGCCGACCGTGGAGATCGCCGAGGGCGAGCTGGTGCGCGTGCGGCTGCGGCTGACCGTCCCCTCGGAGCGGCACTTCGTCGTGCTGGACGATGCGCTGCCGGCCGGGCTCGAGCCCGTCGACCTGAGCCTGCGGACCGTGAGCCCGTTCCTGTTCGACGACGCGGCCGCGGACCAGGACCTGCTCTCGGAGAGCTGGTACTACGGGAGCTGGGACGCGGGCGTGTGGTCGCCGTTCGACCACAAGGAGATCCGCGACGAGCGCGTCGTCTACTCGGCGACGGTGCTCTGGCCCGGCACCTACACGGCCACGTACCTCGCCCGCGGCACGACGGCCGGGACATTCGTGACACCGCCGGCGCACGCGGAGGAGATGTACAATCCCGGCGTGCACGGGCGGAACGGGGGGAGCACGTTCACGGTGAGGGCCCTGAAGTGAGCGAGGGCCGTTCCCGCTTGCGCTTGCGCGCCCGCTTGCGCGCCCGGCTGTTCGGCGGAGGCGGGGAGCGGGGGAGTGGAGGAGTGGGCGATCACTTGTTGACCCACTCTTCCGCTGATCCGCTTCCCAGCTCGGAGGCAAAGCCGGGCGCGGGCGCGCAAGCGCAAGCGGGGGCCGGGCGGCTGCGGCTTCGCGGGATCCGCCGCGTCGGGGCGTACGCCGGCGGCGCGGCGGTCGCGGCGGCACTGGCGCTCGTCGGGTGGACCGCCTGGCCGCTGCCGGCGGAGGTGGCGCGGCCGGCGCCGGTGCCGGGGCTCGTGCTGGAGGACCGCAACGGCCTCGTGCTGCGGACGACGCGGGCGGCGGATGGCTCGCGCGGCGGCTGGGTGCCGCTCGCGGAGGTGGATCCGAAGATCCTGCAGGCGTTCCTGGCGGCGGAGGACCGGCGCTTCTACGACCACCACGGCATCGACGCGCGGGCGGTGCTGCGGGCGGTGCGCGAGAACGTCCGCGCGGGGCGCGTCGTCTCGGGGGCGTCCACGCTGACCATGCAGGCGGCGCGGCTGCTGCGGCCGAGCGGACGGGGGTGGCTCGGCAAGGCGAGCCAGGCGCTCTGGGCGCTGCGGCTGGAGGCGCACCTCCCCAAGGCCGCGATCCTCGAGCAGTACCTGAACCGCGTGCCGCTCGGGCAGGGCACGGTCGGGGTCAGCGCCGCGGCGGCGCTCTACCTGGACGGCTCGCCGCGAAGCGTGAGCCTCGGGCAGGCCGCGCTGCTCGCGGCGCTGGCGCGCTCACCGTCGCGCGACAACCCGCTCGTGTCGGTGACCCGGGCGCGTACCCATCGCGACGCGGTGCTGCGCCGGATGGTGGCGGCCGGGTACGCGCGGCCGGAGGACGCGCGGCGCGCGCGGAGCGAGCCGATCGCCGTCAAGCCGCCGCGCACGCCGTTCCGGGCGCCGCACTTCACGACGCAGGCGCTCGGCTGGGCCGAGGCGGAGGGCGCGCCGGCGGTGGGCCGGGTGCGCACGACCCTGGACCTCGAGCTGCAGGCGGAGCTGGAGGGCGAGGTCCGGCACACGGTCGGGATGCTCGAGGAGCGGGGCGGGCGCGAGGCGGCGGTCGTCGTGCTCGACAACCGGACGGGCGGCGTGCTGGCCTGGGTCGGCTCGCCGGACTTCTGGGCGCCGGGCGCCGGACAGGTCGACATGGTCGTCTCGCCGCGCCAGCCCGGCTCCGCGCTCAAGCCGTTCCTCTACGCGCTCGCGTTCGACCACGGCTACACCGCCGCGAGCGTGCTCCCCGACGTGCCGCACGTCTACGCCACGGCGCTCGGGCCGTACCGCCCGCAGAACTACGACCGCCGCTACCACGGGCCGGTGCGCATCCGCGAGGCG
>DASTKT010000189.1:0-42271 GCA_035715725.1 Longimicrobiales bacterium | reverse complement strand
AGCGGGCGAGCCTGGAAGCGATCTACGACAGCGCCCGGGCGCTGTGGCCGATCCAATCGCTGGGTCCCGCGCGGCGGGGCGAGGCGGCGTACGTGGCCGGCGTGGCGGCGGCGCCGCCCCCGGCGATCGGCGATGCGGCCGGCGCTCCGGCCGGGCCCGTCGCGTCGGCCGCGCCCGCGTCCGCCGCACCGGCGGGTTCCGGCGAGGTCGCGGCGCGCACAGGCTCCCCGCTCGGGATCGCCGCCGTGGCGGGAGCCGTCGGCCCGGCCGGCCGCAGCAGCGCCCACGCCCCGAGCCCGGCGGCCGCCAACCCCACGACCACCGCCGAGGCCACCGCCAGGCGGCGCCCGCCCGGAGCCGGCGTCGCCGGCGCAGCGCCCGCCGCGCGCGGGAGGGAGGGCGCCACGCGCGTCGCGGCGACGGTCGTCGGCGCTCCGCCGGCGGCCGGGAGCACGGCCGTCGCCGGCGTCGGCGCGCCGGCGGGCGCGCCGCCCAGCCGCCTCAGCTCGCCGGCGAACTCGGCGGCCGTCGCGATGCGGTCGGCCGCCTTGCGCTGGAGCGCGCGGTCCAGCAGCTCCTGCAGCCCCGCCGGGAACGACGCCTCGGGCGCCACGTCGCGGAGCGTGAGCGGCGGCTGCGTCAGCCGCTCGATGAGCAGGTCTTGCAGCACCGGCGTGCGGAACGGGAGCGCCCCGGTGAGCGTGCGGAACAGGACCAGGCCGAGCGAGTAGAGGTCGCTCCGCCCATCCAGCGTCTCGCCCATGAGCTGCTCGGGGCTCATGTACTCGGGCGTGCCGACCACGTAGCCCAGGCGCGTCACCTCGCCCTCGCCCTCCGACGTCGCCTTCGCGATGTCGAAGTCCACCACCTTCACCTGGTCGGCGCCGTTGCGGCCGCGCGCCACCATCACGTTGCCGGGCTTCAGGTCGCGGTGCACGATGCCCGCGTCGTGCGCGGCCTCGAGCGCATCGGCGATCTGCGCCGCGATGCCGAGCGCGCGCTCCGGCGGCAGGCGCCCATCGCGCTCGAGGATCTCCTTCAGGCTCTCCCCCTCGACCAGCTCCATGGCCAGGAACGGGAGCCCATCCTCCGTCGTGCTGTAATCGTAGACCGTGCAGACGTTCGGGTGGCGGATGGCGGAGACGTTGCGCGCGCCGCGCGTCAGCCGGCCGACCGCCTCCCGGTCGCCGGCCAGCTCGCGGCGCAGCACCTTGATCGCGTCGAGCCGGCCGATGGCCTGGTGCTCGCCGACGTACACGGTGCTCTGCGCGCCCTCGCCCAGGAGCCGGACGATCCGGTAGCGGCCGACCAGGATGCGGCCGACCATCTCGTCGCCGGCGGCGGGCGGCGTGGGCGGACCGGCCGGCGCCGCGCCGGCGCCCGCCGCCTCACCCACGCCCGGCCGCGAATCCTCGCTCAAGCGTCCTCCGTCACTTGCAGTCGGTGGCGCGGTCCTGCCGCTCCTCGAAGACGACGGGGCCGGTGAAGCGCCGCACGCGCACGATCTCCACCGGGTACGCGTCGGCGCGGAAGCGGCGGCAGCCCTCCAGCGTGCGGACGATGGCGGCCATCGCCTCCTCCGTCTTGCCGCCCGCGCCGGCGACCTTCCGTACGGCGACGCTGTCGACGTGGATCTGGTCCTCCGGCGTCTTCCGACCGGCGCCGACGACGAGCACCATTTCCCTGGAGAAGTCGACGGCCGGCAGCGGCGGCGGCGAGGACTGGCCGGCCGTGGCCTGCTTCCAGACCTGCTCCAGCGACGACTGGTCCCGCACCACCATGCGGACCGAGTCCTGGATGCCGCCGCCGTTGTCGCTGTACAGGCGCGCCATCGGGAGGAGCGGGAGCGCCGCGGCCTGCGGCGCGGGCGCGGCCGCGGGCGAGCCGCGGTGGCAGCCGCCGAGCACGGCGGCGGGGAGCACGAGCGCGAGGGCGATCAGGCCGTGTCGCATGGGGGTGATCGGTCCGGTGGAGGTTCGAGCGAGCCGGCGCCCCGATCGGGGCGCCGGCCTCTAGCGCGTGACCTGCGAGACGCAGCGCACGTTGCCGCCGAGGTAATCCTGCATGAAGACCGGCGGCGCGCCGCCCGCGAAGGCGACGTCCGCGGTGAGCGTCACGGCCGGGTTCACGACGTGCCAGCGCACGGTGTAGTGGCCGCCGGCGCCGCGCGTCCAGTCCGCCAGGTGGAACATCCGGAACAGCGCCCACGGCCCGGGCGGCGCCTGCACCAGCGTGGTCTCGGTCGCGCCGATGCGCGCCGTGATCCGCGCGTCGCGGGCGCGGGTGCCGTCCCAGCGGAATGGCTTCGATCCCGGCGCCGTACGCGTGAACGTGTGCGTCTGTCCGTCGATGTTGATCGTGATCTCGGGGAGCTCGTTGGACAGCTCCGGCCGGAGCGTGAAGTCCACGCCGGGGCCCGCGCCGGTCTCGTCGAAGAGCGCGCGGGAGATGGACGCCGCCCGGTTCAGGAAGCCGAGGAACGCCGGGCCGGGCGCCGGCACGGCGCCGGCCGCCGCCGCGAAGCCGCTCCCCTGCTGCACGACCAGCCCCTGGAGCGCCTGCTGCGGCACCGTCCAGATCGCGCCGTTCGGGCGGCCGAACACCTGCGTCACCTCGTCCATGCTGGCCTCGGCCGAGGCGCGCGGGTTGAACGGGAACTTCCCCGTCACGCCGCCGAACTGCTGGCACAGCGCCGCGCCCTTGGCGTTCGCCTCCTCCGCCGGCAGGCCGCTGATGATGTCGAGCGAGAGCCGCAGCGGCGCCTGGAGCAGGCGCCGCACCATGTCGCCCACGGCCGCCGCGTCCCCGCCGAACTTGAAGCCCTGCGTCACCTGCTGGATCGCGCCGTTCACGTCGTTCGCGCTGGTCGACGCCTGGCTGAGCGCCATCGTCCGCTGCGGGCCCTGCATGGTGGCCGCCGTCTGCAGCGCCGATTGGAGCCCGCCCAGCGCCTTCACGTACGGCGCGTTCGCCTCGACCACGTACTTGTCGGTCCCGGGCGGCACGACCGTGTGCACCGGCTGGAACGCCTTCCCGACGACCGCCGTGTCGACCGCCGTGTTCGTCGACGCCAGCGCGAGCATCTGCAGCAGCGGCGACTGGTTCCCCGCGAGCTGGCCGAGCTTCATCGCCGCGTCGCCCACGCCGTTGTAGCCGACGACGGAGCCGGCGCGCATGTACTCCTCCCAGTGCCGCAGGTAGTCGGCGACGTACCGCTCGCGGAGCTGCTGCGCCAGCCGGACGCGGTCCTCCGCCGAGAGCGCGCGCTCGCCGACCACCCATTTTTCCCGCGCGAAGAGCCGGTCCACGTTCTTGAGGTCCGCCTGGACGAGCTCCCAGCCCTGCCGGGTGAACGCGCCCGGCACCTCGTACGAGTTCCGCACCACCGCCGCCGAGCCGGGGAAGAGCCGGCTGAACTGCACCGACGCCGCGCGCTGGCCCGCCGCGCCGATCATCGACGAGTAGAACTGGTCGACGCCCTCGAACTGGCCGAGGAAGACGCGCGTCGAGGCGACGAGCTGCTCGTCCGCCTGCTGCGAGTACGGGTTGCCGAGCGGCAGCTCCGAGCCGAAGAAATCGAACTGGCGCCTGGCCAGGTCCGTGCCCTCCGCGTTCGTGGCGGCCGCCGGCGGCCAGTAGCGCATGAGCACCGGCGTCAGGAACTCCGGCGTGCTGCGGGCCCACTCGCTCGTCGTGACCAGGTGCGCCTTCAGCCCGTCGTAGATGACGTCGTACTGCTGCGCGCCGTTCGGCTGCGGCGGAAGCGCCTGCAGCGTCCCCACCAGCTTGGCCCGCGTCTGCCCCCACATCACGCGCTCGAAGCGATCGAAGTAGAGGCGCCGCAGCGGCGCGAGCAGGTCGTCGCCGGCATAGAGGCCGAAGCCGAGCCGCCACGGGTGGCCCGCGCGGTCGTACTGCCGCAGCCGCGCCAGCTCCGTGCGCACCGCCTCGAGCCGGCCGAGCGCGTCGAGCGGCGCCGCGCCCGCCTCCACCGAGCCGACCACCTCGACGCCGCGCGCCGCCGCCAGCGATCCGCGCTCCAGGTCGTGGTTGTTCTTGTACGCGATGGTGAAGCCCAGCGCCAGCACGATGGACGCCGCGGCGGCCGCGCCCAGCAACGTCCGGCGCAGCAGGTTCACCCGCGTCCCACCCCGCGTGACCGCCATGGCGCCTTCGTCCTGCAGCACGACGCGCTGGAAGATGCCGGGGAGGAAGACCCACTCCGGCACGCGCCGCGAGCCGCGGGTCGAGGCCGCCGCGGCCGCGGCCGCCTGGAGCTGGCGCGGATCGAACACCGACGTCGCCGCCACGTTCAGCGCCGGACCGGGCGCCGGCGCCTGCGGTGCCTGCGGCAGCGCGGCGTCCGTGACGACGACGGCGCGAACGCCCGTGAAGTAGAAGCCGCGCAGGAACGGACTCACCGAGAGCTGGCTCGGCCGGCAGACCTCGACCAGGAACTGCACGGCCAGGTCGCCGATCTTGCGGAACTCGCGCGGGAACTCGTAGGCGCCGGCGCGCGCATCCTCGCGGGCATCCCGCGGCAGCACCGACAGGCGGCGCAGCGCGAGCGAGCGGTACAGCTCGCGGAACGCGTCGCCCAGCCGCGCCGACTCGCGCTCCGCGTACGCCGACGCGCTCGCGACGGCGAGCCCGGGGAGCGTCGCGCCGAGCACCTCCTGCGCCTCCTCGCGGCTCAGGTTCTGGACGTACTCGTCCCAGTGCGGCAGCCGGTCGACGCGCGTGAAGACCACGTAGACCGGCAGCCGGATCCCGAGCGCCTGCGACAGCTCGGTCAGACGCGCGCGCAGCTTCTTCGCGGCCGCAGGCACCGACTCGCTCGCGCCGGGCTTCAGGAACTCGTCGCACGGGAAGCACACCACCGCCACGCGCGGCGAGAGCGCACCCTTCTTGAACAGCGCCGGAAGCCGGTCGGGCTGGATGCGCCGCGCGAGGCGCCCCCAGCGCTCCGGCTGGTCGAGCAGCCCGCCGCCCGCCTCGACCAGCACCTTCCCCGCCGAGTACCACAGGTTCACCGCGGCGGTGGGGACCACCGCGTCGCCTCGCGAGACCTGGCCGGCCAGCAGCTCCGGCTCGAGGCCCGAGCGCGTCACCAGCGTCGTCTTCGTGCCGCCCGTCGGCCCGAGCACGAGAACCATCGGCAGACGGCCGAGCTTCGCGTTCGCCGCCGCGCTCAGCCGGCCCTGCGCGGCGCCGACCGCGGCGTCGATCTCGTCGTCCGCCGCCGCCGGCTGACTCTTCGCTTTCCGCGCCAGGAAGACGAACACCACCGCGGCGCACAGCAGGCCGAGCACGATGAGGGCGATGCGGAGG
This sequence comes from Longimicrobiales bacterium, assembly GCA_035715725.1. GTDB lineage: Bacteria > Gemmatimonadota > Gemmatimonadetes > Longimicrobiales > RSA9 > JADGGV01. Next base: position 36,940 of record DASTKT010000189.1, on the reverse strand, counting down.
ATCCACGCTTCGCGCGGTCCCACGTGCACCAGCTTCGTGGCAAGGGCCGCGGCGGCGACGAAGGCCAGGAACGTGGCCGCGGCGATGAGCCAGACCTTCTTCATGGAGCGGTCACCCGGAGGCGAGGGGCCGGTGCAGCGCGGCGCGCCGTGGGCGTCACCGGACGAGTTGCGTGACCAGCGATTGGATGTCGTGGGCCCCGGAGGACAGCAGGACCCGGAACATGACGAACAGCAGCCCCGTGGCGACGAGGCTCGCGACGGCGAAGACGCCGAGGCGGCGCACCCACGGGTCCGCCGCCACCTGCGCGACCTCGCCCGTGGGCGGCGCCCACGCCGGCGAGAGCGGACCCGCGCCGCCCCGAATCCGCTGGAGCTTCTGCTCGACGGCGGAGACGATCCCGTGCATGCTGTCCCGGCCGCCGGTGCCGTACTTCCCGCGGAACCCCAGCAGCAGGCAGATCTGGAAGACCTCGAGCACGTCCGCCAGCTCGTCCGAGTCCGGCCGCGCGAGCAGCTCGCCGAGGTAGCGGAAGAACGTCTCCCCCGCGACGTGCTCGCCGAAGACTTCCTCCTGCAGCGGCTGCCGCGCCCAGCCCGCGAACGACGGCTGCGGCGAGTTCAGCACGGACTCGTCGAGGAACGCGATGTAGGCGAAGACCGCGAGCCTCGCGAGATCCGGCGCATAGCCGGCCTGGCGCGCATCCCGGTCCGCGGCGGTCAGCAACTGCTTGATGTGGGCGCGGAACGCCCCGGCGTCCACCACGGACTGACGGTTCGAGCGAACGCGCGCGGCGACCGTGAACGCCTCCTGGAACAGGAGCGCGAGCTCCCCGCCGCGGCGGGGTACGCTCGGTGCTACCGGCGCGGCTGTCGCGAGTGTGGCGGACATGGCGAGGCTCCGTCAGGCGAGGGTGGCGGGCGGAACGGCTCGGGCCCGCCACGAGCTGCGAAATATAAGGTGCCGAAAAAAGGCCGGCCACACCCGGGATGCCGGGGCGCGGCTCAACCGTCCACGATCACGGCGAGGTCGAGCTCGACGTCCGGGATCGCCGCCGGCACGTACAGCCCGAGCTGCGACGTCTCGGCGATCGACGCCCAGCACGGCCCGGCGGTCTGCATCGCGAAGTAGTGCGCGCCGATCTTCGGCGAGAGCTCCGACGGCGGAGAGACGACGTGCTCCAGCGCGAGGCCGGGGAACGCCTCCCGCACCAGGCGCACGATGTGCTTGGCCGAGCAGACCTTCACGAGCTTCGGCACGCGCGAGACGACCTCGCTCGCGGTGGCCGACGAGCGCACGCCGAGGAACCAGCGCGCCCGGCCGAGGACGCGCCGGTCGACGACGGCGCCGGTGTAGAGCCCCTGGTCGGTCGGCGTGACCGGGATGCGGATGCAGTTCGTCGGCACGACCAGGTCGAGGTGGTCGCGGATGTGCCGCTCCAGCGCGTCGAACGTGCGCTCGAGGTCGTCGTGGTCGTAGGCCGGCAGGTCCCGCGGGGTCGATGTCAGCGAGAACGTGCACAGCGCGCCGCCGAGCCGGGCCAGCTCCACGTACAACTGCTCCGGGTGCGAGCTGCGCGTCTCGAGATGGTAGCGCAGCGGCGTCAGCGCGGAGTGGATGGCGTGCGCGAGCCAGAAGTTGGCGATCTCCTTCGAGGCGAAGTCGGCCAGCGAGGTGTTCGCCTCGCGCCGGTCCGCCTGGATCGCGGCCGCCTTCGCCTCGAGCATCTCGATGAGTCGGAGCGTCAGCTCCATCAGCCGCACGCTCGCGCCGATCTGCACCGACGGCGGCACGAACCTCGGGTCGTAGATGAAGTGCCCCGAGCCGTCGCGCCGCACCCGCGCGATCGGCAGCGCCACGGCGCCCTCCGGCCGGTCCTGATCGAGCACGAGCCGGAAGTTCTTCTGCGCCACGACCACCGGCTTCTCGTCGGTGCCCGTGAGGTCGTCCGGGAACGCGCGCACCTCGGCCGAGTAGCGCAGCCCATCCGGCGCCGCGGCGCCGAGCGCGCAGTTGGCGCGCCCTGGCCGCTCCGCCGGGATCGTCAGCAGCACGACGTGGCTGTCGTGCGTCGGGGAGAAGAGCTGCCGGATGTCCAGCGGCTCCGGCGCCGGGTCCTCCGGGAAATGGAACGGCATGCCGTCCGGCATGAGCCCGCGCGCGTGGGTCAGCGACACGACGCCGTTCAGCAGCGCCTCGGAGTCCAGCTCGAGGCCCGCCACGCCGTACGGCCGGAAGTACAGGTTGGCGACCACGAAGCCGGTCAGGCTCTCGAGGTAGCCGCTCTGCGCCTGGAAGTGGTGCTGCGCGAGGTGCATTCCCTCGCTCCAGACCACGCGGGACAATAGCTTCATGCGCTCCTCCGGGCCGCCCGCGAGACCGCACGCGGCGCGGCCGCCACCGCGCCGACACCGGCGCGACCAGGATTGTCGTGGAGTCGATCGAACCGGCGGAACGTTTGCCCTGGAATGTCGTCGGGCCTAGTATAAGGGCGCCGCCGGCAGGGGAACAGCCGTCCGTACTTCCGGGCCCCCATGCCGCCGCTTCCCTGCCCCGAAACACAGCCAGCCATGACGAGCGCCGAGTTTCACGCCCGCTACCAGCTCCTGCGCCAGGTGACCGAGGACGGCGTGCGTACGCATCACGCCATGGCCTCCACCGGCGCCGTGGTCATGGTGCACTTCCTCGGCACGCTCGCCGAGGAGGAGCAGCGCACCCTCCTCGCCGGCATCGAGCGGCTATCCGCCCAGGACCGGCGCGCGGTCCTCGACGTGACCGCGGTCGACGGCGCGCCCGTCGTCGTCACGAAGTTCGTGATCGACTTCCAGACGCTCCCGGCGTGGCTCGCCACGAAGATCGGGCCCGTCGACGCGGCCCTCGCGCCACCCGCGCCCGCGGCGCCGGTCGCCGCGCCCGGGACCACCGTCCACGTGCCGCCGGCCTGGTCACAGGGGGTACCGACCGCCTCCTCGGCGTTCGAGTCGGTGGCGCCCCCCGCGGCTGCCGGCCCGCAGCCGCGCCCGACGCCCCACCCGGCACCCGTGCCGCCGCCGGCGACCGCACCGCCGGCCGCCCCTCCGGCGCCGATCCTCGCCCAGACCGCACCGCCCCCGCCGCCACCGGCGGCGCCGATCGTCCCCGCGACCCCGCCGCCCGCACCGGTGGCGAGCGCCGACGCGGAACCGCCCGCGCCGGCCGGGAGCGTCGGCGCAACCTCGCTCGGCCAGGCCAGCCTCGGCCCGGCTCCCGCCTCGCGGACGTTCGGCGTGGAGCCGCTCTTCGCGCCGCCGCCTCCACCGGCGGCGGAGCCGGCGCCCGCGCAACCGGCCGCACCGGCGGAGCCGGCGCCCGCGCGGCAGCCGGGGGAATTCACTCGCCTCTTCCGGGCGGCGTCGCCCGGTGGTGCGCCACACCCGGTCGAGCCGGCCGACTCGACGCCGGCACCGTCCCCCGCGCCGCGGACGCCGGAGGCACCGCCGCGCCCGGTCGAGCCGCCCGCGCCGGCGCCGGAGGCGTCCACGTCCGGCGAGTTCGCGGCGCTCTTCGGGCAGCCGCTCGGCGCCACACCGCCCTCCGGCGCGGCCGCGGAACCGCCGGCGCCGGCACCGTTCCCACCGGCGCCCACGCCGCCGCCCGCGACCGCGTGGCGCACGCCGCAGGAGACCGCGGCGCCGCTCCCGCCGGCGCCGACTCCTGCGCCCCCGCCCGCGGCGGCCCAGGAATCCGGCCCGTTCGCACCCCCGCCGCCGGCGAAGCCGTCGCACGCGCCGCCGCCGGCTGCGCCGGCGAAGGGGCCCGGCGAGTTCACCCGTATGTTCCAGGCGGCCGGCCCGCGCCCTTCCGAGGCGCGGCCCGCCGAGCCGCGGCCGGTCGAGCCGGCCGCGCCGCCGGAGCCGCTGCTCGCGCCGCCGCCGAAGCCCGCCATGCCCGAGCCGCCGGTCCCGGCGCCGGCCACCGCCGCGGCGCCACCCCCCGCGCCGCTCGCGCCACCGCCGGCGTCGCCGCTCGCGGAGCCGCCGGCGCAGCGTCCGGAGGCCGGCTCGCTCACGGCGATGTTCGCCGCCGTGCCGCCGCCGGCGTCGCCGTCGGCGCCGCCCGTACCGTCCTTCGCGCCGCCGCCGCCCGCGCCCCCGGAGCCGCTGCTCCGGTTGCGCGACGAGCCCGCGCCGTCGCCGCCCCCATCGCCGCGCTCCCGCCCCGGCGAGTTCACGCGGTTCTTCGGGGAGTCGTCAGGGCCGGGCGGGAGCGGGCCGGAGCTGCCCCCGCCCGCCGCGCCGGCGTCTCCGGGTTACCGGCCGGGGGAGTCGGCGTCGGGCGTCTTCTCCGCCCCGGCGGCGGCGGGTTTCGGCCCACCGCCCACGCCGTTCCCGCCGCCGCCGTCGCACGACCCGTTCGGCGCGGGCCCGCCCGCGCGCGGCCTGAACGACACCGGCGACAGCTACCTGGACCGCCTCGGCGCTCCCGGGAGGACGGAGGCGCCCGGCGGCTTCCCGCCGCCGCAGGTCGTCGGGCCGAACCCGTTCATGGCCGGTCCGCCGGCGCCACCGGCGCCGCCGGCGTTCGCCGGTCCGGGCGAGTTCACGCGCATCATCGCCGCGGCGCCGCCGCCCCCGGCGGCGGCGCCCGCGCCGGCTCCGGCTCCGGCTCCGCCGCCGGTGCCCGCGGGCGCGCCGGCGCCGAAAGCGCCGTCGTCGCTCTTCTTCATCATCGCGGTCGTGGTGATCGTACTGCTGGCGGTGGGACTGTTCCTGTACTTCGGGCTGCGGGGGCCGTGAGCGGGCTCCCCGACGCCGGGGAGCCGCGGCTCAGCGGTCGGCGCCGGGGAGCAGGATCACCAACTCGAGCTGCGGCGCCGGGAAGTCCGAGGGGACGTACGCCGCCAGGTTCCGCGCCAGCCGGATCGCATCCCAGTCCGCTCCCGACCGCTCCAACGCGAAATACTGGTAATCCAGCTTGATCGGCAGCGCGCTCGGCGGCGTCGGGACGTGCCGCATCGGCACGCCCGGGAGCGCCTGCCGGATGAGGCGGTCGAGCTGGTCCGCCGAGCTCAGCTTCACGAGCTGCGGCACCCTCCGCAGCAGCTCCTCCTGCCGCATGTCGGCCTTGATCGCCAGGTACATCTGCGTCGCCGCGAAGTAGCGGTCCTGGTCCACGGCCGTGGCGTAGATCGACGGCTCCTGCGGCGTCAGCGGCAGCGTCACGTGGTTCGTCGGCACCACGGTCTCGAGCAGCTCGCGGATGATGCCGTCCAGCTCGCGGAAGCAGGCCGACGGCTCGGCGTGGTCGTAGGCCGGCAGGCTGCGCGGGCTGAGGGTCGTCGAGAACGTCGTCAGCGAGCCGGCCAGCGCCACCATCGCCGCGTACAGCTCGCTCGGATGGCCATGCCGCGTCTCGAACAGGTGGCGCAGCCGCGGCAGGTGCGTGTTCACCGTGTAGAGCAGCCAGAAGTTGGCCACGTCGGAGATGCCGAAGTCCGCGAGCCCGCGGTTGCGCTGGCGGCGCATGCCGGAGAGCGCACCACTCTTTGCCGTGAGCAGCTCGACCAGCCGGCGGTTGATGGCTTTCAGGTAGTCGCTGGCCGCGAAGTCGACGAGCGGCGGCACGAACTGCGGGTCGAGCTGGAACGCTCCGCTCGCCGCCCGGACGACGCGCGCCACCGGAAGCACGACGTGGCCGTCCAGCGTCTCGCCCTCGACCATCAGCCGGAAGTTCTTGCGCGCCACCTGCATGGGCTTCTCGGCCAGCCCCGTGTTCTCGTCCCGGCGGCTGACCACCTCCGCGGTGTAGCGCGTGCCACGGTCGCCGCGGGCGATCGAGACGTTCAGCCCGCCGATCCGGTGCTCCGGGATGGCCAGATACGCGTCCAGCGTCGGATGATCGGGGTGCCAGTGCTCCTCGAGCGGCTTCGGCGCCGGCGGCGCATCCGCCTGCGGGATCTCGAACGGCAGTCCGTCCGGCAGGATCCCGGCCGCGGCGGAGAGCGCGAGGGTGCCGCCCGCCAGCGCCTCCTGATCGATCTCCAGCCGGCTGAAGCCCCACGGCCGGAAGCTCAGGCACGAGAGCTCGAACGCGACCAGGTCCTCCAGATACCGGTCCTGGGTCTGGAGGTGCTGCGGGGTGAGGAGCACGCCCTTCGTCCAGAGTACCTTCTGCATCTGCCGCATGCCGCTCGAGCCTCCCGTCGCGCGTTCTCGCCCTGCGGACGGCGCGGAGCCGGTACCGGCCGCGCGCCTCCATCGCCGCGCGCCTCGGCGCGGTCCGACCCGCGTAAGGTGAAGCGCCGCCACGCGCCCGAGCAAGGGCCAATCGAACCGTCCGGCCATCTTGACACCGACAGGGGCGCCCTGTAAGGTGGGGGCGAGAACGTACCCCCTTCCGAAAGACGTCGCGATCACGGCCGCCGAGCCGCAGCGCTGGGGCCTTCGCGTCCCATCGTCCCGGGCCTCGATTGGCTCCCGACGCTCACTCGGACGATCACTCGTCGGACCCGCTGTTCGGTCACAATCCCGCGGACCGCGCGTCCCCGCGGCGGCCGCAGCAAGCCCCTCGCCCCCTGCTCGACGGGAGTGCCCTATGGCAGAAAGCGTGAACAAGAAGCTGGAGCGCGTCCGCCCGCCCCGCGTACACATCAGCTACGACGTGGAGACCGGGGGCGCCATCGAGATGCGCGAGCTGCCCTTCGTCATGGGCGTGCTCGGCGACTTCACCGGCCACCCCACCGAGCCGCTGGCCAAGCTCAAGGACCGGAAGTTCGTCGACGTCAATCCGGACAACTTCGACGACGTGCTGAAGAGCATGAAGCCACACCTCGCCTTCACCGTCGACAACCTGCTGTCGGACGACCCCGGCGCCGGCAAGCTCGGCGTCGACCTGAAGTTCGAGAGCCTCGACGACTTCTCGCCCGACCGCGTCGCGCAGCAGGTCGATCCGCTGCGCAAGCTGCTGGAGCTGCGCCAGCAGCTCGCCGACCTGCGCGGCAGCCTGCAGGGGAACGAGAAGCTGGACGAGATCCTCCAGGCGACGATCAGCGACGCGGACAAGCTCGGCAAGCTCAAGACGGAGATCGACTTCGAGGGAGGCAGCGATGTCGGCAACTGAGTCCCAGGCCCAGCAGCAGGCTCAGGCGCAGGAGCTCACCCTCCTCGACCAGATCGTCGACCAGGGGCGCTTCGGCACCGAGACCGCGGCCCGCGAGCGTGGCAAGGGGCTCATCAAGAGCTTCCTCGACGAGGTGCTCCAGGGCGCGATGACCATCTCGCCCGACACCGAGGCGATGATCAACGCGCGGATCGCGCAGATCGATCACCTGGTCTCGATCCAGCTGAACGAGATCATGCATCACGCGGAGCTCCAGAAGCTCGAGTCCACCTGGCGGGGGCTGAAGTACCTGCTCGCCCAGACGGAGACGAGCGTGATGCTCAAGATCAAGGTGCTCAACGTCAACAAGAAGGACCTGCTCCGCGACCTGCAGCGCGCGCCGGAGTTCGACCAGAGCGCGCTGTTCAAGAAGGTCTACGAGGAGGAGTTCGGCGTCTTCGGCGGCGCGCCCTTCGGCGCCCTCGTCGGCGACTACGAGTTCGGCAAGGGCGGCCAGGACATCGAGCTGCTCGAGAAGATCTCGCAGGTGGCGGCCGCGGCGCACGCGCCGTTCATCTCCGGCACCTCGCCGGACATGTTCAACCTGGAGAGCTTCCAGCAGCTCGACGCGCCGCGCGACCTCGCCAAGGTCTTCGACACGACCGAGTACGCGAAGTGGAAGGCGTTCCGCGACACCGAGGACTCCCGCTACGTCGGGCTCGCGGCGCCGCGCTTCCTGCTGCGCGACCCGTACGGCCCGACCACGGTGCCGATCGAGGCCTTCAACTACGACGAGAAGGTCGACGGCTCCGACCACAGCAAGTACCTGTGGGGGAACGCGGCCTGGGCGCTCGCGGCGCGGATCACGAACTCGTTCGCGAAGTACGGCTGGTGCGCCACGATCCGCGGCGTCGAGAGCGGCGGGCTGGTCGAGGGGCTGCCGGTTCACAACTTCCGCACCGACTCGGGCGACATCGCCATGAAGTGCCCGACCGAGACGCCGATCACGGACCGGCGCGAGAAGGAGCTCGCCGACCTCGGCTTCGTCCCGCTCGTGCACTGCAAGGGGACGCCGAACGCGGCGTTCTTCAGCGTGCAGTCGTGCCAGAAGCCGAAGGTCTACGACAAGGACGCGGCCACGGCGAATGCCCGGATCTCGGCGCAGCTCCCCTACATCTTCGCGGTCTCGCGCTTCGCCCATTACCTGAAGGCGATGATGCGCGACAAGATCGGGAGCTACACGTCGCGCGCGGAGACGGAGCGCTTCCTGAACGACTGGATCAGCAACTACACGATCTCCAACGACAGCGCCGGCTTCACGCTGAAGGCGCAGAAGCCGCTGCGGGAGGCGCGCGTCGAGGTGGTGGACGTGCCCGGCAAGCCGGGCGCGTACCGCGCCGTGGCGTTCCTGCGGCCGCACTTCCAGCTCGACGAGCTCACCATGTCGATGCGCCTGGTGGCGGAGCTACCGGCGCCGGCGAAGTAGAAGTCCCCGAGGCGCCGCCGCCCTTCCGGACGGCGGCGCCTTCGGTTCGGGCTCCCTCGCGTCACGCGCTTCGCGTGGCGCTCTTGATAATCCAATGAAAGGAGCGGTCGCCATGGCGATGGACATGTTCATCAAGATCGGGGACATCGCAGGTGAGTCGAGGGACAGCAAGCACGCCGGCGAGATCGACGTGCTGGCCTGGAGCTGGGGTGCCTCCAACTCCGGCTCGGCCCATGTGGGCGGCGGCGCCGGCGCCGGCAAGGTGAACGTGCAGGACCTGTCGCTGACGAAGTGGATCGACAAGTCCACCCCCGACATCATCCTGGCGACGTGCAACGGCAAGCACATCCCGGAGGCGAAGCTCACGGTCCGCAAGGCCGGCGAGAACCCGCTCGAGTACTGGGTCATCACGATGACCGAGGTGCTGATCAGCTCGTACTCGACGGGCGGGAGCGGCGGGGAGGATCGGCTGACGGAGAACGTCACGCTGAACTTCGCCAAGGTGAAGATCGAGTACAAGGAGCAGACGGCCACCGGTGGTGTCGGTGCCACGCCGAGCGTCGGCTGGGATATCGCCGCGAACGTCAAGCTGTAAGAGACGAAGGGTCCCGATGAACGCCCTCGCGCTGTACCAGGCCGGTCGAATCGACGAGGCACTCCAGGCCCTGAACGGGGCGTTGCGGGACGATCCGGGCAACGTCCGGCTGCGGACCTTCCTCTTCGAGCTCCTCTGCTTTGCCGGGGAGTTCGATCGGGCGGAGAAGCAGCTGGACGTCGTCGCCCGGAGCAGCAAGGACGCGGAGATGGGCGCGATGCTGTACCGGAGCGCCCTGCACGCGGAGCGGCTCCGCCAGGAGATGTTCCTGGCGGGCACGCCGATGCAGGGTGCGCCGCCGCGCTCCGACCTCACCGGCACGCTCAATGGCACGCCGTTCCGGTCGCTCGCCGATGCCGACCCCCGGCTGGGCGCGCGGCTGGAGGTCTTCGCCGCCGGGCAGTACACCTGGCTCCCCCTCGAGCACATCGCCTCGCTCAGCATCGACCCGCCCAAGCGGCTGCGCGACCTGATCTGGGCGCCCGCCCGGGTCAAGGCCGGCCCGAAGTTCCAGGACTTCGAGTTCGGTGAGGTCCTGATCCCGGTGCTCTACCCGCTGTCGTGGCAGCACCCGGAGTGGGAGGTGCGCCTCGGCCGCTCGACGGAATGGGTGGCGCGGGAGGATGGCACCGAGGTGCTCATGGGCCAGAAGCTGATCCAGATCGACGACGAGCTGGTCCCCATCCTCGAGGTCCGCGAGCTGGAGATCGCCTCGCAATCCGACCAAGACTGAGACACATGCCGCTGGCGACGACTGAACTGCTCGAGCCGATCCCGGGGGACAGCCCCGGTGGCGGCAGCCTGCGCTACGACCCGATCTACGACCAGATCAAGCAGGCGCGCACCGAGGAGGACGACCTCCCGGCAGGCGACTGGTCGCGGGAGCGCAAGACCGCCGATTACGGCCTCGTCGTGAAGCTCTCGACGGAGGCGCTGAAGAAGCGCTCGAAGGACCTGCAGATCGCGGCCTGGCTGACCGAGGCGCTGCTGAAGCGCGAGGGTGTGGCGGGGCTGGCGCAGGGCCTGGGCCTGATCCAGGCGCTGATCGAGAACTTCTGGGACCACCTGCACCCCGAGCTCGAGGACGGCGACGCCGAGTTCCGCGCCGCGCCGCTGGAGTGGGTCGGCGGCTACTTCGACCGGGCGATCCGCGTCACGCCCATCACGTCCGAGGGGCACACGCTGACGCAGTACCGGGAGTCGCGGACGGTCGGCTACGAGAAGGACGCGCAGACGTCCGACGACCGGGAGGCGCGTCGCAAGAAGATCCAGTCGGGGCTGCTCAGCCCGGAGGAGTTCGACGAGGGCTTCGCCGCGACGCCGAAGAACTGGTACAAGCAGCAGATCGCGGAGTTCGACACCGCCATCGAGGCGCTGGATGCGCTCGACCTGGCGAGCCAGGACAGGTTCGGCGACGTCGCGCCCAGCTACGCGAAGCTACGCGACGCGCTGAAGGAGGTCCGGCAGGTCCTCGGGCAGTTCCTGGCCAAGAAGCTGGAGACCGACCCGGACCCGGTCGAGGCGGCACCTCCCGCGGAGACCGGCGCCGACGCCGCCGAGGCGACCGGCGCCGCGCCCGCCGCCGCGAGCCATGCGCCGGCGGGCGCGGCGCAGGCCGGCGCGACGCTCGCGCCGATGCCCCGCGACCGCGCGGACGCCGAGGCGCGCGTGGCCGCTGCCGCGCGCTGGATGCGCGCACAGACGCCGACGGACCCGGCGCCGTACCTCATGCTGCGCGGGCTGCGCTGGGGCGAGCTGCGCGCCGGCGGCCCGATCGAGCCGCGGCTGCTGGCCGCGCCGCCGACGGAGCTGCGCACGCGGCTCAAGGACCTGCTGCTGGAGGCCCGCTGGGAGGAGCTGCTCGAGGCGGGCGAAGAGGTGATGGCCACACCCTACGGCCGCGGCTGGCTCGACCTGCAGCGCTACGCGGCCACCGCCTGCGACGCGCTCGGCGCGGAGTACGCGCCGGTGGGCGCGGCGATCCGCGGCGCGCTCGCGGCGCTGCTGCGGGACCGGCCGGAGCTGCCGGCGCAGGCGCTCGCGGACGATTCGCCGGTGGCGAACGCCGAGACGCGGGCGTGGCTGCGGGAGGCGGGGCTGCTCGCGGCGGCCGAGGCGGGCGCGGCCGCGGACGAGCCGGCGGTCGTGCCGACGCAACTGCGCCGAGACGCGTTCGCGCGGGCGCAGCGCAAGGTGAAGGAGGGGCAGCCGCACGCGGCCGTCGAGATCCTGCTCCAGGAGGCCGCGCAGGAGCGCAGCGCCCGGGGCCGGTTCCTGCGCCGGACACAGGCCGCGTCGATCATGATGGAAGCCGGGCTCGCGCCGGTGGCGCTGCCGATCCTGCGCGAGCTGGTCGAGCTGGTCGACAAGTACCGGCTGGAGGAGTGGGAGGACGGCGCGACCGTGGCGCAGACGCTCGGGCTGCTCCACCGCTGCATCGCGCTCGTGGAGGGTGAGTCCTCGGCGCCGCGAGACCTCTACATCCGCGTGTGCCGGCTCGACCCGATGCACGCGATCCGGATGACCAACGCGACCCGGGCGTCATGAGCCGTGAGAGCGAGCGGACCGCCCGCCAGTCCATCATCGACCGCCTGATCGACAACGACCCGAAGCTCGCCGCCGACCCGCCGGGGACGTGGTCGGGCTCGGTCGCGGCGTTGAAGGCGTCGCTGCTGCGGGACCTGGAGGCGCTGCTGAACACGCGCCGGATCATCGACCCGGCGCCGGACGCGTATCCCGAGGTGCAGCGCTCGGTCTACCACTTCGGGATGCCCGACATCACGTCGCTCAGCGCGGACGACGCGGACCACCATCGGCAGCTCGCCATCGACATCGAGGAGTGCATCCGCCTCTTCGAGCCGCGACTGAGCACGGTGCGCGTGACGCTGGGCGAGGCGGATCCCGAGAAGGGCCGGCGCGTGCGCTTCATCGTCGACGGCCTGCTGCGCATGGAGCCGAACCCGGAGCGGATCTTCTTCGATACGGTGCTGGAGACACCGACGGGGAAGTTCTTCGTCAGCGGAGACGGCGATGCGTGACGAGCTGCTCGCCGAGTACGAGCGCGAGCTGAGCTATCTCCGGCGCACGGGCGCGGACTTCGCGCGCAAGTACCCGAAGATCGCCTCCCGGCTGCTGCTCGAGCCCAGCAAGTGCGACGATCCGCACGTCGAGCGGCTGCTGGAGGGCTTCGCGTTCCTGGCGGCGCGGATCCAGCTCCGCATTGCGGACGACTTCCCGGAGCTCAGCGAGGCGTTGCTCGGCGTGGTGTACCCGCACTACGTGCGGCCGCTGCCGTCGATGTCGCTCGTGCAGTTCCGGCTGGATCCCGAGCAGGGGAAGGTGGCCGCCGGGTACCGCGTGCCGCGGGGTACGCTGCTGTACTCCAAGCCCGTGGGCGGCACGCCGTGCAAGTTCCAGACGTGCTACGACACCACGCTCTGGCCGGTGTCGGTGGCGTCGGCGAAGTGGGTCTCGCCGCAGTCGATCAAGCCGGCGCTCGCCGGCGTCGAGGCGGTCGGCGTGCTCCGACTGGAGCTGCAGTGCCCGCCGAGCCTGGGCTTCGACAAGCTCGACCTCCAGACGCTGCGGCTGCACCTGAGCGCCGAGGCCACGCTGGCCTCGACGCTCTACGAGCTGCTCTGCAACAATTGCCCGCAGGTGGTGATCCGGGACGCGACGCCGGGCTCCCGCAACAAGGAGCAGGTGGTGCTGCCGCGCTCCGCCATCGCGCCGGTCGGCTTCGCCGAGCGGGAGGGAATGCTGCCGGCGCCGCGGCGCGCGTTCCTCGGCTACCAGCTGCTGCAGGAGTACTTCACGTTCCCGGACAAGTTCATGTTCCTGGACGTGTCGGGCTTCGAGCGGGCACGGGCGGCGGGCTTCGGCGAGAAGATCGAGGTCCTCTTTCCGATCGGCCCGTTCCAGCGGCCGGAGCGGCGCCAGATGCTGGAGACGGGGATCACGACGGACACGATCCGGCTCGGCTGCTCGCCGATCGTGAACCTGTTCCCGCAGACGTCGGAGCCGATCCTGCTGTCGGAGCGGCAGCCGGAGTACCTGCTCGTGCCGGACGCGCGGCGGCGGGAGTCGATCGGGATCTTCTCCGTGGACGAGGTGGTCGCGGTGAGCCCGGGCGCGGCGGAGCCGCTGCGCTACGAGCCGCTCTACTCGTACCGGCATGGCGCCGGCGAGGGCCGCTCGAGCCTGTACTGGCAGGCGGTCCGGCGCCCACAGGGGTGGCGGCTGGACGAGGGGACGGACGTCTACCTCTCGTTCGCCGACCTGTCCGGGCGCGTGGTCTACCCGGACGTCGACGCGGTGACCGCGCGGCTCACCTGTCACAACGGCGATCTTCCGAGCCGGCTCCCCTTCGGCGGCACCGGCAGCGACTTCGAGCTGCCGGGCGGCGGCGTCATCCGGCAGATCGCCACGCTGATCAAGCCGACGCCGGCGATCCAGCCGCCGCTCGGGCGGCCGCAGCTCTGGCGGCTCATCTCGCAGCTCTCGCTGAACTACGCGTCGCTCGTGGACGGCGGCGTCGAGGGGCTGCAGGAGCTGCTGCGGCTGCACAACTTCGCCGAGTCGCCGGGCGGCGAGAAGCAGATCCAGGGGATCCTCGACATCCAGACCCGCCGCGTCCACTCGATGGTGGAGACGGAGCACGGCCTCACGTTCGCGCGCGGGCACCGGGTCGAGATCGACTTCGACGAGGAGCAGTTCGCCGGCGGCGGCGTCTACCTCATGGCGTCCGTGCTGGAGCGCTTCCTCGGACTCTACGTCTCGCTCAACAGCTTCACGATCCTGGCCGCGCGCACGCGGCAGCGGAAGGAGATCATCCGGGAATGGCCGCCGAGGACGGGGTGGAAGGCGCTCCTCTGAACCTGCACCTCCTGGCGGAGGCGCTGCGGGCCGACCCGACCGGCTTCGGCTTCTTCCAGGCCGTGCGCACGCTGGAGCGGCTGTACCCGGAGTCGGCCTCCGTGGGCCGGTCGATCGACGCCGCCGCGGAGCCCGTGCGCTTCTCGGTGAACCCGACGATCGCGTTCCCGCCGGCGGAGCTCGCGGCGCTCGACCTGCCCGAGGCCGGGGAGCCCGGGCCCGCGCGTCTGGACGTCAACTTCATGGGCGTCGCCGGCCCGCTCGGCGTGCTGCCGTACCACTACACGCTGCTGGTGGCGGAACGGAAGCGCGCGCGGGACACGGCGCTCGGCGACTTCCTCGACATCTTCCACCACCGGCTGCTGTCGCTGTTCTACCGTGCCTGGCAGAAGCACCGCTTCACGGTGGCGTACGAGAAGGGCGAGGACCGGCTGCGCGCGCACCTGCTGGACCTGGTCGGCAGCGGCCTCGACGTGCTGCAGAAGCGGGCGTCCATCGAGCCGGACGCGCTCGTCTACTACGCGGGGCTGCTGGCGCTCCAGACCCGCGGCGCGGTGGCGCTCGAGCAGTTGCTCGAGGACTACTTCGGCGTGCCGGTCGAGGTGGAGCAGTTCGTCGGCGGGTGGTACCCGGTCGCGCGGACCGACCAGTGCGAGCTCGACGACGACGGCGAGGGGATGTCCGGGCAGCTCGGGCTGGGCGCGCTCGCCGGCGACGAGGTGTGGGACCAGCAGGCGAAGGTGCGCATCCGCGTCGGCCCGCTGGCCCGCAGCCAGTACGACCGCTTCCTGCCGTCGGGCGAGGCGTTCGAGCAGATGCGCGCGCTGACCCGCTTCTTCAGCCACGATCAGTTCGACTTCGAGCTCCAGCTCGTCCTCGCACGCGAGGACGTGCCGGGCTTCGTGCTGGGAGCCGGGGAGGAGGTCGCTCAGCCCCTCGGTTGGTCCACGTGGATCCGCTCGACGGCGTTCCGGCGCGATGCCGATGACACCGTCCTCAGCCTCTGAGAGGAAGGGAACGATGAACGTCAATCTCCGGTCCCTCATCGGGAAGCTCAACAACCAGACGCGGGGCGCGGTCGAGGCCGCGGCGGGGCTCTGCCTCTCGCGCACGCACTACGACGTCGAGATCGAGCACTACCTGATGAAGCTGCTGGACGCCACGGACACGGATTTCTCGGCGATCCTGCAGCACTACGGCATCAACCGCTCGCGGCTGGCGGGCGAGCTGACGGTCAGCCTCGACCAGCTCAAGTCGGGGAACGCGCGCACGCCGTCGCTCAGCCCGTCGCTGGTCAAGGCGCTCACGGAGGGGTGGACGATCGGCTCGGTCGACTACGGCGCCGGCCGCGTGCGCACGGGTCACACGATCCTGGCCCTCGTCGCCAACGAGGAGCTGAGCCGGCTGGTGCAGGGGTTCAGCAAGGAGCTGGGCCGGATCTCCGCCGAGGACCTGCGGGCGAACTTCGCCGCGATCACGGGGAACACGATCGAGGAGGCGACGGCGGGGACGCCGGCGGTGGGTGGCGGCGCTTCGGCGGAGCCGGGCGCGAAGGGGAGCGGCAAGACGCCGAACCTCGACCAGTACACGGTCAACCTGACGGAGCGGGCGAAGCAGGGACGCATCGACCCGGTGCTCGGCCGTGACTTCGAGGTGCGGCAGGTCGTCGACATCCTGACGCGGCGGCGCCAGAACAATCCGATCCTGGTCGGCGAGGCGGGCGTCGGCAAGACGGCGGTCGTCGAGGGCTTCGCCATGCGCATCGTGCAGGGCGACGTGCCGCCGGTGCTGCGCAACATCACGCTCCGCACGCTCGACCTGGCGCTGCTGCAGGCGGGCGCCGGGGTGAAGGGCGAGTTCGAGAACCGGCTGAAGGGGCTGATCGAGGAGGTCAAGTCGTCGCCGACGCCGATCATCCTGTTCATCGACGAGGCGCACACGATGATCGGCGCCGGCGGGCAAGCCGGCCAGAACGACGCGGCGAACCTGCTGAAGCCGGCGCTGGCGCGCGGCGAGCTGCGGACGCTCGCGGCCACGACGTGGTCGGAGTACAAGAAGTACTTCGAGAAGGACCCGGCGCTCGCGCGGCGCTTCCAGCTCGTGAAGGTCGAGGAGCCGAGCGAGGAGAAGTGCCTGGTCATGATGCGCGGCGTGGTGCCGGCGCTCGAGAAGCACCACGGCGTGCGCATCCTGGACGACGGCGTGGAGGCGGCCGTCCGCCTCTCCCACCGCTACCTCCCCGACCGGCAGCTCCCGGACAAGGCGGTCAGCGTGCTGGACACCACGTGCGCCCGGCTGGCGCTCGGCCAGAACGCGACGCCCGCGGCGATCGAGGACGCGCAGCGGCAGCTCGACGACCTGGACGTGCAGAAGCGGATTCTGGAGCGCGAGGCGGCGCTCGGCGCGGACCACGCGAAGCGGTTGGCGGACATCGCGCAGCGGCGGCCGGAGATCGAGGCGCGGCTGGCGGCGCTGACCGAGCGCTGGCAGCAGGAGAAGGAGCTGGTCGCGCGCATCCGCGAGCTGCGCGAGAAGATCGAAGCCACGGTGCTGGGCGGGGCGGCGGCGGGCAGCACGAATGGCGCTTCCGCGAACGGCGCCGCGGAGGGCTCCACGCCCGCGGCGGCCGAGGGCGGCGCGGCGGCCGAGGACGCGAGCGTCGCCTTGCGAGCGGAGCTGGAGCAGCTCACCTCGCAGCTCGAGCTGCTGCAGGGCGAGTCCCCGCTCGTCCCGGTGGTGGTGGACGGCGTGCTCGTCGGCCAGGTGATCTCGGGGTGGACCGGCGTACCGGTCGGCAAGATGATGCGCGACGACGTGAGCATGGCGCTGCAGCTGGAGACGCATCTCAGCCGCCGCATCATCGGGCAAGACCACGCGCTCGAGATCGTCAGCCACCGGATCCGCACGTCGAAGGCGCGGATCGAGGACCCGAACAAGCCGGTCGGCGTCTTCCTGCTGGTGGGGCCGAGCGGCGTGGGGAAGACGGAGACGGCGCTCGCGCTGTCGGACCTGCTCTACGGCGGAGAGCAGAATCTGATCACGATCAACATGTCGGAGTTCCAGGAGGCGCACACGGTCTCGACGCTGAAGGGCGCGCCGCCGGGATACGTCGGCTACGGCGAGGGCGGCGTGCTGACGGAGGCGGTGCGGCGGCGTCCGTACTCGGTCGTGCTGCTGGACGAGATCGAGAAGGCGCATCCCGACGTGCTCGAGCTGTTCTTCCAGGTGTTCGACAAGGGCCGCATGGAGGACGGCGAGGGGCGCGAGATCGACTTCAAGAACTGCATCATCCTGCTGACGACGAACGCCGGGACCGACACGATCATGAAGCTGACGGCGGACCCGGAGACGATGCCGAGCCACGAGGGGCTGGCCAAGGCGCTGAAGCCGGAGCTGGACAAGCAGTTCAAGCCGGCGTTCCTGGGGCGCACGGTCATCATTCCCTACTTCCCCGTGCGCGACGAGAACCTGAAGCAGATCGTGCGGCTGAAGCTCGGGAAGGTGCAGCGCCGGCTGAAGGAGACGCACGGCATCGCGCTGCTGGCCGACGAGACGATCGTCGACGCCATCGCGCAGCGCTGCACGGAGGTCGAGAGCGGCGCCCGCAACGTGGACAACATCCTGACGAACACCGTGCTGCCGGCGATCTCGACGACGATCCTGGAGTCGCTGGTGCAGGGCGAGACGCCGGCATCGATCCGCATCGGCATCGGCGACGACGGCAACTTCACGTACTCGCCGGAGGCGGCGGCGCCGCCGGCGGACGCGCTGGCGCCGGTCTGAGCGAGCCGGCTCCAGCGGGCCGGCGCCGGAGGCGGGGCGGGAGGGATGCGGAGCCGGCCGGCGGTGCGCCGGCCGGCTCACGTTTGGAGCGATGGACACGAACGCGGTGACGGGAGAGCCGAATGGCGACGTACCTGCAGGCCGATCGGCCGCTGCGGATCAAGACGAAGCTGGGAGAGAACCAGCTCCTGCTGGCGGCGTTCACGGGCACGGAGGCGATCTCGCGTCCGTACCGGTTCCGGCTCGACCTCATGTCCGAGGACCCCGGCATCGACGGGATCGACCTGGTGAACTCACCGGTCACGATCACGGTGGCGCTGCCGGCGGGCGAGACGCGCGAGATCCATGGCGTCATCTTCCGCTTCGCCCAGCTCGGGCAGACGGAGGACCGCACGCTGTACCGGGCGGAGATCGTGCCGCACCTCTTCTACCTCACCCTGACCCAGAACTGCCGGATCTTCCAGCACAAGACGGCCGTGCAGATCATCGAGGCCGTGCTGAAGGAGCGCGGCGTCGATTACGCGCTGAAGTGCAACGCGCCGCACCCGCAACGGGACTTCTGCGTCCAGTACCGCGAGTCCGACTTCGATTTCGTCTCGCGGCTCATGGAGGAGGAGGGGATCTTCTACTTCTTCGACCACAGCGGCTCGAAGGAGTCCATGGTGCTGGCGGACCGCAACGCCGCGCTCGCCGCGTGTCCGAACCAGACGAAAGCGCGGATCATGGAGCAGCCGTTGCTGGACGAGGACGTGCTGTTCGCGTTCGAGCGAGAGTACCGCGCGCACGTCGGCAAGGTCGAGCTGAAGGACTTCGACCCGCTGCAGCCGTCGCTCAGCCTGCGGCTGAGCGCGCAGACCCAGCAGAAGGCGGGCCTCGGCGAGGCGTACGACTACCCCGGGTTCTACACGACGAACGAGGAGGGCGACCGCCGGGCCAAGCTGCGGATCGAGGCGGCCGAGATGGCGCACGAGCTGGGGCGCGGGCGGGGCAACTGCCGCGCGTTCGTCGCCGGCTACAAGGTCACGGTGGAGGGCCACTTCGGCGGCGCCAACCAGGAGTACCTGCTGACCGAGATCCAGCACGCGGCGCGTGGCGCCGACTACCGGGCCGGCTCCGACTCGGCGTTCGAGTACACGAACGAGTTCGTCGCCATCCCGGCGGCGGTGCCGTACCGGCCGGAGCGGACCACGCGGAAGCCGGTGATCGCCGGGTCGCAGACGGCGATCGTGGTCGGCCCGGGGGGCGAGGAGATCTACGTCGACGAGCACGGCCGGGTGAAGGTGCAGTTCCATTGGGACCGGGAAGGCAAGCGGGACGAGAACAGCTCGTGCTGGGTCCGCGTGTCCAGCGCCTGGGCGGGAAAGGGCTGGGGCGCGGTGAACCCGCCGCGGATCGGGCAGGAGGTGATCGTCGACTTCCTGGAAGGCGATCCCGACCGGCCGATCATCACGGGCCGCGTCTACAACGCGGAGCAGACGCCGCCGTACGGCGTGCCGGACACGAAGAACCAGAGCGGCATCAAGTCGCGCAGCACGAAGGGCGGCGGCGCGGACGACTACAACGAGATCCGCATGGACGACACGAAGGGGAGCGAGCTCTTCGTCGTGCACGCCCAGAAGGACAAGCAGGTCACGGTCGAGAACAACCGCACGGAGTCGGTGGGCAACAACGAGTCGATCAGCATCGGCAACGACCGCTCGGAGAGCGTGGGCAACAACGAGACGATCACGATCGAGGCGAACCGGAGCACGACGATCGGCAAGAGCGAGACGATCTCGGTCGGGGAGAACCGGAGCCAGACGGTCAGCCAGAACGAGCAGGTCGACATCGGCGGCGACCGCACGCAGGTGGTCGCGAAGAAGGAGACGATCAACGTCGGCGACAAGCGCACGACGGACATCGGCGCCGACGACGCGCTGACGGTGGCGAAGAAGCTGACGGTCGACGCGGGCGACGAGATCCTGCTCAAGACGGGCGAAGCCTCGATCCTGCTGAAGAAGGACGGCACGATCACGATCAAGGGCAAGGACATCAAGATCGAGGGCTCCGGCAAGATCAACGTGAAGGCGAGCGGCGACGTGGTCGTGAAGGGCAGCAAGGTCCAGGCGAACTAGGCGACCGATGCTCCAGTTCCGGAACCTCACGGGCCTGGGCGGCACGACGTTCGTGGCGCCGGACCCGGACGGGGTCGACTCGCTCTACGCGGTGGTCAAGGGCACGTTCGACGTGGCCACGGGCCAGCCAGCGGAGATGCAGCTCCCGATCGTCGTCGCCGCCGAGCACTACGGCGATCCGGCGGCGACCAGCATCCGTGCGCCCTCCGACATCAGCCTCATGAAGCCGGCGACGGACGTCCTGCTCGTCGGGAGCGCGCATGCCCCCGGCGGGCGGCCGGTGGCGTACGTGGATGTGTCGCTCCGGGCGGGCCCCGTCGCCCGGACGGTGCGCGCGTTCGGCGACCGCTACTGGGCATCCAGCGGCGCGGGCGTGACGGTGACGGCGCCGGAGCCGTTCCAGGTGATGCCGCTCGTGTGGGAGCGGGCGTTCGGCGGCGTCGAGGTCGTCGGCGAGAAGGTGGATGGAGAGGCGCGCAACCCGGTCGGCACCGGCTTCCGCTCGGCGGACAGCGCGGCGCCGCTGCACGGGCTGAAGTTGCCGAACGTGGAGGACCCGTACGACCCGATCACCTCCTGGAAGCAGCGCCCGCAGCCGGCGGGCTTCGCGCCGCTGGCGGCGCACTGGGAGCCGCGCCGCTCCTACGCCGGGACGTACGACACCGCCTGGCAGCAGCAGCGCGCGCCGTACCTGCCGAAGGACTTCGACCCGCGCTTCTTCCAGCTCGCGCCGCCGGGGCTCGTCTGCCCGGGCTTCCTCCAGGGCGGCGAGACCGTCGAGGCCTGGAACGCGACGCCGTCCGGCTACCTGGCCTGCCGGCTCCCCGCGTTCCGCGTCCGGGTGACGTACGTGCTGGACGGGCGGTCGGAGGCTCGCGCGGGCCAGCTCGATACCGTGCTCCTCGAGCCGGATGCCGGCCGGCTGGTGGTGGTGTGGCGCACGGTGCTCCCGTGCGACAAGACGCTGCTCCGCATCCGCGAGGTCGTGGCGGAGCGGGTCGGGACCGCGTAGGAGGGCGCCGGTGGCGATGGAAGACGTGGTGATCGCCGGGGTGGGGCTGACGACGGCCGTCGGCCTGAGCGCGCCGGAGACGGCGGCGGCCGTCCGCGCCGCGATGATGCGCTTCGAGCCCATCGCGTATCACGACCGCCAGTTCCAGCCGTTCACGGTGGCGCAGGTCCCGGAGGACGGGCTGCCGCCGCTCGCGCCGGCGCTCGCCAGCCTCCGGCTGACGCCGCGCGTCGCACGGATGCTCCGCCTGGCGACGGCGCCGCTCGCCGAGTGCGTCGCGGCGCTCCCCGCCACGGAGCGGAAGCCGCCGCTGGTGCTCGCGCTCCCCGAGACCGAGACGACGCTGCCGATGGACGGCGCGGCGTTCCTGGCCGCGCTGGCGGCGCAGACGGACGGCGCCTTCGAGCCGGCGGGGAGCGACGCCTCCCGGCGCGGGCGCGCCGGCGGGCTCGCGGCCGTCGGCGCCGCCGTGCAGGCGGTGCGGAGCGGCCGACTGCGCTTCGCGCTGGCGGGCGGCGTCGAGACGTACCGCGACCTGCACGTGCTCGGCACGCTCGATCGCGACCGCCGCGTGAAGTCCGCGGCGAACCCCGACGGCTTCATCCCGGGCGAGGGCGCGGCGTTCCTGCTGGTGACCACGCGGGGCGCCGCGCAGGCCGCGGGGCTCGCGCCGCTGGCCTCGCTGGCGGCGGCGGCCGAGGCGGTCGAGCCCGGCCACCTGCACAGCGCCGAGCCGTATCGCGGCGATGGGCTGGCCGCGGCCGTCGCCGGCGCGCTCGCGCAGGCTCGGCCGCGCACGGCGGTGCGCGAGGTCTACTCGACGATGAACGGCGAGAGCCACTGGGCCAAGGAGTGGGGCGTCGCGTTCCTGCGGAGCCACGGCGGCATCGCGAGCGATCACGGGATGCACCACCCGGCCGATTGTTACGGCGACCCGGGCGCGGCGGCGGGCCCGCTCCTGGTCGCTCTCGCGGCGCTCGGGCTCCGCGGCGGCTACCGGCAGGCGCCGAGCCTGGTCTACGCTTCGTCGGACGCGGGGCCGAGAGCCGCGCTGGTCCTGGACGTCTAGGAGTCGAGCAATGCCACAGACCACGTTCGTGAACTTCCGCGGGATCGTGCACAAGGGGAGCAACGGGATGAGCCTCGTGTTCCCCGACGTGTGCAAGACGCCGGCGCCGCCGGCGCCCTCGCCGGTGCCGATTCCCTACCCCAACCTCGGCCAGTCGACGGACACCGCGCAGGGGCCGACGTCCGTGAAGACCGACGGGCAGATGCCGATGGTGAAGGGCGCGAAGTACATCAAGTCGTCGGGCGACGAGGCGGGCGTGGCCGGCGGCGTCATGTCGAGCGTCAACATGAACGAGTGCGAGTTCATGATGTACTCGTTCGACGTGAAGTTCGAGGGGAACAACGTCTGCCGGATGGGCGACCCGCTCTTCCAGAACAAGAAGAACATCATGGGCTGAGCGCCGGCGCGGGCCGGCGCGGGAGGAGTGCCGAGGATGGCGATGAGCTCCTACGACCTGAAGCAGCTGGTGGCGGCGTTCGGCGCGGACTTCCGCGGCGTGCAGGACCGCCTGTACGAGGCGCTCACGGGCGACCTGCCGGACTCGGAGCTTCCCGATGCGCTCGCCGATGCGCGGCGGAAGCTGGCGGACTACGAGGAGCTGCTGGCGCGCGCGGAGCTCGACGAGCTGGACCGGGAGTACGTGCGGGAGACGTGGGGCGAGCGCGTGGATACGCTGCGGGAGCGCGCCGCGGCCCTCGCGGCGAAGCTGGGCGGGGCCTGAGCGAGCGGAGGAGACGGGATGGCGGATCTCGGAGAGGCGGTGGCGTTCGACGTGCCGGGCGGGCCGATGGAGTGCCCGTTCGACCACGCGAACAACCCGCCCAAGACGGTGAAGCAGGTGATGCCGCGCTGGGAGGCGAACGACGCGGGGGCGCTGGGCGCGGCGCTCGGCCCGAAGTACCATTTCACGACGCCGCTCGACATCAAGGTGAACGGCGCGGCGCACAAGGCGCAGTACACGCCGCACCACCTGCTCCCGGGGAACGCGAGCTGGCCGAAGACGAAGCTGCGGAAGTGGGTGGACAAGCGGCCGGGCAACATCAAGGAGCACATCGGCTACGACGTGAACGGCCGGGACAACGGCGTCAGCCTCCCCGGGAACGCCGGCTACCGGGCCACGGGCAAGTCGTGGACGGCGTACACGTCGCAGCAGGCCTACGCCTTCGCCGCCATGGACGCGAGCAGCCCGACGCGGCAGTTCCACGACGCGCACCCGGCGTACAACGACTTCGTGACCGGCGTGCTGGACAAGATCGCCGAGAAGATCGAGGCGCGCATCAAGAACGGCGGCACGCCGGGGTGCGGCAAGAAGAACTGCGCCGGCGACACGGAGAAGAAGAAGCCGTACGAGCCGCCCTACGAGCTGCTCGACCGGCTGCGGAACGTGGCGCTGCGGCTCGAGGGGTATCTGGTCTGCTCACCCCGCGCCTGGCGCGATCCGATCTTCACCTCGCGCTTTGCGCGGGCGTACAAGCTCGCCAAGAAGTAGGCGGACGCTCCGATCCCGCGGGGAGGACACGGCGTGTACTACATGCTGAGCTGCTTCGGCCCGATGGACCGCGACCGCGCGACGATCGGCGAGGTGCCGGAGATCGAGGGCGTGTCGTGGATGACGGGCCAGCGCATCGCGGTGCCGCTGCGAACGCCGATCGAGGTCGACCTGGACACGTCGGAGGGCGACGCGCTCGTCCCGATGTTCAACTCGGGCATCCTGCTGCTGCGCGAGGACATGGTCGCGGCGCTGCGGGAGGCGGGCGTCGACAACCTGGACGTGTACGACGCGATCATCCACGACCGCGACACGGGCGTCGACCACCGGAACTACAAGGCGGTCAACATCGTCGGCGCCGTCGCCTGCGCGGACCTCGGCGCCTCGCAGCACGTGGCGCACGGCGAGCCGGTCATCGACGTCGACTTCGACGGCCTGGTGATCGACGAGAGCAAGACGGGCGGCGCGCTCATGTTCCGCCTGGCGGAGAGCATCAACGGGATCATCGTGCACGAGTCGGTGAAGGACCACCTCGAGCGCGCCGGCATCCCGTACCTGGACTTCATCGAGCCGTCGGAGTGGGTCGGATGAGCCGGCGGCGCACGAGGATCGGAGCATCGGCCATGCGAAGAAAAATGGATGCCGTGACGGCGGCGCTGACCGGGCCGGTGGCCCGCGGCCGGGTGCTGGGCGTCGCCGACGACGGCGCGCTGGTGGTGGGATGCGGCGCGGACGCGAGCGTGCCGGTCCCGTGCGACGTGCTGCGGAGCGGCGCTTCCGCGGTCGAGCTCGCCGCCGGGGATGTCGTCCTCGTGCTCCTGCCGTCCGGCACGGAGCCGCGCGGCGTGATCCTCGGGCGCGTCGAGGCGTACGGCGCGCGCGCCGAGATGGCCGGCGCCGACGCGCCCGACGAGCTGGTCCTCGAGGCGCGGCGGAATCTCACGCTGCGCTGCGGCGGGGGGTCGATCACGCTGCGCGAGGATGGCAAGATCCTGATCAAGGGGAAGGACCTCGTCTCGCACGCCCAGCGGGTGAACCGCATCAAGGGCGGCTCCGTCTCGATCAACTGACGCGATGCCCGCGCCGACCGCCCGTCTCGCGTTCCTGCCGGACGTCCTCGAGGAGCACCTCGAGGAGCTGGGGTTCCTCTGGGGCCGCCGCGCCGGTGCGCTGCGCTCGGCGGAGGAGACGCCGCGGACGCTGCGTCGCCTGGACGAGCGCATCCAGGCGCACCTCCAGGGAGTGCTCGCGGTCGGCGAGCGGGGGCTCGACCTCATCGCGGCGGGGCTCGACTCGGACGATCCGCTGGCGGTCTTCTCGTCCGCGTTCTCGCTGCTGCACCTGCGGCGCGCGGATCTCGCGCACCGCGTGGTCGCCGCGCTCGCGGCGGCGCAGGGCCCGGCGCTCGGTGCGTTGCGCGATGCGCTCGCCCACGCGCCGAATCCCGATGCGACCGAGCGGCTGGGCCCGTTGCTGGACGCGCCGGCGGGCGCGATCGCCGTGGCCGCGGCGGAGGCGCTCGCGTTCCGCGGCGTGCTGCGCCTGAGCACCGACCAGATCGGCCGTTTCCTGGCGGACCCCGACCCGGCGGTGCGCGTGGCGGGCTGGCGCCTGGCCGGCTACCTGGGGCCGGAGCTGAGCCCGAAGACGTACGCGGCGGCGCTCCGGGACGAGGACGCCGCGGTGGCGTCGGCCGCGCTCTGGGCCGGCGCGTGGTGCCGGCTCCAGGGCGTGCTGCCGGTGACGCGGCAAATGGCCGCGCAGCCGGCCCCCGAGCGGCTGGAGGACCTGCGGCTGCTCGCGATCCTCGCGGGCCCCGCGGACGCCGGCCTCTTCCGCGCGCTGGCCGACGACGCGGCGCTCGGGCCGGGCCGGTTCCGCCTGCTCGGCGCGCTCGGCAACGCCTCGCTGATGGAGCTGGTGCTGCGCGGGATGGAGGACGCGGACCCCGCGGCCGCCAGCGCCGCCGGGGCCGCGTTCGCGAAGATCACGGGCGAGAGCGCGGCATCGTCACGGACGGCCACGATCGGCGGCGGAGCCGACGCGTTCGAAGCCGAGTTCGCCGAGGAGGTCGCACTCCCCGATCCGGAGCGGGCGCGGCGCGCCTGGGAGCGCCTGGCGCGAAGCGTCGGCGCCGTCCCCCGCCTCTGCCGCGGCCTCGACATGGGCCGCCCGATCGACCCGGCGACGTTCGCCGGCCTCGACATGGAGACCCGCACGGAGATGTTCCTCCGCAGCCGCTTCCACGGCGCGTGGGGCGGCTCGCCGCTCCAGCTCGAGGCGTTCCCGCTGCGCTTCGACTGACCCGCCGTCGGCCGCCGGCCGACCCTGCCGGCCGAAAACCGGAAAGCTGGTCCCGGAGCCGGCGAATGTCATACCTTTCAATGAACCCCCACACGGCGCGGCAGCCCTGGAGCGCCGCGGCGGGGCGCTCCCGGCGTCCCCACCGCGCGGACCCGTCTCGCATCTCCCGCAGGCGACCAGGAGCGACCCATGGCCACGTTCCTCCAGCAGGATCGTCCGCTCCAGCTCCAGTCCGTGCTCGGCCCCGACAAGCTTTTCCTGCGCGGCTTCACCGCGACGGAGGCGGTATCCCGGCCGTTCCGGCTCGTGCTCGACCTGATGTCGGACGACCCGGCGCTCGACGGCGGCAGCTTGCTGCGGACGCACGTCCAGGTCATGCTCTCGCTCCCTGACCGGACGCAACGCAGCGTCCACGGCTGGATCAGCCGATTCGTGCAGCTCGGCCAGCACGAGGAGATGACGTTCTATCGGGCCGAGGTCGTGCCGCGCCTCTGGTTCCTGAGCCTGTCGCGCGACTGCCGGATCTTCCAGCAGAAGACCGTCCCGCAGATCGTCGAGCAGGTCCTCGCGGAGCACGGCGTCCAGTACAAGCTCAAGGTGCGAGGCCAGCACCCGGCGCGAGAGTACTGCGTCCAGTACCGGGAAAGCGACCTGGACTTCATCTCCCGGCTGATGGAGGAGGAGGGGATCTTCTACTTCTTCGACCACGGCGCGGACCAGGAGATGATGGTCATCGCCGACGCGAACAGCGCGGTGCCGCCGTGTCCCGACGGCGCGGCGGCGCGCATGGCGCTGCAGGGCCAGCCCGACGAGGACGTGGTGCTGGAGATCCACCGCGAGTTCGCGGTCCACTCCAGCAAGGTGACGCTGAAGGCGTACGACTACCTCCAGCCCGCGCTCTCGCTGAGCCCGTCGGTCGACGCCACGGTCGCGGGATGGGGCGAGGAGGTCTACGACTACTCGGGCGCGCATACGTCGGAGGACGAAGGCTACCGGCAGGCGCGGCTTCTCGTCGAGGCCGACGAGGCGCGCGAGCAGCAGTTGAACGGGAAGAGCAGCGTCCGGGCGTTCGCCAGCGGGACACGGTTCAAGCTGCACGCGCACTTCAACCCGAAGATGAACGACGAATACATGCTGCTCGAGGTGCGCCACGAGGCGCACAGCGGCGAGTTCCGCACGGGCGGCGTCTCGGCGTTCCATTACTCGAACGAGTTCGTCGCGATCCCGTTCGACGTCCCGTACCGGCCGGAGCGGACGACCTCGAAGCCGGTCGTTCCCGGCTCGCAGACCGCGGTCGTGGTGGGCCCGGCCGGCGAGGAGGTCTACACCGACAAGCACGCGCGGGTGAAGGTCCAGTTCTACTGGGACCGCCTGGGGAAGCGAGACGAGAACAGCTCGTGCTGGCTCCGCGTGGCGCAGCCCTGGGCCGGCAAGGGGTGGGGCGCCGCCACCCTGCCGCGCATCGGCAACGAGGTCGTCGTCCAGTTCCTGGATGGCGACCCGGACCGCCCGATCATCCTCGGGAGCGTCTACAACGCCGACCAGACGCCGCCGTTCGAGCTGCCCGGCGCCGGGATCCAGATGGGGATGAAGTCGCGCAGCTCGCCCGGTGGCGGCGGCCACAACGAGATCTCGATGACGGACACGAAGGGGAAGGAGGCGTTCACCGTCCATGCGCAGTACAACCTGAACACGACCGTGCTGCACGATGAGACGCACACGGTGAAGACGGGGAAGCAGACCGTGACGGTGAAGGGGGATGCGATGCTCACGGTGCAGTCGGGCAACCGCGTCGTCGCCGTGTCGTCGGGGCACTACGTGGCGGATGCGGCGAAGCAGGTCTACCTCCACGGCAAGGCCGAGGGGCTGGTCGCGGTCGGCGAGGGGAAGGGCGCGACCCTCATCGGAAAGGGCGGCGCCGGCGCGTACGTGTACGGCGAACCGAACGTCGTCGCCAGCGGGAAGGCGAAGGCCGGCGTCACGGCGCCGGACACCACGGTCGAGGGGAAGGACCACTGCTTCGTCGTCGGCAAGGAGCTGCGTCTGCAGGGCGACAGCCACCTCTACATCGTCGGGCCGGACATCCAGGTGGGCGACGGCGAAGTCAGCATCGTGGGGAAGAAGGTCACGATCTCGGGGCCGGCCGGTTCCATCATACTGGATCCGAGCGGCGTGACCATCTCCGGGGCGCTCGTGAAGATCAACTGACCGCCGGATCGGAGCCGCCCGTGCCGCTCACGGCCTTCATCGAAGCCCAGAAGCAGGGGATCCGGCGATTCATCGAGGATCCGGCGACGAACCTGCTCGTCCTGCGGGTCGATCCCGAGATGGAGGTGGCCGCCGCGAAGGTCGTGGCGTCCTTCGAGGACGATCCGGACGTTTCGTGGGCGTTCTTCGCGGGGTCCGTGTCCTTCGACGATGGCGAGCCGTACTACCGCGAGCTGGCCGCGTCCATCCTCCAGGACTTCGAGGCGCTCGGCGAGCTACCGCCGGATGCAGGAATCCAGATCCGACCGCCGGCCGCGATGCTCGCGCCGGATGGCGGGCCGAGCCTTCCGCCGGAGGTGGTCTTCGTCGAGCTCGTCGAGCGGATCGCCCGCGAGCTGAGGCCGTACTGCGACGCGGTGGTGCTCGTCCTCAAGCCGGAGCGGATCCGGGACGTCGAGCGCTGGGGCGCGTCGGTCCGCGCGCTGGCGTCCGCGACCGCGGACCCCGCGGTGAAGTACATCGTGTTCGACGCGCGCCAGGCGCCGATGCTCGGCGCGCCGGAGCTCCTCGCCGACCGCGCCGTCACGCGGCGGCTCCCGCGAGCGTACGCCGCGCGGGAGCGCCTCGTCGGCGAGTTCATGGCCTCGCCGACCAGCCGGGTCCTGTTGCTGTCCACCGAGTCGGTCGCCGCCACGCACGAGGTGTTCGCCGCGCTCGGGACCGGCACGACGACGCTGCACATCCCGCTGCCGCCGCTCACCCAGCCGGCCGAGCTCTACTACGCGGCGGTCGTGCACGTCGCGAAGCTGTTCGCCGCGCGCGACGACGCGAGGGAAAGGGCCGCGGTCCTCGCCCTCTGCCGGGCGTTCCGCGGGGGACGGCGCGGCGAGCCGATGGAGCCACGCTTCTGCCGGTTCGCCGAGGCGCTGCAGGACGCCGTCAGTCCCGGCCGCCGGCTCGTGCTCGTCCTCGTGCCGGCCGGGATCCGCCTGACGGACCGGTTCCACCAGTCGATCGAGGCGCTCGTCCACTCGGCGAGCCACCCGCGGGTCAAGTACGTCTGGGTGGACGGCGCGGACGGGCCGCTGCTCCCGCCGCTCCAGCCGCGCGCCTACCGCGCGGCCGTGCAGACGTTCTACTTCTCGCCCGCCGAGATCCGCGACGGCGTCGCCGCGAAGCTGGACTCCGGCTCGCTCACGCCGATCGAGACGATGCGCTACACCGCCGTGCTCGGCGGCTTCGCCTTCGCGGAACGCGACTACGCCGCGGCGGAGGAATTCCAGTTCCGGTGGCTGGAGCAGGCGGTCCGCACGAACTCGGCGGCCGACCGGGCGAATGCGCACTACAACCTCGGGAACACCTATCTGGCCGTCGGCCAATGGGCCGCCGCGGAAGAGCAGTTGACGTACGGCGCCGAGGTCTGCCTCGACGCGAAGATGGACGTGCTCCTCGCCATGTGCCTGAACAACCTGGCCCTCGCCATCTACCATCAGGGCCGGGGCGAGATGGCGCTGGAGAGCTTCCAGGCCGCGCGCAACACGTTCCGCGGTCTCGACCACCGGCCCGGCGAGGCTCACGTCCTGGACTCGATGGCGAGCGTGTACGCGGAGGCGGGCCGGCCCGAGATCGCGGCGCAGCTCCGCCAGGAGGCGCTCGCGCTGTACGACGGCATCACCGAGCCCGCCCTCGCCGATGTGCGGGAGAGTGGCCGGGCCGGATTGCTCGCGAAGCTCAACCCTCAGCCATAGGCGCCCGCATGGGAGTCGACCAGGGCCGGGTCGCGGGCGTCATCGCCCGGGGCAGCGCGAACGCCGACAATCTGCAGAAGCACGAGGTCAGCCCGTGGGACGTGTGGACGAACACGGCCCGCGGGGTGAACGCCGCGCAGGGCTCGCCGGGCGGCATCCGGTCCACCGTCACGGGCCTGGGTCACACCGCGACGGCCGGGGTGTCGCATTCCTCGGGGAGCCAGGCGGGGTCGGCGATCGCCGCGCAGGCGGGATCGACGTGGGAGATGGCCAAGCAGCTGGTCGGCGAGGGGGACAAGCCCGGCCCGGAGGGCGTCCTCGGCAAGGTCGGCGGAGCGTTCGCCCTCCTGACCAGCGCCGAGCAGATGCTGAGCGCCGCGCTGAGCGTCATCCCGTTCCCGGCGTTCCCGGCGCTGCGCATCCTCGATATGGACTTCGGGCTGCCGCACATCCACAACCACCCGCCGAACGTGGTGCCGCCGGCGCCGCCGATCCCGCTGCCGAGCACCGGCCCGATCATTCCGATCCCGATCCTCTCCGGCGCCACCCACACGCTGATCAATGGGATGCCCGCGGCCCGGTGCGGGGACATCGGCCTGGCGATCTGGTGCGGCGGGTACTTCCCGATGTACGAGGTCTACCTCGGCTCGGCGACGGTCTGGATCGAGGGAGCGCGCGCGGGCCGGCTGCTGGTGGACATCACGAAGCACTGCACGTTCTCGAGCCCGAAGCCGTCCGACCCACCCACCGGCCCGATGTTCGGGACCACGATCTCCGGGAGCTCGAACGTCCTGATCGGCGGGATCCCGATGCCCTCGCTCACGGCCATGGTGATCGGCGCCGCGATCAAGGGGATCTTCAAGGGGATCGGCAAGGTCTTCCGGAAGCTGACGGCCAAGTCCTTCATCCAGCGGCTCCTCGACAAGGGCGTCATCGTCATCGAGGATGGGGGGAACGCGGCGTTCCGCCAGGCCGTGATGAAGGACCTGGAGAAGATGGCCGAGAGCGCCGCGGGACGCATGCTGCTGCGCGACCTCGAGAAGAGCTTCGAGAAGATCGGCCAGGGGGTCGTCATCGCGCCGCTCAGCGCGGGCGCGAAGGGGCCGTTCTGCCGCGGCGGCTGGGCCGGCATCCACCCGAGTGCGCATCCGAACGGCACCGGCCAGGGCTGCGGCTCGAGGATCGAGTACGACCCGAGCAAGTTCCCGAACCCGAAGGCGCCCGGCACGCCCTCGGACGTCGTGCTGTTCCACGAGATGAACCACGCCGCCAACAACGCGGCCGGCCGCAACATGGACTCCCTGAAGAGCGGCGACCCGGCCTGGGACCGGTCGTGGACGAATTGGGAGGAGCACAACACCGTCAACGCCGAGAACGGCTACAGGCGGGACCAGGGACTCCCCCAGCGCAAGGACTACCGCCACATCCCGTGAGGCGGAACCCCGGACCGAGGAGACGGCTCGATGGAGGGACTCACGCTCGCCGTTCGGCTGGAGCAGGACGAGGCGGAGCTGCGCGCCACGTACACGATCGCCAACGACCGTCGGGGCGAACCGATCTACCTGCTGAACCAGCTCCAGACCGAGGACGCCTTCAGCAGCGAGATCGCCTACACCTGCTGGGCCGAGGACGAGACGGCGCTCCTGCTCCAGGGGGAGACGCCGGAGCCCGAGGATCCGCTCGTGCAGCGCTTCGAGCCGGAGGTGCCCGGCGCGACGCGCCTGCTTCCCGGCGAGTCCTTCAGCGCGACCGTCCGGGCCGGCCTGCCGCTGCAGGAATGGAACGCGTACCAGGATCCCGACCCGAACGCGCCCTTCGACCGCGTCCGGATCGACCGGATCGTGTTGCGCATCCAGTACATCGTCGAGTCGGCGACGTTCTACGCGGACGAATACGAGAACTTCCCGGGCGTGTACCAGGTGAACGGCAGCCCCGTGCTCTCGCTCGGCGTGGCCGCCACGCTGCCCTCACCCACCGTGCTGCACCGGCGGCGGGACGCCTTCCGCCGCTTCGCCTGAGTCAGCCCGCGAGGGCGGCTTCGGCCCGCGCCTCCCCGTCCAGGGACAGCACCCCCTCCGCGACCATCTCGCCCAGGAACTTCGCGAACGCCGCGTCCGGCATCTCGGGCGGGAGCGCGCCGCCGGCGCGGAGCCGCCGGAGCTGCTCCGCCGCGGTGGCCGTGCCGTCGAAGAGCGTGAGGAGCGTGGCGGCGTTCAGGGACAGCTCCACCGTGCGGCGGAACGGGTGCTCGACCTGCACCTTCGCGGCACTGACGGTCCAGTCGCCGTTGCGCGCCTCGTGGGAGAGGACGAGCCGGGCCGCGCCGGAGAGGCGGGGCCGGGCCGCGGCGAGCCGATCGAGCCAGCTCCCGTCGGCGACGGCGGTGAGCCAGGCGACGAGGGCGTCCGCCTCCGCCGCCCCGGCGCCCTCGCCGTTCTCGCGGCGGACGGAGAAGGAGGCGCGCGGCCCGTGCCGCTGCGCCACGAGCGTCAGATACAGGATCCGCTCCGCGTCCAGGCGCTTGTAGAGCTGGCTGCGCTGCTCGGCGATCCCCCACGGCACGGTGCCCATCGACGCGAGCTTCAGGTAGTAGTCCGTGGGCGGAAGCTCGAAGTGCGTGATGACGAGCAGGTCGAACTCCGCCTCGCGCTCGCCGAGCCAGCCGCGGATACGGTTCTCCAGCTTCGCGCCGGCACGGTCCGTGGCCATGCAGGTGCAGTAGAGGCGGCCGCCGGGCTCGAGGTGGTCGGGCAGCCCCTCGATCAGCCGCCGGAACACCTCCTCCCCGTCCGCGCCGGCGTCCCGGAAGATCACCTGCGGCCCCGAAGCCGGGACGTACGGCGGGTGAGCGACGATGCGGTCGAAGGTCAGCCCCGCCACCGGCGCGTACAGATCCCCCTGAAGCGCCGTGACGTTGTCGATCCCGTTCAGCCGCGCGTTGAACTCGGCGAAGCGCGTGGAGCGCTCGGTGATGTCGGTGGCCCAGGCGCGGCCGGCGACGCGCGCGCCGGCCAGCGCGGCGATGCCCGTGCCCGCGCAGAGCTCGAGCAGCCGCTCGCACGGCGTCGTCGGGAGCTGCTGCAGGAACGTGTGCGTGTTGCTCGTGATCGCCGGAAAGACGCAGTCCGGGCGGGTCAGCTCGTCGCGCGGGAACAGGCCGGGCGCGCTCACGCCGAGGTCCGAGGCCACGAAGAGCGAGGCCATCGGGTAGAGCATCACGCTGGCGGCCCAGCGGTCCGGCGTCTCCGGGTGCCGGTCGACCAGCCGGAGCGTCGCGAGCGCGGCCAGCCCCTCGTCGCCGAGGAGCGGGGCGAGCACGGCCTCCTCGACCGCCATGCCGTCCAGGAACACGCGGATCAGGGCGTCGAGGCGGTCGTGGACCTCCGGCGGCGTGGCGCGCCCCTCGCCCAGCGGCTTGAACTGGCCGAGGTCCTTGAGGCCCAGGCGCTCGCAGATCGCGGCCGTCGCGAAGCCGCTCGCGGAGAGGAACTCGCGGGCCGCGGCGAACTCGGCGTCCGTGCCGAAGCGAAAGGGCATCATCGGAGTCTCCGGGCGCGTCACGCGGTGGCCGCCTGCCAGCCCGCGGCCAGCGCCGCCAGCGGCGAGGCGATGGACTGGAAGCGGACCAGCCGGACGGCGTCGCGGTCCTTGAGCGAGGCGAGGGGCATGAGCCCGTGGTCCATGAGGCGGCCGGCGACGCGCTCCGTCATCAGCGCCTCCGCGCACGGCTGAGCGGTCGCTTCCCCGCCCTCCCGCCGCAGGTGGAACGGCAGGTCGTCGAGCTCGGCGTCCATCCCGGGGCGGAGCGCCCAGCCGGCACGGGCGTAGCTCCGGGCGAGCAGGAGCGCACAAGCCAGCGCCGGGTTCCCCCAGAGGTAATCGTCGTGGCGCGCGCCCGCCGGCATCTCCTCGAGCTCCAGCGCATCGCACGGGTCGGTGTCCTCGCCGTACGGCAGCCGCAGCAGGAAGCGGGGCAGCGCGAGGCCGATCGAGCGGGCCTCCGGCCGGCGGCGCAGCGCGTCCCACGCGGGGTTCGCCGGCGGCGTCCACTCGCTCGCGTCGGGCGCGGCCTCGAAGCCAGGCAGCCCGGCGAGGGCCGGCTCGGCCGCGGAGATCCAGGGCGCACCGAGCCGCGCCGCGACGGCGCCGAGCCGGCCGAGCAGCTCGAGGTCGGCCGCGTCGCAGCCGAACGTGTACAGCCCCGCGAGCACCGCCCAGCGGGCGCCGCCGAGATCCTGCTCCGCTGCGCGGGCCAGCAGGCCCGCGAGACCGCTCGCGGCCGGGTCCGTGGCGGCTCCGAGATCGGCGGCCAGCTCCTCCCGGGAGACGTCGACGAGGTAGATGCGCAGCCGCTCGTCGGTGTCGGTGCGGCGGACCAGCAGCCAGGCGCCGCGCCAGAGCGCCTCGAGCGCCTGGAACGCCGGGTCGTGAAGGATCGCGCGCACGATGGCGGCGGCCGCCTCGTCCGCCTGGACCCGCAGATCCGCGTGCTCCGGATCGGGACCGCGCACCAGGTGCGGCGCCACGATGCGCTGGACGTAGTCGTAGAAGGCATCGCCCGTCGGAGCGGGAGCCGCGGCCGGCGCCGGGCCGGAGGCCTCCACGATCTGGTCGAGCAGCCCGCCGCCGGCCGCGGGCGGCGGCGCCGGGCGCGGGCTCGCCGGGCGCGAGGGCGCGGCCGGCCGGCGCAGCTCCGTCTCCAGCTCCTTCAGCCGGCGCAGGATCGGCAGACGCTCGGCCAGGCGGTCCGGATGGAAGTCGTCCAGCTCGCGGAAGTCGACGGTGAACGTCAGCTCGGCGCCATCCAGCGAGACCTCGACTCGGGGGGCGACGCGGGCCAGCGCGGCATCGAGGTCGTCGCGGTCGATGCGCAGCACGGGGCGGCGCGCAAGCTCGGTCGCCGGCGCGGCGCCGCGGCGGCCGCGGCCGCTGAAGTCGCCGAGGATCGCGATGCAGAACGGGGCGTCCGGCGCCGGTCGGGCGGGAGACTCCTCGCCGAGCGTGACATCGAGACGCACGTCGCTTCGGGGGTCGTGGGCGGGCATGGAAGGCCTCCGGAGGGGAGAGATCGCAACGTCGTTGAAGGTGGCTCGGGGCGGCCGGCGTCGCAAGCGGCGTCGAGCCGCGGTTGCCCGTGCCGCCGGGCCGGCGTCACCCGCCCCGCCGGTCGGCGCGGGTCCGCGAGGCGCGGCCACGGCGACGCAACGGTCGAGGCGGCATTCATTTCGCATTATCCCGGCGCCGAGGCCGGCGACGGGTCCGGGACGCCGCGGGCGCGCGGTGGTGCGCGACCGGTTCCGGCGTCGCCCACGAGGCGGCGGAAGGCGGCCGCCGGCCCACCGAGGAGGAACGAGATGGCGAATATGACCCCAGCACACCGGGAGCTGCTCATCACGACGTTCTCCCAGTGGCTTCGCGACAAGGTCGGCGACATGCGCAACGACGTCGAGTTCGAGATCCACAACGGCACGGCGGTCACGTTCGGCGACGACCTCACCCAGCCCTCGCTCGACCAGAACGGCAGCGCGACGCTCACCGTCCGCATCAACGGCGGCGCCCACCACACGCAGCATCTCTCCGACTGAGGCGCGCCCGGGCCGGGGCGCCGGCCACGGCCGAGCCGGGGACGGCGGGCGGGCCGGGGGGCCGCCCGGCGTTGGCATGGGCAGGAGCCGGCGTTACGTTTGAGGCGCTTCGCGCTCCGCGGCCGCCGCGGAGACCCGCCGGCGCGCGCCGGCGGTGCTCGCTCCGCGGCACCCGAGCGCGGCGCCTTCGCTTCCGCACGCCCGGCTCGCACTCCGGCCATCGAGCTCCCGCAGCCCCGAGGCACGCATGACTTCGTTCTTCGGCAAGTACCAGGTCGTCGAGATCGTCGGGGAGGGAGGCTTCGGCAAAGTCTTCAAGGGCTACGACCCGACGCTGAAGCGCTACGTCGCCATCAAGACGTGCACGCTGCGGCATGCGGACATCCGCGCGCGCTTCACGCGCGAGGCGGAGATCGCCGCGAACCTGCGGCACCCGAACATCGTGACCGTCTACGACTTCGGGGAGCACGAGGGAGAGCCGTACCTCGTGCAGGAGTTCCTGAGCGGGGAGGACCTGGACCGGATCATCAAGCGGGCCGATCCGGTCGACGTGCAGACCAAGGTCCGCTACCTGTCGCAGCTCGCGGAGGGGCTGGCGTTCGCGCACCGCTACGGCGTGGTCCACCGGGACGTCAAGCCGGGCAACGTGCGCATCCAGACGGACGGCCAGGTCCGGATCATGGACTTCGGCATCGCCAAGCTGCTCGAGGCCGACCAGCAGCTCACGCAGACCGGGCTCAGCGTCGGCACCACCGGGTATCTGGCGCCCGAGCAGCTCAAGGGCCAGGACATCGACCACCGCGCCGACATCTTCTCCTACGGCGTGCTCGCGTACGAGCTGGTGGCGGGCCGGCGGCCGTTCGAGGGCGAGAGCATCACGAGCATCTTCTACAAGATCGCCCACGAGGAGCCGGCGCCCGTCACCGAGCTCGCGCCCGGCTGTCCGCCCCGCCTGGCCGCCATCATCGACCGCTGCCTGAAGAAGAACCGCGAGGAGCGCTTCGCGCACCTCGGGCTCGTGAAGGACGAGCTGGACCTGGTCGCCGCGGAGCTGAAGACGGGCGTCGGCGCGCCGACGATCGCGGCCGCGGGCGGCCCGGCCGGCGCGTCCGCGGCGTTCTCGGCCGCCGCGACGGCGCCGGCCGCGCCGAACGGCACCCCCGCGCAGGCGACGGCGGCCGCGACGGCGCCGGCCGCGGCGGCCCCCGCGGGGAGCGCCGCGACGGCGCCGGCCCGCGCCTCCCGCTGGCGGACGTACGGCGGGCTCGCCGTGGCGGCGGCGGCCGTCGCCATCTTCGCGGTCTTCAGCGTCGCCCGCTGGGGGCGCGGCTCCGCCGGCCCCGAGGGCGCGACGGCGGGCGGAGGCGCGGCGGCACCGTCCGGGGCGAGCCGCGTGGCCGGGGCGAGCGCGCCGGCCGGCCCGGCCACCGGTGCGCCACAAGCGCCGGCCACCGGGCCCATGGCGCCGGCCGGCGAGGCTGGCGCCGGCGCGGCGGGCCCGGCTACGCCGGCGATGAGCTCCGCCGCGGGCTCCCCGGGCACAGCGCCCGCCAGCGCCGCTCCGGCCGGCGCGGCCGCGACTGCGAGCGCGCCCG
>DASTKT010000188.1:0-2678 GCA_035715725.1 Longimicrobiales bacterium | reverse complement strand
CCCGACGCCGCCCGGCTCCGCGCCCGCGCCGGCCGCCGCGGCATCGCCGGGCGCCTGCGCTGGCACGGCACGGTCGAAGGCGCCGCCGCCCTCTTCCCGGCGTTCGACGCCTTCGTGCTCAGCTCGCGCACGGAGGGCACGCCGATGGTGCTCCTCGAGGCCATGGCCGCGGGCGTGCCCATCGTGGCGAGCCGCGTGGGCGGCGTACCCGACGTCGTCTCCGGCGACGAGGCGCTCCTCGTCCCCGCCGGCGACAGCGCCGCGCTCGCCCGCGCGATCCGCCACGTGATCGCCGAGCCGGGGCCGGCGGAAGCGCGGGCCGCGAGCGCCCGCGAGCGCCTGAAGTCCGCGTTCTCCGCCGGTCCCTGGCTCGAGCGCTACGAGACCCTCTACCGGAACCTCGCTCCCACTCCCTGAACGGTCGAACTCCGATGAGCGCCGCCGCCGCCGTACTGGTCGCCACGATCGTTCTGCTGGGCGCGTACACCTACGCCGGGTACCCGCTCCTCCTCGTGCTCCTCCGCCGCGTCCGCCGGCGCCGCCCGGCGTACGCCGCCCCCGCCGAGTGGCCGCCGATCAGCATCACGATCCCGGTGCACGACGAGCAGGACCGCATCGCCGCGACGCTCGAGAGCATCCTCAGGGTGGAGTATCCGGCGGACCGCCGGCAGATCCTCGTCGTCTCGGACGCGTCCACGGACCGCACCGAGGAGATCGTGCGCGGCTTCGCGGATCGCGGCGTCGAGTTGCTGGCGCTGCAGGAGCGCCGCGGCAAGACGGCCGCGGAGAACACCGCCCGGCCGTATCTCCGCGGCGAGATCGTGGTCAACACGGACGCGTCGGTGCACATCCGGCCCGACGCGGTCGAGCGCCTCGTCGAGCGCTTCGCCGATCCGACCGTCGGCGTGGCCTCCGGACGCGACGTCAGCATTGCCCGCGCCGGCGCCGAGAACCCCGGCGAATCACGCTACGTCGGCTACGAGATGTGGGTGCGCGGGCTCGAGTCGGATGTGTCCGGCATCGTCGGCGCCTCCGGCTGCCTCTACGCCATCCGCGCCGAGCTGCACCGCTCCGTCGCGCTCCCCGAGGCGCTCAGCCGCGACTTCGCCGCCGCGCTCGTCGCCCGGCTGCACGGGTTCCGCGCCGTCTCCGTCGACGCGGCGATCTGCGCCGTGCCGCGCACGGGCTCGCTCCGCTCCGAGTACCGCCGCAAGGTCCGCACGATGACCCGCGGCATGCAGACGCTCGGCTACTTCGCGCGGCTCATGAACCCGCTCCGCTACGGGATCTTCGGCCTGTTCCTCGTCAGTCACAAGCTCTGCCGCTGGCTCACCGCCTGGTGCGGCGTCCCGCTCCTCGCCGCGCTCGCCATCCTCGCCGTAGACGAGCCGCTCGCCCGCTGGGCGATCGCCGCCGCGCTCGCCACCATCGCCGCCGGCGCCGTCGGCCTGGCCGCCCCCGCGCTCCGCCACCGCGTCCCCGTGCTCGGCTTGGCCGCCTACCTGCTCGCCGGCAACCTCGCCGCGCTCCACGCCCTCGCCCGCACGCTCCGCGGCGGCGCCGACCCCGTCTGGGAGCCCACCCGCCGCGCCGTCGCGGCGGACGGGTGAGCGCGCGAAGCCACGTTCGGGAACGGGAGGGCGTCACGCGAAGTGGAAAATCGCCCGGCGGATGGGCAGGGACGGGAACGGATCAACGGCGTTGTCACCACAGTCGTCCACCCCGCTTGCGCGGGACCCGCGAAGATGAAACACGCTCGGGACCTGCCCGGCCAGCAGGGCCGCCGCTGGGCGAGTTTCCAGTCAGAGGCACGTAGGCGTTTACGAGGCGGTCGGAGCCGCGGGAACGGCTACAACTCCGGGCGGGGGCGGGGACAACTGCGGGTCCGACGGCGGGCGGGGGCGGGTACTGCGGGCGGAGACTGCGGGGGGCGAGGGGGGACCACTCCGGGTCCGACAGCGGGTGGGGGCGGGGACGGCGGGTGGGGGCAGGCGCGAGCGCGGGCGCGGGCCCACGGCGGGAGCACGGCGGGCGGGGGCGGGGGGTGGCGCAACGGGCCATGGCGGCGCCCCGGGCTAGGTGGAGGATTGGACCCATGCGGCTCGAGCGGATGCGCAGGGTCCAGGCGGCGGAGGCGCTCGTCTCGGGTCGGCGCGTTCAAACCGAAGGTGAAGACCGGGCCTACGAGGTCGCACGGAAGGAGGCCAACGAGGTCCGGGCCGTGCTGCGCCGGCTGGTGCTCAAACGGGTGTTCACGGAGCCGCAGGTCCGGAAAGCATACAACCTCGCCGGCGCCTGCGTGGGCATGTTGGCGAACGCGATCATCGCGCTGGAGAACCGCCCGGACCCATGACCCCGCGCCCGCGCCCGCCGTGCTCCCGCCGTGGGCCCGCGCCCGCGCCCGCGCCTGCCCCCACCCGCCGTCGGACCCGGAGTGGTCCCCCCCTCGCCCCCGCCCCCACCCGCCGTTGGGGCCGCAGTTGTCCTGCGCCCGCCCCCGCCCCCATGAACGCTTGCGAG
Organism: Longimicrobiales bacterium; assembly: GCA_035715725.1. Lineage (GTDB taxonomy): Bacteria > Gemmatimonadota > Gemmatimonadetes > Longimicrobiales > RSA9 > JADGGV01. Next base: position 158 of record DASTKT010000188.1, on the reverse strand, counting down.
CGCACGAGGGATCGCCCGGCGGCGGAGGCTCACCGGGGTAACGCATTATCGAATGTCATATCCGGCGTGCGCCGGTGGCCGGCGTGACGCCGCTGTCCCCTCTGTGTACTCGGTGTACTCTGATCCTATAAAGCGGTTGGCCTCACCACGGGTGGCGT
>DASTKT010000187.1:0-14636 GCA_035715725.1 Longimicrobiales bacterium | reverse complement strand
GGGTCCCACTGGCGCGTGCGCAACATCCAGCTCGGCTATACGCTGCCGTCGTCGCTGGCCGGCCGGCTCGGCGCGAGCACGGCGCGCATCTACGCGACGGCGACCGAGCCGTTCGTCTCCTACAAGTTCGATTACTTCGATCCGGAGAGCGGCTGGGCCGGCGGCTCCCCCGCGTACCGCACGCTGCTCATCGGCGCCAACGTCGGCTTCTAGGGTCGGACACCCTGAAAGGAACGAGATCAACATGAAACGACTCTTCGAGGCCGGCCTGGCGTTGCTGGTACTCAGCCTCGGGCTCGGCGGGTGTACGGACCTGGACGAGAAGCTGGTGTCGAGCCTGGGAGCGTCCTACATCGCGACGCCCCAGGGCCTCACCGACGCGACGAACGCGATCTACGCAGGCCTCCGCGGCTTCTACGGCCGGGGCGAGACGGACTACGCGCTGACGGAGCTGGGCACCGACATCTGGGCCGCCGGGGACCAGGTGTCGTCCGGCGGCGCACAGAACTGGGTCTACTACGACACGTACGAGCCGACCTACACCAGCCAGGGGGCGTTCCTCGACGCCTTCTGGGGGTGGGGGTACACGCAGATCAATCGTGCGAACACGGTGCTGGACCAGGGCGAGAAGGTCCCCGTCGGCGGAACCCTGTCGCAAGCGGTGAAGAACTCGCGGCTCGGCGAAGCGCGCTTCCTGCGCGCCCTCGCGTACTTCGAGCTGGTGCAGCAGTTCGGCGGCCTGACCATCAACCTGCACGCGGCCGAGGGCGTCTCCACCGAGGCCAGGCGCGAGACGGAGGACAGCACCTACAAGGTCATCATCGACGACCTGACCCAGGCGATCGAGCTCCTGCCGCCGGTGCAGGCCGACTATGGCCGGGCCACGAAGGGGGCCGCGCAGAACCTGCTGGCCAAGGTGTACCTGACCCGGGCGTACCGCGACTGGAACACCGCGAACAAGCCGGCGGACTTCCAGAAGGCGCTCGACCTGGCCAAGGCCGTGATCAACTCCGGCCAGTACTCGCTCGTGCCGGATTTCGCGCGCCTGTGGTGCGGGACGCACCGCGCGGCGGTGCCCGCGGACCCCGGCGGTCAGAGCTTCTGCGACCTGACCGGCTTCTCGAAGCGGAACCCCGAGTTCGTCTTCGTGGCGCAGTACTCCTACGACAACACGCAGTACAGCAGCGGGCAGACGAACTACGACCACGTCGAGTTCCTCAGCCAGTACGATGGCGACCCGGCCTGGGCGGCCGGGCTCGTGCGCGACCTGGACAACGGCCGGCCGTTCCGCCGGCTGCGGCCGACCCCGGCGCTGCTCTACTTCTTCGACCAGACCCGCTGGGCCGGCCCGCCCGGGCCGGACACGGACGTGCTCGACACCCGCTTCGACGCCAGCTTCCAGACGGTCTGGTTCGCCAATGGCAACGCCAACAACCCGACCGGCACCTGCCCGAAGTGCACCAGCGGCGCGCCGATCAAGGGGACGCTGCTGAAGGATGCCGGCGGCTCGCCGATCGGCCCGGCCGCGGGCTCCGATACCGCGCTGGTGTACCTGGGCTGGCAGGTCAGCGATGCGTATCGTCAATCGAAGGCCTACCGCATCGCCACGCCCTGCACCACGGGGCCGACCGAGGATTGCGGCAAGGACAACGACGCGAAGGGGATGTTCGGGTACCGGCACTACCCCTCGCTGAAGAAGTGGCAGGACAACCTCCGGGTCGGCGGCTACTTCTCGCAGGACGGCGCCAAGGACTTCCCCGTCATGCGCCTCGGCGAGACCTACCTGATCGCGGCGGAAGCGGCGGTCGGCCTGGGCCAGCCGCAGGTGGCGGCGGACATGATCAACGTGCTGCGCGTGCGCGCGGCCTGCGCCGGGCCCCCGCAGTGCAAGGTCAGCCACAAGGCGGACCCGGCGATCCTGGTCAACGCCGGCCAGGTGACGCTCGACTTCGTCATGGACGAGCGCGCCCGCGAGCTGGCGGGCGAGTACCACCGGTGGACGGACCTCCATCGGCCCGGCAAGCAGTTCTTCCTGGAGCGGATCCGGAAGTACAGCCCGTACGCGCGGCCGAACATCTCCGACAAGCACTACTTCCGGCCGATTCCGCAGCGCCAGATCAACGGCGTGACGGGGACGCCGTACGAGCAGAATCCCGGGTGGTGAGCCGGCGGTAGCGGCGAAGCTCCGGGCCCGCCCGGCGGCCGAAGGCTCGACCTGCTCGCAGCCGAGGTCGCCGGGCGGGGCCGTTTCTCCCCCACACGCGCGGGACGCATCGACGCACATGGAGCGCTACAGGGATTCGGCCGTCCCCGTGGAGAAGCGGGTCGAGGACCTGCTCTCCCGCATGACGTTGGAAGAGAAGGCGGCGCAGATGATGTGCGTGTGGCAGCAGAAGGCCGACACGCTCGTGACCGCCGCCGGCGAGTTCGACCCCGCGAAGGCGATGGCCGCCTTCGCCCATGGTCACGGGATCGGCCAGGTCGGACGTCCCAGCGACGCCGGCGGCGGCCGCTCGCCCCGCCAGATGGCGGAGCTGACCAACGCGATCCAGCGGTTCTTCCTCGAGAACTCGCGCCTGGGCATCCCTGTCGTCTTCCACGAGGAGTGCCTGCACGGCCATGCCGGCCCCGGCGCCACCTCCTTCGCCCAGCCGATCGGCCTGGCGGCCACATTCGATCCCGACCTGGTCGAGCGACTCTACGCGATGACGGCGTACGAGGCGCGGGTGCGCGGCACCCACCTGGCGCTGACGCCAGTGGTCGACCTGGCCCGCGACCCGCGCTGGGGGCGGGTCGAGGAGACGTTCGGCGAGGATCCGTACCTGGTGACGCGCATGGGGGTGGCGGCCGTGCGCGGCTTCCAGGGCGACGCGCCCGCCAGCTACCGCGACGGCCGGCACGTGCTCGCCACGCTCAAGCACTTCGTCGGGCACGGCCAGCCGGAGGGCGGCCAGAACTGCGCCCCGGCCAACATCTCGCTCCGCGAGCTGCGCGACAACTTCCTGCGCCCCTTCGAGGCGGCGGTCACGGAGGCGGGCGCCGCCGCCGTGATGGCGTCCTACAACGAGGTGGACGGCGTGCCGTCGCACGCCAACCGCTGGCTGCTGCGCGACGTGCTGCGCGGGGAGTGGGGCTTCCGCGGCTTCGTCGTCTCCGACTACTACGCCATCTGGGAGCTGGCGCACCGCCCGGAGACGCACGGCCACGGCGTCGCCGCGGACAAGCGCGAGGCGTGCGTGCTGGCGGTGAAGGCCGGCGTGAACATCGAGCTCCCCGAGCCCGACGCCTACCTCCACCTGGTCGAGCTGGTCCGTGAGGGCGTGCTCGAGGAGGCCGAGCTGGACGAGCTGGTCGCGCCGATGCTCCGCGCCAAGTTCGAGCTCGGGCTCTTCGACGACCCGTACGCCGACCCGGAGCTGGCCGAGCGCGTGGTCGGCTCCGCCGAGCACGCCGCGCTCACGCTGGAGGCCGCGCGCGAGGTCGTCACGCTGCTGAAGAACGACGGCGGCCTGGCCCCGCTCGATCCCGCGCGGATCCGTACGCTGGCCGTGATCGGCCCGAACGCCGACCGCCCGCTGCTGGGCGGCTACAGCGGCACGCCGCCGCACGTGGTGACGGTGCTGGACGGCATCCGCGCCCGCGTCGCCAGGCAGGTCGAGGTCCTCTACGCCGAGGGGTGCAGGATCACGATCGGCGGCTCCTGGAACGAGGACGCCGTCACGCCCAGCGACCCCGCCGAGGACCGCCGCCAGATCGCGGAGGCGGTCGAGGTGGCGAGGCGCGCCGACGTCGTCGTGCTGGCGATCGGCGGGAACGAGCAGACCTCGCGCGAGGCGTGGAACCTGAACCACATGGGCGACCGCGCCCGCCTCGAGCTGGTCGGCCGGCAGGACGAGCTGGTGGACGCGATCGTCGCCACGGGCAAGCCGGTGGTGGCCGTGCTCTTCAACGGCCGCCCGCTCGCGCTCGCTCACCTGGTCGAGAAGGTGCCGACCATCTTCGAGTGCTGGTACCTCGGCCAGGAGAGCGGGCACGCGGTGGCGGAGGTCCTGTTCGGCGACGTCGACCCGAGCGGGAAGCTGCCGATCTCCTTCCCGCGCTCGGCGGGACACCTGCCGGTCTTCTACAACCACAAGCCGTCCGCGCGGCGGGGCTATCTCTTCGACGACGTCGCGCCGCTCTTCCCCTTCGGCTTCGGGCTGAGCTACACCACGTTCGCGGTGGCGAACGTCCGGCTCGAGCAGGCCGTGATCCGCCGCGACGGCCGCACGCGCGTGCTGGCGGAGGTCGCGAACACCGGCGGGCGCGCGGGGACCGAGGTGGTGCAGCTCTACATCCGCGACCGCGTCAGCTCCGTCACCCGGCCGGTGAAGGAGCTGAAGGGCTTCGCGCGCGTCGCGCTGCGGCCGGGAGAGACGCGCACGGTGGCGCTGGAGATCACGCCGGCGTCGCTGGCGTTCCACGACATCCACATGAACGAAGTGGTCGAGCCGGGCGAGTTCGCGATCATGGTCGGCACGTCGTCGCGTGACGCCGACCTCCAGACCGTGCTACTGCGCGTCGAGTAGGCGCGCCTTCCGGAGAGATGCGCGTGGCGGAGCGAACGCAGAGACTCCCGGTCACGGAGAAGGTGGGGTACGCCCTCGGCGATACCGCCGCCAACTTCATCTTCCAGACGATGGTGATGTTCCAGCTGGTGTTCTACACGGACACCTTCGGCATCACCGCGGCGGCCGCGGGCACGCTCCTGCTCGCGGTGCGCTTCTGGGACGCCATCTTCGACCCGATCATGGGCGTGGTCGCGGACCGCACCAGCACGCGCTGGGGGAAGTTCCGGCCGTGGGTGCTGTGGACCGCGATCCCGTTCGGCGTGATGGGCTTCCTCACCTTCATGACGCCCGAGCTGGGGGCGACCGGGAAGCTCGTCTACGCCTACGTGACCTACATCCTGCTCATGACGGTCTACTCGGCCAACAACCTCCCGTACTCGGCGCTGAGCGGCGTCATGACGGGCGACCTGGCCGAGCGCACCAGCCTGTCGCAGTACCGCTTCGTCTTCGCCATGCTGGCCCAGCTCGTCATCCAGGGGCTCGCGCTGCCGATGGTCGTGCACTTCGGCCACGGCGACACCGCGCTCGGCTACAAGGTGACGATGGCGATCTTCTCCGCCCTCGCCGTCATCCTCTTCGTCATCACGTTCGCCACCACGAAGGAGCGGATCCAGCCGCCGAAGGAGCAGAGGGCGACGGTGGCGCAGCACTTCGGCGACCTGGCCCGCAACGGGCCGTGGCTCGCCATGTTCGCGCTGACGCTCGTGCTCTTCATCACGCTGGCCATGCGCGGCAGCGACGTGCTCTACTACTTCAAGTACTACGTCAGCCCCGACGCCGTCGCCGCGACGGTGGCCACGCTGCCGGCGGCGCTGAAGAAGGTGCTCGGCGCCACCGACCCGACGACGCTGGCCTTCAGCCTCTTCAACGTGCTCGGCACGACGGCGACGATCGTCGGCATCTTCTTCTCGAAGGGGCTGGCGACGCGCTTCGGGAAGCGGAACGTCTTCATCGCCGGGCTCTTCGGGACCGCCGTCTTCTGCCTCCCCTTCATGGTGGTCCCGCCCGCCGGGATCGGCGTCATGTTCGCCAGCGAGATCCTGCGCCAGTTCGTCTACGGCTTCACCATCCCGCTGCTCTGGGCGATGATGGCCGACGTGGCGGACTTCTCCGAGTGGAAGAACCACCGCCGCGCCACGGGGATCGTGTTCGCCGCGATCGTCTTCGCGCTGAAGGCCGGGCTCGGCTTCGGCGGCGCCATCACCGGCTGGGTGCTCTCGCTCTACGGCTACGTGCCGAACGCGGCGCAGACGGCGCGCGCGCTCGACGGCATCCGGCTGACCATGAGCCTCTTCCCGGCGATCACGTTCGCGCTCTGCGCGGTGATCCTGTTCTTCTACCGGATCGACAAGCAGGCGGAGATCCGCATCACGGACGAGCTGGCCGCGCGGCGCAAGGCGCTCGTGGAGCCGGCCGTCCTGGCCACATCCTGAGGATCGGGGAGGAACCTTGACCCGGCACATCGGCTGGACGCGGGCGCTCGCCGCCGCGCTGCTGGCGAGCGCGCTCGCCGCGCCGGGGGCGCTCGCCCAGGGGACGGGCGCGCCGCCGGCGCTGAAGGAAGAGCTCCACGGGGCGTTCCGGATCGGCGTCGCCATCAACCTGGCGCAGATCGAGGAGCGGGACACGCAGGGGGTGGCGCTGATCGAGCGGCACTTCGACGCCACCACCCCGGAGAACATCCTGAAGTGGGAATCGGTGCACCCGGCGCCCGGCAGGTACGCCTTCGACGGCCCGGACCGCTACGTGGCGTTCGGCGAGAAGCGCGGCATGTTCGTCGTGGGGCACACGCTGGTCTGGCACAACCAGACGCCACGCTGGGTCTTCCAGGATTCCGCCGGGCACCCCGTGAGCCGCGACACGCTCCTGGCGCGCATGAAGGACCACATCTTCACGGTCGTCGGCCGCTACCGGGGCCGGGTGAAGGGGTGGGACGTGGTGAACGAGGCGCTGAACGAGGATGGCACGCTGCGCCAGTCGCCCTGGCTGAAGATCATCGGCGAGGACTACATCGCGAAGGCGTTCCAGTTCGCGCACGAGGCGGATCCCGCCGCCGAGCTCTACTATAACGACTATTCCCTCGCGAACCCGGCCAAGCGCGCGGGAGCGGTGGCGCTCGTCCGGAAGCTCCAGGCGCAGGGGATCCCGGTGGCCGGGATCGGGATGCAGGGGCACTACAAGATGGACTGGCCCACCCCGGCGGCCGTCGACTCGACCATCGCCGGGTTCGCGAAGCTCGGGATCAAGGTCATGATCACCGAGCTCGACGTGGATGTGCTCCCGGCCGCGGCGCCGCAGTACCGCGGCGCGGACGTGAACCTCACGGTGGCGGCGCGAAAGGCGCTGAACCCGTATCCTACGGTGCTCCCCGACTCGGTCCAGCAGGCGCTGGCGCGCCGGTACGCCGAGCTGTTCACCGCCATCCTCCGCCACCGCGACGTCGTCAGCCGCGTGACCTTCTGGGGCGTGGACGACGCGGACTCGTGGCTGAACGACTGGCCCGTGAGGGGGCGCACCAGCTACCCACTCCTCTTCGATCGCGCGGGGCGGCCGAAGCCGGCGTTCGACGCCGTCGTCGACGCGGTGCGCAGGGCGCTGAAGCCGCCGGTGTCGTGACCGCGGGGGCGGCCGGGAGGGTGGCCGCGACGCGCCGCGTGGCAGGAGAGATCGCGAATGGAACAGTCGTTCACGCCGCTCACGAAGCAGAGCCTCTCGGACCAGCTCGCCGGCCGGATCCGGGGGATGATCCAGTCCGGCGCCTACAAGGCCGGCGACCGGCTCCCGCCGATCATGGAGATGGCCCGGCTCTTCGGGGTGGGCCATTTCACGGTCCGCGAGGCGCTGACGAAGCTCGAGACGACGGGCGTGCTCGAGATCCGCCACGGGGCTGGCGTGTACGTCTCGCGCGACTACGACGTGCTCGTGCTGGCGAGCCCCGACTACATGGGCGGCTTCACCAAGAAGCTGCTGGTCGATCTGGTCGACGCGCGCATCCCGCTGGAGGTGCAGTCGGCGACGCTTGCGGCGAAGCACGCCACCAGGGCGAACCTGCAGGAGATGCACCGCCTGCTGAGCACCGCCGGCGAGCACCTCGACGACGACGACCTGCTCAACAATGTGAACATGGCGTTCCACCACGAGATCGCCGTCGCCTCGGGGAACAGCGTCCTGCCGCAGCTCCTCGATGTGCTGCAGGAGCTGTTCACGAACGAGCAGCGCCTGATCCTGGCGATCTTCGGCTCCCGCGAGCGCGACCACCAGGAGCACCTGGCGATCCTCGATGCGCTGGACCACCGCGACCCGGAGCTGGCGGCCGAGCGCATGCGCGCGCACCTCGACGACGTCTACGAGACGCTGGTCCGCTGGGACCCGCAGAACGAGCCGCTGAACTGAACGGGACGGCGCGCTGGCGCGCCGGTCGCCACCCCGCCGATCGCGAGAGAATTGCCGATTCACGCAGCCCCGTACGATCTTCCGCCGGATCAAGGGGTCGGGCCGGGGTCTGAACGCCACGAGCGTCCGCGGGTGGGCTGGACGATGAGGTCACCACCGCTGGCGTCGACCAGGCGCTCCCGAAGGCTGGCTCCGAGAGCCGACCCGGCCCGGTCCGTCCTCTGCAGTCCTCCCCCTCCCTGCATGCTCCCGACGCCGACGGCCCGCCGATTGCCGGCCGAGGATCGTGAATGAAAGCGTCCCACCCCGCTCCTTCGACCACGCGCGTCGCTGCCCGCGCCTGGCAGCTCATCGAGCACGCCTTCGACCGGACGGCGGGCGCGCCGCTCGTGGGCGGCAACGCCGTGCGTCTGCTGCGGGACGCCGCCGAGAACTACCCGCCGTGGCTCGAGGCCATCCGCGGGGCCGAGCGCTACATCTACTTCGAGAGCTACATCATCCACGACGACGACATCGGGGAGACGTTCGCGGACGCCCTCGTCGCCAGGGCGGGCGAGGGCGTCCGGGTGCGGCTCGTCTACGATTGGCTGGGCGCGCTGGGGAAGACGTCGCGGCGCTTCTGGCGGCGGCTCCGGGACGGCGGCGTGGAGGTGCGGTGCTACAACCCGCCGCGGCTCGTCAGCCCGTTCGGCTGGGTGCACCGCGACCATCGCAAGATGCTCTCGGTGGACGGCCGCGTCGGTTTCGTGACCGGGCTCTGCGTCGGCCGCGCGTGGGCGGGCGACCCGGCGCGCGGCATCGAGCCCTGGCGCGACACGGGCGTGGAGATCCGGGGTCCGGCCGTGGCGGACGTCGAGGCCGCCTTCGCCGAGGTGTGGTCGGCGATCGGGCCGCCGCTCCCCGCCGGGGAGCGCATGCCGCGGGAGGCGATGCCCGCCGCCGGCGATACGGCGCTCCGCGTCGTCGCGAGCACGCCCGGGACCACGGGATTGCTGCGGCTCGACCAGCTCGTCGCGGCCGCGGCGCGCCAGCGGCTCTGGCTCTCGGACGCGTACTTCGCCGGCATTCCCCCCTACGTCCAGGCGCTGCGGGCCGCCGCGCGCGACGGCGTGGACGTCCGCCTCCTCGTCCCCGGCTCGAGCGACATCCCGCTGCTGCGGCCGCTGTCCCAGGCCGGCTTCCGGCCGCTGCTGGAGGCCGGCGTCCGCGTGTTCGAGTGGAAAGGGCCGATGATGCACGCGAAGACGGCCGTGGCGGACGGGCGGTGGGCGCGCGTCGGCTCGAGCAACCTGAACCTCGCGAGCTGGCTGGGGAACCACGAGCTGGACGCGGTCGTCGAGGACGCGCGCTTCGCGGAGGAGATGGAGCGGACGTACCTGGAGGACCTGGAGAACACGACGGAGCTCGTGCTCGTCCCCGGCCGCCGGCTGGTCGACCGGCTCGGCCGGCGCGGAGAACGGCGCCGCCCCGCCACCGCCCCGGCCGGCGGGAGCGCGGGGCGGGCGGCCGCGGGGGCGCTCCGGATCGGGAACACCGTCGGCGCCGCGATCGGGGATCGGCGCGTGCTCGCGCCGGCGGAGGCGACGGTCGTGGCCGCCGCCGGCGTCGTTCTCCTCGCGCTCGCCGCCGTGGCCGTGCTCTGGCCGCGCGTCCTCACCATCCCGCTGGCCATCCTCGGCCTCTGGATCGGCGGCACGCTGCTCGCCAGGGCCTACACGCTGCGCCGCGCGAGGCGCGCCCGAGCCGGTGCGGTCACGGCCGGGCCGGACGCTCCGGCGCCCTGACCCGTCGGGGCGCCACTCCGGGTCCCATCCCGCCGGTGTAGCGCCAGCCCTCGAGCCGGCGTCCCCACGACCTCCTCTCGGGGACCCTCGCGCCCGGCGAGCGGATCACGCTCCGGCGCGGTCTGCCGGCTCCCCGCCGCCGGGCTCCGCCGCCGTCGCCCGCACGAGCAGCAGCGGCGCCTCCGCGCCGCGCAGCATCTCCTGGGCGGGGCCGCCCAGCAGCATCCTCGAGATCCCGCTCTCTCCATGGGACGCCACGGCGACGAGGTCGATCGAATGGCGGCGCACCTCCTCGAGGATCGCCGCCGCCGGCTGCTCGTGCACGGCGATCTCCAGCGCCGGCGTGCCCGCGGTGTCGGAGAGCTTCGCGGCGGTGGCCGCCAGGTAGGATTCGGCCGCCCGCCGCGCCGCCGGATCGGAATCCGGGGGGAGCACGAGCAGGAGGCGGAGGCGGGCCCGGAGCGCGGCGGCGACGTCCTGGGCCGGGCCGAGCACCCGCTCGGAGGGTGGGGAGCCGTCGAGCGCGACGAGGATGCGTCGCACCCGCGGCTCTCGCCATGGCTCGGGCTCGCCGGGCGGCAGCGGCACGAGCAGGAGCGGCACGCTCGCGCCCCGGGCGAACGACTGCGCGACGGAGCCGAGCCAGGTCGGGCCGCCGGCGCCCTGGCCGCGTGTCGTCATGACGAGCAGATCGGCGCCGGATTCCTCGATGTGGAGCCGGAGCGTCGGCACCAGCGGCCCCTCGAGGAGGCGCGCGGACGCCGCGACGCCGGTCCGCTCCGCGACGCGCCGGGCCAGCTCCTCGATCCACCGGCGCTTCTCGGTGGCGGTCGGGTGGGGCAGGCCGGCCTCCGGCACCTCCGGCGGCCGGAGCGAGGGCGAGGCCGCCTCCGCGAACCCCGCCTCGGGGAGCCACGGGACGTGCACGTGAACGACCTCGAGGGCGGCTCCGGCGGCACGGCCAATGGCCGCCGCGTACGGCAGCGCGGCTTCGCTCGCGGCCGAGCCGTCCAGCGGGACGACGATCGTGTGGAGCATGCGCCCTCCCTAGTTCCGCGCAGGCCGCTCCCCGGACTCCAGGCCGGCCAGAAGATCGAGGAGCCCTGCCGCTTCCCATGATCGATTCCGTCGGTTTTCCGAGAGCGGCACGAGCACTCCGGCACGCTCGAGCGTCTCCAGCGCCTGGTACGTCTGCGGCTTGGAACGTCCCGTCGCGGCCGAGGCGACGGGTGCGGTGATCGTCGGGTGCGCCGGAAGGACGTCGATGATGGCCCACGCGGCGGCGTCGGCGCGCGGAGCGCCCGGCAGCTCGCGCACCCGGGCGCGCCAGCTCGCGGCCAGCTCCCGCACGGCGTCCAGGTACGCCGATGCCAGCCGGGCCGCGGTGGCCGCCGCCCCCGCGAAATGCTCGATCCAGGCGTCTACCCCATCCTCCCGGAATGCGGTCAGGCCCCGGATATAGCGGTCCCGCGCCTTCGCCAGGACCACGCTGATCGGAGGAACGTAAGCGGGCGCGACACCCCGTCGATGCAGGATGACATGGATCAGCGCCCGACCGGTCCGGCCATTGCCGTCGTCGAACGGGTGGATCGTCTCGAACTGCGCATGGACCAGCGCCGCCTGCGCGAGCGGAGGTAGAGTATCGTCGTTGACCGCCTCGCACAGATCCGCGAGCAGCCGGTCCACGTGCTCCGGCGGCGGCGGAACGAAATCCGCGCCGCACGGGTTGTGGTCGTTCCCGCCAATCCAGTTCTGGACCGTTCGGATCCGTCCGGCTACATGCGCATTCGGCGCGTGCTCCATGAGTCTCCCGTGGATCGCGAGGATCTCCGCCACGGAAAAACGCTCGACGCTCTCCGCCTCGTCGATCGCAAGCTGCATCGCATCGACGTTCGCCAGGATCTCCAGCGCGGCCGGGCCGGCTCGGCCACCGGAATCCAGCCGCGCCTCCGCCCGTGCCAGCTCACGCACGCCGAGCTGCATCCCCTCCACCTTGGACGAAGCGATCGACTCCGTGCGTAGCAGGAGTCGAGCGAGCGGCGCGAGCGCCGGCCGGGCGCTCGCGTTCAGCTCGTGGATCGCCGCCTCGGCATCCGAGACGACACCGGCGGCGTCGGCTCCCAGCCGCAGACTCTGCCCCACCAGAGGGTCCGGGATGAACGCCTCGTACCGGCACGCCCGACGGTACTTCGGCGCGGCGTTCACCGTCGGATCGTGTGGCCAGATCAAGGAAATCCGGTGGCCTGGCATCCCGTATCCCCCACATGAGGAAACCTAACTAGCGCGCTTCCATAGTTAGGTTTAATGCGGATCCCTAACTAAGGCAAGCCGCGAGTTAGGGATCCGCGACGATCCCCGGGGCCCGGCTCGGAGCGGATACCGCACGGGAACGGAGCTCCCGAGCCGGAGCGCGGGCGGGCATCGGGCGGCGAACGGCGCCCCGATCTTCGCGGCACTCGTCGCCCGCGGCGTCCCGACTTTCCCGCCGATGTGCACGATTCTCCCTCTCGTTCGTCAACAGGTATAGAGCCACGACCGAAGGGCGCCCGAGGTCCTGCTCGCGCTTGTCGACCGCGGCCCCGCGATGGTGCGGGGCCGCACGAGCTCACGCCAGCGAAAGGCAGGTCAGGCGATGGATGCCAGGAATGCAGGCGAAGCCACGGTGGAGCGCGTCCCCTGCGCGACGCTCCTGGCGAGCCGGTCGCCGAGGGAGCGAAAGTCGGCGACCGCGGCGCTGGTCACGTCGGTGGCGTTCCACGGCGCGCTCGTCGCCGGGCTGGTCTGGGCGACGCTCGCGGTGGGGAAGCCGGTGGAAGAGCCGGAGGACCCCTTCGTCGTGCTCCCGGTCGAGCGGGAGCCGGCGCCGCCCGCGCCGCTGCCGCCCCCGCCGCCGCCGGACGTGCCGGTGCCGCCGAAGGTCGCGGAGGTGCCGTTCGGCCACCAGACGCTGGTGCCGCCGACCATCGTGCCGCCGGAGATCCCGCCGCCGTCGACCGGTCCGATCACCCGCGAGATGGATTACTCGGGGCTCGGATCCGAGGGCGGGCGGGGCGACGGCCGGGCGCCGGAGCGGCCCGTGACCGTCGAGGATGTCGAGACGGCGCCGGTCTTCACGCCGTTCACGGTGCGCCCGGAGCTGAAGAACCGCGCGGAGGTCGCGCGGGCGCTCGAGCGCTTCTACCCGCCGCTGCTGCGCGACGCGGGCGTCGGCGGCACGGCGGTCGTCTGGTTCCTGATCGACGAGGACGGCCGGGTCGTCAAGACCCAGCTCAAGGCCTCGAGCGGGCACGACACGCTCGACCGCGCGGCGCTCGACGTCGGCAACCTGATGCGCTTCACTCCGGCGCTGAACCGGGACCAGCGGGTCAAGGTCTGGATCGAGCTGCCGGTCCTGTTCACGGCGAGGTAGGAGACTGGTCCGTCGCCTCGGCGGCGGCTACTCTGCCCCGGTGAACGTCGATTGGGCGGCCGTCTATCGCGCGAGCTATCCGGCGCTCGTCCGCTTCCTGTACCGGAAGGTGTGGGACTCCGACCGGGCGCAGGAGCTGGCGCAGGAGACATTCCTTCGCGCACTGAGCCAGGCGCCGGACGATCCGCGCGCCTGGCTCTACCGCGTCGCCGGGAACCTGGCGCGGGACGAGGCGCGCCGCGCCGCGCGGCGGAAGCGGCACCTGGCGCTGCTGGAGCGGGAGGTGGCCGCCGAGGGGGCGGTGCCGCCGGAAGGCTCCCGGGGGATCGAGCAGGACGAGGAGGACGAGGTCCTGCGCCGCGCGCTGGCCCGGTTGAGCGAGCGGGACCGTGACGCCCTGCTGCTCCGGGAAGCCGGACTGAGCTACCGCGAGATCGCGGCGCAGCTCGGTCTGGCTCCCGGCGCGATGGGGACGACGCTGGCGCGTGCCCGGCAGCGGCTCGCGGCGGCCTGTTCCGCGCTGGAGGAGACGCGTGCTGCACGTGGATGACGGGCAACTGCATGCGCTCCTGGATGGGGAGCTGGACGCGGAGGATCCGGAGGGAGCCGACGCGGTCGAGCTGCACCTGGCGGCGTGCGCGGAGTGCCGGGCGCGGCTGGAGGCGCAGGAGGAGCTCCACGACCGGATCCACGGGCTGCTCGGCCGCTCGGGGCCGCGGCGGCTCGTCGTGCCGCCGTTCGAGGAGCTGGCCGGGAAGGCGGCGGCCGAGGCGTCGCGTTCCTCCCGGTGGGCGCTCCTGGCGGACCCCGACCGGCTGCACACCGCCGCGTGGATCGCGAGCTTCGTCATCATCCTGGCGGGCACGGCGAGCCTGGTGGTCGGACTGGTGTTGGGGCGGTTCGCGGCGGAGGAGGATCGCGGCGGCCGGACGGCACCCGCGGCCGGGTCCGCGCGGAGCGCGCAGGCGCCGGCCGTGCCGGCGCCGCGGACCAGGTCTGTGCCGGCCGCCGAGTCATCGCCGCGAGCCGGGAGCGCGCCGGGCGTCACGCGCGCGCCGCGGACCGCGAGCGCGCCGCCCGAGGCACTGGCGCCACGGCCCCGCGATCCGGCCGAGCTGGAGCGGGCCGTCCGCCGGCTGTACCCGCCGCGCCTCCGCGAGGCCGGGATCGGCGGGACAGTCGTGGTTCGCGCGCTCGTGGACGGGACGGGGCGCGTGCTCGCGAGCCGGGTCGCGAAGTCGAGCGGCCACGCGGCCCTCGACGCGGCCGCGCTGAAGGTCCTCGAGGCGACGACGTTCACGCCCGCGCCGGGGCCCGACCGGCGTGCGCCCGCCTGGATCGAGCTCCCGGTCGTGTTCCGCACGCCGTAGCCTCCCCGTGCGGGGCGCGGCCGCGGTCGGGCCGGACCCGCATCATCCCGCCCGGGTACGCCGTCCAGCG
>DASTKT010000186.1:0-55122 GCA_035715725.1 Longimicrobiales bacterium | reverse complement strand
CCGTATTGCAGCGGCGGGCGGTGCGGCGCGTCTTCATCGACCGGGACGTCCGAACGCCAGCGACCTCCCCGGTGCAGGTGTGGGCATGCAGCCGGCCGGCATCCTCGCCCTGGAGAAGCGTGCGGCCGGGTGCAGCGAGCGGACCGGTGATGCGCCCCCCGCCCGACGTGCTCCCGCAGTGGGCCCGCGCTCGCGCCCGCGCTCGCCCCCACCCGCAGTCCCCGCCCCCACCCGCCGTCGGACCCGCAGTGGTTGTCCCCCTCGCCCCCGCCCGCAGTCGAGCCCGCAGTCATCCCCGCCCGCAGCGTCTGCCGCCGCCCCCGTGAATGGTTACCCCGCCTAGAGATCGGGCGTGAAGCGCAGGTTGGTGCCACTCTTGTTTCCCGCCCCCTCGACGAAGCTCAATGCCTGTTTCATGTCCTCGTTCTCGGCATACTCGCTGAGAGCCACTGGCGTGAAGTTCTTTCCATTGAACTTCATGACCGTCTTCATCCTGATGTATCCATCGAGCGATACCCACATCGCCGCGGACCGGTGGTTGACGCCTCTTATGCATGTGAGGAACTTGGGCCAGAACACCTTCTTGATGTACAGATCCCCGTCTTTCGGATGTGTGCCGGCGAAATCGGACCAACTCCAGTTCGCCGGATCCAAGATCTTCTTCGAGGCTTTCTGATTGGGGTTGAACTTGGTGTTGATGTAGTCGACGCGGTCCTTGGACCATTCTGCGGCAAGCTGCTCGCGGAAGAGCTTCTCCGCCTCCTCGATGAAGGCAGGTGTCTGGCCGCGCCCCATCTTTTCATGGACGAAATAGAGATAGTTTGGCTGGCCGCTTCCGGACGGGGCCCAGGCTTGCTTCACGGTCGCGATGTCGCGGTCATGCTGTTGCGCCTGCTCTTTGAGGGCCTGGTAATTCTCGAACTTCTTGCCCTCCAGGTCCATGAACGGCGACCGGCTGTCGAACGTGGTCACGTTGATGTTGAAGCCGCACACCATGAGGTTGTTCGGGAGCTTGAGCGTGTCCGTCTGGCATTTGACCAGCTCGGTGCAGAACGGCTTCATGGGACCCTGGTCCGCCGAGGCCTTGCAACAGGCGATGTTGATCTTGCGAACGTCCGCGCCGACGGCGATCAGCTGGTCGAACAGCGTGGCGGCTAGCGCAGCCGGCTTCACGTCCTTGGTGTGTGATAGCACATAGACGCCGACGCTTCCCAGAGCCTTCAGGTTCGGGATGCTCCCCGAAGGCAAGTCGACCTCGATGCACTTCTGTCCGCGCGCCTCGTACTTCCGCTTGAGCGATATGCGGTTTTCATCGAGCTCCTGTTTGCTGTCGAGCGTGGACAGGTTGATGAGCACGATCACCTGGCATCGCATGTCCTCTCCTCCCGTACGCTGACCGCGTTCGCTTCGCTGCGTCGAGTGACGACGATCGTGGACCTGGCGCCGGTCGTGTGGCGCGCCGTCGCCGTGGAGCGGCGGCGAAAAGAGGTCCGCCGCCAGGTCCGGTTCCCGCGATCCGGTGCCGGGCGACGACGCGGCCGTTGGTACGATGCCGGGCGGCCGCGAACCCGCGCGAGCGTCGCGCGAGCCCGCGGCCGTCCGCCCGCCATTCGGGCCGGCCCGATGCGCCGAGCCGGGAGCGCGCCCGTCCCACACCCGGCGAGTTGCCGAGTGCGAGACGAACCCGCTCGGTGAGGCTCGACGCGTCGCGTGCCGGTGATCGGCCCCAGCTTATGTGGCCAGTGCCGGATCCGCCATGGTCGGGATTCCCGGGCCCACATGGCGCCGAGGTCCGCCGGCGGAAGCGGGGGAGACCGAGCGTCCAGCCGCCGTCGGCGACCCGCGAGGCGGCGATGCGATCGGCGACCCGCGCCCCTTGACGTGTCTAATCTCCTTAGATAGCTTCGGCGCGTCTAATGGTCTTAGACACACGGCGGACGAATGGCGCGCAAGATCGGACTCTCGATCAACGATGTGGTGGGCGCGGCGGTGCGGATCGCCGACGCGGACGGACTCGAGGCCGTGACGCTGGCGTCGGTGGCGGCACGGCTCGGGGTCCGGTCCCCGTCGCTGTACGCGCACGTGGACGGCCTGGATGGGCTGCGGCGTCTCCTCTCGCTCCGGGCCGCGGGCGGCATGGCGGAGGCGCTGCGGGCGGCCGTGGCGGGGCGGGCGGGGGAGGAGGCGCTTCGGGCGATCGCCCATGCATACCGGCGCTTCGCCGGCGAGCATCCGGGGATGTACGAGGCGGCGCAGCGCGCGGTTCGGCCGGGCGAGGATGACGAGCTGTACGGGGCGCTGGGGCGGGTGGCCCAGCCGGCCCTCGAGGCGCTGGCGGAGGCGGCGGTCGAGGTGGGGGAGCGGGTCCACCTCACGCGGGCGTTGCGGAGCGCGCTGCACGGGTTCGTGGCGCTGGAGCGGGTCGGTGGCTTCGGGATGCCGGAGGACGTGGACGAGAGCTTCGCGCGGTTGGTGGAGCTGCTGCTCGCGGGCGTTCGGGCCGCCGCTGTGCCGGGCGACCCGATGTGACACGCGTCCGGTGGGACGACGCCCGGTCGGACGAAGCCGCGTTGAATCGAGACCAAATCACGGGAAGCGGTCGAGCCGTCGCCGTCGCTTCCACTGGAGTCGGCAGCATGTTTCTCGGACATTACGGGATCGCATTCGGCGCGAAGCGCGCCGCTCCCCGCGCGTCGCTCGGCGTGCTGGCCTTCGCCGCGCAGTTCCTGGACGAGCTCTGGCCGATCCTGCTGCTGCTGGGGGTGGAGCAGGTGCGCATCGTGCCGGGGCTGATGGCGGCCAGCCCGCTCGACCTCGCGCACTACCCGTTCTCGCACAGCCTGGCCACCGCGGCCGTCTGGGGGCTGCTCATCGGCCTCGCCTACCTCGCGGTGCGGCGCTATGGCCGGGGCGGGTGGGTGGTCGGCGCGGCCGTGCTCAGCCACTGGTTCCTGGATCTGCCGATGCACCGCCCCGACCTGCCGCTGTGGCCGGGGTCGGCGACGCGAGTGGGGCTGGGGGTGTGGAACTCCGTCCCGGCGACGATCGTGGTCGAAGGGCTCGTGTTCGGGATCGGGCTCGCGCTCTACGTGCGAGCCACGCGGGCGGCCGACCGGATCGGGAGATGGGGGCTGTGGTCCATGGTCGCGTTGCTCCTCTTCTTCTTCGTGAGCAGCTTCGCCGGCTCGCCGCCGAACGAGCACGTGCTGGCCTGGACCGCGCTCGGGCTGTGGCTGTTCGTGCCGTGGAGCTGGTGGGTGGACCGCCACCGCGTGGCGCGCGTCGCGGTCGCCGGGGCGGGGAGCGATGCGGGCTCGAGGGCGGGCGCCTCCCGACCGGCGCGGTCGCAGGCGAGGTGAGCGCCGGCGGAAGCGGCGGCTCGATCGAGGCGCGACGGTGCAGGCCGTGCGTTCCGGTGGTGTCGTGAATGGAGCATCCGGTACTCGCCGGGCGATCCCGAGCAAGTACCGGATGCGTCCGTCGCGCGGAGGCCGCGGGGGCGAGGTGCGCCTACCTGGAGGACCCCGCGGAGCGCTGCCCCCGGAGGATCGGCACGGACACGCCGAGGCGGAAGATCCAGAGGTCGGCCTCCGCCCGCACCGGGTGCAGCGAGATCGTCCCGCCGTCGTCCACCACGATGTCGCCCTTCCTCAGGAATTCCGCCTCGTCGCTATGCTGATACTCGGCGCCCAGGTCCACCGTGATCCCGCGGGTGTTCCCGGAAATGGGGATGCGGACGCCGGCCCGGCCGCCGTAGGCGAAGACCACGTCGTGTTGCTCGACGGTCGTGGCGAAGCTGACGTCGCGCTCCCCGCGCTCGGCGGAGGCGCCGGTCAGGAAATACGCCGCGCCGGCGCTGGCCCCGACGTACGGACGCACCACGCCCACCGGCCAGCTGAGCTCCGGCCCGAGCTCCACGAACATCAGGTCGTTCGTCGACCTCAGGTCTACGTCCCGGGTGCCGCCGAACGGCGAGCGGAGCGTCACCTCCTGGCTGTCCCAGCCATGGTTCAGCCAGCTCGCATCGAGGCGGAGCGCGAACGCTCCGGCGGCGTCGACGCGGTAGCGGGCGAAGGCGCCCACACCGAATGCCCGATCGATCTGCTCCCCGAACGCGCCCGTGGGCGCCGCGCCCATGATGCCGACGCCGGCCTCCAGGCGCGGGGGAGCGCCGATCCGACTGGAGGTGTTCTGCGCCTGCGCCGCGGATGCCAGCAGAAGCCCGCCGAGGGCGGCTCCGACGATGGTCTGGATACGCATTGCTCGTCCTCTCTCGATCCGAATGGTGAAGGCGCGGATTGCCAGTGCACCGCGCCGAACTCGCGCGTCGTGCGGGGCGGTCGGTAGCGTAGCCGATCGTCCGCCTCGACGAGATCAAGGTAGGAGCGGAGGGTGGGCCCGGACTTGAACGAGGCGGCTGGAGATCTTGAACGAATCGGCTGACCTGGGAGTCGCGAGCAGCGTTCATGCGAGACGAAAGGACCCGACCATATCCATCGTGACGAACGTCGCATGCGACGTATGCCGCGGCGCGCGGTGCGCCTGCGACGACCCGCGCGCCGAGGTGGGGGGCTATGCCACGCCCGCGGCGCTGCTGGCGCACGCGCCCGCCGAGGTGTTCACCCGCCCCGAAGATCTTCTCCGCGTCATCGACGGCTGAGAGCGCCGGGGTTGCGCGCGGTCGGCCGCTGGATCCTCTCGTAGGGCGAGGCGGCGGCGGCGGCCGCCGCCATGCGGCCGCCGCCGCCTCGCTACCGCACGACCTCGAAGTGGGCCATCATCCCGCCGGCGTGGTGCTCGAGGATGTGGCAGTGGTACATCCACTCGCCCGGGCGGTCGTCGGGCATCCAGGCGATGCGCACGCGCCCCGACGGCGGGATCGTGACCGTGTCCTCCCACGACAGGAAGGCGGGCGGCTCGCCGTTCACCTCCAGCACCTGGAAGAAGAAGCCGTGCAGGTGGAACGGGTGGTCCATCTTCGTGCCGTTCACGATGTCCCACACCTGCAGCTCGCCCACGCGCACCGGATCGGCGCGGTGATGCAGCTCCCGGTTGATCGTGAACTCCACGCCGCGCCGCAGCGTCATCTTGAAGCCGAGGTGAACCTCGCGCGTGGGCGTGACGGGCCCGGTCACCAGCGGCACGATCTCGCGGAGCCGCTCGGGGATGGAGGCGCGCGAGGGGGCTGCCGCCCCGACCCGGACCGTCCCGTAGCGGAGCCGTCGCGGCCGCGCCATGCTCCCCTGCGCGTAGGGGAGCGCCTCGATCGCGAGCGTCTCCCCCTCCGCGAACGGGCCGACCGCGATGTCCACCCGGTCGGCGGGGGCGAGCAGCACCTCGGTCATCGGCACGGGAGCGGGGACGAGCCCGCCATCCGTGCCCAGCAGCCGGAAGGGACGTCCGCCGATGGAGAGCCGGACGTAGCGCGCGCTCGCCGCGTTGACCACCCGCCAGCGCTCCACCTGCCCCGCGGCCATGGACAGCTCCGGCTGCTCGCGGCCGTTGACCAGGAGCATGCTCCCCAGCCGGCCATCGTGGCGCTCCACGAACCCGCCCGGCGGCTTGATCTGCCCTTTCCGGTCCAGCGCGATGTCGTCGAGCACGAGAACGCGCTCGGCGTCCAGCGCCGGCTCGTCCGCGCCGCGCACGATCAGCGCGCCGTAAAGCCCGCGCTCCAACTGGACGGTCTCGTTGCTGTGGGGGTGGTACCAGAACGTGCCCGCGTCGGGGAGCGCGAAGCGGTAGGTGAACGTCTCGCCCGGCGGAATCGGGTGCTGCACGTTCTCGGTGCCGTCCATCGCCGCGGGGAGCCGGAGCCCGTGCCAGTGGATGGTCGTGGGCTCGGGGAGCGAGTTCTTCAGCCGGACCTCGAGCACGTCGCCGGCGTTCGCCTCGATGACCGGCCCGGGGACCTGACCGTTGTAGCCCCAGGCGCGGGTCTTCCGGCCGGGGACGAACTCCCATTCCACCTCCCGCGCCTCCAGGTCGAAGGAGACGACCTTCCCCCCCGGAGCCGGCTCCCCGGCCTGGTAGGCGCGCTGGTACGCGAGCGCCGCGTCCGGTGCCGGAGCGTGGGCGGCATGCCCGTGTGCGCAGTGGTCGTGGTGCGAGTCGCTGTTTCGCATGGCCGTCTCCCCGGTCGCGGATCGAGTTGGAGCACCGAGCGCCTGTCGGTGCCGGACGGGGGGAAGATGGCGCGGGGGGCGACTCCTGGGCTTGAACGAAGGCGCTGGAGCTTTTGAACGAACCGGCTGAACTTCTCGGCGCTCGAGGATGCGGAGGGGCTCGTCCGGCCTCACGGAGCGGACCCGCCTCCAGGGACGCGCCCGGTTGCACGGCCGGCGCGGAGCGGCGCATAATGCGGCGCACTGCCGGCCCTTCGCGCGGCCCTCGACCGGGAGAACCGCATGAGCGATGTCACGCCCCTGTTCCGGACCCCCGTCGGACCGTCGGCGTCCATCGCGCTCGAGGTGGCGCTGGAGCCGGCGGCGGCTTTCGACGCGCTGGTGGAGGAGCTCGGGGTCGCCCTCGAGAGGGTGGGAATCGCGCTCGAGCCCCGCGAAGGGGGCCGCGTGATCGTGGCGGGGGCGGAGATCGGTCGCGTCGCCACCTGGCGGCCGAGCGAGGGGGCCGTGGTGATCTGGCATCCGGTGGCATGGGAGCCGGAGCGCGCCGGGGGGCTTCGGATCCAGCTCGAGCGGCTCGAGGGCGGCGGCACGCGGCTCACGCTGGAGCAGCGCGGCTGGCTCGGCGTGCTCGGCGACGGCGCGGAGCCGGTGGGATGGTTCGCCTCGGAGATGGCCGCTCCGTTCCTGCGGGCGGCGACGCCGGGCGCGCTCGGCGACTGGATCACCGACCGCCGGGCGCGGCGCCCTTCGGGGGCCCAGTCCCGGGCGATCTACGCGGATCCTCTCTACCATCGGCCGATGTTCGCGGCGATGCTGGCCGAGCTGGCGCCCGGACCGTCCGACTACCTGCTGGACGTCGGCTGCGGTGGAGGGGCACTGCTCAAGGATGTCCTCCGGAGCGGGTGCCGGGCCGCGGGGATCGACCACAGCCCGGAGATGGTGCGGATCGCGCGGGATGCGAACGCGGAGGCGATCGCCGAGGGGCGCCTGGAGATCCGCCACGCTGCCGCCGAGGCGATCCCGTTCCCGGACGACACGTTCACGTGCGCCACGATGCACGCCGTGCTGGGGTTCCTGACGGATCCGGTGGCCGTGCTGACGGAGATGCGGCGGGTGCTCGCGCCGGGCGGGCGGCTCATGGTGCTGGGAAGCGACCCGGCGCTGCGGGGGACGCCCGCGGCGCCGGAGCCGATGGCGTCGCGCCTCCGCTTCTACGAGCCCGGCGAGCTGGCGGAGCTCGGAGGCCGCGCGGGCTTCTCCGACGCGCGGGTGGAGCGTCGTCCGGTGGCGCAGGCCGCGCGCGACGTCGGGGTGCCGGCCGAGCACCTGGCGCTGTTCGCCGGGCCGGGGCCGGAGTTCCTCCTGGCGCGGAAGCGCTGACGGCAGGCGACGACGACGGCGGGCGGGGGCGGCCGAACGGCTGGACAACTGCGGGCCCGACTGCGGGCCGGGGCGGGGACTGCGGAGACCACCCCGGGCCCGGCAGCGGGTGGGGGCGGGTAGAGCGGGCGAGGGCGGGCGCGAGCGCGGGCGCGGGCCTACGGCGGGAACACTGCGGGCCGGGGTGGGGACGCTCCACCGGCGCACGGCGGGTGGCCCCACCCGGGCGCAGTGCGCCACCCCGGCCGACTCCCGCGCCCGCCTGAAGCTGTAGCCGCCTCCCCGGTCTCGACCTGCTCGTCAACGCGTACGGCTGAAGCGCGCGCCGTCCGCGGCGCAGCGCCGATCCCCCGCACGATGGGCGGCGGGGTGCCTTCCGGCACGTGAGCGTGCGACCGGGGAGCGGCCGTGTTCACCGGCTCGCCGCGTCATCCGAGTCATGGCCACGGCCCAACCCCGAGGTGCGCATGACCGAATCCGCTCATGGACGCGGCCGACCCGGCTCGGGCGATGCGGAGGCCGAGCCGTGGTGGTTCGCTTCAGCCGCGCCCGCAAGCGCTACGAGCGCCACGGTGTGCTGGTCGAGGCCGAGGCGTTGGGGCGGGCGGAGGCGGAGTGCCTCGCCGACGAGGAGGCGCGCGGGCGCGCCCGGGCGCGGAACGCCGAGCGCCGCGAGCGCCTCGAAGCGGAGTACGTCGCCCGGTTCACCGAGGCGATCGGACGGCTGTTTCCCCGGTGTCCGGCGAAGGAGCGCGGCGCCATCGCCGAGCACGCCTGCCTCAAGTCCTCGGGTCGGGTCGGTCGCTCCGCCGCCGCGAGGGAACTCCAGCCGGAGGCGATCGAGCTGGGCGTTCGCTGGCGTCCACGTTCGCGCGCTCCCCGGCGGCGCTCGCGCCCGGCTTGCTTCCGCTTGACGAGTATTACGGCGCACCGTAATAGTACGGGCGGAGTCGGAGGCACAAACTCGTCGAACCCGTATGCAGGACTGGTGCGTCATGCTCGTTGCTCTCTCTGCCGCCCTCGCCCTGGTGTCCCTGGGCGGCGGCCTCTACGAGTACCTCGTCGTCGACGCCGCCTGGCCGGGGCGACCGGACCTCATTCAGCCGAGGCGTGGCGGTGTCTCACGGCGGCGCTTCTGGATCCCGGCCCACATCGCGTTCGAGCTGTGCCTCGTCGCCTCGCTGGTCGCGGCGTGGGGCTCGTCCGCGGTTCGGACGCCTCTTCTGGTCGCGCTGGCGGCCCATGCCGTCATGCGCCTCTGGTCGGCGCTCGATTTCATCCCGAAGGCGCTGGCGTTCGAGGAGGCGGACCCGACGACGATCGACGCGCGCGCCGCCCGGCGGTGGAGCCGGCGCAGCCTGGCCCGGTTGCCGCTCGACCTCGTGACGTGCGGCGCGATGGTGACCGCCCTTCTGGCGCTGGCGCGTCATGGCTAGAAAGGAGCGGGTGAGCGGGGGAACGCCACGCCTCAGCCGGCGGGAGTGCCTGGAGGAGCTCGCGCGGGTGGGCCGCGAGCACAGCGACGCGACGGTCCTCTTTCACGGAACGGTCGCGAGCCTCCTGGACCTCCACCCGACCGACTACAAGGTGCTGGGCATCCTGGAGCGTTCGGGGCCCTTGAGCGCCGGGGAGATCGCGCGGAAGTCCGGTCTTGCGACGGCGTCGGTCACCAACCTCATCGACCGGCTCGAGCGGAAGGGATTCGTGCGGCGCGTGGCGGACCCGGCGGACCGGCGGCGCGTCATGGTGGAGGTGGTCGCGGATCGGCTCACGGGCGCCGACTCCGTGTTCGACTCGGCGCGGCACTCTCTCGCGCGGCTGTTCGATCGGTACTCGGATCACGATCTGTGGGTGATCGCGGACTTCCTGCGCCACAACGCCGAGCGCCTCCGGGCGGAGACGGGCAGGCTGGCCGCCGCGGCTTCCGCGACGAAGGAGCGACCCCGGCCGGCCGAGGCGCGCCCGCGGAACGTCAGAGTGCCGGCGGCGGATCCCGCGGAGCACCGGTGAGCGTGGCCGCGGCCGCGACGGCGCGCTCCGGTCATGGCGCGGCGGAAGCCGGTTCCCAGCAGCGCCTCGGTCGCGTACTTTGACCCACCACCCCCATTTCCGGAGCGACTGTGCCATGCGTTCGAAGCTGATCGTCTGCGCGCTCACGCTGCTGCCGCTCGCGTCCGCGTCCGCCCAGCAGGGCGGTGCCGGCGCGAGCGATCCGATCGCCCAGCTCGTGGGGCGGCTGAGCCTGGAGCGGTACAAGGCCACGCTGAAGGAGCTGACCCGCTTCGGCGACCGGCGGCAGGGGACGGCGCGCAACCGGGCGGCCATCGACTGGATCGAGGCGCAGCTGAAGCGCTACGGCTGCTCCGACGTCCAGCGGCTCACCTACGACTACCAGCCGCCGCCGCCGCTGACGGACGCGGAGCGCGCGGAGCGGCGGGCGCGGGCGGCCGCGGCGGCCGGGGACGGCGGCGTGCCCCGCGCGGTGGGCGGGGGGCGGCCGCGCGGGGCGCGCATCCCCACCGGCGTGAACACCGACCCGAGCCGGCAGCCGGACGCGAAGCTCCGCGCGCTGGACTCCGAGCCGAGCACGCCGGGGGAGCGGCAGGAGGTCTACTGCACGAAGATCGGGAGCACGCATCCGGACGAGATGTACATCGTCGGCGGCCACATGGACGGCCATGGCTACGGCGAAGCGGCGAACGACGACGGGTCGGGGACCGCGCTCGTGATGGAGCTGGCGCGGATCTTCAGCAGCCCCGACGTGCAGACCGACCGTTCGATCCGCTTCATCCTCTGGAACAACGAGGAGACCGGTCTGAACGGGAGCCGCGCGTACGTCGCGCAGCGGCAGGCGCTCCAGGGGAGGGAGGAGCCGGCGGGCTCGGGGAAGTACCCGGAGCCGAAGTGGCTGGGGATGATCCAGCACGACATGATGATGTTCGACCACGGCATGCCGCGGCCGGACGGCACGATGAGTCCCGAGCAGCGGCCGGAGGCCGACGTCAACATCGAGTTCCAGGCGACGTCGAAGCAGGCGGCGGGCGCGCAGGCGCTGGCGTGGGCGTTCCATGCCGCGAACGAGAAGTACGCGACGGACTACCCCGCCCAGGTCGGGCCGCACATGACGAACACCGATTCCACGCCGTTCCAGGACCTGGTCCCGGCCATCAGCCTGCGCGAGAACGAGCGGGGCACCCAGATCGGGAGCGGTTGGGATCCGCAGTGGCACCAGCCGACGGACGTGTTCTCGACCTACAGCGACAAGGACTTCCGGCTCGGGCTCAACGCGGCGCAGACGACCGCGGGCGCGGTCGCGGAGCTGACCGGGATGTCGCTCAAGGCTCATCCGTAGCCGCGCGGCGGCTCGCGGATCTCGGCCGGCCGCCGGTGGGGCGGCCGGCCAGCGTGCCCTTCCCCACGGAGTCGCGCGCTCTCTATCTTCGCGCCTCCTCCCGGACGGCGGCCCGAACGCCGGCGCCGGGCAAGCGACCTCATCTCGGAGTCGGCGAGACCGATGCGAAGCATTCTGCGTAAGGCCAGTGTCGTCGCGCTCGTGGCCGCCTGCGCCGCACCGGGCGGCGGAGCGGCCCAGGGCGCGCCGCGGCGGGGAGCGCAGGTCACGAGCGCCGAGCAGCTCGTCCGCGCGATGCACGACCGGTACGCCAAGACGTGGTACCGCACCCTCTCCTTCAAGCAGACGGTCACCCGCACCGCCCCCGACGGCACGCAGGCACCGAAGGAGGTCTGGGCCGAGTACGCCGAGATCCCCGGCAAGCTGCGGATCGACCTGGCGGAGAGCTACAACGGCAACGGCGTGATCTACGCGAACGACTCCCTGTACGTCTTCCGCGACGGCGCGCTGGCGCGGAAGTCGGCCCGGCGCAACCCGCTGCTCGTCCTGGGCTTCGACGTGTACGGCCAGAGCCCCGAGCGCACGCTGCAGGTGCTGCGGGAGGAGAAGTTCGACCTGTCGAAGCTGCACACCGACAGTTGGCAGGGGCGCCCCGTGTACGTGGTCGGAGCGGATGCGGGCGACCTGCACTCGCCGCAGTTCTGGGTCGATCGCGAGCGGCTCCTGTTCGTGCGCCTGCTGGAGCCTCAGGCGCAGGACACGACCAAGACGAGCGACATCCGCTTCGACGACTACCGGCCGCTCGGCAAGGGGTGGATCTCCCCGACCGTCGTCTTCCTCGTGGATGGCAAGGAGGCCATGCGCGAGGAGTACTTCGACATGAAGGCCGATCCGGCGCTCCCGGCCGGCGCGCTCGACCCGGCCCGGTGGGGCCCGGTGCGGTAGGCGCTCCAGGGAGCGGCGGCGAACGTGGCCGGGTCCGCCGGCCCGATCTCGCCGCCGGTACTCGCCCCGACTCACTCCGACGACGGGAGTCCGGCCGCATGAAACCCAAAGAGCTGACCCTGCGCGGCCTGGTGCTCGGCGCGCTCATCACGACGATCTTCACCGCGGCCAACATCTATCTCGGCCTGAAGGTCGGGCTCACGTTCGCGTCGTCGATCCCGGCGGCGGTGATCTCGATGGCCGTGCTGAGCGCGGTCAAGGACTCGTCGATCCTCGAGAACAACATCGTGCAGACGGTCGCGTCGGCGGCCGGCACGCTCTCGGCGATCATCTTCGTCCTGCCGGGGCTCGTCATCGTCGGCTGGTGGACCGGCTTCCCGTTCTGGCAGTCGTTCCTGATCTGCCTGAGCGGCGGCATCCTCGGCGTGCTGTTCACGATCCCGCTGCGGCGCGCGCTGGTCACGACGTCCGATCTGCCGTACCCCGAGGGCGTCGCGGCCGCCGAGGTGCTGAAGGTCGGCTCCGGCACGCGCGGCGAGACGACGGACGAGACCGGCGAAGCGCGCGAGGGGCTGGTGGCGGTGATCCTCGGCTCCGTCGCGTCGGCGGGGCTCGCGATCCTGGCGGGCACGCGCATCGTCGCCGGCGGGCTCTCGGGGTTCTTCCGCATCGGCGCGACGGCCGCGAGTGGGTACGACTTCGCGTGGTCGCTCGCACTCGTCGGCGCGGGGCACCTCGTCGGGCTGTCGGTCGGGATGGCGATGCTCGTGGGGCTCGTGATCGCGTGGGGGATCGCCGTGCCGATCCTGACCTCGCTCCAGCCGCTCCCGGCCGGGATGTCGCTCGCCGCGCACACGGGCGCGATCTGGAGCACGCAGGTGCGGTTCATCGGCGCGGGCGCGATCGGCGTCGCCGCGATCTACACGCTCGCCCGGCTGGTGAAGCCGGTCGTCGGCGGGCTCGTGAGCACGCTGGTGGCCTCCCGGGCCACGGGCGAGCGCGACGACCGCGACCGCGACCTCTCGCCGCCCTGGATCCTCGCGCTCGCCGCCGGGTGCGCGGTCATCGCCGGCTGGCTGGCGTTCACGTTCGCCCGCTCGACCGTGCTCGCGCCGAGCGCGGTGAGGCTCACGATCATCGCCGTGCCGTTCGTCGTGCTCGTCGGGTTCGTCATCGCCGGGATCTGCGGCTACATGGCGGGGCTGATCGGCGCGTCGAACAGCCCGATCTCCGGCGTCGGCATCCTGTCGATCGTGGTGTGCGCGTCGATCCTCGGCCTGGCCGTGCCGCCGACGGTCGCGACGAGCCAGGCGCTCGTCGCGTTCGCGCTGTTCGTCACGGCGATCGTCTTCGCGTGCGCGACGATCTCCAACGACAACCTGCAGGACCTCAAGACGGGGCAGCTCGTCGGGGCGTCGCCGATGCGGCAGCAGATCGCGCTCATGGTGGGCGTGGCGGCCGGCGCGGCGGTGATCCCGTGGGTGCTGAACCTGCTGGCGAAGGCGTACGGGTTCGCGGGCGCGGCGAACGTCGGCGTCGTCGCGCCGAATCCGCTCCCGGCGCCGCAGGCCACACTGATCTCCGCGCTGGCAAAGGGCGTGATCGGCCACGGCCTCGACTGGACGATGATCGGGATCGGCGCGCTCGTCGGCGTCGGGCTGATCCTGCTCGACGAGACGCTGGGCGCGATGCGCAAGCTGCGCATCCCGCCGCTGGCGGTCGGGATCGGGATCTACCTGCCGATGTCGGCCACGTTCGCGGTGGTCATCGGCGCGCTGCTGTCGCACTGGTACGACCGGCGGGTGAGCACGCTGCCGGACCCGGCGCGCGCGGAGCGGCTGGGCACGCTCGTGGCCTCCGGGCTCATCGTCGGCGAGAGCATCTGGGGCGTGCTGAACGCCGGACTCATCGTCGGGCTCTCGACGGACGCGCCGATCGCTCTGGTGCCGGAGACGTTCCCGCCCGCGCCATACCTCGGCGTGCTCGCGTTCGTGGCGGCGATCGCGCTCCTGTACGGCTGGATGCTGCGGCGGTCGAGGGCGGCGAGGCGGACGGGGCGGGGCTGAGGCGAGGTTCGGGTCTTTACCGCCTCCGCCTCCGCACCCGCCTCCGCCTCCGATCTGTTCCCGGGCCGTGCGGTGGGGCCGAGGAACAGCCGGATGCGAATGCGACTGCGACTGCGAATGCGGGAACTGCCGGAGGCGGGTGCGGAGGTGGAGGCGGGACCGAGTTCGCCGGGTCCCCCTACGGCACCAGCGCGGAGTAGACCAGCTTCTGGAAGGTCGCCTCGAGCGGGTAGCGGCTCCCGGGCGAGTGCTGCGTCCAGACCATGGCGATCAGGTCGTTCGCCGGATCCACCCAGAAGTACGTGCCGAGGTACCCCGACCAGCGGAAGATGCCGGCTGGCCCCGGGCGCGAGGCACCGGCCGTATCGACCTTGACGGCGACGCCGAGGCCGAAGCCGTAGGTCGTGTCGCTCAGCGCCGGGTACGCGACCGGGGTCAGCTCCGGCGGCAGCGTGTTGTGCGTCATGAGCGCGACGCTCTCGGGGCGGAGGATGCGGGCCCCGCCGAAGGTGCCGCCGTTCAGCAGCATCTGCGCGAAGCGGAGGAAGTCGTCGGGCGTCGAGAGCAGTCCGCCGCTCCCCCAGAGGAAGCGCGCCCCCGGCTCGAACATCGCCATGAGCCCGTCCGTGCCGAGCGGCCGGAGCGTGCCGTCCGGGTCGTGCGTGTAGACGGTGGCGAGGCGGCCGCGCATGTCCGGGCGGATGCGGAAGCCGGTGTCGCGCATGCCGAGCGGCCGGAAGACCTGCTCCGCGAGGAAGCGGTCGAGCGGCTGGCCGGAGGCGACCTCGATCACCCGCCCCGCCAGGTCGAGCCCGGAGCTGTAGCTCCACCGCGTGCCGGGCGAGAAGAGGAGCGGGATGCGGGCGAGGCTGTCGGCGAACTGCTCGACGGTGCGGCTCGCGTCGTAGAGCTTCGCGCGGGTGAAGATCGTGTCCACCGGCCCGGCGGTGAGGCCGTACGCGAGCCCCGACGTGTGGTTCAGGAGCTGGCGGACGGTGATCGGCGAGTCCGGGTCCTTCAGGATCGGCGCGTCCGCCGTCCCGCCGGCGAACACCTTCACGTGCGCGAACGCCGGGATGTACTTCGATACCGGGTCGTCGAGCCGGAGCCTCCCCTCGTCGACCAGGCGGAGGATGCCGACGGCGGTGACCGGCTTCGTCATCGAGTAGATGTGGAAGATCGCGTCGCGGCGCATGGGCTCGCGGCGCGCCACGTCCATCCAGCCGAAGGTCCGCTCGTATCCGATCCGGCCGTGCCGGGCGATCACGGCGTAGATCCCGGCCACCTTCCCGGAGTCGACGAACGCCTGGAGCGCGGGGGCGATCCGGTCGAGCGCCGCGGGCGAGAGGCCGAGCGCCTCGGGGCTGGCGGTGGGGAGGGCGGGCTTCGCGTGCGCGGCGCAGGAGGCGGTCGCGACCACGCACGCGGTCGCCGCGACGGCGGCGCGCAGACTCCGGTTGATCATCTCGCTACTTCCGTGGATCGTCGCCGGTCCGGCCCAGCCCGTCCCCGTGGCGGGGCCGGACGCCGTCCATGCCGGGCGCGTCCGGCTTCATGTCCGCCATCGGGCTCCCTGGGAGGCGACGAGTGAGCGTGAAATCCGCGGCGGGAGATACGTCGTCGCCCGGGGTCGGCGCAAGCGCCGGCGCCCGTGCGTGCCGAAGCCGCCGCGCCGCCGCGCGGGAGGTCCGTGCGCGTGGCGACGTGCGGCGGCGGGGCGGCGGCCGGCCCTCGGCCCGCGCGCTTCTTCACCGCTTCGAGGGAGGCGGTGTCGTGCCTCGGCCGCTTCGGTCTGCCTTGCGCGGCGTCAGTCGGCGGCCTGCTGCACGGGCCCCGGCCACGGGTCCTTGGCCTCCGGATGCTCCAGCACGGCGACGTGGTACTCGAAGACCATCTTCCCGCCGAGCCACCCCGCGATGCCGAGCAGCACGACGGCCACGAGCGAGAGCCAGAAGCCGAGATACGTGCGGGTTGGAGGAGGCGGGGCCGCGGCGTCCCAGCGCAGGTAGTCGTTCCAGGCGAAGAGCGCGACCGCGATCAGCATCAGCACCATGTGCGTCACCCCGATCCGCGTCGCGCCCTGCTTCGGCACCACGCCGATCAGGTCGATCAGCCCCGGGACCGCGGCGATCAGCGCGCCGATGACGCCGACCAGCATCAGCGGCTTCGTGCCCTGCCACCAGATCGGATTGTCGCTGAGGAGGTAGACGACGTCGAACGCCAGCGCGGCGACGAACGTTCCGGCCGGGATGACGATCAGCAGCGGGTGCAGTGGATGATCGCCGATACGCGCGTGGCTCTTCATGGCGGCCTCCGTGGGAGAGTACGGGTGAGCGCCGGTCGCCGCGTCGCATTTCCCATTCCTAGGTTTCCCAACGAGAATGCTCGTTTGCCCGCTCGTTCGGCCGGGCGCGCTCGAGTGCGGGAGCGCGGTCCGGGCGCCGCCCGTCCGGCGCGGGGCCGATGTAGCGAGACTGCGGCCGGATGAGCCGCCCCGTCGCCTGCTGCTCGCGGGCGTGGGCGATCCAGCCGGCCACGCGGCTCATCGCGAAGACGCAGGTGAACGCCGGCGCCGGGAAGCCCACGGCTTCCAGCAGGAGCGCGGTGTAGAACTCCACGTTCGTCTGGAGCGATCGTCCCGGCTTCGCCGCGCGCAGCACGTCGAGCGCGGCCTGCTCCACGCGCTCGGCGAACGCGAGCCGCTCCGCCACGCGCCGATGCGTGGTTTCGTCGCCGAGCCGCCGCACCGCCCGCTTCAGCGCATCCGCGCGCGGATCCCGCACACGGTAGATCCGGTGGCCGAAGCCCATGAGCCGCTCGCCGCGAGCGACCCGGTCCCGGAGCCACGCGTGAGCGTCGCCGTGCGCCGCGATCTCGTCCAGCATCTCGATGACGGGGCCCGGCGCGCCGCCGTGGAGCGGGCCCTTCAGCGCGCTCAGCCCCGCCAGGACGGAGGACGCGAGTCCGGCGCGCGTCGAGGCGACCACCCGCGCCGTGAACGTCGAGGCGTTCAGGCCATGGTCGCACACCGTGACGAGATACGTGTCGAGCGCCGCGGCCGGGGCGGGGGAGGCGGGCGCGCCCGCCAGCATCCGCAGGATGTCGGCGGCATGACCGCTCGATGGGTCCGGCTCCACCGCGTCGCGTCCCTCGCGCAGGCGCAGGAGCGCCGGCGTCAGCACGGCGGGCGCCGCGAGCAGCCGCACGGCGTCCGCCAGCGTCTCGCCATCCGGCAGCAGCGCCACGCCGGCGCGCACGCCGTCGTACACGTCCAGCTCGGCCAGCGCCGGGAGGAGTGGCCCGCAGCGCGCGAACACCTCCCGCCGCGCCTCCCCGAGCGCGGCCTCCAGCGCAGCTCCGTCGGGTAGATCCTGGAAGAAGTCCTGGAAGAGCAGGTGCACCACCTCGGCGAAGCTCGCCCGGCCGGCGAGCGCCTCCACGGCGTGGCCGCGGATGACCAGGCGCCCCGCGGCACCGTCCACCTCGGAGAGCACCGTCTCCGCCGCCACCACGTTCTCGAGTCCATCGATCATGGGTTTCCTCCTTGACGTGACCGTTCCGGAGGATGATGATGGGGCGGGGTATCGTCAATCTTGATCAACAAAGTCCATATGAGTGCCTGGGTCGATCGGAGCGAAGCACTCGCACGGCTCGGCGTGCGGCCGCAGACACTCTACGCGTACGTGAGCCGGGGGCGGATCGGGAGCCGGCCGGACCCGGACGACCCGCGCCGCAGCCTGTACAGCGCCGAGGACATCGACGCGCTCGCCCGGCGGCGCTCGCGGGGCCGGCGCCTCACGGCCGTCGCGGCGAGCGCGATGGCGTGGGGCGAGCCGTCGATCTCGACGTCGATCTCGACCGTGATCGACGGCCGGCTGATCTATCGCGGGGAGGACGCGGCGGGTCTGGCCGAGAGCTGGACGCTGGAGCGGACGGCGGCGCTGCTCTGGGGAGCGGAGGACGAGGTCCGGCTGACCTCGGCGCTCCCGCCGGGCGAGGGCGTCGGGGGGCGCCGTGCGGCGGCGTTCTCGACGCTGGCCGGGCTGGCTGCCGCCGGTCGCCCGACGCTCGGGCGTCCGGTGGGGATCCTGCGCGTGGATGCGGCCGAGGCGGTGGCGGCGCTGGCCCGCGCACTGGGGGCGGCCGAGGGGGAGGCGCCGGTGCACGTGCGCCTGGCGCGCGGCTGGCGGGTGGACGACCGTGCGGCGGACGCCATGCGCCGGGCGCTGGTCCTCGCCGCCGACCACGAGCTGAACGCCTCGAGCTTCGCGGCGCGGGTCGCGGCGTCGACGGGGGCGTCGATCGCGGCCTGCCTGCTGGCGGGGCTGGCGGCGTTGTCGGGTCCGAGACACGGGGGCGCGGCGGAGGCGGTGGCGGCACTCGTCGAGGACGCGGCGCGGCTGGGAAGCGAGGCGGCGGCGGAGCGCTGGCTGAACCGCGACCTGCCGCTCCCCGGGTTCGGCCACCCGCTCTACCCGCACGGGGATCCGCGGGCGGAGGCGCTCCTGGCGACGGTCGAGCTCGATGAGACGCTCGCGTCGCTTCGGGACGCGGGGGGCGCCGCGACCGGCGCGCGCCCGAACGTGGACTTCGCGCTGCTGGCGCTCGCCCGGCTGCACGGGCTCCCCGCGGATGCGCCGTTCTCCCTGTTCGCGCTGGGGCGGAGCGTCGGCTGGGCGGCGCACGCGCTCGAGCAGGCCGGCACGGGCCAGCTCATCCGGCCGCGGGCGCGGTACGAGGGGGTGAGGCCGGGGTCGGCGGAGCGGACGCGTTGAGCGGGACGCGACGATACACCGGGAGAGGAGGGCCAACGCCTCGACGATGCAAACGGTCTGGGCGTTGGTCTCGGGTGCCGCCCCTTGACGGTAGTGGTGCGGCGCTTTATGGTTCAGCCATGAACCAGTTCACGGGCGACCAGCGGGACCCTCCCCGGGACCCGGCACCGGCGGAAGCCGGAGCGACGCTGTTCGCCTTCCTCGAGGCGGCCGATCAGCTCTACGCGCGGATCGCGCAGGCGCTGGCCCGGGTCGGGCTTTCCTATCCGAAATACGAGCTGCTCAGGTGCCTCCGGGACGCGGAGGCGCCCGTCAGCCTGCGCGTGCTGGCGGACTGTCAGCAGTGTGCCCGCTCCAACATCACGCAGTTGATCGATCGACTGGAGGCGGAAGGGCTGGTGCGCCGGGTGGACGATCCCGCGGACCGGCGCGGGGTGCGAGCGGAGATCACGCCCGCGGGACTCGCTCTGGTGGAGGAGGGTGCGACCCAGATCAATGCCGTCCGCGCGCAGTTCGCGGCCTCGTTCAGCGCCGCCGAGCGGGCGGAGCTGGGGCGCCTGCTGGCCCGGATCCAGGAGTAATTTTTTTGCCCAACTGGTTAAGGCATGTATCATAAGATGCTTAACCATCGAGAAATGAACAAGTTACGCCGCTTCAGCCGCGGCGCAACGGTGCGTGGCCGATCCACGCAAATGGCGCCGCGCGAGGCGGCGCCGCAGAGGGAGCACAAGGAGACAACCATGTCGTGGCATGCGCGGGTTCTTGGTGCGTTGGTCCTCGGTCTGGCCTTTGGGCAGCCAGTGAGTGCTCAGGAGAAGGGGGTAGGGATTTCGGTGCGGGGCGGCGGGTTCAACTCGCTGACCGACCTGAACGACGCGGGCACGGCCGATTTCAAGAAGGTCGGCTACAACCTCGGCGGCACGGTCGGCGTGGATGTGCACCGGTACGTCGCGGTGCGCGGCGACTTCACGTTCGCGCGCAACGAGCTGCAGCAGAACGACGTCGCCACCGGTCTGGAGCTGAACCGGTTCTTCTACGACGGCGCGGTCCAGCTGCAGTATCCGGCCGCGAACGGCCTCAAGCCGTACGTGTTCGTCGGAGCGGGCGCGGTGACGCTGCATCCGGTCGGGACGTCGGACGGCGACAAGACGAAGTTCGCGGGCACCGGCGGTCTGGGGGTGAGCTACGCGATCCCGGGGAGCAACGTCGGGCTCTTCGTCGAGGGCAAGGGCTGGGTCTATGACCTCAAGGAGGTGAGCGGAGACCTGGCAGGCTTCGACAAGACGCAGTTCGATGCGGCCTGGAGCGCGGGGGTGTCGTACCGCATTCCGTTCGGGTCGGCCGCGACGCAGGTGAGCCGGTAAGGGCGAAGCAGCGGGCGGATGGCGGAGGATCGCCATCCGCCCGCTGGTGCTTTCGACCCTGACCGAACGCGGACATTCCGATCCATGTTCAAGTCGAAACTCCCGTACGACGCGGCCGACGCCGACGCGGTACGAGCCGGGAGCCATAACGAAGGAATCGCACGTCTTCGAAGAACACCCGGGAGGTCGTACCCATGAGTCGTAAATCCAGAAGTCGTCGAAGGGGGACCGCGTCCGTCGTGCTGCTCGGAACGATCCTCCTGCTCGGGGGCGTTCTCGCCGCCTGGAAGACCGCGGCGGTGCGCGAAGCCAACGCGGCCGCGGCCAAGCAGCCGGAGCCGATGGAGGCCGTGACGTCCGCCGTCGCCAGGGAGCGCCCGTATCGCGAGACGACGACGTCGATCGGGACGGTGCTGGCGCTGCGCTCGATCACGCTTCGCAACGAGGTGGCGGGGACGGTCCGGCACGTGACGCTCACGCCGGGCCGGGTCGTGGAGGC
Source organism: Longimicrobiales bacterium (assembly GCA_035715725.1). GTDB lineage: Bacteria > Gemmatimonadota > Gemmatimonadetes > Longimicrobiales > RSA9 > JADGGV01. The sequence goes on along the minus strand of DASTKT010000186.1, from coordinate 34,613 downwards.
GGGGGCGCTGCTCGTCGCGCTCGATGTCTCCGTCGAGGAGGCCGAGCTGAAGGCCGAGGAGGCGCAGGCGGCGCTGGCCCAGACGACGCTCGACCGCTTGCAGCGTCTGAGGGAGCACGAGGCCACGTCCCAGGAGGAGGTGGACCAGGCGCGGGCGCAGCGCGACGTCGCGGTGGCGCAGATCGCACGCACGCGAGCGATCATCGCCCGCAAGATGATCCGCGCGCCGTTCCGTGCCCGCGTGGGGCTGACGGACGTGCACGAGGGGCAGTACCTGAACGAGGGCACGCAACTCACGACGCTCCAGGGCGTCGCGGACGCTTCGCACGTGGACTTCGCGGTGTCGCAGCAGGTCGGGGCGAGCCTGCGCGTGGGCGAGGGGGTGCAGGTGTTCGCGGATGACGCGTCGCCGATCCCGGCCCGGATCGTGGCGATCGACGCGCGCGTGGACCCGACGACGCGCAACGCGATGGTTCGCGCGAGCATCGAGGGCGGGGACGACGCACCTCCGCCCGGCGCCTCGGTGCGGGTCGTGGTGCCGGTGGGCCCGGCGAGGTCGGCGGTCGTGGTTCCGGCGAGCGCGCTGCGCAAGGGCCCGGCCGGGGACCACGTGTTCGTGCTCGCCGCCGACAAGGACGGCAAGGCGCGCGCACACATGCGCCCGGTGCGGAGCGGTGCGGTGGTGGGCGACGAGGTCGTGATCCTCGATGGACTGGCCGCCGGCGAGACGGTGGCGGCGTCCGGCTCCTTCAAGCTGCGCGAGGCGGTGCTGGTGGCGACCGCGGGCACCCCGGCGGGTGGGAAGGAGGCCCGGTGATCGCGCACGCCGAAGGACCGCAGGGGAGGGACGCGACGAAGCGCTCGTTCACGGACGTCTTCATCAAGCACCCGGTGCTCGCGGCGGTCGTCAACCTCGTGATCCTGCTCGTGGGGTGGCGGACGCTGACGAGCCTGCCCGTGCAGCAGTATCCCAAGGTCGAGAGCTCGTCGGTGGTGATCACGACGGTCTACTACGGCGCGAGCGCCGAGACCGTGCGGGGCTTCCTGACCACGCCGATCGAGCGCGTCGTGTCGGCGATCAGCGGCGTGGACTACGTCGAATCGAGCAGCCGGGCCGGCGTCAGCACCATCACGGTGCACCTGAAGCTGAACCACAACAGCACGGCGGCGCTGGCCGAGGTGACCGCGCGGCTGCAGCAGGTTCGCGCGGAGCTGCCGGCGGAGGCCGAGCCACCCGTCGTCGAGGTGCAGCGCGCCGACCGGCCGTACGCCTCGTTCTACCTGAGCTTCACCTCCAGCGAGCGCGGCGTGCCGGAGATCACCGACTGGCTCGCGCGCACGCTGCAGCCGCAGCTCGCGACGCTGCAGGGCGTGCAGCGGGTGAGCATCGAGGGCGGCCGCCCGATCGCCATGCGGGTGTGGATCGACCCGGCGCGGCTGGCCGCGCTGAACCTGGCGCCCGGCGACGTGCACGCGGCGCTGCGGCGGAACAACTACCTCGCCGCGGTCGGGCAGACGAAGGGCAACCTGGTGCAGGTCAACCTGCTGGCGAACACCGACCTGCGCACCGTCGACGAGTTCAAGGACCTGATCGTCGCCGACCGCGGCGGCGCGGTCGTGCGGCTGCGGGACGTGGCGCGGGTCGAGCTCGGCGCCGAGGAGGCCGACTTCGTCGCGAAGTTCAACGACAAGGAGGCCGTCTACCTGGGCGTCTGGCCGCTCACCGGGGTGAACGAGATCGACGTCGCTCACCGCCTGCGCACCGAGATGGAGCGCATCCGACCGACGCTGCCGAAGGACGTCGACATGCGCCTCGCGTACGACGCGACGACGTTCATGGAGGATGCGCTGAAGGAGATCACGAAGACGCTGGTCGAGACGATCCTGATCGTCGGGCTCGTGGTGTTCCTGTTCATGGGCTCGGTGCGTACCGCGGTCGTGCCGCTGGTCGCGATGCCCGTCTCGCTGGTGGGCGCGGGGATCGTGATGTACGCGTTCGGCTTCAGCCTGAACCTGCTCACGATCCTCGCGATCGTGCTCTCGGTGGGGCTGGTCGTGGACGATGCGATCGTCGTGGTGGAGAACGTCGAGCGGCACGTGCGCGCGGGGAGGTCACGGATCCAGGCGGCGTTGATCGGCGCGCGCGAGCTGGTCGGGCCGATCATCGCGATGACCATCACGCTCGCGGCGGTCTACACGCCGATCGGCTTCCAGGGCGGCCTCACCGGCTCGCTCTTCCTCGAGTTCGCGATCACGCTCGCGGCCGCGGTGGTCGTCTCCGGGTTCGTCGCGGTCACGCTGTCGCCCGTCATGAGCTCGCGCTTCGTGCACGAGCACGGGAGGGAAGGGCGGCTGACCGCGCTGGTCAACCGCGGCTTCGACCGCATCCGGGACGTGTACGCGAGGCTGCTGGACGGCGCGCTGCATATGCGCTGGGCGATCGTGGCCGCCGCCGTGCTGGTGATGGCCGCGGCGTGGCCGCTCTACACGTTCTCGCGGAAGGAGCTCGCGCCGGTCGAAGACCAGAGCCACATCAGCATGTTCATGGAGGCGTCGCCGGACGCGTCGCTGGCGGCGTCCAACCGCGCGTCGCTGAACGTGGTGCGGGCGATCCGGTCCTTCCCCGAGGCGAAGTTCATGTGGTCGCTGACCGGCTCGTGGGGCGGCTTCGGCGGCATGGTGGCGAAGGACTGGAAGGAGCGCGCGCGGTCGACGCAGCAGCTGTACGGCGACGTCTACGCCGCCGTCTCCCAGGTGCCCGGCCTGCGCGTCTTCCCCCGGCTCGACCCGCCGCTCCCGACGCCCGGGCAGTACGACGTCGAGCTGGTGCTGCAGAGCGACGCGCCGCCCGAGCAGATGCTCGAGGCCGTCGGCGCCGTGGTGGGCGCGGGGTGGCAGAGCGGCAAGTTCCTGTACGTGGACACCGATCTCAAGATCGACCTGCCGGAGGCGCGCGTCGTGATCGACCGCGACCGGGTCGCCGACCTCGGGCTCGATCTGGCCAGCGTCGGCCAGGAGCTCGGCACGCTGCTCGGTGGTGCCTACGTGAACCGGTTCAACTACTTCGACCGCAGCTACAAGGTCATCCCGCAGATCGGGGAGGCGGACCGGACGACGGTCGCTCCGCTGCTCGACCTCAAGATCAAGACGCCGAGCGGCCAGCTCGTGCCGGTGTCGAGCTTCACGCACATCGAGTCGAGCACGGCGCCACGGGTGCTGAACCGGTTCCAGCAGCGCAACTCCGTGCGGGTCTTCGGCGGCGTCCGGCCGGGCGTCACGAAGGAGGAGGGGCTGCGGGTGCTCGAGACCGCGGCGGCGGCGGCCAGCGGTCCGGGCATCATCCGCGATTACGCGGGGGAGTCGCGCCAGATCCGCCGGGAGGGGAAGGCGCTCACCACGACGCTGCTCTTCGCGGTCGTGCTGATCTACCTGGTGCTCGCGGCGCAGTTCCAGAGCTTCCGCGACCCATTGATCGTGCTGCTGGGCTCGGTGCCGCTCGCGATCTCGGGCGCGCTCGTGTTCAGCTTCCTCGACGTCACCACGATCAACATCTACTCGCAGGTCGGGTTGATCACGCTCGTCGGGCTGATCGCGAAGAACGGCATCCTGATCGTGCAGTTCGCCAACACGCTGCAGTCGCGGGGCGTGGAGAAGCTGGCCGCGCTGCGCGAGGCCTCGCTGACGCGGCTGCGGCCGGTGCTGATGACCTCGGCCGCCACCGTCTTCGGCCACCTGCCGCTCGTGTTCGTGTCCGGACCGGGATCGGAGGCCCGGAACAGCATCGGCACGGTGCTGGTCACGGGGATGACCATCGGAACGGTGTTCACGCTGTTCGTCGTGCCGGTGTTCTACTCGCTGATCGCGGCCGAGCACAGCCCCAACCCGGTGCTCGAGGAGCTCGAGCGGGAGGCGCGGGGGGCCACGCCGCTGACACCCATAGAGGAGCTGGCCCATGCGTAACGTCCAAACGTTGTCACTCGGCGTCCCGATCCTGATGGTCGCGTTCGCGAGCCTGCCGGCGGCCGCGCAGCGCGGGGCGCAGGTCGCGGTGGCGGCCGCGGATCACGCCGGAAACCCCGGTCGCCCGGAATCGGCCGGCGGCCCGTCGTCGAATGCCGCGTTCTGGGAGGTCCTGAACGACCCCACGCTGAGCCGGCTGCTGGATGAGGCGCTGCGCGGGAACCTCGAGCTGCATGCGGCCTCGGCGCGCCTGGATGGCGCCGGCGCCTCGCGCACGGAGGCCGCGCTGGAGCTCGCGCCGATCGTGACCGCCGGCGCCAGCTACACGCGGCGACGGCTCTCGAGCGCCTCGTTCCCGGGCGTTGGCGCAGGGGTGGGCGCCGCCGCGCTGCCGGATCAGGACTTGTGGGATTCCGGCCTGCGGGCCTCCTGGGAGCTGGACCTGTTCGGCCGGTTGCGCGGCGGGCTCCGGGCTCGCAACGCGCTGCTCGGCTCCGCCGGCGAGGAGGTACGCGATGCGGAGGTCTCGGTCGCGGCCGACGTGGCGCGGGCCTACTTCGACCTGCGCGGCGCGCAAGGGCAGCTCGCGGTGGCCCGCCGCAACGCGGAGAACCAGCGGCGCACCCTCGAGCTGACCAAGACGCGGCTCGACGCCGGGCGCGGCACGGCCTTCGACACGGAACGGGCGCGCGCCCAGCTCAGCTCCACGCTGGCGGCGATCCCCGCGCTCGAGGCGCGCGTCGCCGCCATGCAGAACCGGATCGCGGTGCTGGTGGGCCGCGCGCCGCGGGAGCTGGCGGCCGACGTCGCGGCGGAGGGCGCGCTGCCGGAGTTTCCGGACAGCGTTCCGGGCGGCGATCCGGCCGACGTGGTCCGGACGCGGCCGGACGTGCTCGGCGCGGAGGGCCGGCTCGCGGCGAGCCGGTCGCTCGTCAGCTCCGCGCGCGCGGACTACTTGCCGCGCCTCAGCCTGGCGGCGAGCGCCGGCTACCTCGCGAGCACGATGAACTCCTTCGGCGGCACGGGCACCTTCAACTACACGTTCGGCCCGGTCGTCTCCTGGCCGGCGTTCGACCTGGGGCGCGTGAAGGCGCGCGTCGACGTGGCGCAGGCGCAGGAGCTGGAGGCACGCGCGCGTTACGAACAGGTGGTGCTGCTCGCGCAGGAGGAGCTCGAGACCGCGTCCGTGCGGTATCGGACGGCCCGCGCGCGGCTCGGACACCTGCGCGAGGCGGCGGCCGCGAGCGAGCGCGCGGCTTCACTCGCCCGGCTCCGCTACGAGGGCGGCGTCGCCGACTTCCTCCAGGTCCTGGATGCGGAGCGCACGCTGCTCGCCGTGCAGGACCAGCTCGCGCAGGCGCAAACGGAGGTCGCGGACGCCTACGTCGCGCTGTCCCGGGCACGCGCCGCGGGGTGGCGGACGGCGGAGCCGATGCGTCGCCGCTGATCCTGGGGCGGAGGGGCGGCGGGCGCCCGCGCTGGCGCCCCGGCGGCATCCCGGCTAACCTTGTGGCCGGTCGCCAGATCGGCGTCCCGCGTCCCCTCCGCCAGGAGCAGCACGATGCCGCGCGTCTCCCGGGTCGCCTTCCGGGCGGCCCTCGTTCTTCTCGCCTGCCGTGTCGCGCCGCTGTCGGCGCAAGGGAGCGCTCCCGCCAGCAGAGTCGCCTGGCCGGACGAGGGCCCGCGGACGTGGGCGCCCCGTCCGACGGCGCCCGCCATCACGGCCGCGGACCTGCGCACCCGCCTCTACCAGCTCGCCGACGACTCGATGAGCGGTCGGCGCATCGGCGAGCCGGGGAACTACAAGGCCACGGACTACATCGCGCGCGAGTTCGCCCGGCTGGGCCTCAAGCCCGCGGGGGAGAAGGGGACGTTCTTCCAGACGCTGCCGTACGGCACGGTGGGGTTCGACCGCGCGGCGTCGCGCCTCTCCGTCGGTGGAGCGGCGCTCGCGCCGGGCGTGGACTGGGCGCCGCTCCCGGCGTCGGCGGCGGCGGGCACCGGCACGGGCGCGGCCGTGCGCGGCGTGCCCGTGGTCTTCGCCGGGGACTGGGGCGACACGGTCGCGCTGGATCCGGCGAAGTTCCGCGGGAAGGTCGCGGTCTTCGTGGGCGGGCCGGCGCTCCCGGGTCCCCGCCGCGCGGCCGGGCCGATCCTCCGCTGCGACTCGGTCCCTGACCGCTTCGGCGCGGCAGCGGCCATCGCCCTGGAGGCGGCGACGCGGGCAGGCGCGGCCCCGACTCCGGTTTCCCGTGGCGACGCGCGTGCCCGCGCGGCCGGCGCCGCCGCCATCTTCTTCGTCCAGCCGATCGATGCGGCGGCCGGCACCGAGGCGTTTCGGGCGCGACCCGGGATGGAGCCATCCCCCGCGGGCGCGGCGGGGCCGGGGGGCGCCGTCGTCGCCCCCGACGCCGCGGAGCGTCTCTTCGACAAGCCGCTCGAGCAGCTCGCGGTCGGCGAGGCGGGGCGGCCGGTCACGGCGAGCTGGAGAGCCGTCTTCCGGCTCGCGCCGGCGCCGGCCAGGAACGTCGTCGCCATCCTGCCGGGCGCCGATCCGGCCCGGGCGGGGGAGTACGTGCTCGTGAGCGCGCACAACGACCACGTCGGCACCAATCCGGTCGGCGTCGACCACGACTCGCTGCGCGCGGTGAACCAGGTGACGCGCCGGCAGGGCGCGAACGACCCGGTCTGCCGGCCGACGGCCGCGCAGCAGCAGCGCATCGACTCGCTCATCGCGCGGGCGCGCAGCGTCCGGCCGCCGCGCCGCGACTCGATCATGAACGGCGCCGACGACGACGGCTCGGGCACCGTGATCCTGCTCGAGCTCGCCGAGAAGTTCGCGAGCGAGCACCCGGCGCGCTCGATCATCTTCGTGTCGCACACGGGCGAGGAGGCGGGGCTGCTGGGCTCGCGCTGGTTCACGGATCACCCCACGATCGCGCTGGACTCGGTCGCCGCGGCGCTCAACATGGACATGGAAGGGAAGGGGCGGGCGTACCAGGTGAAGTTCGGCGGGCCGAACTCGATCCAGACGCTGGGCTCGCGCCGCCTCTCGCGCGAGTTCGGCGACGTGATCGACTCCGTGAACGCCTCCATCGCCGAGCCGATGGCGATCGACCGCTCCTGGGACGTGCCGGCCAACCCGCTGAACCGCTTCTGCCGCAGCGACCAGGTGAATTACGTGCACCACGACGTTCCGATCACCTACCTTTCGACCGGCTACGCCGAGGACTACCACCAGCCGACGGACGAGCCGCAGTACATCGACTACGACCACATGGCGCGCATCGGCCGCTTCGTGCACGAAGTCATGTGGGCGATCTCCGAGCGGGCAAACCGGCCGGCGATCTCGGGGGCGGACCCGTCGTATCCGCGGTGCCGGTAGGGGGAGGTGACGATGGACGGCGAGCGTCGGTTCACCGAGGAGGAGATCGCGCGCATCTTCCAGACGGCCGCGACCTCACCGGAGAGCGCCCCGGCCGGCGGCGCTTCCTCCGCGGACGGGCTCACCCTGGCCGAGCTGCAGGCGATCGGGCGCGAGGTCGGCCTCGCGCCGGCGCGCGTCGCGGAGGCCGCCGCCGCGCTCGACCGGCATCACGTGGTGCCCGCGCGCCGCTCCAACCTCGGCATGCCCATCTCCGCCGGGCACGTCGTGGACCTGCCGCGTTTTCCGAATGATCGCGAGTGGGAGATTCTGGCCGCGGAGCTGCGCCGGACCTTCCACGCGAGCGGGGAAGAACGGTCGGGGAACGCCGTGCGGGAGTGGCGGAACGGCAACCTGCACGCGTGCATCGAGCCTACCGACGCGGGCTACCAGCTCCGGCTCGGCACCGTCAAGAGCGACGCCGTCGGCGTCAACGCTCTCGGCATCCTCGCGGTCGTGATGGCCGTCGTCGCGCTCGTGGCCGGCTCGGCGAATCCCACCGCCGCCGTCGCGCTCGCGCTCCTCGGCGCCGGCGCTCTGGCCTGGAACGCGATCCGCCTGCGGAGCTGGGCCGAGGAGCGGGACGAGCAGATGGAGCACATCGCGGAGCGCGCGCTCACGCTGCTGCGCCCGCCCGCGCTCGAAGAGGGCGAGGGCTGAGCGGGCTACCTCCGCTCACCGCGCTCCCGGGCGAGCGATCGCGGCGGCGAGCGGCGCCGTGCCCGCATGGCTCCGCTAACCGCCGGCCCGGGCGAGCGCCTGCCCCACCTGGACCGCGGTCGCCGTCGCCTCGTGCACGATCTGGCGCCACGACAGCCGAAGCACGCGGATGCCGGCGGCCAGGAGCCAGGCATCCTTGCTGCGGTCGCCCTCGAAGCGCGGCCGCGACGAGTGGTGGCGGAAGCCGTCCACCTCCACCGCGATCCCCCCGGTGCGCCACAGGAAGTCGATCTCGTATCGGCCGACGCTCACGTTGGCCTCGGGTGCCGGAAGCCCGGCTTCGCGGACCAGCGCGAGGAATCTCGCTTCCGCCTCGGAGCGCGTGAGCGCGGGCCCGCCCTGGACGTCCAATACCGCGCGGAGCGCCGGCGTCCCGGGGCGGCCCCGATGGCGCGTGAGCAGCATCGCCAGCGCCTCCCGGGCCACCAGCCCCTCCCGTTCCGCCCAGGCCACCGCCCCCTCCAGCTCCCGGGTGCCGGCCACGTCCGCCAGATCCACCAGCGTCCGGGCGGGCGTGGTGACCGGGATGCCATCCCGGACAGTGCGCTCCCCCGCATCGAGCCGCGCGACGCGGCGGACGCGGATGCCGGGGCGATGTCCGCGGTTGGCACCCACCACGGTGACATCGACGGGTTCGGCGGCCGCTCCGCTCGACCAGCCCTCCCTCGTGCGACCGGATCTCATCCCCCAAAGCGACGCCGCACTCAGGTGACTCACCACCGCGCCTTCCCCGCTCGCCAGCACTGCCGCCATTTCCGCCGCTCCCGGCGGAACGAGCGGACCCACGAGGTAGACGCCCCGGTGCACCTGGCGCAGGCGCCCCGATCGTATCCGGCGCACCACCGCCGAGGCGGAGAGCCCCGCCTCGAAGAGCTGCCGCCGCGTGATGACGCCGTGCTGGCGCGCGGCCGCGGCGGCGATCCGGTCCTCGATTTGCCGGCTCACCGGAAGAAAGCCGCCACGAGGTGGGGGCGTGCCAGACGGGATCCGGTTTCGGTGCGGAGACCGGTTACGATCCGCCAGCGGCGCGCGAGCGTGCCACCCGTGCGGCGGTTTGTGTGCGCCAGGCGGATCGCATTCGCCCGCCGCACCTCCGGCCGAGACAGTTGGCGGGTTTCGCCCGGCCCGTCCCGCCCCGGCGCGTCCCTCCCCGCCGTGGACCTCCCTGGTGTGGCCCTCACAGGTGTGGCCCTCACAGGTGTGGCCCAAAGGCGCGCGCCCGCTACCGCCCGGACCCGCCCTACCCACCCCGCCCCCGCCCGCCGAAGCTCACCTCCCAATCCCTGCCAGCCGGATCGCACAGAAATCTCTCCTCTCCCGGGTCGGTGGACCGCGCGGGAGGGTGGCCGCGGGCGTGGGGCATCACCATGGCGGAAGGAGACGCGCCGTCGTTGCGGCCGGGCCTGAACGGCGGTAGCCGCCATCCTACTCCGCCCGCAGCGCGTCGATCGGCTGGACCCGTAGCGCGCGCCTCGCCGGCACCACGCAGCCGACGAGGCCGACCGCGGCCATCGCGAGGGCGACGCCGCCGACGAGGCGGAACCCGCCCGGCGTGCGTGCGACCGTCAGGCTCGCGACGGCCACGCCGATGAGGACGCCGAGGCCGATCTGCATCATCGCACGCGAGAAGATCGCCGCGAGAATCCGGCCGGGGTTCGCGCCGAGCGCGGCGCGGATGCCGATCTCTCGCGCGCGCTGCGCGACCGTGAACGACATCAGTGCGTAGATCCCCATGAGCGCGAAGAGCAGGATGATGCCGGCAACGACGAAGAGGCCGGCGACGAAGGCGACGTTCGAGCGCTCGACGGGTCGCCAGACGGCCGCGAGCGGCATGAGGTCGCTCACGGTGAGGTCGGGGTCGACGGCCCCGACGAGCGCCTGGACCCGCGGCGCGAGCGTCGCCGGGCGTCCGGCCGTCCGCAGATAGAACTCGACGGAGCGCTGCTCCGCCGGCCGGAGCGGGTGGTACACGGCGACGCTCGTTCCGGGGCCGATCGCGCGCTCCATCCCGGTCACGACGCCGACGATCTCGTACCAGCGGTCCTTCCGCTCGCCGGCCCACTCCGGGTAGCGGATACGCCGTCCGATCGGGCTCCGCTCCCCGAATTTCTCCCGGGCCCAGTCCCGGTCCACGATGGCGACGGCGCCTTCGCCGGCGACGTCGCCCTCCGTGAAGGCGCGGCCGGCGACGATCCTGGCGCCCATCACGTCGAAGAAGTTCGGGTCGACGGCGACCTGCCGCACGTTGCGGGTCTCGGCCGAGTCGCCCTCGACCTCGAGCCGCTCGATCGGGTGATTGAAGCCGGGGAGCCGGCTGGACCGGGTCGCGGCGAGGACGGCGGGGTCGGCGGCGAGGCGGCGCTGCACCTCGTCGAACAGGCGGGCGGTCCGCGGGTCGGCCGTCCGCTCCCCCGCCTCCGCGCCCGCGGCGGGCGCCGGGGCATCGGCCTGGCGCATCAGCCGCCCGGTCAGAAAGCTTCCGGCCGGGAACTCCGCGCCGTGCCGCTCCGCCAGCAACTCCTGGCCGTTCGTGATCGCCACGGGGATGAACGCGACGCACAGCGCCACCTGGACGACGATCACGCCGGTCGCGACGCTGCCGAAGCGCATCCCGGAGCCGCCCGCCCCCGGCTGCGCGAGCTGGGGCCGGAGTTGGCGGCGCGTCGCGCGGAGCCCGGGGATCCCACCGATGATGGCCGCGCCGAGCAGCGCGAGGAGGAGGACATAGAGGACGCCGGGGATCGACAGGCCGGGCTCCCACCAGAACGGCGGCCGCATCTGCTGCACCTCCCAGAACAGCGCCATCGCCCAGCGGAGCCCCCGGTCCGCGACCAGGAGCGCCAGCGCCGCCGCGGCCGACGTGAGCACCAGCGCCTCGGCCGCCAACTGGAGGACGATCCGGCGCCGGCTCGCGCCGAGCGCGCTCCGCAGCGCGATCTCGCTTTCACGCGTCGCCGTGCGCGCGAAGAGGAGCGTCGCCACGTTCGCGCCGACCACGAGGAGGAAGAACAGGAACGGCGCGTTGAACGCCGCGACCCCGAGCGCCATGTCGTTGGCCGCGGCGAAGCGGCGGACCTCCGGGCGCAGCCGCTCGCGCGGCGCCGCCGCCGCGGCGATCGTCTCCAGCTCGGCCTGCGCCTGCTTCAGCGTGGCGCCCCACGCGAGTCGGCCGAACATGCGGATCGCCGGGCCCTCGCGCCGCCCGTATCGCCCGGCGCTCTCGCGCAGCGGCGTCCAGATCTCCTCGTTCACCGGGAAGCCGAAACCCTCCGGCATCACCCCGACCAGCGTCGCCTGCTCCGACCCGAGACGGACCGTCTGCCCGATCGCCGCGCGGTCGCCGCCGTACAGCCGCTGCCAGGCGGAGTACGCGATCACGGCGACGGGCGCGGCCCCCGGACGGTCATCCTCCTCGGTGAGCGCGCGTCCGAGGAATGGCTGAACGCGCACGACCCGGAACATCGATGCGGTGATCCGCATCCCCTCCAGCGTCTCGAAGCGGCCCGCTTGCGTCGTCACCGTGTACTCGACCGGCGACGCGGCGCCGAGGTCCTCGATCGACCGCAGCTCGCGGCGCCACGCCTCGAATTCGTGCAGCGACTTCCGTTCGGGCTCCCCGGACTCCAGGTCCCGGTACTCGACCCGGACGATCCGGTCGGCCTCGGGGAGCGGGAGCCGCGGGAACGCCATGTTCTTCGAGAACTGGAACCAGGAGACGGCCAGCGCGATCGCTACGGTCAGCGCGAGCACGCTCGCCAGCGTGAGCACCGGGTACTTGAGGAGCATACGCACGCCGAGCTTCAGGTCCAACCGCAGCCCCGACAGCCACGCCAGCCCCCGTCCCTCCCGCATCTCCTCCCGGGTCCGCTCCACGCCCCCGAACGCGAGCAGCGCGCGCCGCCTCGCCTCCCGCTCGTCCAGCCCTTCACGGACCAGCCGCTCGGTCTCCATGTCGATGTGGAAGCGGATCTCGTCTTCCATCCGCGATTCCGCGGCGCCGCGCGAGAAGAGGAGGCGCAGACGCGCCCGGGTGCCCGATAGCCGGCCCATGCGGTGCTCCGGTGGTGGTTCCCGCGGCGGACCGTCCGCCGCGCATCATCAGGTGGCTCGCGAGACTACTTCAGGCGGTACGCGGGATCGCTTCGGCCGGCGCGCAACGCCGCCTCGAGTGGTGCGGAAGACCGCGTCACGTCGTGCGCAGGACCGCTTCCAGGCCGGCGGCGAAGCGGCGCCACGTTTCCAGCTCCTCCCCCAGCGCGCGACGCCCCGCCGCGGTCAGCTCGTAGTACCGGGCCCGCCGGTTGTTCTCCGTCGTGCCCCAGTCGCTGGTGATCAACCCTTCCTTCTCCAGCCGCTGGAGCGCCGGGTAGAGGGAGCCCTGGTTCACCTCCAGCACTCCGTCCGAGATCTGCTGGATCCGCTGGCTGATCCCCCAGCCGTGCATCGGCGCCAGCGAGAGCGTCTTCAGGACCAGCAGGTCGAGTGAGCCCCGCAGTGCATCGGTCTGTGTGCGCGTCGTCATGATGGGCTCCGTTCGTGGTCTGCTCTAGTTGTCGACAGGAAGGTCGGGGCGTGTCCTGTAGATGTCAAGAGGAGCGATGCGGGCGAGGCCGGCGGAACGTGACTCTTGCATCGGGGGCGGTGGCGGCGCATCGTCATCTCGGTAACCGAGAGAAGTCGTCGGCGAGGGAAGTGAAACCAGGGGCGGGCGCGTCGCGTAGCGTCCTATCGGTAACCGAGGGAGAGGACCGTGAGCAAGCCGACCGACCTGGTGCAGGGGACGCTGGACCTCCTCGTCCTCAAGATGCTGGCGCTGGAGCCGATGAACGGGTGGGCGATCGGGCAGCGGCTGAAGCAGCTGTCGTCGGACGTGCTGCAGGTGAGCGACGGCTCGCTCTATCCGGCGCTGCACAAGCTGGAGCAGGAGGGGTGGGTCACGTCGGAGTGGCGGCAGACGGAGAACAACCGGCGCGCGAAGTTCTATTCGCTGACGCGCGCCGGCCGGAAGCAGCTAGAGATCGAGGCGAGCAACTGGGAGCGTCTCGCGCGGGCCATCACGTCGGTCGTACGCCTTCAGGAGGTGTGAGATGACCATCGATCGCTGGCCGCGGATCGTCTCACTCCGGTTCCGGTCGCTGTTCCGGCGGAGCGACGTCGAGCGGGAGCTCGAGGAGGAGCTGGAATACCACGTGGAGCAGCAGACGGCGGAGAACATCCGGCAGGGGATGGAGCCGGACGCTGCGCGCCGCGCGGCGGTTCGCGCTCTCGGCGGCATCGACCTTCGCAAGGAGCAGGTGCGGGACACGCGGGGCACGCGCTTCGTCGAGGAGCTGCTTCGCGACGTGATGTTCGCCCTGCGCAGTCTCCGGCGCGCGCCGGGCTTCACGACGACGGTGGTCCTCACGCTTGCGCTGGGCATCGGGGCGAACACGGCGATGTTCACGCTGCTGCGGGGCACGCTGCTGCGGCCGCTGCCGAATCGTGACGGGGAGCGGCTCGTGTACCTGCGGCAGTCGGCGCCGGGGTCGCAGCAGCAGAACGTGCAGTTCTCCGTGCCCGAGGTCGCCGACTACCGGGCGGGCTCGAAGACGTTGTCCGCCATCGCCGAGTACTCGTCGTCGCTCCCCTTCACGCTCGTCGGGGCCGACGGCGTGCCCGAGCGGGTGCGGGCGGGGATCGTCAGCGGGAACTACTTCGACGTCGTGGGGCTCGAGCCGGTGCTCGGCCGCCTCATCACGCCGGCGGACGACGGCGCCGCGGCGGCGCCGGTCATGGTGCTCTCGTATTCGTACTGGATGGAGCGTTTCGGCGGCGACCGGAGCGTCATCGGTCGGGCGGTGCGCGTCAACGAGAAGACCTCGACGATCGTCGGCGTCGTGCAACCCGCGCCGGACTATCCGTCGCCGACGGACGTGTTCGTCAACACGGTGACGAGCGCGCATCACCTCAGCGCGACGATGGTCACCGACCGCTCCCACCGCATGTCCCACCTCTTCGGGCGCGTGGCGCCGAACCACACGGTCGAGGAGGCGCGCGTCGAGCTCGGCCGCATCGCGGCGAACATGCGGCGGGACCACCCGGAGGCGTACGAGAAGGCGTCGCACTATACGATCACGGTCTCGCCGCTGCGGGATGCGATGAACGAGCGCTCGTCGCTCATGTTCTGGGTGTTGATGGGCGCGGCGGCGTTCGTCCTGTTGATCGCGGCGGCGAACGTCTCGAACCTCACGCTGATGCGCGGCGTGTGGCGCGAGCGGGAGATGCTCGTGCGCGCAGCGCTCGGAGCGGGGAAGGGGCGGCTGCGCCGGCTGCTCGTCGCCGAGAACCTGGCGCTGGCGCTGCTCGGGGGCGCGCTGGGCGTGCTCGTCGCGCTGGCGGGGGTCGAGCTGCTGGTGGCGTTCGCCGCGCAGCTCTCGCCACGGGCCAGGGAGATCCGCGTCGACGGCGTCGTGCTGGCGGTCGGGCTGGCCACGAGCGTGGTCGTGGCGATCGCGCTCTCGTTCGTTCCGCGGCTCGGCGGCGAGGGGACGCTGGCCGCGTCGCTGGCTCCGGCGGGTCGCCGCACGACGCTCGGCCGGGGTGGGCAGCGCCTCCAGCGGTCGCTCGTCATCGCGCAGCTCGCCGTGTGCATGGTGCTGCTCACCGGCGCCGGCCTCCTGGTGCGCACGCTCGCCAAGCTGGACGCGGTGGAGACGGGCGTGCGGGTCGATCACGTTCTCACGGTCGAGATGCCGGTCACCGGGGAGCTGATGCGGGAGGTGATGAAGCAGCCGGAGCACCTCGCGAGGTACGAGCGCATCCGGGACCGGGTGGCCGTGCTCCCCGGCGTGCAGCTCGCGGCGCTCGCCTCCGGCTCGCCGCTCCGCGGCGAGATCATGGATTTCGACGTGAAGGCGGAAGGGGTAGTCCTGCCTCCGGATCGGCCGACGCCTCACCCGGCCCTCCGCACCGCCGACCCGAACTACTTCGCGGCCGCGGGCATCCCGCTCCTCAAGGGCCGCGTGTTCGATGCGACGGACCGCGTCGGCTCGGCGCGCGTCGTCGTATTGAACGAGTCCTCCGCCCGGCAGCTCTTCGGCGATCGAGATCCCATCGGCCGGCGCGTCGCGTTGACCGGTCCGGTGCTGAAGTTCACGCCGTTCACCGATGAGTGGCGCACCGTCGTCGGCGTCGTCGGCGACACACGGGACGAGGGCCTGGACCACGATCCGACGCCGATGATGTACCAGCCGTTCGCGCAGGAGATCATCTTCGGCGGGACGCTGGTCATTCGGACGACCTCGGATCCGACCGTCCTTCAGCCGACGGTCATCCGTGCGATCCGGGAGGTCGTCCCGCGGCAGTTCATCGAGCGGGTGATGACCCTCGAGCAGATCCGGGACGAACGGGTGGCGCCGCGGCGTCTGAACGCGCTCTTCATCGCCGCGTTCGGCACGCTCGCGCTCCTGATCGCGATGGTCGGCATCGCCGGCGTGCTCGCGTTCTCGGTGAGCTCGCGCACCGCGGAGATCGGCATCCGCATGAGCCTGGGCGCCGACTCCTCCCGCATCGAGCGGATGGTGCTGAGCGAGGGAGGCGTGCTGCTCGCGGCGGGGCTGGCCGTCGGCCTGACCGGCGCGCTCCTCGCGGCGCGGCTGCTGCGCGGCCTCCTCTTCGGCGTCACGCCGCACGACCCGACGACGCTGGGGGCCGTCGCCTTCGTCCTCGTGGGCGTCGGCGTGGCCGCCTGCTGGCTCCCGGCCGCGCGGGCGGCCCGCGTCGATCCGGCGGTCGCGCTCCGGGCGGAGTAGCGCGGGACCGGCCCGCTCACGCCTCCGCGGAGGCGGATTCCATCTCGAGCAGGTGCCGTTTGCGCGCCTCGCCCCAGCGATAGCCGCGGGTGTCGCCGTCGCCGCGCACCACGCGGTGGCAGGGGATCACCAGCGCCACGCGGTTGGTCGCGCAGGCGCGGGCGACGGCGCGCGCGGCCGTGGGCTGGCCGATCGCCTCGGCCACCTCGCGGTAGGAGCGCGTGCTCCCGTAGGGGATCTCCTGGAGCGCGCGCCACACGCGCCACTGGAAGCGGGTGGCCCGCACGTCCAGCGGGATGGCGAGGTCGCGCGCAGTCCCTTCCACGTAGGAAACGATCGCCTCCACCCATGCCCGGAGCTCTTCCCCGGCGGGCTCGATGCTGGCCCGCGGGTACTCGCGGCGCAGCCCGGCCTCGAGCGAGGCGGCGTCGTCTCCGAGCGTGACGGCGCAGAGCCCACGCTGCGTGGCCGCCACCAGGATCCGGCCCAGCGGGGTGACGGCGGTGGCGAAGCGGATCTTCATCCCGCGCCCGCCTTCGCGGTACGCGCCCGGGGTCATGCCCAGGTGCGCGTCGACCTGCTCGTAGACGCGACTGGCGGAGCCGTAGCCCGCCTCGAACGTGGCGCGGCTCACGGTGTCGCCCGCGCGCAGCCGCGCCTTGAGCCGCTCCGCGCGGCGCGCCTCCACGTACTGGCGGGGCGTGAGCCCCAGGTGCCGCTTGAACGTGCGCTGCAGGTGGTACGCGCTCATGTACGCGACGCGCGCGAGCCGCTCGAGCGTGACGTTCTCGTCCAGGTGGTCCTCCAGGTACGCCCGCGCCCGCTCGATGCTCGTCTGCGCGGCCGACGGGCGGTCCTCGCTCGGCCGACATCGCTTGCATGCCCGGAAGCCCGCCGCTGCCGCCTGCGCGGCGGTCGCGAAGAAGCGCACGTTCTCCCGCCTGGGGCGGCGCGACGCGCAGCCGGGGCGACAGTACACGCCCGTGGTCGCCACGGCGAAGAAGAAGCGGCCGTCGTAGCTCGGGTCCCGCGTGAGCACCGCGGCCCACGCCTCCTCGGCATCCACCGGCACGTCCGGGGAATCCGCCGCATGCGGTTCGGTTCGGGTGGAAAACGCCGCCATCGAGACCTCTCGGAAATGGTTTGCGCGAGCGCCCTGCCTGCCCATCTGCTCGGCGCGGGTCGCCTTCCGTGCATCAAGCTATCGGCTCCGGACCCTCTCCGGACACCCGGATCTTGCGCGACAATCCGGGGCCGCGGAGGCGGCCGGCGTCGTCGCATGCCGCCGGCGCGGGGCGGCGAAAACGACCGCAACAACCGGGAGGCGGCGGCGCGACGGCGCGGGCATCGTGGTCGTGACGACGACACGCATGTCCTCAACCCCGATTCGCGCCATGCACACGATCATCGATCCCGCGATCCTGTACTTCGGCACCCCGGTGGTGCTCGTCAGTTCCGAGAACCCCGACGGCTCGGCGAACCTCGCGCCGATGTCGTCCGCGTGGTGGCTCGGGCACACCTGCGTGCTCGGGCTCGGCGCGCGCTCGCACACCCCCGCCAACATCATTCGGACCGGGGAGTGCGTGCTGAACCTGCCGTCGGTGCGCGAGGTGGCGGCGGTCGACCGGCTCGCGCTGACCACCGGCTCGGACCCCGTCCCGTCGTACAAGGAGGTCCGGGGATACCGGCACGCGAAAAACAAGTTCGAGGTTGCCGGCCTCACGCCGCTGGCGTCGGACCTGGTGGCGCCGCCGCGGGTCGGGGAGTGCCCGGTCCATCTGGAGGCCGTGCTCGAGGCCGTCCACCCGCTGGAGGAGCGGGACGCGGAGCGCCGTGGCAAGCTGGTGGGGCTCGAGGTCCGGATCGTCCGTGTCCACGTGGACCCCGCGATCCGCATGGCGGGCCACGAGGATCGCATCGATCCCGTGCTCTGGCGGCCACTGATCATGAGCTTCCAGCGCTTCTTCGGGTTGAGTGGCGAGGTCCACCCGTCGCGGCTCGCGCAGATCCCGGAGTCGGCGTACCGCTCGCCGAGCCCGGTGAAGGAGCGGGCGCGGCCGGGCGTGGCGGCGGGAGTATCGGTCAGCCCGGCGTCCAGGTAGGAACGGAGCGGCGGAGCGCCGGCCGGCCCCGGCTGGCCGATGCTCCGCCCTCGCGAGCGGAATCGATCGGGACCGGGAAACTCCGGCGGGTCCAGGGTCCACGAGATCGCGCCCGCGCCGGCCGGCGTCCCGGCGCGGGCGCCTCGTGATCAGATCGACGGGGCCGCCGAGCCGGCCGCGGTGACGTCCGCGTACATCGGCGTGGAGCGCGCGATCGCGAGCTCCTGCTCCGTCATGTCGACCGCGACCTCGGCGAAGAGCGGGGTGGTGAGGTAGCGCTCCCCCGTGTCCGGAAGCATGCACAGGACGGTCGACCCCTTCGGCGCGTCCTTGCAGACCTGGATGGCCGCGGCGAACGTGCCGCCCGAGGAGATGCCGACGAAGATCCCTTCCTTCCGGGCGAGCTCTCGGCTCCAGTTCATCGCCTCGGGGGCCGGGACCGGGATCACGCGGTCGACCAGGCCGGCCTCGACGGCGTCGCCGGTGAGCTTCGGCACGAAATCGGGGCTCCACCCCTGGATCGGGTGGGACTTCCACGCCGGGTGCCGGGCCGCCGGCGTGCCGTCCGCGTTTCGCGGCTGCGGGGCGCCGCTCTCGAGCATCGGCGCCTCGGCGGGCTCGGCGACCACCACCTTCGTGTCCGGCCGCTCCTTCGCGAGGACGCGCGCCACGCCCTTGAGCGTTCCGCCGGTGCCGAAGCCGGTGACCCAGTAGTCGAGCCGCTGGCCGGCGAAGTCCTCGACGATCTCGCGCGCGGTGGTGCGCGAGTGGAAGTCGGCGTTCGCCTCGTTCTCGAACTGCCTCGTCCAGTACCAGCCGTGCGTTTCCGCGAGCTCGATGGCCTTCTTCACCATGCCGGTCCCCCCGGCCGCCGCGGGGGTGAGGACGACCTTCGCGCCGAGGAAGCGCATCAGCTTGCGCCGCTCGACGCTGAACGTCTCGGCCATCGTGACGACGAGCGGGTACCCCTTCTGCGCGCACACCATGGCCAGACCGATGCCGGTGTTGCCGCTGGTGGCCTCGACGACGGTCTGCCCCGGCTTGAGCGCGCCGGAGCGCTCGGCATCCTCGATCACGCCCAGCGCCAGGCGGTCCTTCACGGAGCCGAGCGGGTTGAACGCCTCGATCTTGACGTAGAGGTCCACGTCCGGCGGCGCGAGCTTGCCGATCTTTACGACCGGCGTACGCCCGACCGTCTCGAGAATGTTCGCGTACCTGGCCATGCGTCCCACCTCCGGGAGAGGGTTTCCGAGCCGAACGTACGCCGCCGGGCACGTCACCTCGATCCTGCATCGGCCCGCCGTACCCACGCCGAATCCCCGGGCGGGCGCGGAGGATCCGGCGCGGTCGCGCCCTCGGATCGCGGCGGGTGCGCAGGGCCTTCGCGGTCGCCCGGGCGGGGCTGGTTTCGGGTCGACGGGCCCGGTGTAGACGGCGGGCATCGCGGTCGACACCGGGCTCCCCTTTGTGCCGGTTCGCCCGCCGGGATACGTTGTCCCGGCAGCCGGCGGGGAGCGTCGCCGAGCCTCGTCCTCGGTCCGCCCGCCGCCGCGTCCGTGCCATCCGCCAACCCCGACCCTCAACCCGGACACCCGATGACGACGCGTCGCCAGTTCGTGATCCGCGCGCCCCTCGGCCTGCTCGGAGCCGCGGCCGCCTGCCGGGGCGCAGAGCAGACCCCCGCCGCCGAGCAGCCGACGCCCGGGGCGCCGCCGGCGTTCAACACGGCGCCCGCGGTGGGCCCCGAGGTCTCGAGCGCCACCTTCGCGGAGGCGGAGAAGCTCGCGCAGATACGGATGACCGACGCGCAGCGCGCGATGGCCGCGAAGAGCTGGCGAACGTCCATGGCCGGGCTGCTCGAGCGCCGCGCCGGGCCACGGAAGATCGCGCTCGAGGCGGAGCTCGCCCCGGCGACCGTGTGGGATCCGGTCCTGCCGGGAGCCAAGGCGAGCCCGACGCGCGACCGGTTCGCGCGCAGCGCGGCCGATCCCGGCCCACTCCCGTCGAACGACGCGGACATCGCCTTCGCGAGCGTCGCACAGCTCTCGCGCTGGATCGAGAAGCGACAGCTCACGTCCGAGCGTCTGACGCGCATCTACCTGGAGCGGATCCGGCGCTTCGACCCGAAGCTCCGCTGCGTCATCACGCTCACGGCGGGTCGCGCGCTGGAGCAGGCGAAGCGGGCCGACCGCGAGATCGCGGCCGGACGGTATCGCGGGCCGCTGCACGGGATCCCCTGGGGCGCGAAGGACCTGCTCGACACGGCGGGGATCCCGACGACCTACGGGGCGGAGCCGTTCCGGAACCGGGTGCCCGGCGCGGATGCCGCGGTCGTGAAGCGGCTCGATGAGGCGGGCGCGGTGCTCGTCGCGAAGCTGAGCATGGGCGGGCTGGCGCTGAACGACATCTGGTTCGGCGGCCAGACGATGAACCCGTGGCTGCCGGAGGAGGGCTCGGGGGGATCGAGCGCGGGCCCCGGCGCCGCGACGGCGGCGGGCCTCGTCGCCTTCGCGATCGGCAGCGAGACGGGCGGAAGCATCATCGACCCCGCGATGCGCTGCGGGATCGCGGGGCTGCGCCCCACGTACGGCCGCGTGCCGCGCACGGGCGCGATGACGCTGTGCTGGACGCTCGACAAGCTCGGACCGATGACGCGGGGCGTCGAGGACGCGATGCTCGTGCTGCAGGCGATCTCCGGCCCCGAGGCCGGCGACGTGGCCAGTCGCGCCGCTCCGCTGGACTTCGACGCGAGCGAAGGCGTCCGCGGGCTGCGCGTCGGCTATTTCCCGGCGTGGATGAAGGAGGCGCCGGCCACGGAGGTGGATCGCGCCGCGCTCGACCTCGTCCGGAAGCTCGGGATGGTGCCGACCGAGGTCTCGATCCCGGACTGGCCGTACGATTCGCTCAACCTGCTCCTCTTCGCCGAGGCGGCGGCGGCATTCGAGGACCTGACGCTGAGCGGTCAGGCCGACCAGCTCCGCGTCCAGACGCCGGACGCCTGGCCCAACCTGTTCCGCGAGGCGAGGTTCCTGTCGGCGGTGGACTTCGTGCAGGCGGACCGGCTGCGGCGCAAGGTGGCCGAGGAGATGGCGCGGCTGATGGCGCGCGTGGACCTGCTGCTGGTCCCCTCGCTGCGCGACGAGATGCTGGTGATCTCGAACAACACCGGCCACCCGTCGCTCACGCTGCGCACGGGCTTCGTCGAGGTGTCGCAGGCGCGCAGCGACTGGGCGCCGGATCCCTCGCGGCCGCTGCCGAGCTTCCCGACCCCGCGCCGCGTGCCGCACGGGGTCACGCTGATCGGCCGCCTCTTCGACGAGGGGACGATCGCGCGCGTCGGGCTGGCGCTGGAGCGCGCGGCGGGGGTGGCCGGAGAACGGCCGGCGGCGTTCGGGTGACACGGTGGTCGGATCGTCCGGCGCCGGCCGCCGCCGCCCGCTCGGGCCGCCGCAGGGCAGAATCGCGCTGAGGGCGTGGCGGCGCGGCGAGCCGCCAGAGCCCGGACGGCTCCCGCCGCCATACGCCCCGCGTCAGCCGAGCGCCTCGAGCGTCGCGACGGCCTGGCGCTCCCTGGCGCCGCGGCACGCCGCCACGAGCGGGGGCACGATCTCGTACAGGTCGCCGACGATGCTGTAGTCCGCCTCGCCGTGGATCGGCGCCTTCGGATCGGTGTTGATCGCGACGACCGTGCGGGCGGAGCGCATGCCGACGACGTGCTCGATCTGGCCGGAGATGCCGCACGCCACGTAGAGCGCGGGCCGGACGGTCTGGCCGGAGAGGCCGACCTTCCGGTCCGGCGGGAGCCACTTCAGGTCGTCCGTGACCGGACGCGAGCCGGCGAGCGTCGCGCCGAGGACCTCGGCCAGCGCCTCGACGAGGGCCAGGTCCTCGCGCCGCTTGAGCCCCCGCCCCACGGCGACGATCACCGGCGCCTTGCTGATGTCGACCGCGCTGCGGGCGCGCTCCTCGACGGCGATGGTGCGCAGCCGCGGCGCGGGGAGCTGGAGCGTCGCCTCGTGGATGCGGCCCGCGCGGGCGTCGTCGCGCGGCGGGGCCTCGAAGCGCTTCGGCGGGACCGTCGCGATGGCGGGCGCCGAGTGCACGACCTGCCGGGCGACGAAGTGGCCGCCGAAGACTCGCCGCTCCACGACGAGCGTCCCGTCCGCGCCCGGCTCCAGCGCGATGCAGTCCGTGGCGCACCCGACGCCGAGGCGCTGCGCCAGGCGCGCGGCCACCTCGACGCCGGTCCGCGTGGAGCCGACGAGGACCGTGGCGGGGCGCCGCTCCTGGACCGTCTGCCAGAGTGCCTCCAGGTATCCGTCCGCGCCGAGCCGTTCGGCCTGCGCGGGGGCCAGCACGCGGACCTCGTCGGCCCCGCGGGCGACGGCGTCCTCGGCACGCTGGCGGAGCGGCTCGCCGGCGTGCAGCGCGACGAGCTCCACGCCCGCTGCATCCGCGAGGGCTCGCCCGATCCCCAGCAGCTCCACCGCGACGTCCGGGTGCTCGGAGAAGACGAGGACGCCGGCGGACCCGTTCGCAGGCTGGATGCTCATAGCGTCACCTCCCCCGCTGCCTGGAGCTGGCGGACCAGCTTCCGCGCGGTGTCGTCGGGATCGTCTCCCTCGATGCGCACCCGCTTTCGCGAGCTGGGCGGCGCGAAGATGCTCCGGACCTCCAGCGCCGGGCGCGGGATCTCCAGCCCCGCCCGCTCGAGGTCCGCGAGCGGCAGGTGGACGATCGGCTTGCGGCCGGCACCCATGATCTGCAGCACGGTCGGCAGCCGCGGCTGGTTCGTCTCCATCCCGACGGTGACGAGCGCCGGCACGGTCGCCTCCACGACGTGGACGTAGTCCTCGATCGTCCGGTGGGCGACGACGGTCCCGCCCACCACCTCGAGCCGCGTCACGTACGTGATCGGGACGATTCCGAGCGCCTCCGCGATGCGCGGGCCGACCTGCCCGTTGTACTCGTCCACCGAGGCCTCGCCGCACAGGATCACGTCCCAGGGGTGCATCTCGTAGACGGCGCCGATCTCCCGGATCGCCGCGGCGAGGATCGTGGCCGTGGCGAACGCGTCGCCGGACGCGGCGGCGGCGTGCGTCACGAGGTACAGCGCGTCGACTCCCATGGCGAGCGCGCGGAGGACCACGTCCCGTGGCGGCTCGTGGTCGATCAGGCTGATCGCGACGACGCGCCCGCCGTGCTGCTCCTTGAGCCGGACCGCTTCCTCGATGGCGTTCTCGTCGAAGTTGTTGATCCGGTACGGCGCCCGCGCGAGGTCGGGGCGTCCCGTGGCGGGATCGGCTTTCACCTGGCTCACGTCGGGCGTGAACTTGGTGCACACCGCGATGGAGAGCGTCTGCCCCGCGTCGGCCGTTGGTGTCATGGTCCCTCCCCGGCGTGGATGGCGACTGCCCCGGCGTCCTGTCCCCCACGATCGGCCGCGTGCCGGTCGGACAGCGCGCTGGCGACGACCTCCGCGACGTCCCGCACCTGGACCTCGGCGCCCGGCGCGCCGGCCGCGGCGTCCTCGAGCATCTTGATGCAGAACGGGCACTCGCAGACGACCGTGCGCGCGCCCGTCGCCTGCGCCTCCCGCACGCGGATCGCGCCGGCCTTCTCGCGCTTCGGGGCGTCGTACCAGTAGTTGGCTCCGCCGGCCCCGCAGCAGAGGCTGCGCTCGCGGCTCCGCTCCATCTCGACGAGCTGGAGTCCGGCGACGGCGCCCAGCACCTCCCGGGGACTGTCGAAGACGCGGTTGTAGCGGCCGACGTAGCAGGCATCGTGGAACGTCACGCGCCCGGCCGCCGAGGCCGCCGGCGGGAGCCGCCCCGACCGCGCCAGCTCGGCGATGAGCTGCGAGTGGTGCACGACGTCGAAGGTGCCGCCGAAGCGGGGGTACTCGTTCTTCAGCGTGTTGAAGCAGTGCGCGCAATGCGTCACGATCCGCTTCACGCCGTAGCGCTGCAGCGTCTCGATGTTCTGCAGCGCGAGCTGCTGGAACAGCCCCTCCTCGCCCAGCCGGCGCGCCGCGTCCCCCGTGCACGCCTCCTCCTCCCCCAGCGCGCTCACGGTCAGGCCGCCCGCGCGGAACACCTCGACCGCCGCGGCGACGACGGAGCGGATCCGCGCGTCGTACGCGCCCGCGCACCCGATCCAGTAGAGGTAGTCGGCGTCCGGCGCCTGCGCCGGCGAGGGGAGCTGGAGCGCCCGGGTGACGGACGCGCGCTCCGCGGCGGAGAGGCCGTACGGGTTGAGGCCGCGCCCCAGGTTCCCGAGCATCTCCGACTGACGCCCGTCGAGCCGGTTCCGGGCGACGAGCTCGCGGCGGAACGGCACGATGAGATCCGCCGGCCGCACGAGCACCGGGCACGCCTCGACGCACGCGGCGCAGGTCGTACACGCCCAGAGCTCGGCCTCCGAGAGCGGACCCGCGAGCAGGTCGTCGGCCGGCTCGTCGGCGAGCAGGTCCCGACGCAGGCTCTGCACGAGCCGGCGGGGCGAGAGCGCCGTCCCCATCTGGACGGCAGAGCACGCCTCGTCGCAGCGCCCGCAGTTGGTGCACGCGAGAAGCGCCAGGCGGAGGTGCGCCTCGAGGTCGCTCACCCGGCTCACCCCCGCCTGGACGTCGAACTCGCCACTGGCCATCAGCTCGCGCAGGTCGAAGGGCGCCTCCAGCGCCGGCTTCGGCCGGCCACTCGTCGCCACCACGTTGAGCGGAACCGTGAGCGCGTGGAGGAAGACCGAGTAGGGGAGTGCCGCGATCAGCCCGAACGCGACGATGGCGTGGCTCCACCAGAGCGCGACGTACACGGTGCCGGCGGCGCCGCTCGTCGCCAATGGGTGGACGAGACCGGCGATCCACGCGCCGACGAAGGACCAGCCGCCCCACGGCACGGGCCGGAGCGCCAGGCGGAGACCCTCGAGCAGGAAGCCGGTGCCGCCGAGATAGAGGAGCGCCGCCAGGAGCGCGACGTACTCGCGGTGCGCCCGCCGCGGATCACGACCGCCCCGGAGCAGACGCCGGACGAGCGCCGCGAGCGTTCCCGCCAGGAATGCCACGCCGGCCGCGTCCAGGACGGCCTCGTAGCCGAGGTAGAACGGCCCGCGCAGCACCCGGAGGCCGAGCGGGCGCAGAGCGTCCCAGTCGAGGGCCACGAGCGCCGTGCCGAGCGTCAGGATCAGGAAGGCGATGAAGATGGCGGCGTGAGACCATCCACGCGCGCGCCGGGCGACCCGCGACTGGAGCAGGACCAGCGTCACTAGCCGCCGGAGTCCCGCGGCGACGCCGCCCTCCGCCTGCCGCAGGAGCGTCGGCACGCCGAGCGGGCGCAGCCGCCGCACCACGCCGATCACGAACACGGCGGCGAAGGCCGCGAAGACCGCGTACATCCAGGGGCTCGTGCCCCGCGGGAGCAGCCCGTAGGTGTCGCGCGCGGGCACGACGGACCCCTGCATTGCCGCTGCGGTGACAGCGATCATGTTCCCGTCCTCGGCAACTCACCGGGCCGCGGCCGGCGCTGCGCGCGCCGGCCGCGGCTCCAGCAACCTCGCGCGACTCAGTCGCCGGCCGGAACGAGCTCCGGCTGCGCGGGCGCGGGCTCGACCTCGGGCCTCGTGGTGACCGTGCCGATCCCTTCCATCGCCTTCGTGAAGACGATCGGCTCGTTGTTCACGAACGCCCGCGGATTGAAGCCCGGATCCGCCAGGACGCCCCAGATCTTGCGGCGCTGCATCCCCATGTTGCCCGCGTCGTAGATCGGGAAGCAGAGCACGTCGCGCATGTACTTGTCGAGCGGATGCGACCGCCGGTCGTAGCTGTTCACCCCCATCACGCGCATGCAGTCGTAGACGGCCTGCGTGCACACCTCGCCCGCGTAGATCTTCGCCATCGCGCCGATCGCCTGCCCCCCGTCGACGCTGTAGAGGTCGAAGTAGTGGGCCGCCTTCCAGCAGAGGTAGCGGCACGCCTCCAGGCGCATGGCGATGTCGGTGAGCATGTACCCGACGTTCTGGTGGTAGATGATCGGGTCGAGCCCGCCGGCCGTGTACGTCTTGCACCAGTCGAGCACGTACTCGTAGGCGGAGCGGGCCGTGCCGACCGCGGCGATTCCCGCCACCGGCCCCGACCAGGTGAACGCCTTGCTGATGATGAGGTCGGCGTTGCCGATCGCGAATGCGTTCTCCGCGGGGACGTGCGCGTTCTCGTAGACGATCTCGCAGTTCTGGTTCAGCCGCTGGCCGGCCTTGTCGATGACCGGCTCGTAGCGGACGCCCGGCGTGCCCCGCGGCACCAGGATCGCCGAGAGGCCGCCCTTGCCACCCTTCGTGCGGTCCGTCCGCACGATCACGGTGTTGACGTTGGCGCCCTTCATGTCCCAGCCCGCCGCGCTGGACGGCCAGAACTTGCGCCCGTTCACGATGTACTCGTCCCCGACGAGGTCGGCGGTCGTCTGGATCCCGGCGCGCGGGTCCGGATGGTCGAAGTTCGCCGTGCCGCCCGGCGTGCCGGCCGGCTCGGAGACGACCCACCCCGCCAGATAGCTGTGCGTGGCGTCATTGCACGCCTCGGTCAGGTACTTCTCCTTCTGCGCCTCGGTGCCGAACCACACGACCGGCATCAGCGCCAGGCCGTTCACCAGGAGCACGCAGCCGAACCCGGGGTCCACCGCGCCGATCTCCTCCACCGCGATCTGGACGTCGAGGTTCGTCAGGCCGCCGCCGCCGTACTTCCGCGGCAGGAAGCCGGTCGCGAACCCCAGCTCGTACGCCTTCTCGTACGCCGGGCGGATCATCTGGAAGCCCTTCTGCGGATCGGCCTCCGCGTCGGCCGCCCGTACGAGCGGCTTCAGCACGTCCTGCGCGAACTCGCGCGCGACCTTCTGGAGCGTCTTCTGTTCCGGAGTGAGCGAGAAGTCGATGGGCATCGGATCCTCTCCTGTCTGCCACGTCCGTGGCACACTCGCCGGCCCACCCCCGCATGGACGGGTCGAACATCGCTCCTGCTAGCCGAGTGCGGCGGCTGTACGCGCTCCTCCACCGCCCGGGCCGGTCGCGGGCGCGCGCGACCCCCCGGGACGCGGCGGCGGACCGGACGGAAGTGCTGTGGCTCGGGCCGATCGCGGGCGCGCGCGACCCCCCGGACGCCGAGGCGAGACGACGGAAGAGAATCGGACGGGTCAGGGCACGCGGGAATCCGCGGCTCCGGACGACGGGGATGGTGGGCTGCTTCGCGGATCGGGGGTGAGGTGTGCCCGATACTGGGCGTACGGTCCCCGCGGAGGTGGTGTGAGCGTCCGACACGGTGCCCGGAGGAGCTTCCGCCGGGTCGAGTCGGTCACACGCATGGAGAGGCGTTGGGACGAACCCAATCTAAAGCGTCCGCTCGCGAGAGCCAGGGGGAAGCCACCACGGGAGCCGTAGGGCAATACCCGACGCGGCAGCCGCTACTGCGGCCGGCTCAATTCCGCCGGCGCCGCCTGCCGCTGCCGCAGCAGCTGCTCGAGGAAGTCCACCTGCTGCTGGAGCTGCTGGACCTGCTCCTCCAGCAGCTGGAGGCGGGCGTCGTTC
This sequence comes from Longimicrobiales bacterium, assembly GCA_035715725.1. Taxonomy (GTDB): domain Bacteria; phylum Gemmatimonadota; class Gemmatimonadetes; order Longimicrobiales; family RSA9; genus JADGGV01. The sequence continues at coordinate 7,047 of DASTKT010000186.1, read as the reverse complement.
GCGCTCCGGTCGGGTGGAGCGGGTGGAGCGGGGGCAGGCCTGGCGGTGGGGTCGAGCGCGACCGCCGGGAGCGAGAGCATGTGGTCGACGATCCGCGTGACCATCCGTGTCGGTGCGAGGCCGGGACCCGCCTCCTTCACGGGGACGATGCTCGAGAGGGCGGACGCCAGCTTGTAGGCGTCCGCCCTGGGCACGAGCAGCCGGTACCGGTACCCCCCGGCCACGACCAGCACCCGCCCGCGGAACGGCCCGACGCGAAGGCCGACCCGCGCGATCTGGCTCGCGGGGACCTCGAGCTGCGCCCACGTGGCTCGCCCGGTCGTACGCAGACAGAGGAGCCGCGTGTTGGTGACGACGATCAGCCAGGACCGGCTCAGCCGCGTGCGGGCGAGCTTCCCCCGCGCGACGGCGAGGAGCCGCTCGTCCGCGTGGAGCACGGCGGGCAGGTCGCGCAGCTCGCGCTGGTCGCGCCAGCGCATGCTCTCGCCGAGCTGCTGAAGCTGTTCGTCGATGAGCCCACGTCCGACAGACATGCGGTATGCCACCTTTGCGCGGTCTTCCGTGCGACGTCGCGAGAGAACGCTCCGCCCCTCGCCTGCCTCGCCCGGCCTTCCCGTGATCGCGGTCTCGGCCGGAAGATAGCGCCGGCGGGAACGAGCATTCCAGATCGGCCCGCCCCGCGACCACGACGGAGCACGGTGCGGGTCCGACCCCGGCGTCCATGCCGCCCGCCACTCCGGGGTTCCCGGATCGGCCCTCGGACCGCACATTGCCGGCTCACGTCCGCCAGGAGCTCCGATGCGCAGGGTATCGACGTCGATGTCCGTGAGCGTGTGCGCCGTTCTCGCGTTCGCCGCGAGTGGCGCGGCGCAATCCCCTTCCGCGGCCGGTCCGGGGCGACGGGCCACGGCCATCCAGCCGGGCGAGTCGTGCCCGGCGGGCACCACCGAGGTCCGGCCGCGGCAGTGCATGGCGCCGGCGCTGGCGCCGCCGAGCATCGTGGACTACCGCCCGCGGTCCACGCTGGTCGTGCCATCCCACCCCGTGCCGAGGGCGAAGTACCCTGCGATCGACTTCCACGGCCACCCCGGGGATCTGTTGGAGTCGGCCGAGGGGCTGGCCCGGCTCGGCGCGGCGATGGACGACCTCGACGTCCGGATGATGGTGGCGGCGGACAACCTCTCGGGAGAGCGGCTGCGGCGCGCACTGGCCGCGATCCGGGCCTCGCCGCGGGCGAAGGACCGGGTCCGCGTGCTGGCCGGCGTCGATTTCCGCAACGTGGGTCCCGGGTGGGCCGAGAAGGCGGTGGCGCAGCTCGAGGCCGACGTCGCCGCGGGGGCGGTGGGCGTCGGCGAGATCTCGAAGGCGCTCGGGCTCTCGATCAAGAAGGCCGACGGCTCGCGGCTGCGAATCGACGATCCCGACCTGGACCCGATCTGGGATGCGTGCGCCCGCCTGGGGATCCCGGTCTTCATCCACACCGCGGATCCCGAGGAGTTCTTCGAGCCGATCGACGACACGAACGAGCGCTGGCTGGAGCTGGCGCTCTTCCCGAACCGGCGCTACCCGGCGGACCGCTTCCCGCGGTTCGCGGAGCTCATGGCCGAGCGGGACGACCTGTTCCGCAAGCATCCGAAGACGACGTTCGTCGCCGCGCACATGGGGTGGCACGCCAACGATCTCGGGCGGCTGGCGAAGCTGCTGACCGAGATGCCGAACGTCTACACCGAGGTCGGTGCGGTGCTCTACGACATCGGCCGGCAGCCCCGCGCCGCGCACGACTTCTTCGTCCGCTTCCAGGACCGCATCCTCTTCGGGAAGGACTCCTTCCAGCCCGAGGAGTACCCCTACTACTGGCGGGTCTTCGAGACGCGCGACGAGTACTTCGACTACTACCGCCCCTACCACGCCTTCTGGAAGCTGTACGGCATCGATCTCCCCGACAGCGTGCTCGAGAAGCTGTATTTCCGGAACGCGCTGGCGATCACGCGGCGGCTGCCGCAGGCGGGCTGGCCGCGCTGAGGGCGCGGGACGGGCGAGCCGGCTCGACGAAGCTCTGCCGCGATGCGGCATCCGCGACCATCGCGGCGACGACCGCGGCCGCAGACCCCCGCCCACCGCATCTAACGGAGCGCGTCGAGCGGGACGAAGTCGACCTCGAGGACCGCCTCCTTCCCCTTGTGCGGCTCGGAGAAGACCGCCCGGAGCTTGAGGTCCGCGCGCCGACGCCGGGGATCGATGGCGACGTCGATGCCGCGGTCCCTCGCGACGAGGGCGAGCGCCGCGGCCGGGAAACAGAGCCAGCCGTCGGCCTGGTTGCGGAGGCTCCGCGCCGCCATCGCGGCGTGCCGCTGGAGGATCGAGGCGAGCGCACCGGCCAGCGCCGCCGGGTCCCGGTCGAGGATCGCCCGGCAGGCCGCTCCCGTGCCGGGGTAGAAGTGGTCCCGCTCGGCCGCCGCGTCGTCGACGCGGAGCAGCTCGGCCACGGCCGCGCCCGTCGCGGCGTCGTCCGCGAGGACGAGCGCCGCGAGCGCCAGCGTGAAGCGGTCCTGGACCCACGTCTTCGCGTGCCGCTCCGCGGGCGGGGCGAGGCGGCGGGCGCACTCCCGGGCCAGGTCGCGGTCCCCCGACAGGACCGCGGCCGTGACCCCGTGCAGCCGCGGGCCCGGCGCCAGGGCGTCCGGAGCGTGGCCGCTCGCCGCGAGGAAGCTCGCGGCCGCCTCGCGGAAGCAGCCCCGGGCGTCGTCGCGGCGCCCGAGCAGGAGCGAGCCGACGGCGGCGTCGAGGAAGTCGGCGCCGAGCCCGATGCACGCGATCCCGAGACGGTCGCGCGGGATCCGGTCCCACTGGCCCCGCGCGTTCTCGGCGCGCTGCAGGTCGGCGGCGATCCGTGCCTCCAGCTCGGCGCGCACCAGCTCCGGATCCCGCGACGTCTTCGGCCGCGGCATCGCGGCGCCCGGGTGCAGGTACTTGAACGCCTTGAGCTTGGGCGGGACCTGCTCCGCCGCGGGCGGGAAGAGGCGCACGCCGCGGAGCATGGCGTCCCCCACCGCGCGCGCCACGGGGTCGCTCGAGCCGCACGCGATGCTGTAGACCAGCCCGTTCGCCTGGAAGATCACGCTGCGGGACGAGGGACCGCGACTCTCGAACGCCTCGCCGAACGGCAGGGCGACGCGCTCGGGGAAGCGCCGCTTGCGCGCCAGGTCGTCCTCGAAGTAGAGCGCCATGGGCCGGTAGTCGCGCGCGAAGACATGGACGTTCAGGTGGCCGTCGCCGGAGGAGCGGCGGAAGATGAAGCGCGCGGAGCCGCCGCTCGCCGCGGCCTCCCGGAGGACCCAATCCGGCGCTACGCGCAGGGAGAACCCGAAGAAGGGCGAGGTGAACTCGCCATCCGCGAACGTGTGGAGGTCGGGCATGGCCGTAGGGGACGAAGGACGGTTGTGCGGCGGCCCGGGCGGTCGGACGGCCGGCTCCGCGACGCGACGATCTTCTACCGGTCGATCTCCGGCGCCTGAGGGGGCTGCCGGGCGCGGTCGTACTCGATCTCGGCGGGGCGCCCGCGCCAGTACGGGAAGCGCCCTTCCGGGAGCAGCCACGCCACCTCGGCCGAGAGCGGGATCATCACCCCTTCGCGCCGGCCGAAGTCCCCGTAGCGGCCCTCGAACGGGGTGAGCACGCCGGTCCCGTTCACGTCCCGATACCGCAGCGCGGTCATGCGGGTCGGCTCGCCCCCCGGGCCGAAATGGAACTCTGCCGAGACGCTCGTCGGGCCGTCGGTGACCGTCGCGCGCGCGGTGCTGTCGTCCACCGGCTCCCAGCGGACGTTCTCACCCGGCAGCAGCGCGGTCGGGAACCAGGCCGCCTCGCCGAGCCACCGGGCGAGCGCGCCCGCGGCCATCTCCGGCGTGCCGCCCTCGCCGACGACCGGCACGACGCCGCCGATCCGGCCGAGCATCCTCCCCTCGCCCGCAATGTAGCTGTCACGCACGCGCACGGGCACGAGCGGCAGCATCCGGATCGCCGCGTCCCAGACGAAGCCGGGCGGGGACGTGGTGAAGCGCTGCTCCGCCGTGAACGGACTCCAGCCGCCCCCCGGCCGGAGCTGGAACTCGCCCGTCCAGCGGATCCGCGCCGCGCGGATCGGCGGCCGGCCCTCCGGGAGCGCGAAGGCGAAGTAGCGCGCCACCGGCGCCGGCAGACCCTCGAGCTGCGCGCGCGAGAACGCCCCGCCCGCGCCTGGGTGCGCGGTGCCGCGCGCTTGCGCCGGCGCCGCGAGCCGCGCGGCCGCCCGCTCCGTCGTCCGGCGCCAGGCGCGCGACCCGACGACCACGGCGAGCGTGCCGGCGGCCGCGAGGCCGCCGGCGGCGAGCACTCCCGCGGTGATCCAGCGATTCACGAGCCCCTCCTGGCGTACGCCCGGGCGTCCCGTCGACGAAGCGGCCGGGGCGGCCGAGCCGGACGCGCGGCTCATATCGTTATGTCGCGGGGGCAGAAACGAAAAGGGCCGCACTTCCGGGCGCGGCCCTGTTTCGTGATCCGCCGATTTCCGCCGTCGCGTCAGCGACCGGCCTGCAGGATGGCGCCGGGCGCCGGGTCGTGCGCGTGGCGCGGTGCGCGGTGCGTGGGCCGCGAGCGCGCGCTTGCGACGAGCGTCGCGAGCAGGCCGACGACGAGCGGAAGGAGCGCGCCGACGACGGAACCGCCGGCGAGCGTGGCGCCGATGGCGCCAGTCATGATGATGGCGAGCCCCCGCGCGGCCAGCGGCGTCAGCTCCTCGTGGACGTGCAGGAGCCCGGGGAGGACGAGGCCGAGCGCGCCGAGCACCTCGCAGACGCCGATGAATCGGACGAACGCTCCCGGCACCTGCATCTGCCCGGTGAGCGCCTCGATCGGCAGGACCAGCTTCATCCCGCCGGCGAAGAGGAAAAGCAGCGCGAGCAGCACCTGTACCGACCAGAGGGCGGCCGCCGCCTTCCTCGACCTTCCGCGCGTGTCGCTCATGGTGGACCCCTTTTCCGTTCGGGTGCGAGTCGGTCCCGGCGTCGCTCGCCGGGTGTCCATCCTGTCTCTACAGGGGCGACGAACGGGGCCGCGCGATTTCGACACGCTCCGCCGACACCGCCGGACCCTTGCGTCCGTCCGCCGCGTGGCCGACCATGGGGAGATCCGCTACATCCACCGCTCACCGAGAGTGCTCCGACGATGGGAACGACGGTCTCCTCCTACCTGCTGCTCGTCCGGGACACCACGCCCGAGGTCTACGCGACGATGACGCCCGCCGAGACCCGCCAGTGCCTCGACCGCTGGAACGCATGGGTCGACGAGATGGCCGCGACCGGCAAGCTGAGGGACGGGCAGCCGCTCGGGGAGAAGGCGCGCCTCGTGTCCGGCAAGCGCGGCGAGAAGATCACCGACGGCCCGTTCGCCGAGGCGAAGGAGCTGGTCGGCGGCTACTTCCTGCTGGAAGGCGTGACGCTGGACGACGCGACCGCGATGGCGCAGCGCTGTCCGCTCCTGCCGCACGGCATGACCGTGGAGGTGAGGCCGGTCGCCGCCGTGTGCCACCTGGCGACGTCGCTGGGGTGGGAGACCATGCGCGGGCCCGCCGGGCCGGGCTGAGCGGCCTCGGCCGCGCCATGTCGATTTCGCGGCGCCTGCTTCGACCTCGCTCGTCGTGAACTGCGAGACGCAGGAGGAGGTCGACCGGTACTGGGCGCTCCTGTCCGCGGGCGGGGAAGAGGTCGAGTGCGGGTGGCTCAAGGACCGCTACGGCCTGTCCTGGCAGATCGTGCCGACGGTCATCGGCGAGCTGATGACCGATCCGGATCCCGTGAAGTCGAACCGCGTGATGGCGGCGCTGCTGAAGATGAAGAAGCTGGACATCGCCGGGCTCGAGCGGGCGTACGCGGGGGCGTAGCGCGCTGGCGGGGGGCAAAGGCACGGCCCCTCGGGAAGATCCCGGGGGGCCGTTTCGTGCGCCCGCGATCCGCATCCGCGCCCCGCACTTCCCGCATTCGCATTCGCATCCGCATTCGCATTCGAGCCGTTCCCGTGCACCGCGGCGAGGCCGAGGAAAAGCCGGGATGCGAATGCGAATGCGGAGGCGGGTGGGGAGGCGCGAGCGGCCTACCCCCCCACGATCGCGCCGATCACCAGGAACGGCTCGGCGCCGGACGCGACCGGCGCCGGCAGCGGCGCGTTCGGGCTCTCGTGCGAGATGTCCTCCTGACAGGCGAAGAAGCGCACGAAATCCCGGCGGCGGTGCGTGACGTGGTCGCGGATCGTGCCGCGCAGCACGGGATAGCGCGCCTCGAGCGCGTCGAGGACGGAGCTCGCCGTGGCGGGTCCGTCGACCTCGACCTCGACCTCGGCGCCCACGCGCGCGAGCGTGCGCAGGTGGACCGGCAGCGCGACGCGGATCATGGCAGCGTCTGGACTTCCACCGACAGCACGGCGGGGAGATCGCGCACGATGGCGGACCAGCTGTCGCCGTCGTCGGCGGAGGCGTAGACCTGGCCGCCGGTGGTGCCGAAGTAGATGCCGCAGCGGTCGAGCGAGTCGACGGCCATCGCGTCGCGCAGCACGTTGACGTAGCAGTGGCTCTGCGGCAGCCCCTTCGTGAGCGGCTCCCACTCCTGGCCGCCCGTGCGGCTGCGGTAGACGCGCAGCTGGCCGTCGAGCGGGTAGTGCTCGGAGTCGCTCTTGATCGGCACGACGTAGACGGTCTCCGGCTCGTGCGCGTGCACGTCGATGCAGAAGCCGAAGTCGGTCGGCAGGTTGCCGCTCACCTCGGTCCACGAGTCGCCGCCGTTGTCGCTCCGCATCACGTCCCAGTGCTTCTGCATGAAGAGCGTGTCCGGCCGTGAATCGTTCTTTGCGATGCGATGGACGCAGTGACCCGTTTCCGCCGTCGGGTCCGGCATGAAGTTCGAGCTCAGCCCCTTGTTCTTCGCCGCCCAGGTCTCGCCGCCGTCATCCGTACGGAAGACGCCCGCCGCCGAGATTGCTATGTGCATCCGGTTCGGGTTCGTCTTGTCCTACAGGATG
>DASTKT010000185.1:0-57346 GCA_035715725.1 Longimicrobiales bacterium | reverse complement strand
GAAGACCCCGATGTTGTCCAGCCCGAGGAATCCGCCGGCGAACAGGTTGTGTCCCTCGGGGTCCTTGCGGTTCACCCACCACGTGAAGTTGAGCAGCAGCTTGTGAAACGCGCGCGCCAGGAACTGCCGATCGCGCTCGCCGCGCTGCCCGGTCATCTTGTAGACTCGCCAGACCGCCCACGCGTGGACGGGCGGATTCACGTCGCCAAACGCGAACTCGTACGCCGGGATCTGGCCGTTCGGGTGCATGTACCCCTCGCGCAGCAGCAGCAGGAGCTGCTCCTTCGCGAACGGCGGGTCGATCCGCGCGATCGACACCACGTGGAACGCCAGGTCCCACGCCGCGAACCACGGGTACTCCCACTTGTCCGGCATCAGGATCACGTCCGCGTGGTGGACGTGCATCCAGTCGGAGTTCCGCCCGCGCCGGCGCGAGTCCGGCGGCGGCGGGTAGCCCGGGTCGCCGCCGATCCACTCCCGCACCACGTAGTGGTAGAACTGCTTCGACCAGATCAGGCCGGCGTACCCCTGGCGGATCACGCGCCGCTGCTCCGCGTCCGCGCCGGCCTCCTTCCCGGCGTAGAACTGGTCCGCCTCCGAGATCCGCTCGCGGAACACCAGCTCGAACTCCGCGCCGAACGGCTCCGGCGCCACCTCCTCCTCCCGGGTGAGCCGCAGTCTCACCGTCACCTCGCCGCCCGGCGGCACGTCCAGCACGTAGTGGAACGCCGCCTTCGTCCCCTCCGCCGCCGCGTGCACCGCATCCGTCCGGCCGTGCACGACGTACTCGTGGAACGCGTCCTTCCGCCCGGGCGCGACGCTCCCCGAGCCGTAGAGCCGCTCGAAGTTCGTCTCGTTCTCCGTGAAGAGCCGCGTCGGCGTCGTGCCGTCCGGCGCCGCATCCGCCTCGAGCACGTACGTCCCGAGCAGGTGGTGCTCCGCGCGCAGCGCCCCACCGGCCGCCGCCGTGATGCGCGGCCGGACCGCGTATTCGCCCTTCGTCCGCCCCCACGACCAGGTGTTCCGGAACCAGAGCTGTGGCAGCAGGTGCAGCCGCGCGGGCGGGCCCGCGCCGTCGCCGGACGCGCGGTTCGCCACCGTGATCCGGACCAGGATGTCGTCCGGCGACGCCTTGGCGTACTCGACCGTCACGTCGAAGTAGCGCTCCCCGTCGAACACGCCCGTGTCCAGCAGCTCGTACTCCGGCTCCTGCTTGGTCCGCCGGCCGGTCTCCTCCACGAGCCGCGCGTACGGGTACTCCCGCTGCGGGTACTTGTAGAGCGCCTTCAGGTAGGAGTGCGTCGGGGCGGCGTCGAGGTAGTAGTACAGCTCCTTCACATCCTCGCCGTGGTTGCCCTCCGGACCCGTCAGCCCGAAGAGCCGCTCCTTCAGGATCGGGTCCCGCCCGTTCCAGAGCGCCAGCGCGAAGTTCAGCCTTCCGTGCCGATCGCAGATCCCGAGCAGTCCGTCCTCGCCCCAGCGGTAGGCGCGGCTCCGCGCATGATCGTGCGGGAAGTACTCCCAGCACGTGCCCGAGGCCGAGTAGTCCTCGCGCACCGTGCCCCACTGCCGCTCCGAGAGGTACGGCCCCCAGCGCTTCCAGTCGCGCTCCCGGCGCGCTTCCTCGTGAAGGCGCAGCGTCTCGGCATCGCTCACGGCGTCGAACCTCCGGCGGCAGGCGGCGTCCCGCGTCGGCGCGGCGGCATCTCTTTCCCGCGCGGCACCGTCGATCTATTTATGAGCCCATACGATTTGTCAACGTACCCCGCAGGCGCGTCAGGCTCCTCCGGTGGCGTGCGCCCCGTCGACAGCGGGGCCGCGCGCCTCTCGCCCCCACACGACCGCGGCCGCCGCGCCCACCGCCCTCACCCGTGCGCCCCGTCGGGAGCGCACCCGGCCGCGCGCAGGGCGCGCAGGAGCCCGGACCATGACCCGCACCCCGGCCGACGCGTTGGTGTTCTTCGGCGCCACCGGCGACCTGGCGTACAAGAAGATCTTCCCGGCGCTCCAGGCGCTGGCCAGGCAGGGCGAGCTCGAGCTGCCGGTGATCGGCGTGGCCAAGGCCGGCTGGAGCCTCGACCAGCTCCGGGCACGCGCCCGCGACAGCGTGGAGCACTACGGCGGCTATGACGCCGCCGCGTTCGGCCGCCTCATGGACCGCCTGCGCTACATCGACGGCGACTACGCGGACGAGGCCACGTTCCGGCGCCTGCGCGAGGAGCTCGGCTCCGCCGCGCATCCCTGCCACTACCTGGCGATCCCGCCATCGCTCTTCGGGCTCGCGTTCGAGCGGCTCGGCGGATCCGGCTGCGCCGCGGGCGCCCGCGTCGTCATCGAGAAGCCGTTCGGCCACGACCTCGCCTCCGCCCGCGAGCTGAACGCGCTCGTCCACCGCTACTTCGACGAGAGCGAGGTCTACCGCATCGACCATTTCCTGGGGAAGAACGAGGTCCAGAACCTCCTCTACTTCCGCTTCGCCAACGCCTTCCTCGAGCCGATCTGGAACCGGCATCACGTGGAGAGCGTGCAGATCACCATGGCCGAGGACTTCGGTGTGCAGGGGCGCGGCGCCTTCTACGACCAGACCGGCGCGCTCCGCGACGTCGTGCAGAACCACCTGCTGCAGGTGCTCACGAACGTCGCCATGGAGCCGCCGCCCGGCATGGAGGGCGACGTGCTGCGGGACGAGAAGGTGAAGGTCCTGAAGGCGATGCGGCCGCTGCGCCCGGAGGACGTCGTGCGCGGCCAGGTCCGCGGCTACCTCGCGGAGCCCGGCGTGCGCGCGGGCTCCCGCGTCGAGACCTACGTCGCGCTCCGCTTCCACATCGATTCCTGGCGCTGGGCGGGCGTGCCGTTCTTCATCCGCGCCGGCAAGGGCCTCCCCGTCACCGCCACGGACGTGGTCGTCAAGCTGCGCCGCGCGCCCGCCATCTTCTCCGCCGCGAGCCCGCCGGCCAACCACTACCGCTTCCGCCTCACGCCGGACTTCGTGGTGGCCGTCGGTGCGCTCCTCAAGCTCCCCGGCGACGAGCTGCGCGGCGAGTGCGTCGAGCTCACCGTCCGCGCCGCCGGCGACCCGACCGAGCTCGCCGCCTACCAGGAGCTGCTGCAGGATGCGCTCGAGGGCGACCCGAGCCGCTTCGCCCGCCAGGACTACGTCGAGGAGGCGTGGCGCGTCGTCGACCCCGTCCTCGGCGACGTCGCCCCGGTCCACCCCTATGACCCGGGGAGCTGGGGCCCGCCGGACGCCGACGAGCTCACCGCCGGCCACGGCGGCTGGATCGACCCGGCGGTCTGACTCCGGACGGCGGGATGCACGAACGCGGAGACGGGGGCGGGAGAGTCGATCTCTCCGCGTCCCCCGTCTCCGCGTCGTGCCGGGGCCGGCCCGCCGCCGGCCGGCCTTCAGTCGCCCGGCTCGGCCGCCGGCTCGAGCTCCTCGATCAGGATGCAGCGGTCGCGGCCCTCGCCCTTCGCCGCGTACATCGCCTGGTCCGCCGCGCGCAGCAGGTCGTCCACCGAACCGTAGCGCGCGCTGCCGATGGCCACGCCGACGCTGATCGTCGCCTTGACCTCGTGCTCCTCGATCCGGAACGGCTCCCGGAACGACTCGACCAGCCGGTCGCCTACGCGCGCGGCGTCCGCCGTGCCGAGCAGCGTCGGCAGCACGACCGCGAACTCGTCGCCGCCCAGCCGGGCGACGACGTCGCCGGGCCGGACGCTCGCCAGCAGCCGCTCCGCGATCCCGACCAGCAACTGGTCGCCGACCATGTGCCCCAGCGTGTCGTTGATCGACTTGAACCGGTCCAGGTCCACGAACAGCACGCCGAAGCGGTAGTCGGGCCGGCGCTTGGCGCGCTCCAGCGCGCGCGTGAGCTGGTCGGCGAAGTGGCGCCGGTTCGGGAGCTGTGTCAGCGGGTCGCGCAGCGCGGCGCGGCGCAGGTCGCCCTCCAGCCGCTTCCGCGCGGTGATGTCGCGCACCACCGCCTGAATCGCGAGCTCGCCCGCGAACCAGATCCGCCGCTCCGCCACCTCGCCGTAGATCACGCTGCCGTCCGCGCGCAGCAGCCGCTCCTCCGTGCGCTCCGCCTCGCCGCCCTCCGCGTCCAGCACCTGGATCCGGTTCCACACCTTCTCCCGGTCCTCCGGGTGCACCAGCTCCAGGATCGGCGTGCCCACCACCCGCTCGTCGGGCGCGTAGCCGAACAGGTCCCGCGCCGCCGGGTTCATGTACCGGACCGCCGCCTCGCTGTGCACGATCACGGCCTCCGGCAGCATCTCGATCAACCCGCGGTAGCGCTCCTCGCTTTCTCGCAGCGCTTCCTCGATCCGGCGCTGCTCCGTGACGTCCTGCAGACTGACGACGATCCCCTTCACGGCGGGGTGGTCCAGCCGGTCCTGGATCCGCGCCGACAGGTTCCGCCACGACCCGTTCTTGTGCAGCGCGCGGAACTCCGTGGTCCGCTCGTCCTTCGCCTTCCGGCCCCGCTCGTCGAACACCGCCCGGGCCAGCGCGCGGTCGTCCGCGTGCAGCCGGTCGAAGAAATTGCGCCCCATCAGCTCCGGCGGGTTGAAGCCGAGCACCCGCTCCGCCGCCGAGCTGAGGTAGCGGATCGCCCCGCCCGCATCCAGGATTGCCAGGATGTCGGAAGCGTTCTCCAGCAGCGAGCGGAAGTACTCCTCGTGCTCCTTCTGCCGGGCCTGCGCCTCGTCACGGGCCGCGACCGCCCGGTGCAGCGAGAGCAGCGGGATGAGCGACACCCCGATCCCGCAGATCAGCGCCAGCGCGGCGAGCAGCTTCGTCCAGAGCGCCTCCCGCCGGACGTGGGCGACGCGCTCCTCCATCAGCTTGCGCTCCGCCTCCACCATCCGCTCGGACTCGGACCGCAGGCGCACCATCGCGTCCCGGCCCCGGTTCGTCTCCACCACCTTCACGGCCGCCACGGAGCCGCCGCGGTTGTACGCGGCCACGCCATCCCGCAGGTCCGCCATCCGCTCGTGGTAGTCGCGCGCCACGCCGGCCAGACGCTCCTTCTGGTCCGGCTCCGCCGCCGTCAGCCGGAAGATCGACGCGAGGATCTCCGGCGCCGTCGTGTCCGCCAGCGCGACCGGGCTCAGGTACGCCGAGTCGCCCGTCAGCACGTAGGCCCGCTGCCCGGCTTCCGCGTCCGCCACCAGGCGCGTCACCCGGCTCACGGCCTCGATGACCTCCCGCGACTGTCCCGCCCACCGGTCCGACTGGCCGAGCAGGGTGATCCGGTAGACGCTCAGAGCCCCGATGAGCAGCAGCACGGTGAGTCCGACCGCGAGCCGGATCACCGCCTTGCGCAGGAGCTCGTCCTTCGGCAGCGGGAATTTCGCCATGTTCTCGATGCGGCGGCGCGATGCGTCTGGAATCCGCCCGCTCCGGGTCGGACGGGCGCGGCGCGGCGGGACACGGCCCGGCTCCCTCCGCTTCGTCTGTGCTACAATTCTCGGCAGCTTGGATCGGCCGCTGAAGCCCGACACGCCGCCCGCATCGACGCTCCGCGGCAGCCGTCCGTGAAACGTAGCCGCCCGCCGCGGCGTAGAAGAATCAGACCTCCGAACCGCGAGCCTTCGATGCCGATGCGACCCCGTACCCGCCGGATCCTCGTCTTCTTCGCCACGGCCGTCGGCATCGTGCTCCTCTGGAACACGCCGATTCTCTATCCGCTCCGCATCTTCGTCGTCCTCCTCCACGAGCTCAGTCACGGCCTCGCCGCCGTCGCGACCGGCGGCGGCATCGAGCGCATCGTCCTCACGCCCGACGAGGGCGGCGAGACGCTCACCCGCGGCGGCAGCGCCATCCTCACGCTCTCCGCCGGCTACCTCGGCAGCCTCGCCTGGGGCGCGCTCATCCTCTCCGCCGCGCGCCTCAAGAACGCCGGCCACGTTCTCGCCTTCCTCGGCCTGGCCGTGCTCGCGCTCACCGCGCTCTACATCCGCAGCCTCTTCGGCTTCGCCTTCGGCCTCCTCTTCGGCGCCGCCGCCCTCGTCGGCGGCCGACGCCTCCCTCACCGCGCCGTCGCCTGGCTCCTCCTCGTCGTCGGCCTCACGAGCTGCATGTACGCCGTCCTCGACATCAAGAGCGACATCCTCGACCGCCCCGACCTCCCCTCCGACGCGCGCATGCTCAGCCACCTCACCCACATCCCCGTCCTCGCCTGGGGCGTCCTCTGGCTCGCCATCTCCCTCGCCGTCTCCTGGTCGGTCTTCCGCCGCTCCCTCGCCCGCGGGTGAGAGGCCCGTCAACCGCGACGCCGATGCGCCCGACGAGAGCCGGAAAGACGAAGCGCCCCGGTCGACCGGATCGACCGGGGCGCTCGAGTCTCCACCGTCGCCGGCGACCCGGCTACGCCGCGTCCGGCCGCCCGATCACGTACTGCGCGCGCCCCGATGCCTTCGCCTCCGCCACCGCCGCTTCCGCGCTGCGGAAGAACTCGTTGGCCGAAGCGTAGCCGTCGCTGCTCAGCGCGATGCCGATGCTCGCGCTGGGGCGCAGCTCGCGGCCCTCGATGCGCAGCGGCTGGCCGAGCGCGAACTGGATCCGGTCGGCCACGCCGCACACCGCGCCGACGCTGGAGATGTCGCCCAGCAGCACGGCGAACTTGTCGTTGCCGAGCCGCGCGACGGTGTCCTCCGGCCGGACCGACGTGGTCAGCCGCTGCGCCACCGCGACCAGCACCTTGTCCCCGGCGACGCGGCCGAGCGACTCGTTCACCTGCGCGAACCGGTCGAGGTCCAGGACCAGCACGGCGAGGTGGTAGTCGGGCCGGAAGCGGCGTCGCTCCAGCAGCCGCCGCAGGTGCTCGAGGAACACGGTCCGGCTCGGCAGCTCCGTGAGCGCGTCGTGCGCGCTCGGGCGACCGGCCGTCGCCCCGCCGGCCGCCGTCGTCGGCAGCACGCAGGTGACCTCGTGCACGCCCGCGCCGTCGCCGAGCGCGCCGGAGAGGAGGCAATCCAGCTCGCGCCCGTCCCGCGCCCGCAGCCGCGTCTCGAAGCCGCGAACCGAGCCGGCCGCCTCGAGCGCCTCCACGAAGCGGTCCCGGTCCCGTGCCTCGGCGTGGAGCGCGCGCGCGGCCATCCCCGGCAGCTCGTCTCGCGAGAAGCCCAGCAGCTCCGCGGCGGCCGGGTTGGCCTCCAGGACCCGCCCGTCCCGCCCCACCGCGAGCAGCGCCTCGCTGCACGCCTCGAAGATCCCGCGGTAGGCCGGCGCCGTGCTCGCCTGCGCGCCCGCGTCGGCGCCGGACCGCAGCTCCAGCTCGGTCAGCGCCGCGCGCGCCAGCTCGCGCAGCGTCTCCACGTCCCGCTCCGCCCACACCCGCGGCACGCGGTCGCAGACGCACAGGCTCCCCGGCGTCTCCCCCGTCGCGGTCCGCAGCGGCACCGCCAGGTAGGAGGCAACGCCGATCCCCGCCGCCGCCAGGCTCTCCGCCGCCAGCGGGTGCGCCCGCGCGTCCTGCACCACCAGCGCCTCGGAGCGCGCCAGCACGAAGCGCCACGGCGACCCCTCCAGCGGAGCCTCCCGTGCCGCCGACGTCTCGCCCAGCCCCAGCGCGCTGCGCAGATGCACGCGCGTGCCGTCGGAGGTGAGGACGAGCGCCATCGGCGCCTCCAGCAGCCGCGCGGACATCCGCGTCAGCCGCTCGAGGATCGGCTCGGCTCGCACGTCCAGGAGGCGCACACCCGTTCGTGCGCCGGACGCCTGCGTGTCGGACAGAAGCTGCATCGCGGTCTGGCTCTCGTTCAGGGTGGTGGTCGCCGCCCGGCACCGGGCCGTCGGCTTCGGGCGTACGGGACCGTTCTCGGCCACGCCGCCAGGTCTAAGGATCGGAACTTTGCCGGTCGGGGATAAACGGATATACGGCCGGAGGGAACTCCGCGGGGTGCCCAAAAATCTAGCCGCCCACGGAGTGAGCGCAAGATTCACGCGTTTCCCGGCCTTTACGCTCCAGCCCCGCGCGGGTATCGTTCGGCCGCGTCCCCGGCGCCGGGCCGCTCGTCGGCCGGCGCCCGTTCCAGCCGCGCACGCGCTCGCCGCGTCGCGCGCCACCGTTCGGCAGGCCGTACCATGCCCGGGTCGCTCCGCGCCGCCGTCATCGTCACGACCTACCAGCGCCCGGCGTGGCTCGAGATGGTGCTCCTCGCCTACGCCCGCCAGTCGGTCGACTCGTTCCGGGTCGTCGTGGCCGATGACGGCTCCGGCCCCGAGACCGCCGACGTGATCCGCCGCCTCCGCCCCCGCTTCGGCGACCGGCTCGCTCACGTCTGGCACGAGGACCGCGGCTTCCGTAAGTGCGAGATCCTGAACCGCGCCATCCTCGCGGCCGACGCCGACTACCTCGTCTTCACCGACGGCGACTGCCTCCCCCGCGAGGATTTCGTCGCGACGCATCTCCGGCTGGCCGAGCCCGGGCGGTTCCTCTCCGGCGGCGTCGTTTGGCTCCCGCGCCCGCTGACGGAGCGGCTCACCCCGGACGACGTCGTCACCGGCCGTTTCGCCGAGCCGGCCTGGCTCGCGCGGAACGGCTGGCGCGGCGGGCGGCGCCGCCTGCGCATGCTCCGCTCCCGCGCGCTGGCCACGCTCCTCGACCACCTCACGCCGACCGGCGCAACGTTCAACGGCCACAACAGCTCCGTCTGGCGCGACGCGGTCCTGGCCGTGAACGGCTTCGACGCCGACATGGGGTACGGCGGCCTCGACCGCGCGCTCGGCGAGCGCCTCGAGAATTTCGGCCTGCGCGGCAAGCAGGTGCGCCACCGGGCCGTCGTCATGCACCTCGACCACGACCGACCCTGGCGCGACCCCGAGGTGGTGCGCCGCAACCGTGAGATCCGCGCGCGCATCCGCCGCTCCGGCGAGGTGCGTGCGCGCATCGGCATCGCGGAGCTCGCCGCGGAGCGGGGCGGCGCGAAGTAGCCGCCGCTCGACCGCGCGGGCGCGGCGTCCGCGGCGGTCGTCGCACGCCCCTGTGGTTGCGGATTTGCATGCTCGGCACGGGCTCGCGGAACACCGGACATCGGGGACGCTGGATGAACGCTCGGACGAAGTCGCCGCGGACGCGCGGCGGGGGCCGCCTGGGCGAGCTGCGCTCCCGGGCGGCGCGCCTGCGGCCGCTCACGCTCCTCACGCGTGGCGTCGGCGCCCTCGTCGCCCTCGCGCTCCTCTACCTCGTCGTGATCACCGTCCACGAGATCCTGGACGCCGCGGTGAGTCGGGATGTCCGTGTCGTGGGAGGGGAGGGAACCCCGGCCGGCGCGCCCGCCGTCGGCGAGCCGCGCTTCCTCGAGCAGCTCTCCGTCCTGACGCCGGTCGCCATGACCGGCGGGAACCGCGTCGAGGCGCTCCTCTTCGGGGATACGGTCTTCGACCGGATGGAGGCCGACATCCGCGGCGCGCGCCGCGCCGTCGCCGTCCAGATGTACTACTGCGAGCCCGGCCGCGTGGCCCGCCGCATCGCCGCCGCGCTCGCGGCGAAGGCGCAGGAAGGCGTGCCGGTCTACTTCCTCTGGGACACGTTCGGCTGCGGCAGCCTGGGAGGCGACTACTTCGACACCCTCCGCCGCGCCGGCGTCCGCGTCGCGGCCTTCCGACCGATCCACTGGTACACGCTCCACCGCGCGCAGCACCGCTCCCACGTCCGCGCCGTCGTCGTCGACGGCGTCGTCGGCTACACCGGCGGCACCGGCTTCGCCGACAAATGGCTGAACGGGCCCACCGGCCTGGCCGGCTGGCGCGACACGAGCGTCCGCTTCTCCGGTCCCGCCGTGCGCGAGCTGGCCGCCGTGTTCGCCGCCGCCTGGACCGAGGCGACGGGGGTGCTCCTCGACGGTCCGGACCTGTTCCCGCCGCCCGCCGCGCCGGCCGCCGGCGGCGGCGCGACCGCCGGCCTGGTCTACTCCTCGACCACCCTCGGCACCTCCGAGGCCGAGCGCTTCCTGGCCCTCACCATCGCCGGCGCGCGCCGCACGCTCTGGGTGACGAACTCGTATTTCCTGCCGAACCGGGCATTCCGCGACTTCCTGCGCCGGGCCGCGCGGCGCGGCGTGGACGTGCGCGTGCTCGTCCCCGGGGAGCGGATCGACGTGAAGATCCTGCTCTACGCCGGACAGGCGCACTACGAGGAGCTGATGCAGGCGGGGATCCGGGTGTGGGAGTATCGGGGGAGGATGCTGCACGCCAAGACGATCGTCGCCGACGGCGCCTGGACCGCCATCGGCACGCTGAACCTCGACAACCGCTCGCTGCGCCTGAACGACGAGGCGACGCTCGCCATCTACGACGCCGGCCTGGGCGCGGCCATGGACTCGGTGTTCCTGCGCGACCTGCGGAGCGCGCGCGAGGTCCGGCTCGAGGAGTTCCGGCGCCGGCCCTGGGCGAACCGCGCCTGGGAGCTCCTGGCGACGCGCCTCGCGTCCTTCCTCTAGCTCTCGCCGGGTGTCCGGTCCCGCGCCCGTCGCGCGGCGCGGGGACTAGCCACGCCCCGCCACGCGTCGGGCCGCGCCCGGCGCGGCCACCGGCCGGACCCACCCCATCAGCGGGTAGTGGTCCGAGCCGTAGCGGTCGTCGATGCGCCGCACCTCGGACGCGCTCCCCTCCGGCAGCCGGAAGAAGAGGTGGTCCAGCCGTCGCGCGTACCAGCCGGCGCTGAACGTGGCCGGGCCGCGCTCCGGCGGCGTGCCGGGGAAGTGGGCGCGCAGGTACGGCACCGCCGTCTCGAGCCGCTCGTCCGACCAGGTGTTCAGGTCGCCGCCAAGGACCGTGGCGGGGCCGTCCCCGAGCGCGGCCACGAGCGCGGCCGCCTGGTGCTGCCGCCCCGCGCCGAAGCTCTCGCCGATCCGGCTCCAGCTCGACCGATGGTCCAGGTGCACGCTCGCCAGCCGCAGCCGCCACGCCTCGCCCGCCGATGTCCGCGCTCCGATCTCCGCCGCGATCGCCACCCGGCGCTGCGCCTGGTGCGGCAGCTCGATCGCCGTCGCGGCGCCGAGCGGCCGCGTCGCCAGGATCGCGTTCCCGCGGTCCTCCGCCGGATCCCCCGCCTCCGAGCGGCCGTTCCGCATCGACGGCACGTAGAGCAGCGAGAGCCCGAGCCGCGCCGCCGAGCTCGCGATGTCCGCGCGCTCGCCGTCCGCCGGCGCCGGCGCGATCCGCTTCGGCGAGTACGCCGCCGGCGCCACCGCCGGCACGGTCCCGCCGGCGCGGTAGACCTCCTGCAGCAGCAGCACGAAATCCTGCACCGGCGCGCCCGTGATCCGCCCCGCGCGCAGGTCGCCCACGAGGCGCGCCACGTCCCCGCCGCCGACGTGCGTGTTCCACGTCACGACGAGGAGCGAGTCCACGGCCGCGCCCTGGGATCCCGGCCGGTTGCGCAGCACCGGCGTCCCGACCGCCACGCACCACCCCTCCGGGCTCGCCTCCGCCGGGCGCGGCATCACCCAGCGCACGGCGCCCGTGTCCGACGCGAGCTGGCAGCCGGACCGCTCCGCCGGCCGCGCGTGCTCCGCGCGCACCGGTGCGCACGCGCCGGCGGCCGGCGCCAGGGCAAGCGTCGCCATCAGGCCGAAACGGCGGAGGAAGAGGGCATCCGGCATGGCGTCATCACGCACTCCTGAACGGGAAAGGGCGGCTCGGCCCTGCGGCCGGCCGCCCGTTCGACGACCAATTCGGTGCTACCCCGCGCCCCGGGCGCGGGTCCGCCCGCTCAGTCCCGCAGGATCCAACGGTACCGCTCGAAGTTGTCCAGGATCGCCGCCGTCCCGCGCACCACCGCCATCAGCGGCTCTTCCGCCACCCGCACCGGCACGCCCATCCGCCGCTCGATCGCCGTGTCCAGCCCCCGGATCAGCGCGCCGCCGCCGCACATCACGATCCCGCGGTCGATGATGTCCGCCGCCAGCTCCGGCGGCGTGATCTCCAGCGCCCGCCCCACCGCGTCGATGATCGTCTGGATCGGCTCCTGGATGCACTCGCAGACCTCGTGCGAGTTGAACGTCGCGCCCCGCGGAATCCCGCTCACCAGGTCCCGGCCCCGCACCTCCATGTCCCGGATCTCCGGGTCCGGGATCGCGCACCCCAGGTGCATCTTGATCGTCTCCGCCGTCGCCTCGCCGATCAGCAGGTTGTGCTGCTTCCGCGCGTACACCATGATCGCCTGATCCATCTCGTCCCCCGCCACCCGGATCGACGCGTCCGCCACGATGCCGCCCAGCGACATCACCGCGATCTCCGTCGTCCCCCCGCCGATGTCGATCACCATGTTCCCCGTCGGCGTGTCCACCGCCATCCCCACGCCGATCGCCGCCGCGATCGGCTCCGCGATCATGTAGACCTCGCGCGCACCCGCCGCCGCCGCCGACGACCGCACCGCCCGCCGCTCCAGCTCCGTGATCCCCGACGGAACCCCCACGACGACTCGTGGACGCGTCGCCCGGATCCGCCGCGGCATCGCCTGCTTCAGGAATCGCCGCAGCATCGCCTCCGCGATGTCCACGTCCGCGATCACCCCGTCCCGCAGCGGCCGGATCGCCTGCACATCCGCCGTCGTCCGTCCCAACATCCGCTTGGCCTCGAGCCCGATCGCGCGTACCGACCGATCCGACCGCTGCACCGCGACCACCGATGGCTCGTTCACGACCACGCCTCGCCCGCGCACGTGCACGAGGGTGTTTCCCGTCCCGAGGTCGACGCCCACGTCGTTCGACCAGGGCGCATTGGGGATCAGCAGCACACCTTCCTCCTGGGCCAGCTTATCGGGGATCGGCCACACTGGGTGACCGTCGGAGCCACCCGAGGACCCACGACCGCCGCCCGGCTCCGACGCGCCTGCCGTCGGACCGTTCGCCGGGCGCCCACGCGGCGCCACCCGGGCCGGTTGCCCGTGGCCAGCCGAGACGGCCACGGAACCTGCGTCGGAATCGGGATATCCTCGAAGCTCGGAAAGTCGCCGGGTGCCGGGCGGCACCCGGATGCGGGAACAGATGAAGTGTAATCCACGGCGCCCCACCTTGCCAAGGGGCGAGAGCACGCCGCGAACCACGGACGGCCGCGAACCGAACGGTTTCGGCAAGGTACGGATCCTCGCCACGCTGGCAATGGCGCTGCCGGCCACCGCGCTAGCCAATTTCCGAGGGAAGTCTGGATACATGCGGCGTCAGGACGAGGTGGCCCGGCGGCGCGGGCTCGGGAAGGCCCGGCGGCCGGAGGACGTCGGCAAGCTGGTGGTCGCGGGGGAGCTGGTCCCGGTGCACCCGGCCGGCATGGCGATCGACATCGCGTTTCCTTGGGACCGAGAATGTCATGCCCGGCTGCGAGGTCGGCTCGCGGCGCTGGAGGACGAGGCGTCGTGGCCGCGGTGGAGGAGCGGCGGCCGCCCTGCGTCCACGTGGCGGTCCGCCCGGCGGCCTGGACCGTGTCGGCGTCGCGGCTGGAGCGGGACTCGGGGCCGGAACGTCGGCCGGGCCCGAGCCGCCGCGTCCCCCATAGACGCCGGGCCTCCCGCCGGCGTCACATTTCTGCGGCAGGCCTCCTCGCCACGCACGCCGGTCGCGCGGTCGGCCGCCTGCGGCCGGGGACCGCGGGCCAGCGGCGAGGTGCCGGGCTACGGCACCGCGTCGAGGATCCGCCGCTTCCCGAGCGGCTCGATGTCGAACGCCTCCGCTTCGCCCTTGCGCGCCTCCGCGCCGCGCACCGTGGCGAGCGCGCTGTAGTAGTCGAGGTAGCGGAAGCCCGAGATGCCGCCACGCACGAACTCGTACTTCGACACGGCATCCCGCCAGCGCGCGAGCGCGCCGGTCGCATCCACGTAGAGGTAGGGCTGGAAGCCGTCCGCGTCCTCCCAGTTCTCGGCGTACCAGAGCGAGCGGACGCCGTGCCACGCTTCGTGCCCGGTCCGCACGCCCGGCAGCGAGGCCAGCAGCACGGCATCCGTCACGATGGCGCTCGTGGCGATGTGATCCTTGTGCAGGCCCCGCTTCCAGTGCGTGATGATGGTGGTCGGCCGCACCTGGCGGATCACGTCGGCGACGTAGCGGCGCGCCGCGTCGTCGTTCGGGAGCTCGCCGTCCTTGTACGGCCCGAAGATGACCTCGGCGCCGAGGGCGGCGGCGACGGCCTCGGCCTCCCGCCGCTTCTGCGCTCCGTACGCCTCCGGGGAGAGCTTCGGGTTGCCGCCCTCGCCGAGCGTCATGTGGAGCAGCACGATCCGGTCTCCCTGGTCGTGCTGCTTCACGAGCACGAGCCCGCTGGTCAGCTCGGCATCGCCGGCGTGGGCGCCGATGGCGAGGATGGTGCGCCGGGCCGGCTGCTGCGCGGCGGCGGGGAGCGCGGGAGCGGCCAGGACGAGGCCGAGGATCAGCAGGAGCGTGCGTGTCCGCACCGGCAGCCTCCGGAAGGGTCGGCGGAGCCCGGCCGGAGCGGCGTGCCCGGCGTCGGGCGCGGCCGGCGGCGTGGGGCGCCGGCCGCGAGGCGGCAAGGTCGGACGCGCGGGCGCCCGTCGCAAGCGCGCGGGCCCGCCGCGCGGCGCGCGGGCCCGGCAAGCGTGGCGCGGCAGACCGGCGGACCGGCCTCCACCGGCCCGCGGCTAGGCTTCCTCCTCCCCTCGGGCGGCGCGGTCGACGAACCAGATGGTGTGCTCGGAGCCGCGCACCCACGCGGCGGGGTAGGGGAGCCGGCGCGCCGCCGCCGCATCCGCCTCCAGGATCGCGGACACCACCGCGTGCTTCTCCGCGCCGGCGGCCAGGAAATGCACTTCGCGCGCGCCGTCCAGCACGGGCAGCGTCACCGTGACCCGGTCCCGCGGCTCGACGCCGGGCGGCGCCTCCGTGGCCACGGCCCAGCGTGCGCGCTCGGCGAGCGCCGGCGAGCCGGGGAAGAGCGATGCGGTGTGCCCGTCGGCGCCGACGCCCAGCACCGCGAGGTCGAACGTCTCGAACTCCGTCGGCGGCGCGTCCCGCCCGCCGGCGAAGGCGGCGCGCAGTTCCGCGTCGTAGTGGGCGGCCGCCGGCTCCGGGTCCAGCTCGCCGCGGATCCGGTGCACGTGGTCCGGCGGGATCGGCACGCGCGTCAGCAGCTCCTCGTCCGCCAGCCGGTAGTTGCTCGCCGGGTCCCACGGCGGGACGCAGCGCTCGTCGCCGAAGAAGACGTGGCAGAACGCCCAGGGCACCGCGTCCCGGTGCGTCGTGGCCAGGAGCTGGAGGAGGCGCCGCGGCGTGCTCCCGCCGGGGAGCGCCACGGTGAACCGGCCGCGGCGCGCGACCGCCGCGTTGGCCGCTCGCGCGAACGCATCCGCGGCGGCGCGGCTCACCGCCTCCAGGTCCTCGCCGACGACGACCTCGACGCCTGCGGGCGGGCTCACCTCGGCTCCAGCTTCTCCGCGTCCTCGGGGCCCCAGGTGCCGGCGGGGTAGGGGAGCACCGGCTCGTCGATCGAGAAGACCGGCGTGTAGAGCGCCCAGCTCGTCTCGACCTCGTCGGCGCTCACGAACAGCGTCTGGTCCCCGCGCATCACGTCCAGCAGCAGCGTCTGGTACGCGTCCGGGATCTCCTCGAACGCCTCCTCGTAGCGGAAGTGCAGCGGAAGCTGGCGGATCCGGAACGGCTCGCCCGGCGCCTTCACGTCGAAGTACAGGCAGAAGCCCTCGTTCGGCTGCAGCGTCAGGACGAGCGCGTTCCGATGGATCTCCTCGGATTGCACGGTGCGGAACATCCACACCGGGGCGCGGCGGAACGTGATGACGATCTCGGTGAGCCGCTTCGGCAGCCGCTTGCCGGTGCAGAGGAAGAACGGCACGCCGGCCCAGCGCCAGTTCTCGAGGTAGAGCCGGAGCGCCACGAACGTCTCCGTCTTGGAGTCCGGCGCCACGCCGGGCTCCTCGCGGTAGCCCGGCACCGGCTTGCCGTTGACGACGCCGGCCGTGTACTGCCCGAACACCAGCTCGTCGGTGTGGATCGGCTTGATCGAGCGCAGCGCCTTCAGCTTCTCCGCGCGGATCGCGTCCGCCTGGATCGCCGACGGCACGTCCATGGCCACGAGCGCCACCAGCTGCGTCAGGTGGCTCTGCACCATGTCGCGCAGCGCACCCGCCTGCTCGTAGTAGCCGGCCCGCCCCTCGACGCCGAGGTCCTCCGCCACCGTGATCTTGATGTTGTCGATGTGGTCCCGGTTCCAGAGCGTCTCGAACATGTCGTTCGTGAAGCGGAACACCAGGAGGTTCTGGACCGTCTCCTTCCCCAGGTAGTGGTCGATCCGGTAGATCTGCGCCTCGTCGAAGCACTCGTGCAGCATCCGGTTCAGCCGCCGCGCCGAGTCCAGGTCGTGGCCGAACGGCTTCTCGATGACGATGCGCGTCCACCCCGCGCTCTCGTTCAGCCCGATCTTCGCCAGCATCCGGGACGTCGGCCCGAACGCCGACGGCGGCAGCGCAAGGTAGAAGATCCGGTTCTGCGGCAGCCCGAGGCTCTTCTCCAGCTCCTCGAGGCGCGCGGCGATCGCCTCGAACTCCTCCAGCGTCCCTTCGCCCACCGGCTGGTAGTGCACCCACTTCTCCAGCCAGCGGTCCAGCTCGCCCGGGTCGGTCGCCGTCGCGGCGACCGCGTCCCGGACGAGCGCGCGGAACGCCAGGTCGTCCAGCTCCATGTCCCGGGCGACGCCCACGATCGCGCACCCCTGCGCCGTGCGCGCCTTCTCGTGCAGCTCGTAGAGCGCCGGTAGGATCTTGCGCCTCGCCAGGTCGCCCGTGGCGCCGAAGATCACGAACGTGCTCGGCTCCACGGAGCCGCCGGCATGTGCGTCGGGCATCGATCCACTCCTCCGAGCGACGGGGGCGGCTACCTCCGCTTCGTCCCCTCGATCACCTTCTTCGCCGTCTCCACGACGTTCTCGGGCGTGAACCCGAACGCCCGCTGCACCGCGGCCGCCGGCGCCGACTTCCCGAACGTCGACATCCCCACGATCGCGCCGGCGTCGCCGACCCAGCGGTCCCAGCCGAACGTCGACGCCGCCTCCACGGCGACGCGCGCCCGCACCGCCGGCGGCAGCACGCTGTCGCGGTACGTCGGGTCCTGCTTCTCGAAGAACTGCCAGCACGGCATGCTGACCAGCCGCGAGCGCACGCCGTCCGCCAGCAGCCGCTCGTGCGCCGCGGCGCACAGCGCCACCTCGCTCCCCGTCCCGATCAGGATCACCTCCGGCTCGCCGCCGGGTGCGTCCTCCAGGATGTAGGCGCCGCGGGCGAGCCCCTCGGCCGACGCGTAGCGCGAGCGGTCGAGCGTCGGCACCGCCTGCCGCGTCAGTGCGAGCGCCGCCGGCTCGTGGTCCAGCCGCATGATCGCCTTCCACGCCTCCACGACCTCGTTCGCGTCCGCCGGCCGGATCACGGCCAGGCCCGGGATCGCCCGCAGCATCGCGAGCTGCTCGATCGGCTGATGCGTCGGCCCATCCTCGCCGAGCCCGATCGAGTCGTGCGTGAACACGTGGATCACCGGCAGCTCCATGAGCGCCGACAGCCGGAGCGCCGGCTTGGCGTAGTCGGCGAAGATCAGGAACGTTCCGCTGTACGCCCGCAGCGCCGACAGCCCCAGCCCGTTCACTGCGGCGGTCATGCCATGCTCGCGGACGCCGAAATGGAAGTTCCGCCCGGCGTAGTTGTCGGCCTCGAAGGCGCCGGCGCCCTCGAAGGTCAGCAGCGTCTTCGTCGACGGCCACAGGTCCGCCGCGCCGCCGAGCAGCCACGGCACCTTGCGCGCGATCGCGTTCAGCACCTTCCCGGACGCGTCCCGCGTGGCGAGCCCCTTCGCGTCCGCAGGAAAGCTCGGCAGCTCCTGGTCCCACCCCGCCGGCAGCTTCCGCGCCCACATGAGCCGGAGCTGCTCCGCCTGCTCCGGGTGCTCCTGCCCGTAGCGCTCGAAGAGTGCCAGCCACTCGTCGCGCAGCTCGTGGCCGCGCCGCCCCGAGACGCCCGCCACGTGCTCCCGCACGCCGTCCGGGACGAGGAAGTGCGCGTCCGGATCCCAGCCGTACGCCTCCTTCGCCGCCCGCACCTGGTCCTCGCCCAGCGGCTCGCCGTGCGCCTCCCGCGTGTCCTGCCGCTTCGGCGAGCCGAACCCGATGTGGCTGTCCACGATGATCAGCGTCGGCCGGTCCGTCGTCTCGTGGAACGCCGTCAGCGCGCCGCGCAGCGCCGACAGGTCGTTCGCATCGCGGACGTGCAGCACGCGCCAGCCGTACCCCGCGAAGCGCTGCGCCGTGTCGTCGCTGAACGCCAGCGAGGTCGGCCCCTCGATCGTGATGTGGTTGTTGTCGTAGATCCAGCAGAGGTTCGACAGCCGCAGATGGCCGGCCAGCGAGGCCGCCTCGCTCGAGACACCCTCCATCATGTCGCCGTCGCCGCACAGCACGTACACGTCGTAGTCGAAGAGCGGGAAGCCCGGCCGATTGTACGTCGCGCCCAGCCACTTCGACGCCGCGGCCACGCCGACGCTCGTGGCCACGCCCTGCCCGAGCGGCCCCGTCGTCGTCTCCACGCCGCTCGTCAGGTCGTGCTCCGGGTGCCCCGGCGTGGCGCTGCCGAGCTGCCGGAAGTGCCGGATCTCCTCCATCGTCACGGCGCGCCGCTCCTTGCCGCCCGGCCCCGGGACCGCCTGCACGCCCGCCAGGTAGAGCATCGAGTAGTGCAGCATCGAGGCGTGGCCGTTCGACAGGATGAACCGGTCGCGGTTCGGCCAGAGCGGGTCCTGCGGGTCGTAGCGCAGGAAGTCCTGCCAGATCGCGTACATCACCGGCGCGAGCGCCATGGGAGCGCCGGGGTGCCCCGAGTTCGCCGCCTGCACGGCGTCCATGGACAGCGTGCGGATCGTGTCGATGGTCTGCTGGACGATCCCGGTCGTGGTCTGGGTCTGCTCAGGCATTCGTGTACCTTGCTCCCGATTCGGTGTCAGCCGCCGCCCGGGTGCCGGCGCCGGCGTCGATGGCGTTCCGTCCGCGCCCGTTTCGCGGGCGGGAGTATCGTCGGTCGCGCGCCCGCCGTCCAGGCTCCAGCGCGCCCCGCGCGGCCGTGGCCGCCCGCGCCGATGCCCCGCAGCGCGTCACGACCGCGGCCGCCCGCGGTCGCCTCCCGGCCACCTCACGACCCCAGCCGCGCCAGCCCGTAGGCCGCAGCGCCCAGGAGCGCCGCCCGCCGCTTCACCACCCGCACGGGGATCCGCTTCAGCAGCTCCGTCATGCGCCCCTTCGACTGGAACGCCTCCAGCAGCCGCCCGCCCTGCAGCGCCGGCAGCATGTGCAACGGGATGCCGCCGGCGATGTGGATGCCCCCCGTCGCCAGCGTCTTCAGCGCCAGGTTGCCGGCCTCGGCGCCCAGGATCGCCACGAACGTGTGCACCGTCTCGACGCAGAGCGGGCAGCCGCCGGCCGGCTCGAGCGCCGCCTCGACGATCACCGGCGTGCGATCCGCCGCATCCGCCAGGCGCTTCGCCACCGCCGGCGACTCGGCGTACCGGCCGCTGTCCCGCAGGTAGTCGTAGATGTTCGGGATGCCGATCCCGGAGCAGACCCGCTCGATGCTCACGTGCCCGTAGCGCGCGCGGACGTACTCGAGCAGCCCGACCTGCAGCTCGTCGGCCGGCGCGAAGTCCGCGTGGCCGCCCTCCGAGGCGTGCGCGCGGTACGCCGTCCCGTCCCACGTCAGGAACGCCTCGCCGAGCCCCGTCCCCGGCGCGACGACCGCCAGCGCACCGGTCGGCTCGGGCTCCCCCTCGTGCAGCGTCAGCGTGTCCTCCGGCTCGAGCGTCGGGATCGCCCACGCGATTGCCTCCAGGTCGTTCAACAGGTCGAACCGCGCGATCTCCAGCCCGCGGCCCAGCGCGTCCCGGTCGACCCGCCAGGGCAGGTTCGTCGGGCGCGCCACGCCGTGGATCACCGGTCCCGCCACCGCGACGCACGCGGCCGCGACGGGCACGTCCGCCTCCCGCAGGAACGTCCGCAGCATCGACTCCGGGTCGGCGTACGCCGCGCTCCGGTACCGCCGCGCCAGCAGCGGCGCGCGCGGGCCGTGCGCCGCGTCGAAGAGGGCCACGTCGGTCTTCGTGCCGCCCACGTCGGCGGCCAGCAGGACCGGCGTGGCCTCGCTCACCACCCCGGGCCCCCGATCCCCGCCGCGCGCCCGGACTCGATCTCGACCCGGTGCAGCCACTGCAGGGCCGGCGAACGGTGCCGCCGCCCGGCGCGGTAGCGCCGGATCAGCGTGTTCGTCGAGGAATCGTGCGCCAGCTCCGGCTCCCCGCTCGCCTGCAGCTCGGGCAGGATCTTCCGTGCCAGCACCTTCCCCAGCTCGACGCCCCACTGGTCGAACGAATCGATCCCCCAGACCACGCCCTGCGTGAACACCATGTGCTCGTACAGGGCGACGAGGGCGCCCAGCGTCGCCGGGGTGAGCCGCGACGCCAGGATCGTCGTGCTCGGCCGGTTCCCCTCGAACGTGCGGTGCGGCACCAGCGCTTCCGGCGTGCCGTCGGCCCGCACCTCGTCCGCCGTCCTCCCGAACGCGAGCGCCTCCGTCTGCGCGAACAGGTTCGCCATCAGCATGTCCTGGTGGTCGCCCAGCGGCTCCAGCGCCTCGACGAAGCCGATGAAGTCGCACGGCACCAGGTGCGTCCCCTGGTGCAGCAGCTGGAAGAACGAGTGTTGCCCGTTCGTCCCCGGCTCGCCCCAGTAGATCGGCCCGGTGTCGTAGTCGACCGGTCGGCCGTCCATCGTCACGCTCTTGCCGTTGCTCTCCATCGTGAGCTGCTGCAGGTAGGCCGGGAAGCGGGCCAGGTAGTGGCTGTACGGCAGCACCGCCGCGGTCTGCGCGTCGAAGAAGTCGTCGTACCAGATCCCGAGCAGCGCCATGATCACCGGGATGTTCGACTCGAACGGCGTCGACTGGAAGTGCTCGTCCATCGCGCGGAAGCCACCCAGCATCTCGCGGTACCGGTCCGGCCCGATGGCGATCATGAGGGACAGCCCGATCGCCGACTCGATCGAGTAGCGTCCGCCGACCCAATCCCAGATCGGGAAGATGTGGTCCGCCTCCCGGACGAAACGCTCCGCCAGCGCCGGCTCCGCCGTCACGGCCAGGAAATGCCGGCGCACCGCCTCCTCGTCGCGCAGCGCCGACAGCAGCCATTCCCGCGCGCTCTCGGCGTTCGTGAGCGTCTCCTGCGTCGTGAACGTCTTCGACGAGACGATGAAGAGCGTCTCCGCCGGGTCGAGGTCCCGGAGCGCCTCGCGCAGCTCCGCGCCATCCACGTTGGAGACGAAGCGGAACGTGAGCCGCCGGTCGGAGTAGTGCCGCAACGCCTGGTACGCCATGGCCGGCCCCAGGTCCGAGCCGCCGATGCCGATGTTGACCACCGCGCGGATCGGTTTCCCGCTGTGACCGGTCCACTGCCCGCTCCGCACCGCCTCGGCCACCTCCGCCATCCGTTCCAGCACCCGGTGCACCTCGGCGACGATGTCGCGCCCGCCCGCCCGGATCTCCACCTCCCGCGGCGCCCGCAGCGCCACGTGCAGCGCCGGCCGGTGCTCCGTCTCGTTGATCGGCTCGCCGCGGAACATCGCGTCGATCCGGTCGCGCAGCCCGACCGCGTTCGCCAGGTGCACCAGCAGGTGCAGCGTCTCGTCCGTCGCGCGATGCTTCGAGTAGTCGACGTACAGCCCGGCCGCCTCCATGACCATCCGCTCGCCCCGCCCGGGATCCTCGGCGAAGAGCTGCCGCAGGTGCACCCCCGCCATCTGGCGCGCGTGCGCCTCGAGCGCCTTCCACGCCGGGAGCGCCGTCAGCCCCGGCCGTTCCACCGTCGTCGCCATCGTCGCTTCCTCCTCGTTCATCGCGCTTCGCCGAGCAGCTCCGCCGGGTCGATCTCCGCCAGCTCGCCGATCCGCTCGATGCTGACGTCCGCCGGCGGGTACGACGCCGCGATCGCCGGGTCGAGCGCGTAATGCCCCTGGCGCGGGAAGACCGTCCGCACCCGCTCCCCCCACACCGCCCGCAGCGCCGTCAGGATCCGCAGCTTGTCGTCCACCATGACGTAGCGCCGTGCCGGGTAGCGCGCCTCCACGTCGTCCAGCATCCGCTCCTTGTGCACGTAGATCAGGACCCGGCCCTCGACCGCGTCCCACAGCCCCGAGCGCTCCACCTTCCGCGGCTGGAACACCACATCCCCGTCCGACAGGATCACCGTCGGCCCCCATTGCCCGAGGTGCTCGAGCGCATCCAGCGAGCCCGGGTAGAGCCGGTTCGCGAATGGGTAGTTCACCAGCCACGTCGACGTCTCGAGCAGATTCGCGTCCCGCGGGTTCTCCAGCCGGTAGCGCTGCAGCGCGCCCAGGTAGTCCGCGTATCCCAGCTCCGCCCGTAGCTCCTCGAACAGCATCCAGTAGCGCCGCGCCCGCTCCTCGCCGAACGTCGTCGTCAGGTGGCGGTTCAGGTCCCGCGTCACCCGGTCGTTGTCGAGGAGCGTATTGTCGACGTCGAACAGGAAGACGACGTCGTGGACGCCCGTCATCGCGCGGCGTCCGCGGGTTTCTCGCGGTGCCCGCCGAACTGGTGGCGCATCGCCGACAGCAGCTTGTCCGCGAACTCCGCCCGCCCCCGCGATGAGAAGCGCGCGAACAGCGCCGTGGCCAGCACTGGAACCGGCACGCCCTCCTCGATCGCCGCCTGCACCGTCCAGCGCCCCTCCCCCGAATCCGACACCCGCCCGGCGAAGCCCGCCAGCTCCGGGTCCTCCGCCAGCGCCGCCGCCGTCAGGTCCAGCAGCCACGAGGAGATCACGCTCCCCCGCCGCCACACCTCCGCGATGTCGGCGAGGTCGAACCGGTAGCGGTAGAGCGACGGGTCGCGCAGCGGCGCCGTCTCCGCGTCCGCGCTCCGTGCCTCCAGCCCCACCCCGGCGCCCTCGAGGATGTTCATCCCCTCCGCGTACGCCGCCATCAGCCCGTACTCGATCCCGTTGTGCACCATCTTCACGAAGTGGCCCGCGCCGCTCGGGCCGCAGTGCAGGTATCCTGCCTCCGCGGTCCCGCCGCGCCGCTCGCGCCCCGGCGTCGGCGGCGCCGCGTCCACGCCGGGCGCCAGCGCGCGGAAGATCGGGTCCAGCCGCTCGACCGGCTCCGCCTCGCCGCCGATCATCAGGCAGTAGCCGCGCTCCAGCCCGAAGACGCCGCCGCTCACCCCCACGTCCACGTAGTTCAGCTCCCGCTCCCCCAGCTCCGCCGCGCGCCGGATGTCGTCGTGGTACCACGAGTTCCCGCCGTCCACCAGCGTGTCTCCCGGGGCCAGCCGCGGCGCCAGCGCCGCGATCTCCGCGTCCACCAGCGCCGCCGGCACCATCAGCCAGACCGCGCGCGGCGGCCGCAGCCGCTCCACCAGCTCGTCCAGCGACCGCGCGCCCGCCGCGCCCTCCCGCTCCAGCGCCGCCACCGCCTCCGCGTTCACGTCGAAGGCGACGCACGCGTGCCCCGCCCGCAGGAGCCGCCTCACCATGTTGGCGCCCATGCGGCCGAGTCCGATCATCCCGAGTTGCATCCACGCCTCGCTGCCTGGGGGTCACGCCCGCGCTGCCGTTCCCGCAGCGCGCGAGCCTTGAGCGTCGGACCTCCGTTCGCGCACCGCAAGGTCCAGCCCACGCCATGGGGCCGTTGCTGGGACGCCGCCGCGCCCCGCGGGCACGCTCGTCTCATGGAACGCCGGCGGGCCGCTCCGGGTTCGGGGGAACGGGCAAGGCATCCGCATGTCGAGCGAGGGAAGGGAGGAGACCGTGGGGCGCAGACCGATCCGGGCCACCGTGCACGGCGCGACCGACCAGCAGGGCCGTGCCGATGCGCTGCGCGACGCGCTCGCGCGCTGGGCCTCCGGCGTCGCCGTCGTCGCCGTCCGCGACGAGCCCCACGTCTACGCCATCACCGCGACCGCGTTCGCGCCCGTCTCGCTCGCCCCGCCGCTCGTCCTGGTGTGCGTCGGACCGAACGCGTCCGTCTGGCCGTTCCTCGACGTCGGCGCACCCTTCGCGGTGAGCTTCCTGGCGGCGGGCCAGCGCCGCGTCGCCTCGATGGTGGCGGACGGCGGACCGCTGCTCCGGTCGCTCTTTCCGCCCTCCGGCGACCCCATCGTCGAAGGCGCCGTCGCCGCCCTCGCCTGCACGGTCGATGCGACCCACCCCGGCGGCGACCACCGGATCGTCATCGGCGCCGTCGACCGCGTCCTCGTAGGCTCGGATTCGCCGCCGCTCGCCTACTTCGACCGGGAGTACCGGACCCTCGAGTGAGCCGCCGTCCCGGCAACGGTCGGGACCGCGGAGGAAAGGAGCCAGATCGCGATGCGTGCCGTGCGGATCCACGAGACCGGTGGCCCGGAGGCGATGCGGGTCGAGGACATCCCCGTGCCCCAGCCGGGCCCCGGCCAGGCGCTGGTCCGCGTCGAGGTCGCCGGCGTCAACTTCATCGACGTCTACAAGCGCATCGGCCTCTACCAGGTCCCGCTCCCGGCCACGCTGGGGGAGGAGGGCGCCGGCGTCGTCGCCGCGGTGGGCCCCGACGTCGACGAGGTCCACGTCGGCGACCGCGTCGCCTGGGCGAGCGTCGCGGGCTCGTACGCCGAGTACACCGTCGCGCCCGCCTGGCGTCTCGTCCCCGTGCCGGACGCCGTCCCCGCCGATCGCGCCGCCGCCGTCATGCTCCAGGGGATGACCGCGCACTACCTCGCCACCAGCACGTTCCCGCTCGAGCCCGGGCACCGCGCCCTCGTGCACGCCGCCGCCGGCGGCGTCGGCCTCCTCCTCGTCCAGATCGCCAAGCGCCGCGGCGCCGTCGTCATCGGCACCGCCGGCACGCCCGACAAGGCCGAGCTCGCCCGCCAGGCCGGCGCCGATCACATGATCGTCTACACGCGGCAGGACTTCGGCGCCGAGGTCCGGCGCCTCACCGGCGGCGCCGGCGTCAACGTCGTCTACGACTCCGTCGGCCGCGCCACGTTCCTCCCCGGCCTCGATCTCCTCCAGCGCCGCGGCACCATGGTGCTCTTCGGCCAGTCCAGCGGGCCCGTGGGTCCCATCGACCCGCAGCTCCTCAACCGGAAAGGCTCCCTCTTCCTCACCCGCCCCTCGCTCGTCCACTACACGGCCACGCGGGAGGAGCTGCTCGCCCGCGCCCGCGACGTCCTCGGCTGGGTCGCCGACGGCTCGCTCCGCGTCCGCATCGACCGCGAGCTCCCCCTCGAGCAGGCCGCCGACGCGCACCGCGCGCTCGAGTCGCGCGCCACGGCCGGAAAGGTGCTCCTGCGCGTAGCGCCCGCGGCGGAGGCGTGACCGGAGCTGGTCCGGCCGACGTCCGGCACCGTCGCGCCTCCGTCCGAGGCGTGACGGCGCGAGGCGCGAGCGGCGCGATCCCCGCGAGCCCGCGCCTCAGGCCCGCCTCCGACCGGCCGCGCCGGCCGCTACGTAATTTTACGCAGATCGTCCCCGCGGACTGGCGCGCCGCGCCTTTCGGCCCGAATATGGTCTGACTCCTCGATGGTCGTTGCCCATAGTTGGACGCTCACCGCATAAAGTCGTGCCTCCGAGGTCCATGATGACGTGTCGCCTCAGATCCGCGATGGCGTTCGTGCTGTTCCTCCCGGCGACGGCCCTCCAGGCGCAGGCACCGCCCCGCCCGGAGCCCGGCCCCGCGGCCGCGCGCCGGGGGTCGATCCGCGGCGTCGTGCTCGCCGCCGAGGGCGGGGGCGCGCTCGCGGGCGCCGCGGTCACGCTCCGGCCGGCGGCGGACTCCGCCGCCGTCGCCACGGGCCTCACCTCCGCGACCGGCGCCTTCCTTCTGCGCGGCCTCCCCGAGGGCCGGTACGGCGCGCGCATCCAGATCCTCGGGTTCCGAACGCTCGCCGTGGAGGTGACGGTCACCGGCGCCGACCTCGACGTGGACCTCGGCGCGCTCCGCCTGGTGGCCGCCCCGGTCGCGCTCGCAGGCGTCGACGTGCGCGGCGAGCGCGCCGCGCTCACGCTCGCTTCCGACCGCTCCGTCTACAGCACGAAGGACATGCCGGTCGCCGCCGGCGGCACGGCCACCGACGTGCTCCGCCACGTCCCGGAGCTCGATGTGGACTTGGACGGCAACGTGAGTCTACGCGGAAGCAGCGGCGTCACCGTGCAGATCAACGGGCGCCCGGCCCCCGTCCGCGGCGACGCGCTCGGGCAGTTCCTGCAGCAGTTCCCGGCCAGCCGCATCGCCCGCGTGGAGGTCATCCCGAACCCGTCCGCCCGCTTCGATCCCGAGGGGACGGCCGGGATCGTCAACATCGTGCTGAGGGAGGACGCGGACCTCGGGTGGAGCGGCAGCCTGACCGGGACCTCGGGCACGCGCGGCGGCGGCGGATCGGCGCGCCTCGCCTATCAGCGCGGCGCGCTCACGCTCTCGGGCGGGGCCGCGGGGAACCTCTCCGCCAACACGGGGAGCAGCCGGAACTTCCGTGAGAACCTGCTCACGCGGCCGGTCACGTACCTGAGCACGGACGCCGGCACGCGCAGCCACGGCCGCTTCGGCAGCCTCGACCTGAGTGGCGAGCTGCGCCTCGGTGCACGGGAGACCGCGTGGCTCACGGCGTCCGCCTTCCGCAACGGCTACGACACCGACGGCACCACCGCCTATGCCCTCCTGGATGCGGATCGCGCGCCCCTCGACCGCTACGACCGCGAGAGCACGTTCGGCGGGGGCGCCGCCAGCGGCGACGTCGCCTTCGGCATCCGCCGGATCGTCCAGCCGCAGCGCGACGAGCTGGCGCTGGAGGTGCGCCGCACGAGCGGCCGCCAGGACCTCGACAGCCGCTCGCTGCGCGACCCTTACGACACGGGCGGCTTCGCGGCCACCAGCACCGAGGAGCTGACGACGGACGCCGGCAGCACCGACGATGCGACGACCACCGTGCAGCTCGATTGGGTGAGGCCGCTCGGCGGCGCGTACCGCCTCGAGGCGGGCTACCGCGGCTCACTCCGCGAGAGCGAGGAGGCACATCAGGTCCGGAGCTACCTCCCGGCCGCGGCCGTCGCCGCCACTGCGAGCACGCCGTCGACGTTCCTCTACCGGGAGCGCTTCCACTCCGCGTACCTCACGCTCGGCCGCCAGGCCGGCAAGTTGAGCGTCCAGGTGGGCGGACGGGCCGAGCGCGCCGCCACCACGCTGCGCCTGCCCCTGCGCGGCGAGCGCCACGACGACGACTATTCCAGCTTCTACCCGAGCGCGAGCCTGGCCTGGGACTTCGCCGCCGGCCGGCAGCTCCGCCTCACCTACGCGAAGCGCATCGACCGGCCGTTCCCCTTCTTCCTCAACCCGGAGCACCCGACGCCCGACCCGCTCAACCGATCCGTAGGCAACCCGGACCTCCAGCCGAAGTACACGCATTCCGTGGGGCTGGACCTGAGCTGGACGGGCGCGCGCGGCGCCCTCCGCCTCTCGCCCTACTACCGGCGCACGGTGGACAACTGGGAGCAGGTGAAAACCGTGGATTCGGTGGGGGTCTCGACCGTGACCTGGCAGAACCTCGCCGCCGTCGAGGCGTACGGCTCCACGCTCACCGCATCGCTGCCGCCGGCGCGCCGCCTCGGCGGGTTCCTCGCGCTCGGCGCGTTCCGGCAGGTCCGCGAGGTCGGCCCGCTCGCGCAGGGCGTCTCCGGCGCCTCGCTGCGCTGGTCCGCCGACACGAACCTGAACTTCCAGGCGACGTCCGCCCTCGACCTCCAGGGGATGATCCGCTACTCCCCGCCGCAGGACCTCGCCCAGGGCCGCATCTCCGGGATGGTCGTGAGCAGCCTCGGCGCGCGCCGCCGGCTCTGGGGCGCGAAGGGCGCCCTCTCCCTCTCGCTGATGGACCCCTTCAACCTCTGGCGTTACGAGATCGTGACCCGCGACAGCACGCACGTGCAGAGCAGCCGCAATACGTGGAGCATGCGTGTCGCGCGCCTGTCTCTTTCCTACAACTTCGGCCGGCCCCCGACCTCCACGCGCCGCCGCGCGTCCGACGGGGCCCAGAGCGCCGAGCCGGAGATCCAGATCCACTGAGGCGACGCCGCGCCGGCGGCCTCACTCCACGCCGCCGGCCGTCGCGTCCGCCGCGCCGGTCGGCAGGATCCGCCGCAGCAGCGGCTCCGGGTCCGGGTCCCGCCCCATGAACTCCCGGAACAGCTCGAGCGGGTCGGCGCTGTCGCCTCGGGACAGGATCGCATCCACGTAGGCCCGCCCCGTCTCCCGGTTGAAGACGCCTTCCCGCTCGAAGCGCGTGAACGTGTCCGCGTCGAGCACCTCCGCCCACTTGTACGAGTAGTAGCCCGCCGCGTACCCGCCGCTGAAGATGTGCGTGAAGCTCGCCAGCATGTTCGGGGACGCGGCGTCCGGCCGGATCGCGAAGGGCCGCAGCACCGCCTCGGCGAACGCCAGCGGGTCCTCCGCCGCCTCGGGGTCGTAGCGCGTGTGGAGCTCCAGGTCGACCGTCCCGTACGCGAGCTGCCGCATCTGATAGTACGCCCCCATGAACGTCCGGGCCGCGAGCAGCCGCCGGAACAGCTCCGCCGGGATCGGCGCGCCCGTCCGATGATGCCGCCCCACCACCGCCAGCGACTCCGCCTCCCACGTCCAGTTCTCCATGAGCTGCGACGGCAGCTCGACGAAGTCCCACGCCACGTTCGTCCCGGCCCGCGCCGCGATCTCGACCCGCGACAGGATCTGGTGGAGCACGTGGCCGAACTCGTGGAACAGCGTCTCGACCTCGTCCTTCGTCAGCAGCGATGGCGTCTCCGCCTGCGGCGGCGTGAAGTTCCCGGCGAGCAGCGCCAGGTGCGGCGCGAACCCCTCCGCCGTCGGACGTCCGGTGATCAGCGCGTCCATCCACGCGCCACCCCGCTTGTCCGTCCGCGGGAAGAAATCGGCGTAGAAGGAGCCGATGTGCGTCCCCGCCTCGTCCCGCACCTCGAAGTACCGCACGTCCGGGTGCCACACCTCCTCGATCGGCGCCTCCTCGATCCCCAGCCCGAACACACGCCGCGCCGTCTCGAACAGCCCGGCCAGCACCCCGTCCAGCGGGAAGAAGGGCCGAAGCTCCTCGGGGTCCAGCTCGTAGCGCTCCTTCCGCAGCCGCTCCACCACGAACGCCGCGTCCCACGGCTCCAGCCGGTCGTAGCCCAGCCGCTCGCGCGCGAACGCGTCCAGCTCGGCGACCGCCGCCGCGAAGTGCGGCCGCGTCCGCTCCAGCAGGTCCCGCTCGAACTCCAGCGCCCGCGCGCCCGTCCCCGCCATCCGCTCTTCCGTCTGGAAGTCCGCGTAGTCCCCGTACCCCAGCGTTCGCGCCAGCTCGCGCCGCACCCGCAGGATCTCCCGCAGCAGCGGCCGGTTGTCCCGCTCCGGCTCCGTCGCCCGGTTCGTGTACGCCTCGTACATCACCCGGCGCAGCTCTCGGCGCTCCGCGTTCTCCATGAAGCCCACGTACGACGGCCCGTGCAGCGTGAAGCGCCACCCCTCCAGCCCCTTCGACGCCGCGCTCGCCCGCGCGCGTGCCACGTCCGTCTCCGGCAGCCCCGCCAGCTCCGCGGCGTCCGTCACCACCAGCTCGAACGCGTTCGTCGAGTCCAGCACGTTCTCCGCGAACCGCTTCGTCAGCCGCGCGTGCTCCACCTTCAGCCGGACCGCCCGCTCCCGCGCCTCCGCCGCCAGCGCCGCGCCCGACCGCACGAACGCGCGCACCCACTTCGCCACGTGCCGTCGGCGCACCGGGTCCAGCGCCGCCGCCTCCGCCGTCTCGCTGAACGCCCGCACCGCCGACCACAGCGCCGGGTTCGCGGTCAGCGACGCCTCGAACTCCGCGATCTCCGGGTTCACCGCCTCGTACGCCGCCCGCAGCGCCGGCGAGTCCTTCACCCCCAGGAGGTGCCGCGCCACCGCGACCACCCGCTCCAGCCGCTCGAGCACGTCGTCCAGCGCCTCGATCGTGTTGGCGTACGTCCGCGCGCCCGTCAGCGCCACGACTTCCGCGACGCCCGTCCGCGCCGCCTCCAGCGCCGCGCGCACCGCGGGAACCACATCCTCCGCTCGTATCCGCTGGAAGGGGATCCGGTATCCCTCCTCGAGCAGCGGATTGTTGGAATCAGGCGTGTCCATTTTCACCATGTTGCCGGAAGGAGCCGGAGCGACAGCCCGCTTCTGCGGGTAGATTGCATGCGTATTATTCGGGGCTTGCGGCCGGCGCGCCACCATGGCCGCCGCGGCCGCCCCCGCCGGACCGCGTCACAGTCCGCTCGTCAGTGCAGGATGGCCGGCTCGCGTGCGCCCTGGAACGCCTGCTCGCGCGCCGAGCCGCGCGGGAACAGCCACGCCACCACGAGGCCGACGGCCGCCACGCCCGCGAACGCCACGAAGACCGCGTGCAACCCGCCGTCCAGTGCCGCCGTGAACGCGTGCAGCGTCCCCGGCGCGAGCCGCGCGCGCTGCGCCGGCTGCAGCGCCGCATCCACGTTCACGCCCTGCCGAAGCACCGGTGCCAGCGCGCGGTTCAACATCGCGCCGAAGACCGCCACCGCGATCGCTCCGCCGATCGTCCGGAAGAACTGGATCGCGCTCGTCGCCACGCCGCGGCGCTCCCACGGCACCGCCGCCTGCACCGCGACGAGATAGGGCGTGGCCGCGCAGCCGAGCCCGGCGCCGGTGAGCGCCATCATCGCCATCAACGTCGTCATCGACGTGGTCGGGCTCACCGTGATCAGCCAGAGCGTCCCCCCGAAGGCGACGATGCCGCCGAGGGTCACCAGCCGCCGATACCCCGTGCGCAGCAGGAACCGCCCGGCCAGCGCGCTCGCGATCGGCCACCCCACCGACATCGGCGCCAGCGCCATCCCCGCGTCCACCGCGCTCCCACCCTGTACCCCCTGCACGAACATCGGCACGTAGGCGGAGGCGGCCAGGAGCAGCGTGCCGATCGCCGCGCTCCCGGCGCTCGATACCGCGATCAGCCGCGACCGGAACAGGTCCAGCGGCAGCATCGGCTCCGCCGCGCGCTGCTCCTGCCGGAGGAAGACCACGAGCCCGGCCGTCGCCAGCGCGAGCGACCCGAGCGTCCGCGGGTCCGCCCACCCCCACGTCTGGCTCCCCTCCAGCAGCGCGATCAGCAGCAGCGTGACCGACACCGTCAGGCTCACCGTCCCCGGAATGTCCAGCCGATGCTCGTGCCGCGCCGACTGCTCCGTCAACTGGCTCTGCAGCATCACCGCCGAGGCCAGCCCCACCGGCAGGTTGATGTAGAACACCCACCGCCAGGACAACAGCTCCGTGATGACGCCGCCCACGGCCGGCCCGACGATGCTCGAGAGCCCCCACACGCCCGAGAAGACGCCCTGCATCTTGCCGCGCTCCTCCAGCGTGTAGATGTCTCCGACGATCGTGTTGCCGATCGGCATCAGCCCGCCCGCACCCAGGCCCTGCAGCGCCCGGAACGCGATGAGCTGCTCCATCGACCCCGCCGCCCCGGACAACCCCGATCCGAGCAGGAACAGCCCCACGGCGATCATGTAGATCCGCCGCCGGCCGTACAGGTCCGCCAGCTTGCCGTACAACGGCACCGTCGTCGTCGACGTCAGCAGGTACGCCGAGAACACCCAGCTGTATCGAGCCACGCCACCCAGCTCGGCGATCGCCGTCGGCATCGCCGTCGACACCGCCGTCGCCTCCAGCGCCGCGATCACCATCCCCAGCAGCAGCGCCGTCGTGACCAGCTTCCTCTGTCGTCCGGGCCTCATGCTCTGCGCGAATGCGATCCAGGGTCCATGCCACGCCGCCCGTCCCCCCCGCGAGGTGGCGGAAAACTCGCAACCCACCGGAAAAAACGGGGTAGTATCGGGCATCGCGGCAGCCGCCGCCACGGGAGGTCCGAAGCAGCCATGCGCATCACCGCCCTCGAGCCCCAGCGCCACTACGCCGAGCGCGTCAACATCCACGTCGACGGCGCGTTCCGCTGCGGCCTCGCCCTCGAGGTCGTCGCCGCGGCCGGGCTCCGCGTCGGCGCTGACGTCGACGAGGCGACGCTCGCCGCCCTCGAGCGCCAGGACATCGTCTGGAAGTGCCGCGAGTCCGCGCTCGGGCTCCTCTCCTACCGCGCCCGCTCCGCCGCCGAGCTGCGGCGCCGCCTCCTCTGGAAGGACTTCCCGCCCGAGACCGTCGATGGCGTCCTCGTCGACCTGCGCGAGAAGGGGTATCTCGACGACGCGTCCTTCGCCGCCGCCTTCGTGCGCGACCGCGTCCGTCACCGCCCCCGCGGCAAACGCCGCCTCGTGCAGGAGCTGCGCGCGAAGGGCGTCGAGGCGGACACCGCCGGGGAGGCGGTCGAGGAGGTCTTCGGCGGGGAGGCCGTCTCCGAGGCCGAGCTCG
Source organism: Longimicrobiales bacterium (assembly GCA_035715725.1). Lineage (GTDB taxonomy): Bacteria > Gemmatimonadota > Gemmatimonadetes > Longimicrobiales > RSA9 > JADGGV01. Next base: position 24,897 of record DASTKT010000185.1, on the reverse strand, counting down.
CCCGCGCCGCCGCCGAAGCCTGGATCCGCAAGCACGGCCGCGCCGCCGCCGACGCGGAGGTCCGCCGTGACGCGCGTCGGCGCCTCTACGCCTACCTCTCCCGCCGCGGCTTCGGCGGCGACGCCATCCGCGAGGCCGCGCACGCGCTCGATTGACGCGAACCCGCCCAACCCCTAGCATCCTCGCGGTTTTTCCCCGTCCCCCCGACCGGTCGAGCGTCGATGTCGCGCACCTACCACGTCGTGCTGAACCCCACGTCCGGCGGCGGGTTGGGTCGCAGGCTTCGCGGCGAGGTGGAACGAGAGCTCGAGGTCCGTGGTATCGGCTTCACGCTGACGGAGACCGCGCGCCGCGGCCATGCCGTCGAGATCGCGCGGGCGGCCGCCGAGCGCGGCATCGACGTCGTCGTCGCCGCGGGCGGGGACGGCACGATCCACGAGGTCGCCAACGGCATCCTGAGCGCGGCGGGTGGCCGGCCGCCCGCCGCGCTCGGCGTCATCCCCATCGGCACGGGCAACGATTTCGCCAAGCTGCTCGAGGGGGGGCTCGACCGCGGTCGCGCCTACGAGGCGCTCGCCGCCGCGCGCACGGTCGACTTCGACGTCGGCGTCGTCGAGTGGGACGGCGGCCGGGAGTACTTCGTCAACGGGATGGGAACGGGCGTCGACGTCGAGGTCGTGCGTCAGATGGAGCGCCTCCCGCGGCTCCCCGGCGTGGTGTCCTACCTCGTCGCGCTCGTGCGCGCCGTCGTCGGGTTCCGCGCGATCCCGCTCCGGATCGCGCTCGACGGCCGCCGCGAGGAGCGGCGTGTGATGATCATCGCCATCGGCAACGGACCGTGTCTCGGCGGCGGGTTCTGGGTGACGCCCCGCGCGCGGCCCGACGATGGCCGGTTCGATATCTGCATCGTGGATGACCTGAACTACTACCGGATCGCCCGGACGGTCCCGCGCATCATGCGCGGGACGCACGAGGGCCTGCCGGACGTGAGCATGAGCAGCGCCCGAACCATCGAGCTGGAGGCCGCGTCCGGCCAGCCCCTCTTCTTCCATCTCGACGGCGAGCTCCGCGAGCCCGCCGGCGCCCGCCGCCTCCGCATCGAGGTCGCGCCCGCGGCGCTCCGCGTCGTCGGCGGCAAGGCGACGGTGGCCTCCGGGCCCGCCGCCCCCTCCGCGGCCGCCGGGTCCCGCTGATGCGCCGCGCCCTCCTCGCGGCCGCCGCCGCGCTCGCCTTCGGCGCCCCCGGCGCCGTGGCCCAGCAGCCGACCACGCCGCCCGCGGCGACGCCACCGACCGCCACGCCCCGCGACACCACACCCCGCGACACCGCGTCCGGCGTGCCCCGGGTCGCGCCGCCGCGCCTCGCCGCGAAGGACTCCGCCGCGAACGGCGGCCTCCGCGTGAAGCCCGGCGTCGCGCTGATCCACTCCATCCTCCTGCCGGGGTGGGGGCAGCTCGACGCCGGTGCCGGCACGCGCGCCGCCGTCTACTTCGCCGGCGAGGCCGCGAACATCGGCATGCTGACGAAGACCTGGCTGAAGCTCGCCGACGCCCGCGACCGCCGCGCCGCCCGGCGCACCGCGATCGGCGACTCCGTCCGCGTCGCCGCCCAGACCGACACCCTCCTCGCCAAGCGCCTCGACAACCCGCTCGCGCTCGATACCATCGTCGCCGGCGACACGCTCTTCCAACGCCTGGGCAAGCTCACCCACGCCCGCCGCCGCCAGCGCGAGGACTGGATCACCTACACCGTCTTCTGGATGCTCGCCAGCGGCGTGGACGCGTTCGTCACCGCCCAGCTCTCCGACTTCCCGGGAGACGTCGGGATCGGGCCGAAGAGCGACGGCGGCGTCGAGCTCCGCTGGTCGCTCCCCACCCGGAGGCCCCGGTGGCTCCGCTGACCCGCTCGCCTTCCAGCCCGATCGGCGTCTTCGACTCGGGCATCGGCGGCCTCACCGTCGTCCGCGAGATCGCCGCCCGCCTCCCCGCCGAGGCCATCGTCTACTTCGGCGACACGGCGCGCGTCCCCTACGGGCCAAAGTCGCCCGAGACCGTGCGCCGCTACGCCCGCGAGGCCGCGGCGTTCCTCCTCTCGCGCGGCGTCAAGGCCATCGTCGTCGCCTGCAACACCGCGACGGCCGCCGCCGCCGACGACCTCGCCGCCGAGCTCGACGTACCCGTCCTCGGCGTCATCGAGCCCGGCGCCCGCGCCGCCGTCGCGGCCAGTCGCACCGGCCGCATCGGCGTGATCGGCACCGTCGGCACCATCAACTCCGGCGCCTACGACCTCGCCGTCCGCCGCCTCCTCCCCGGCGCGCGCGTCTACGCCCAGCCCTGCCCTCTCTTCGTCCCGCTCGCCGAGGAGGGCCTCCTCGACGGCGAGGCCACCCGCCTCATCGCCGAGAGCTACCTCGCGCCGCTCCGGGCCCTCGACGTCGACGTCCTCGTCCTCGGCTGCACCCACTACCCGCTGCTGCGCCCGCTCATCGCGGCGATCATGGGCCCGGCCGTCACGCTCGTCGACTCCGGCGCCGAGACCGCCGCCGAGCTCCAGCGCGTCCTCGACCGCCGCGGTCTGCTGCGCCGCGAGGCGACGCCGCCGACCCACACCTTCGTCGCCAGCGACGCGCCGCTCCGCTTCCGCGACATCGCGAGCCGCTTCCTCGGTCAGGTCGTCGCGGATGTCGAGCGGGTGGACGTGGAGGGCTTCGACCGCGCGGCGTAAGGGAGGGTAGCGGGGCCGGCCGACGCGCAACCGTTCACGGGGTGCACGATCGCGCAGGCGCGAGCGAACTACGGGGCGAGCGGCGGGCGGGGGCGAGGGCCCGGGAAACTCCGGGTCCGACGGCGGGTGGGGGCGGGAACGGCGGGTGGGGGCAGGCGCGAGCGCGGGCGCGGGCCCACGGCGGGAGCACGTCGGGCGGGGGGCGCATCACCCGACCGCTCGCATCACCCGGCCGCTCGCATCACCGGGCCGCTCGCTTCTCCAGGGCGAGGATGCCGGCCGGCGGCACGCCCACACCCGCACCGGCAGACTCCCCGTCGTTCGGACGTCCCGGCCGATGAAGACGCGCCGGACCGCCCGCCGCCGCGAGACGGCTCGCGTCGCGTTCGCTTCCTTTCGCGCGATCTCGTCGGCCAGGATCTTCCCCCTCGGCCCGAAGGAGCCGCCCCGAGATGGGCGCCTCCGCCGCCCGGACCCCGCGCATCCGGTCGAGCCGCACGGGTCCCAGCCTCGGCCGAAGGCGACGCGCCGCCCCGGGGACGTTGCCCCACGCCCGCCCGGCGTTGCGCCCGCCGTGGGCCCGCGCTCGCGCCCGCGCTTGCCCCCACCCGCAGTCTCCGCCCCCACCCGCCGTCGGACCCGGAGTGGTCCCCCCCTCGCCCTCGCCCCCACCCGCAGTTCGACCCGCAGTTGCCTCGCCGCTCGCCCCCGCGCGAAGTCGTAGCTGTTCCCGCAGCTCCTTCAGCAGCGATCCCGCCCGGCTCGAACGCGTCCGAGATCCTCGTGAACGCTTGCGCCGACGCTTTCCGCTTCGATCTCGATCTCAGCGCCGCCGGCGCGGCGCCCGCGCCCGATCACCGCTGGTGAGGCCTCTCGCCCGACACTTCACGCTCCCCACCGCCTCATCTCCGGCTCCCCGCCCGCTCCGACCACCACGTACGTGAAGTGCCGCACCCAATCGCCCGCGTTCACGTACCACCGTCCCGGCTCGACCTCCACCAGCGCCGGCACGTGCGCGTGCCCGCACACCACGAAGCCGAGCGCCGGCTCCGCCTCCAGCGTCGACCGCGCCCACGCCTCGATGTAGCGCGCGCGTCCCCGGCTCGACGCGTCCTCGTCCGCCTTCGCCTCCGTGCTCGACACCCGGCGCGCGAGCCGCAGTCCCAGCTCCGGATGGAGCACCCGGAACGCGCCGATCGCCAGCCGCCCGCGAATCACCGCCTTCAGCGCGCGATACTTGAGGTCGCCCCGCCCGACGCCGTCGCCATGCACCACCAGCGCCGGCTTCCCCCCGAGCGTCGTCCGCAGCTCGCCGGGCGTGTACGTCATTCCCACGCGCTCTCGCAGGAACCGCCCGCCCCAGGCGTCGTGGTTCCCACCCACCATCGCCACGGGGACGCCCGCCTCCACGAGCGACGCCAGCGCCGCCAGCACCCGGAAGTGCTCGCCCGGCACGACGTCGCCGTACTCGAACCAGAAGTCGAACAGGTCGCCCGGCAGCAGCAGTGACGAGGCGTGGGCGCCCACGTGCTCCAGGAACCGGAGGAACCTCCGCTCCGTTTCCCGCGGCACGGCGCCCAGGTGCACGTCCGATGCGATGTAGACCGGCTTCGTCATGCGCGGGAAGCTAAGCCGCCGCGCCGATTTGCCACAAGCCGCCGCGTGGCGTCCGGCCACTCCGCGCCTTATCTTGCGCCCATGACTGCACCGGAGACGACCATGGCGACGACGCAGCGCGGACGACTCCTGCCGGACCGGCCCGCCGGCGCGCACCCGCCGGCACCGGCGCCCGCGCGCGCGCTCCCGCGCAACCCCGGCATGCCGCTCGAGCTCGACTGGGTGCGCGACGTCCGCGTGAACAGGAGCGCCGTCGAGCGGCGCGCCGCCACGATCGGCACGCGCCGCACCGTCAAGAAGACCTGGCAGGCCGCCTGGCTGCTCCGCGCCATCACCGTCATCGACCTCACCACGCTCTCCGGGGACGACACCCCCGGCAACGTGCTCCGCCTCTGCGCGAAGGCCCGCCGCCCGCTCCGCGACGACCTGCTCGACGCGCTCGGCGCCCGCGACCTCGGCATCACCGTCGGCGCCGTCTGCGTCTACCACGCCTACGTCGAGACCGCCGTACGCGCGCTCCACGGCACCGACATCCCCGTCGCCGCCGTCTCCACCGGCTTCCCCGCGGGGCTCTCGCCGTTCCCCCAGCGCATCGCCGAGATCCGCGCCTCCGTCGCCGCCGGCGCCCGCGAGATCGACGTCGTCATCACCCGCGCCCACGCGCTGCGCGGCGAGTGGGACGCGCTCTACGACGAGGTCCGCGCCTTCCGCGACGCCTGCGGCGACGCCCATCTCAAGGTCATCCTCGGGACCGGCGAGCTCGCCACGCTCCGCAACGTCGCGCGCGCCTCGCTCGTCGCGATGATGGCCGGCGCCGACTTCATCAAGACGTCCACCGGCAAGGAGTCCACGAACGCGACGATGCCCGTCGGCCTCGTCATGGACCGCACGATCCGCGAGTACTTCCAGCGCACCGGCTACGCCGTCGGCTTCAAGCCCGCCGGCGGCATCCGCACCGCGAAGCAGTCGATGGAGTGGTTGCTCATGATGAAGGAGGAGCTCGGCGAGCGCTGGTGCCGTCCCGACCTCTTCCGCTTCGGCGCCTCCTCGCTCCTCGGTGACATCGAGCGCCAGCTCGAGCACTTCGTCACCGGGCGCTACTCGGCGGCCCACCGCCACCCCATGGCCTGAGAGAGTGACCGTGAACGTCGCGGAGATCTTCGAGACCCTCGAGTACGGCCCCGCGCCCGAGAGCGCCGCCCCCGCCGTCGACTGGCTGGAGCGCCACGAGCGGACGTTCGGGCTCCTCATCGGCGGCGAGTGGGCGCCGCCCGAGACCGGCGACTGGTTCGAGACCGCGAATCCCGCCGACGGCAAGCCGCTCGCCCGCATCGCCCAGGCCGGCGCGGCGGACGTCGACCGCGCCGTCGCCGCGGCCCGCGCGGCCCAGCCCGCCTGGCAGGCGCTCGCCGGCCACGCCCGCGCCCGCTACCTCTACGCGCTCGCGCGCCAGCTCCAGAAGCACTCGCGCCTCTTCGCCGTCCTCGAGTCCCTCGACAACGGCAAGCCCATCCGCGAGTCCCGCGACATCGACATCCCGCTCGTCGCGCGCCACTTCTACCACCACGCCGGCTGGGCCCAGCTCATGGAGCGCGAGCTCCCCGGCTACACCGCCGTCGGCGTGATCGGCCAGATCATCCCGTGGAACTTCCCGCTCCTCATGCTCGCGTGGAAGATCGCCCCGGCCCTGGCCATGGGGAACACGGTCGTCCTCAAGCCGGCCGAGTTCACTCCCCTTACCGCGCTTCTCTTCGGCGAGGTCTGCCGAGAGGTCGGCCTCCCCGCCGGCGTCGTCAACATCGTCACCGGCGATGGCCGCGCCGGCGCACTCCTCGTCGAGCACCCCCACGTCGACAAGATCGCGTTCACCGGCTCCACCGAGGTCGGCCGCATCATCCGCGAGGCCACCGCCGGCTCCGGCAAGCGCCTCTCCCTCGAGCTCGGCGGCAAGTCGCCCTTCATCGTCTACGACGACGCCGACCTCGACTCCGTCGTCGAGGGCGTCGTGGACGCCATCTGGTTCAACCAGGGCCAGGTCTGCTGCGCCGGATCCCGCATCCTCGCCCAGGAGGGGATCGCCCCGAAGCTCGAGGCGCGCCTCAAGGCCCGCATGGAGACGCTCCGCGTCGGCGATCCGCTCGACAAGGCCGTCGACATCGGTGCCATCGTCGCCCCGGTCCAGCTCGAGAAGATCCAGCGCCTGGTGCGGCAGGGCGCCGAGGAGGGCGCCGTCATGTGGCAGCCCTCCTGGAGCTGCCCCACCGAGGGGTGCTTCTATCCGCCCACGCTCTTCACCGACGTCAGCCCCTCGGCGACGATCGCGCAGGTCGAGATCTTCGGCCCCGTCGTCGTCATGATGACGTTCCGCACGCCCGACGAGTCCGTCGCCCTTGCCAACAACACGCGCTACGGCCTGGCCGCCTCCGTCTGGACCGAGAACGTCAACCTGGCCCTCGACATCGCGCCGAAGGTCAAGGCCGGCACGGTCTGGATCAACTGCACGAACGTCTTCGACGCCGCCTCCGGCTTCGGCGGCTACCGCGAGTCCGGATACGGGCGCGAGGGCGGCAGGGAAGGGCTGTGGGAGTACGTGAAGCCGGAGTGGGAGCGCGGAAGGGCGGAGGAGGGGGTGACCAGACCATCCTCCGCTCCTCCACTCCCCCGCTCCCCCACTCCGAACGGTGGGCGCGAGGATGCCCTCCCGCCGATCGACCGCACCGCGAAGATGTATATCGGCGGTAAGCAGGCCCGCCCCGATCAGGGCTATTCCCTCGCCGTCCGCGCGGCCGACGGCCGCCTCCTCGGCGAGGTCGGGCACGGCAACCGCAAGGACATCCGCAACGCCGTCGAGGCCGCGCACAAGGCCGCCGGCTGGGGCCGCGCCACCGCCCACAACCGCGCCCAGGTCCTCTACTTCATCGGCGAGAACCTGGCCGCCCGCGCCGACGAGTTCGCCGCCCGCCTTCACGCCGTGAACGGCGCCTCCGCCGCCGCGGCCGACGACGAGGTCCGGAGGACGATCGAGCGCCTCTTCACCTACGCTGCGTACGCCGACAAGTGGGACGGCTTCGTCCACCACACGCCGTTCCGCAACGTGACGCTCGCCATGCCCGAGCCGATCGGCGTCGTCGGCATCCTCTGCCCGGACGATTCTCCGCTCCTCGGCTTCATCTCGACCGTGATCCCGCCCATGGCCATGGGCAACACGGTCGTCGCCGTGCCGTCCGAGCGCTTCCCGCTCGCCGCTACCGATTTCTACCAGGTGCTCGACACCTCGGACCTACCGGGCGGGGTCCTCAACATCGTCACCGGCCGCCGTGACGAGCTCGCTCAGGTCCTCGCCGCCCACGACGATGTCGACGCCGTCTGGTACTTCGGCTCCCGCGAGGGCAGCGCCGCCGTCGAGCGCCTCTCCACCGGCAACATGAAGCGCACCTGGGTGAGCTACGGCCGCCCGCGCGACTGGGCCGATCCGGAGCAGGGCGAAGGCGCGGAGTTCCTGCGCGAGGCCACGCAGGTCAAGAACATCTGGGTACCGTACGGCGAGTGACGGCTCCGGGCGGGGCAGGGGACCGGCGCGAGACCATCTCCGAGCTGAGGGTCCGCTACGCCGAGACCGATCAGATGGGCTTCGTCTACCACGCCCATTACCTGGTCTGGTGTGACATCGGCCGCACCGACTTCATCCGCGAGCTCGGCGCCAGCTACGCGGAGCTCGAGAGGGGCGGGTTGATCCTCGCCGTCGCCGATGCCCGCCTCCGGTATCACGCCTCCGCCCGGTACGACGACGTCGTCCGCGTCCACACTCGCCTCGAGCAGGTGCGCTCCCGGGCCGTCGCGTTCGGCTACGACATCGTGCGGGCGGAGCCGGGTCCCGCCGCTCGCCTTGCAACCGCCACCGTCTCCCTCATCGCTCTCGATGCCAACGGCTCGCCTCGCACGCTGCCGCCCGACTTCCGCGCCCGCCTGGAGGCCGTCGCCTCGGCCCCTCGCTGAGCGCGCCCGGCAGGGCGCCGCCCTTGCCGCCCTTGCCGCCCTCGCCGCCCTCGCCGCCCTCGCGGCCTGTGCCCCACCTCCGCCCCCACAGCCCCCCGCGCCGCCGCCCGCCGTCGTCCGGCTGAGCGACGCCGACATCGCCGCCGTCGCCGACCTGCTCCGGCTCGAGGACCGCCGCGAGTTCCAGGACTCCACGCTCCGCGCGGATCTCCGCGCGCCGAGCCCCGAGGTCCGCCGCCGCGCCGCGCTGGCCGCCGGCCGCATCGGGGACCGGGCCGCGACACCCATGCTCCTGGCCGCCCTCGCCGACACGGCGCCGTCGGTGGGCGCCGGCGCGGCGTTCGCGCTCGGCGTGCTCCGGGATACCGGCGGCGCCGCCGTCGACTCGCTCGCCGCCCTGGCCCGGCGCACGCCGGCGGCCCGCCCGGATCCCGCCGTCCAGGCCGTCTGGAGCCTCGGCCGCCTCGGCACGTCCCGCGCCCGCGACGCCCTCGTCGCGCTCCTTCGCGCCCCCGTGGCGACGCCCGCCGCCGACGGCGCCCGCCCACGCACGGCCGAGCGCGCGGCCCACACGGCCCCGCAGCCCGCCACGCTCCCCCCGGAGGCCATCCGCGAGGCGCTGCTTGCGCTCTGGAAGTTCCCGCGCACGCCCGCGCTCGCCACGCTCGCGCGCCCGCACGCCGCGGCCCCCGACTCCGAGACCCGGTGGCGTGCCGTCTACGCGCTGGCCCGTCTCGGCGACCCCGCGACGGCCACCCTCCTCGTGTCCGCGCTGCGGGACTCCGCCGAGCTCGTCCGCGCCTCGGCCGCCCGCGGCCTCCGCGCGCCCGTCGCCGACTCCGCCGGAGCGCGCGCGCAGGCCGCCGCCGCGCTTCGCGCCGCGTTGCGCGACCCGCACCCGCACGTCCGCATCAACGCCGCCCGCGCGCTCGCGACCTACGGCTCGCCGGAGCTGGCCGCGCCGCTCGCCACCCTGCTCGGCGACGCCGACCGCAACGTCGCCACCGCCGCCGCCGAGGCGCTCGGCGCGCTCGGCGTCCCCACGGCGGCGCCCGCGCTCGAGCGCGTCGCGGCCACGGACTCCCTCCCCCTCTCGCTCCGCGCCGCCGCGCTCGCGGCGCTCGTCCGCGTCGCCCCGCAGCCGGGCACCGACCGCGCGGCCGCCTGGGCCGCCTCCGCCGATTGGCGGACGCGCTTCTATGCCGCGCGCGCCCTTGCCGGCTCGCGCTGGGCGCTCGCCCAGCCCACCGCCCGCGCGCTCGCCACCGACCGCGATCCCCGCGTCGCCGCCGTCGCCGTCGACGCCATCGCCGACCTCGCCGGCGACAGCATCCGCGGGCTTCGCGCGTTGTATCTCGACGCGCTGGCCTCGCCGGATCCGATCGTGCGCGCCTCGGCCGTTCGCGCCATCGGTCGGAGGGCCGATCCGGCGGAGTTCCCGCTCGTGCTCGACGCCTACGACCGCGCGCGGCAGGATACGCTCGACGACGCCGCCGTCGCCGCCGTCGAGGTCCTCGCCGACCTCGGCGACAAGGGCGCACCCGTGCAGCGCAGCTTCTTCCTGCGCTTCCCGCGCTCCAGCGACCCGGTGGTCCGGCGCCTCGTCGCCGCGAGGCTCGGCGCCGCCTGGGGACCGCCGGGACCCATCGACACCGGCCGGGACTTGGCCTACTACGAGGATGTCGTCCGCCGCCTCGTCGCACCCGAGCTCGCCGGCGGACCCGCCCCGCGCGTCCGCATCCGCACCGCCGGGGACAGCGTGACCGTGCAGCTCGCCGGCGCCGACGCACCGCTCACCACGGAGAACTTCCTCGCGCTGGCCCGGCGTCGCTATTTCGACGGCGCCCGCTGGCACCGGGTCGTCCCCAACTTCGTCGCCCAGGACGGCGATCCCCGCGGCGACGGCAACGGTGGGCCCGGCTGGAGCATCCGCGACGAGATCAACCCGATCCGCTATCTGCGCGGAACCGTAGGCATGGCTCTTTCGGGACCCGACACCGGCGGCAGCCAGTTCTTCGTGACCCATGCGCCCCAGCCGCACCTCGACGGCGGCTACACCGTCTTCGGACGCGTCGTCGAGGGGATGGACGTCATCGACCGGATCGTCCAGGACGACCCCATCACGGTAGTGGAAGTGCTCCCATGAGAGTCCGCCTCCCGTTCCTCTGCGCGCTGCTCCTCGCCACCGCCGCGTCCGCCGCGGCGGCGCAGGCCGTCCCGTTCGGAAAGAACAAGATCCAGTACCGGGACTTCGATTGGCACATCATCTCCGGCGACCACGTCGACGTCTACTACTATCCCGAGGAGGAGAGCGTCGCCCGCCTCGCCCTCGCCTACGCCGAGCAGAGCTACGCCTTCCTCGAGCGCAAGTTCGACCACCATCCGTTCCGGCGCATCCCGCTCATCGTCTACGCCTCGCACCAGCACTTCGAGCAGACGAACCTGATGCCCGGCTTCATCCCCGAAGGCGTGTTGGGCTTCACCGAGTACCTGAAGCGACGCGTCGCGCTCCCGTTCCGCGGCGATTACGAGCAGTTCCGCCACACGCTCCGCCACGAGCTCGTCCACGCGTTCCAGATCTCCAAGCTCGAGGAGGTCCAGCGGCTGCACCCCCGCGTCCGCCACGCCTCGCCGCAGGCCATCCACTGGTGGACCGAGGGGCTCGCCGAGTACTGGTCCAGCGAGCAGACGGCCGAGGACGAGATGTTCGTTCGCGACCTCGTCGTGAACGACCGCCTCCCGTCCATCCGCGAGTTCAGCTACATGTACAGCTTCGCGTCGTACCCGCTCGGCGCGGAGCTCCACAAGTACCTCGCCCACCGCTTCGGCGAGGAGTACATCGTCCAGGTCTACGAGAACTACTGGAAGTACTCCTCCTTCGAGGAGACGCTCGAGGCCGTCACCGGCGAGAAGCTCGACCAGCTCTCCAGGGAGTGGGAGTACGCGCTCGAGAAGCGCTTCTACCCGCAGTACGCCGAGCGGCCGCCGCTCGACATCCGGACCAAGCCCGTCGTGTTCAAGGGCGGCGCCAACTTCAAGCCCGTCCTGTATACGCCGTCCGGTGACACCGCGTCCGACCTCCTCTTCCTCTCGCCGCGCGACGGCTACACGAACCTCTACCGCACCCGCCTCGACCGCGGCGAGCGCGGCGTACAGACCGTCGTCAAGGGAGAGCGCAGCGCCGAGTTCGAGTCCTTCCACGCCTACGATTCACGCATCGACGTGAACCGGCGGGGCGTCGTCGCGCTCATCTCCAAGGTCCACGACCGCGATGCGCTCCTGCTCTGGGATCTCGAGCAGAAGCGCCTCGTCGGCCGCTACCAGTGGCCGGACCTGGTCGGCCTCGAGTCCCCGGCGTGGGACCCCTCCGGCGAGCGCATCGTCTTCGAGGGCCTCACCACGTCCGGCTTCTCCGACCTCTACACGTTCGACGTCCGTACCCAGAAGCGCCGCACGCTCACCGACGACCGCTACCGCGACGAGGACCCCGACTGGTCCCCCGACGGTCGCACCATCGTCTTCGCCTCCGACCGCGCGCCGACCGGTGCCGAGGGCAACACCAACCTCTTCCTCTTCGACCTCGACTCCGCCGTGGTCCGCCCCCTGACCTCCGGCGCGTGGCACGACCAGGATCCGCGCTGGTCCCACGACGGCCGTCGCGTCGTCTTCAGCTCCGACCGCGCCGGCAGCTACGACCTCTACTCCGTCGATCCCGCCGGCAACGGCCGCCGCCTCACCGCCATGACCGGCGGCGCCTTCGACCCCGAGTGGCTCCCCGGCGACAAGGGCCTCGTCTACGCCGGCTTCGCGGACGGCCGCTTCGCCATCTACCGCTTCGACTTCGACGCCGACACCGCCCGCGGGCCCACGGTCGCGCTCGAGGCCCCGCCGCCCATCGCCGACGGCGCCCGCGGCATCGCGCTCGTCACCGATTCCGCGCCCACCCGCCCCGCCGGCTGGACCTGGGACGCCCCCGGAAAGGCGAGCTCCGCCTCCTCCAAGCGCTATGACAAGTGGCACGGCTTCTCCATCGACCTCGCCACCGGCGACGCCATGGTCGCCCCGGGCTTCGGCGCCGCACAGGGCGTGCAGTTCCTCGCCTCCGACATGCTCGGCGACCACCTCGTCTTCCTCGGCATCAACGCCACGCAGTACGCCAAGTCGCTCGGCGATCTCCTCGACAACTTCAGCGGCCAGACGCTCTACCTGAACCTCCGTCACCGCCTGAACTTCGGCGCCGGCTTCTACCGCTATCGCGGCCTCTTCCGCGACGTCGCCTGGGACGTCTACCAGGAGAGCAGCGTCGGCGGCATGTTCCTCGCCAGCTACCCGTTCTCCAAGTTCCGTCGCGTCGAGTTCCAGCTCGGCCTCGAGAACAGCAACCGCCGCGACGTCTCGAACCTCTACACCCTCTTCCAGGCCGACACCGCGCCCGATCCGCGCAATCTCACGCGCAAGGGCGTCATTACCACCGGCTTCGCCTCCTACGTCAAGGACAACACCCTCTGGATCGAGACCGGGCCGATCGACGGCGAGCGCTACAACATCTCCGCCGGCTTCGCGTCCTGCTTCGCCTGCACCCGCCCCGGTCCCGACTCGACGCTCGATTCGACGATCCACAACGGCCTCCTCGCCGAGCACTTCATCCTCACCGGGGACTACCGCCGCTACTTCCGCACGTCGCTCCTCACCGCCTACTCGATCCGCGCGTTCGGCTTCTTCAGCGACGGCGCCATCCCCGGCCGCGCCATCCTCGGCGGCACGAACCTGCTCCGCGGCTATCCGCGCTACTCCCTCGCCGGGTCTCGCGTCCTCCTCCTCAACCAGGAGTGGCGCTTCCCGCTCCTCCACGCCGTCGGCCTCGACTTCCCCGTCGGCCGCCTCACGCTCCCCGGCATCCAGGGTGCCTTCTTCGGCGACATCGGCTCCAGTTGGCACGAGAGGCAGACGCTCTCCGGCGCCTGGGGCAGTTACGGCCTCGGCCTCCGCATGTCCCTCGGCTCCCCCCTCGTGCTCCGCCTCGACGTCGGCCACCGCTTCAAGCTCGGCGATGCGCCCCCCGTCGTCTTCGGCAACGGCGACAGCTTCAACAAGCACTTCGTCGACTTCTTCTTCGGCTACAACTACTGAGGTCGGCGCGCTGCGCCGGCGCCATCCGGTGTCCGTTGGCGCCCTCCGGATCGCAGCACCGTAGCCCCCGGGGCTCGCTCCCGGGGGCTTCCTGCGTCGGCGGGGGGCGTACGGCGGGATCGGCTCGATTCGCGTCTGCCGGGCCGGTCGATGCGACCTGGCTCGTGATGACGTGGCGGTCCCGGCGTCACCCGTCCAGGTGAGACCTTGATCCAATGGCGGACGTGCCGGGGCCCGACCGAGAATCCGGGCATCGCGACACCGGGGACCGGATCGTGACGGCCGATGACCTTCCGGCGGAAGATGCTTCGTGCGGCGCGCTCGGAGCCGGGCGGGCCCGGGAGGCGGCCCTTCGGGCTGTACGCGATCATCACGCTCCTGCTCGCGAACGGCGCGCTGACCGCACTGGATGTGTCGCGGTCCTATGTCAGCCTCGGCATCGACCTCGGCATCCCGCGCCCCGCGACCATCCCCGGGCTCAGCGACGCGGACGTCGATCGCCTGCTGCGTATCGTGAGCGCAGGCGGTTTCGTCGCCGTGGCCATCGGTATCTGGATGCTGCGCCGTTGGGCGTGGGTCGCTCTGATGATCGTGGTCGGCCTGGCCCTGGGTGATGGCATCCTCCGGTACGTTCACGGAGAGCCGCGGTATCCCAGCATGTGGGTCAACGTGCTGATCGTCTTCTATCTCAATCAGCGCACCGTTCAACGGCTCTTCCGGCGCGACCGCCCCCCGCCCACGCCGGCATGACCGATCTGGAGCTTCTGCGCGAGTACGAGCCGATCGTTCGATTCACGGCCGGAGAGCAGTTCTTCCCCTGCGCCGTGGACGAGTACGTCAAGGGCTGTAGCCTGTGGCTGCGGGATCCCGCGGGCAGATCACGACTCGTGGTCGCCCGCGGTGCGCTCGACCTCGACCGGCTCGCCGCTCACGGCGGCGAGCCCGCGCTCAGTCTGCGCTTCGTGGATGCGCCGCTCTCGGCGCTCGAATACCGGCAATGGAGGCATCGTCCGCAGCGGGTGCGGTTCCATGCCCCCGGGCGGCTGGCCCGCGTACCGCCCTGGTCGCGTCTCCTGGACTCGGCATTCGACCTGTCGCTCCTCGTTCGCGGCCGGGTGCCCGGAGGCACGGCGGCGGCCGCCGAGGTGAAGTACAGGGCGCTTCTGACCCGTGACGATCGGCCGGTCTACTACGCGCGTGTCGTCCGCGCCGGCGGCTGGACCGTGCTCCACTATCTGTTCTTCTACGTGATGAACGATTGGCGTTCCACCTTCCACGGCGCGAACGACCACGAGGCCGATTGGGAGCAGGTCTTCGTCTACCTTTATCAGACCGACGACGGCCGCCGCGAGCCGCGCTGGGTGGCGTTCGCCTCGCACGATTACCACGGCGACGATCTGCGCCGCCGCTGGGACGATCCGCTGCTGCTCAAGGACGGAGCTCACCCCGTGGTGTTCGCGGCGGCGGGGTCGCACGCGAGCTATTTCGAACGCGGCGAGTACGTGATGGGAGTCGAGCCGGGCTTCCTCCGGCCCGTCAAGCGCCTGGCCGCCGGGTTGCGCCGCTTCTGGGTGGAGCGGTTGCGGCAGGGCGGACTCGACGCGGTGGATCGGACCATCGACGCGTTGATCAACGTTCCCTTCATCGACTACGCGCGCGGCGACGGCGTCGCGATCGGTCCCGGCGGAGATCGGGATTGGACCCCGTTCCTCGTTTCCGATGATGTTCCGTGGGTCGACCGATACCGGGGCCTGTGGGGACTGGACACGCAGGATCCGTTCGGCGGCGAGCGCGCTCCCGCGGGGCCGAAATACAATCGCGACGAATCCGTTCGCCTTTCCTGGTTCGACCCCCTCGGCTTCGCGGGCATGAACAAGGTGTTGCCGCCGCCGGAGCAGCCCCCCGCGCTCCAACGCCGACGGGACCAGCTCGCGGTCGAGATCGAGGAGCTCGACGGCCGAATCGCCGAGCGCCGTCGAGCGGTCCAGACCCTCGCACTCGACGTGGACGCGCTCCGCGCCACCGAACGCTCCAGCGCCGTCCACGAACAGGCGGCCGCGGTGCTGCGGGCGGCCGAGGCGGAGCTGGCTTCGCTGAAGGCGCGTCGCAACCGGATGACTCGGATCGGGGAGGCGCTGGATCGGTATTCCGGGTCGGTTCATGCTGGCGTGCCGGACCCGCCGGACGCTCACCTGCGCCATGTCCACGCCCCCGACTCGACGCCGGCCCCCCACCGCGCGCTCCAGGTGTGGGCTGCGCTCAGCGGGGGGGTCGTCCTGCTCGCCGTCGTGGTCCTGGTCGCCGTCGTCCCCGCGCATGCCGTGTTCTGGGCGGTGGTGTTCGGCCTCTGCTTCGCGACCGTGGAGGCGGCCGCCGCTGGCCGGCTCACCGACTTCCTCTTGAGCGTCGCCATCGTGCTCGCGGTGATCACCGCTTTCATCCTGGCGCGAGAGTTCTGGCGCTGGCTCGTCGTGATCATGCTCGGCGTCGGGATCGTGATCATGATCCACGACAACCTGCGCGAGCTGGCCGGTGATCGGTGAGCCTCCGTCGCGCACCGCCGAACGAAAGACGCCCACGGCCGGCACGGCCATGGGCGTTTCCTTGGGGCCCTGCTCCACCCCCCGGTCGAACGGACCGGCGGCCAGGTCACGGCCTCGGCACGTCGATCACGTATCGGTAGAAGCCGTAGACCACGACGAGCCCGACCAGCACCAGGCCGAAGTTGTCCTGGGCCAGTTGGACGACATGCCAGATCGGCTTCTCGAACGCCGAATCCGACCCCTTGGCGGCCGACTCCGTCGCCGCCTGGAGGACAAAGTGCAACATCGCTCGATGCTCCGCGCAAGGATCGCTGGTCGCTTGGACGGCCCAGCCGAGCAATCCCCGGGCCGCGCACGCCCCCGCGCTCGCCGGCGGCCAGGCGCCCGCGCCTACACCCCTGGCGCCGCGCGGGGTTACGGCCGGCCGCTCGGTCCGCTTCAGCGCCCGGACGCGTCGCCGGGATCCCGCCGCTCCGGCCCGCCTGGTACGATCCGTTCTGCCGCCCGTGACACGGGTCGTTACGAGGGGGAACCCGCGCGCACTCGCCGCGCCGGCGCTAAACGCCGCTCGGCGAAGCGCTTCCGCGCCCGGCGCAGCGCTGGCCCCAGGCTTGTACCTGGGGCCGCCCGCGCTTCTCGATCATTGGGTGACGTCGAACGACGCTGGAAATGCACACGGCCAGCGGCAGCCTCGCGAGTTCCGCGTGGCCGCGCCGCCTTGCCGTGCGACACCGCTCCGCCGCGTTCGACCGCACCCCGCACCGGCTCGGCGGACCGGCGTCCCGTCCGCGTGCGCCTCCCTATTCCTGTGAGGGTAGCGGCATGCAGCAGCTCGTCATCCGCAGCATCGATCGGCTCGCGGCGGCCTTCGACCTGGGCGTGCGCTGGGTCAGCGACGGCTCCAACACGTGGGCCGTCGGCGTCGCGCTGCTCGTCGTCCTGACGCTCGCCATGTCCGTCGGGCGCAAGCAGCCCGGCACCTGAGCGCGAACCCTCGCGCCCGGGCGTCCTCAGCCCTTCGGACGGCGGCGCTTCGGACGCTCGCCGCGCCCCGCGCCGAGCCAATCGGCGCCGTCTCGCTCCGGTGGCTGCGCGGCGAACGGCCACGCAGGCGTCGCGTCCTTCTGCGCCGGCTTCGCCCCCGCCACGCGCGGCTCGCGCAGCAGATCGACCGCCGCGCGCGTCTCCGTCTCCACCGCCGAGAGCCGCCGGGCTCTCTCCAGGCGGTGCCGCCGGCGCCGGACCAGCAGCAGCGCCGCGGCCCACGCCTCCCATGTGATGATGATCTCCAACATACCGGGGAGCTCGCTTCGGGTGGGATCATGGAAGGAGGGGAACGAGCGTTCCCCGATCGAGTAGTATCGACCCATCGCGGACCCGGCTTGAACGGCCTCGCCGACCTCCGCCTCGACCCGCCTCCGGCCTTGCCCTCCGGCCCGTCCCCGGGTACAACTAAGCGTCCGTGGAGCGCCGCACCCGGCGCCCCGATCGGCGTCCGACGCGGGCGCGCCGCGGGGAACGATTCCGACCCTCACGGTTACTTTGGGCATGTCGAACCGGTGTCGAGTCTCCCGTGCCTCGTCGGACCGCCGCGCCGCCGTCTCGCGCTGGATCGGCGGCGTGCTCGTCGTCCTGGCCGGCTGCGCGCCCAAGGCGCCGGCCGCGACCGCGCCGGCGTCGCAGCCCACGCCGCCCGTCGCGGACGTCGAGGTGGAGCGCGCCGCGGTGGCCGCTACCGCGCTGCACCAGCCCGTGCAGCTCGTCTTCGACTGGAACATGCGCGACCGCGACGCGCGCTTCGGTGGCCGTGGCTCCGCCCGCGCGGAGCCGGACTACAAGGCGCGGCTCGATCTCTTCGGTCCGCGCGGCGAGGGGTACTTCAGCGCGGCCGTCGTGGACACGACGCTGCGGGTGCCTGCCGCCGTGGCGGACCGCGTCCCGGTCCCGCCGCCGGCGCTCCTCTGGAGCACGCTCGGCGTGTTCCATCCGCCGGCGGACGCCCGCCTCGCCGCGACCCGGCGCCAGGGCGACGAGACACGCCTCGACTACACCCGCGGCAACGAGCGCTGGCGCTTCACGCTCGTCGGCGGCCGCCTGAGCCGCGCCGAGCTCGACCGCTCCGGCGGCCGCCAGACGGTCGAGCTGGAGGGCACCGCGGAGCTCGGCCTCCCCAAGCGGGCGGTTTATCGCGACTACGCCGCCTTCCGCGAATTGACGCTCACGCTGGACCACGCGAATGCAGCTCAACCGTTCCCGCCGGACACCTGGACGCCGGGCGCTCGCTAGCGCCGTCGCCCTCGCGGCCGCGACGTTCGTCGGCGCCTGCAACTACGGCTTCAGCGGCGGAGGCGGGTTCCCACCCGCGATTCGCACGCTCTACATCGAGGCGCCCGCCAACGAGACCGATCGCATCGACCTGAGCGACCAGCTCCTGACCCAGATGAACCAGAAGCTGCCCCGCGCCCTCGGAGTCCGGCCCGGCACGCGCGACGGCGCCGACGCCGTCGTCCGCACCAAGATCCTCCGCTACGACGACTCGGCCGGGAACTACACGACGGACAACCC
Organism: Longimicrobiales bacterium; assembly: GCA_035715725.1. GTDB lineage: Bacteria > Gemmatimonadota > Gemmatimonadetes > Longimicrobiales > RSA9 > JADGGV01. The sequence goes on along the minus strand of DASTKT010000185.1, from coordinate 6,322 downwards.
GACCAACCCGGGCGCCGTCAAGGTCATCCAGAACCAGGTCGCCATCTCCATGTCCGTGCAGATCGTCGACCGGAAGCGCAACGAGGTGCTCTGGGAGTCCACGAGCCTGTCCGGCCAGGGACAGTACAGTCCCGACAAGGAGAGCGATCGCGACGGCCGCCGCCTCGCCATCGAGAAGCTCGTGCAGGCCATCATCGACGGCGCACAGTCCCAGTGGTGAGTGCTCCATGGCTCTTCGCGTAGGCACCCGCGGCAGCGCCCTCGCCCTCTGGCAGGCGCGTCACGTCAAGCAGCGCCTCGAGGAGGCCCATCCCGGCCTCCTCGTCGACATCGTCATCCTCCACACCACCGGCGACCGGATCACCGACGTCCCGCTCGCGAAGATCGGCGACAAGGGCCTCTTCACGAAGGAGCTCGACCGCGCACTGGACTCCGGCCAGGTCGACCTCTGCGTCCACTCGCTGAAGGATGTCCCGACGCGGATGGCCGACGGTCTCGCGCTCGGCGCCATCATGGAGCGGGAGGATCCCAGGGACGCCTACGTCCCGGGGCAGGGAAGCGCGCCGTCTCTCGCGGATCTCCCCGCCGGCGCCTGCCTCGGCACCTCCTCGCTCCGGCGCCGGGCGCAGCTCCTCCACGCGCGCCCGGACCTTCGCATCGAGGACCTCCGCGGCAACCTCGACACCCGCCTCGCCAAGCTCGCGGACGGGAAGTACGACGCCATCATCCTGGCGCTCGCCGGCCTCCGCCGGCTCGGCCACGAGAGCGCCGTTACGGAGGTCCTCGGGCCGCCCACGTGGCTCCCGGCCGTCGGACAGGGCGCCCTCGCCATCGCCATCCGTGAAGGCGACGCGGCTACCGCCGGCTTCGTCGCCGTGCTCGACCACCCGCCCACGCGCGCCGCCGTCGGCGCCGAGCGCGCGTTCCTGCGCACCCTCGAGGGTGGCTGCCAGATCCCGATCGGCGCGCTCGCCACCGTCCACGGGGACGCGCTCACGCTCGACGGCTTCGTCGCCTCCATCGACGGCCGGGAGTACCTGCGCTCCAGCACCACGGGCCCGACCGCCGAGGCCGGACGCCTCGGGCGACGTCTCGCCGAGGAGCTCCTCGCCGACGGCGCCCACCGCGTCCTCGCGGAGGTGCGGCGCCTCTCCGCGGCCGAACTCCCCCACGCCAGCGCGCCGTGACCCAGCCCGTCGCGCCCCGGGACAAGATCTTCACCCGCGACCGCCTGCTCGCCCGCTTCCCCCGCACGCGGGCCGAGCGCGTCGTCTTCACCAACGGGTGCTTCGACATCCTCCACCGCGGACACGTCGAGTACCTGGCCGCGGCCCGCGCCCTCGGCGATGTCCTCGTCATCGGCCTGAACACTGACGCCTCCGTGCGCCGGCTCAAGGGCCCGGACCGCCCGCTCGTACCGGAGGACGATCGCGCCTTCGTCCTCGCCGGCCTCGCCTGCGTCGACGCCGTCGTCCTCTTCGACGAGGACACGCCCCGAGAGCTCATCGCCGCGCTCCTCCCCGATGTCCTGGTCAAGGGCGGCGACTACCGCCCCGACGAGGTCGTCGGCCGCGCCGAGGTCGAAGCCGCCGGCGGTCGCCTCGTCCTCGTCCCCATTGTCGAGGGCCGGTCCACCACCGGACTCCTGCACCGTATCCGGAGCCAGCAAGGATGATGACGCCTCCGCCGCGGACCCTGCGCTCGAACGACGAACTCCGCCCGGTCACGCTCGAGCGCGGCGTCGCCCCCTTCGCCGAGGGCTCCTGCCTCGTGTCCTTCGGCGCCACGCGCGTGCTCTGCACCGCCACCGTCGAGGAAAGCCTCCCCGACTGGCGCCGCGGCGCCCGCGCCGGCTGGGTCACCGCCGAGTACGCCATGCTCCCCCGCGCCACCTCCCGCCGCACGCCCCGCGAGCGCGGCAAGGTCGGCGGTCGAACCCAGGAGATCCAGCGCCTCGTCGGGCGCGCCCTGCGCGCCGCCGTCGACCTCGACGCCCTCGGCGAGCGGACCATCACCGTCGACTGCGACGTCCTCTCCGCCGACGGCGGCACCCGCACGGCCGCCATCACCGGCGCCGCCGTCGCGCTCCACGACGCCGGCCTCTGGCTCCTCGCCCACTCGCTCGTCGCCCGTCACCCCGTCCGCGAGCTCGTTGCCGCCGTCAGCGTCGGCGTCTTCGCCGGCGAAGCGCGCCTCGATCTCGACTACATCGAGGACGTCGCCGCCGACGTGGACATGAACCTCGTCGCCCTCGAGTCCGGCGCCTTCGTCGAGATCCAGGGCACCGCCGAGCACGCCGCGTTCGACCGCGGCCGCCTCGACGCCATGCTCGACGTCGGGCTCCGCGGCATCCACGCGCTCCTGGACCTGCAGCGGCACGCCCTCGGCCGCTGAGCCCGACCATGCGCGCCGTCCTCGCCACCCGCAGCACCGACAAGCTCCGCGAGGTCCGCGAGATCCTCGCACCGCTCCCCGGCCTCGAGCTCCTCGGTCTCGACGAGGTAGGCATCGCCGCCTCGCCCCTCGAGGACGGCATCGAGGCCTTCGACTCCTTTCGCGAGAACGCCCTCGCCAAGGCGCGCTTCTTCGCCGCCCGCACCGGCCTCCCCACCCTCGCCGACGACTCCGGGCTCGTCGTTCCCGCGCTTGGCGGCGCTCCGGGCGTCTTCAGCAAGCGCTTCTCCGGCCGCGACGACCTCGCCGGAGCCCAGCTCGACGAGGCCAACAACCGGCTCCTCCTCGAGCGCCTCCGCGACGTCCCCCCGGATCGGCGCGACGCGTTTTACGTCTGTGCCGCCGCGGCCGCGTTCCCCGACGGTGGCGTCGCAGTCGCCCTCGGCACCACCTCCGGCCGCATCGCCGCGGCCCCGGACGGCGTCGGCGGCTTCGGCTACGACCCTCTCTTCTTCGTCCCCGCCCTCGGCGTCACCCTCGGGCGGGTCGCGCCCGACGTGAAACACCGCCTCAGCCACCGCGGCCGCGCCTTCCGCGCCCTCGCCACCCGTCTAGGCTGATGGCGGTGCGCCCGCAGCGCGCCCCCCGCGAGCGCCTCCGCCGCGCGTCGGAGCCTCACCCCGCCGCCCCCATGCCCAGGCGCCGCACCAGGCCTTGACCCGCCGCGAACACCGCCGCGAGATTCCCGCGTGCCGCGGGGCGTAGCGCAGCCCGGTCAGCGCGCCTGCTTTGGGAGCAGGAGGTCCTCGGTTCAAATCCGAGCGCCCCGATCGCCGGAAGCCCGGTCCTCACCTGGGCTTCCGGCTTTTTTTGCGTCGCGTCGAATCACGTCGACGGCGCGCGGAGTGCGGCCTCGATCCGCGTCAGGCCCGATTCCCGGGCCGGTCCGGCACCGGTGCTCCGGCGAGGCCGGCCGGCCGGAGCCACATCAGGGCAGGGGAGGTCATCAGCGTGGTCAGGAGTGCCATGATCACCATCATCGCGAAGACCGCCGGCGAAATCGCCCCGATCTCCAGACCGACGTTCAGGATCACGAGCTCCATCAGTCCCCGCGTGTTCATCAGCACGCCGAGCGAGAGCGAGTCCCGCCATCCCATGCCGGTAAGTCGAGCGCCCAAGGCCGAGCCGCCGAGCTTCCCTGCGACCGCGACCACCAGGATCAGCCCGGCGTAGCCCCACAACTCGGGACGATCGAGCAGACCGATTCGCGTGCGGAGTCCGGTGAACGCGAAGAACAACGGCAGCAGGAACACCACGGTGAAGTCCTCCAGCTTCCGCGTGAGATCCTGCACGACCGCCGCCTCGCGCGGCACTACCGCGCCGAAGAGGAACGCGCCGAACAGCGCATGGATCCCGAGGGCTTCGGTGCTCCACGCGGAGGCCAGCAGAAGGAGGAGGAGCAGGGCAGTCTGATCCTGGGTCAGGCGCCCGGCGCTTCGGGCGGAGCGTCCCAGGCGCGCGAGCGCCGGGCGCACCACCAGCAGCATCGCACCGATGAAAGCAGCGGTGCCGGCGATCGTGGCCCAGAGCGCCAGCGCGCCCGCCCGCGAGCGTACGATCAGGACCACCGCGGCGAGGATCGACCACGCTGTCACGTCGTCCACGGCCGCGCATGCCACCGCCACGGCGCCGAGTGGTGTGCCGACCAGGCGACGCTCCGTGAGGATGCGCGCCAGCACGGGGAACGCCGTGACCGACATCGCCGCGCCCATGAACAGCGCGAAGCCGGTGAACGAGACGCTGGAGTCGGAGACCCGCGGGTAGAGCGCGAGCGCGACCAGTGTCCCCAGGAAGAACGGGATCGTGATGCTCGCGTGGCTCGCCAGGACCGCCGTGTGGCTCCGGTGTCGCAGCAGCGCCGGCTCGAGCTCCACGCCGACCAGGAACATGAAGAGCAGCAGCCCGATCTGGCTGAGCGTCCCGAGGAGCGGCAGGCTGTCCGGAGGAAAGAGCCCGGCAGAGATCCCGGGGGCCAGCGCGCCCAACGCCGACGGGCCAAGAAGCAGCCCCGCCGCCATCTCGCCGACGACTTGCGGCTGCCCGAACGCGCGGAATACCCGTCCGACCACGCGGGCGGCGCTGAGGACCACTCCCATTTGGAGGAGCAGGAGCAAGAACGCCGGCATCAGCGCCCGCCCTCGGTGGCGGCCGGAACTATCGGCGCGATCCGGGTCGCTTCGAACCGGCGTCGCTCGCATGCGGGACAAGCCCCGACCCACAGCTCCCCCGCCAGCTCGCCGCGAGCGCTCCGCGCGCGCACGGCTCGGACCCCGACCGGCCGACCGGCGCATCCGCTCGGCTCCTCCGCCGTAACGGTGTCCCCCACCAGCCTGGCCCGCAGCTCGACGCCGCCTCCGACTTCGAGTCGCACGAAGGTCCCGCTCTGACCCACGCGCCAGCGGCCAGGCTCTCCAACGCCGCACGGCAACCCCGGCCGCGGCGGCCCCTCCACCCGTACGGTCCACGTCCCGGCCACCACCGGAGGCGCGTCCAGCCGGCCCCCCGCGCCCAGCACCAGCACAACGCCCACGAACGGCACGCCCACCAGCATCACGTACAGGCCCACGCTCCGGCCGAGGCGCCGCATCGGCTGGCGCGCACGCGCCCCGACCGCCCTCATGTGCACCTCGTCACCAGCCAGATGACCCCGATCAGGAACAGCAGCGAGCCGGCGCACATCGCCGGGATGAACAGCATGCACCCGATCTGACGCAGCGCCAGCAACACGCACCCGATCCGGCTCCACCCCTGGTCCCGCATGTCCGGCGGCGGCGTCCAGGCGGTCGGCTCCGACCGCGCCGGCGCCGCCGCCGGATCGGCGGCCCCACTCCGGTCGCCAGCACCGACCCTACCCTCTCCCGGATCATCCACCGTCAGCGTCCCGTCCACCGTTGAGCCGCGCGACCACCCGCCGGAATCTCGTCGCGCCCGCCCCGCGCAACAAGCCGCACCAAGGCCTCGGTGCACGCCTCGCGCCCCCTCGGGGAGTTGCGCCCACGCGCCGCTTCCGCTAGCTTTCTTTGCTCCGAGGGACACTAGCCGGCGCAGACATCGCGGCCCGAACCTCACCGTTCGAATCCGCCTCTGCCGCCGGTCGTCCCCTGGAGGGCGTTCCCGCAGGTCCGCTCGTGCGCCCGTAGCTCAGATGGATAGAGCAGCGGCCTTCTAAGCCGCGGGTCATAGGTTCGAGTCCTATCGGGCGCGCTCGCCGGCGGTCTCCGCCGGTCGCTGGTTCATGGTGGGCGTAGCTCAGGTGGTTAGAGCGCCAGGTTGTGGCCCTGGAGGTCGCCGGTTCGATCCCGGTCGCTCACCCCTCCTTCTTCCGGCTTCCGGGCCGGACGTCGACCGGCGCGAGCCGGTCGAATCGTCTCGACTCCACCCCATGCAGGGGTTGACGACACCGGGTCGATTCGCTAAGTTTTAAGGCTGCTGTGAAAACACAGCCCAACTTGACAAACCGCGCCGGTAGCTCAACTGGCAGAGCAGGGGACTCTTAATCCCAAGGTTCTAGGTTCGATTCCTAGCCGGCGCACTGCTCCGTTCCCCCGCCTCGCGCGGGGGGTTGACGCGGAAACAGACGTTTGCTACGTTGAAAATCCTGCTCGACTCGCCGTCGAGCGCGCTCTTTGACAATCGAGGTCGATGGTTCGGATGGCCCCCGCGGAAGCGCACTGCTTCGCTTCCGCATATTCAGGGGAAACCGAAAGTTGATTCCGAACGCAATTCAGTTGCGTTTGATTGAGCTGTTCGAACTTTCATTGGAGAGTTTGATCCTGGCTCAGGACGAACGCTGGCGGCGTGCTTAACACATGCAAGTCGAGGGAGGGCGGGCTTCGGCTCGACCCGACCGGCGGACGGGTGAGTAACA
>DASTKT010000184.1:0-11442 GCA_035715725.1 Longimicrobiales bacterium | reverse complement strand
CCACCCGCCGTCGGACCCGCAGTTCGCCCGCGCTCGCCCGCCGTCCGACCCGCAGTCATCCCCGCCCGCAGCGTCTGCCCCCGCCCTCGCCCGCCGTCGAACCCGGAGTGTTCCCCCCCAAGCCCCCACCCGCCGTCGGACCCGCAGTTCGCCCGCGCTCGCCCGCCGTCCGACCCGCAGTCATCCCCGCCCGCAGCGTCTGCCCCCGCCCTCGCCCGCCGTCGAACCCGCAGTTCGCTCACGCCCGCGCCCGTCCGCGCAGCCGTTCTCGCTGCGTTCCGCGATGCGAACCGCCTCAAAGACGGGCTCGGGCTCCGCGCCCTGCGGGCTCCGGGCTCGGGCTCGGGCTCGAGCCCCGAACACACGAGATCGAGATCGCGCGCGAGAACGAACCGGCGCCGCCGAGCGCCCGCCCCGCGCGTCCGCCGCACACCCACCGAGGATGGAGTTCACCCCTCCGCCGCTCCGCGCCTCCGCGTGAGGCGCCCTTCGACGGGCCGGCGGCGCCCGCGGACCGGGACCGAGGCCGCGCCCGGGCGCGAGCTCGGGATCCGCGCCTGCGCCGCTGAGCTCGAGATCGGGACCTCTTTCCACCTCCCGCCCTCCCCCGCTCCCGCCTCGCTGTAGGGGTCCCGCCGCCCTCGGTTGTTCTGGGTATCGAGCGGTCCAACAACCCCCGTTCTCCACCGAGCGAATGAGAGCACGAATCGGATGGCGGGCCCTCGCCCGCTACGTGGCCGGCGAGAGCTCGCCGCAGGAGGTGGCCGCCATCGAAGCCTGGGCGGCCGCCGATCCCCGGCACGCGGAGATCCTGCGGGAGGCTCGCCGGAGCTGGGAATCGGCGGCGCTGGACGAGGCGGCGCCGGACACGTCGGCGGCGTGGCGCGCGCTGGCGGCGCGCCTCGAGCCGGCCGCGACGGAGCCGCCGCTCCGGCTCGACCCGGCGGTTCGGCCGCCGCGGCGGCGGCCGCCCGCCTGGGCCTGGGGCCTGGCGGCGGCCGCCGCCCTCGCGCTGGCGGCGCTGCCGGTGCTGCGCCGCGGCGCGGCGGACGCCGGCGTGGCGACGTTCGCGACGGGCGCCGCCGAGGTGAGCACGGTGCGTCTGGGCGACGGCAGCGTGGTGCGGCTGGCGCCGAACACGACGCTGCGGGCGGCGCCGGCGAGCCGGCGCGAGGCGTGGCTGGAGGGCACGGCGTTCTTCGCGATCGCGAAGCAGCACGGCGTGCCCTTCGTCGTGCACACGGCCGGAGGCGACGCGCGGGTTCTCGGCACCCGCTTCGAGCTGCGGACGGCGGTGAAGACCGTCCGGCTGGCGGTGCTGGAGGGGCGGGTCGCGCTCTCCGGCTCGGGCGGCCGCGAGGTGGTCGAGGCGGGCCAGGTGAGCGAGGTGCAGGCGGGGCGCGCCCCGACGGCGCCGCGAGCGGCGGATGTGCAGACCATGGTCGGGTGGATGCGCGGCGTGCTGATCTTCGAGGCGACGCCGCTGCGGCAGGCGGCGCGCGAGATCGAGCGGCAGTACGGCGTGCCGGTGCGGCTGGCCGACCCGGCGCTCGGCGATCGGACGGTGAACGCGGTCTTCGACCACCAGAGCCTCGAGACCGTCGTCGCCACGATCTGCCGCGTCACGGACGCGACCTGCCAGGTGGAGGATTCCGCGGTCTGGGTCCGCCCGTAGCACGGAGCGCGGGCCCCGGCCGCGGCCGGAACGAAGCCGACGGAGTCAACCCTGCTTCCGCGAGGTACCGATGTCCGTCCTCTCACGCGTCGCATTGATCCTGGTCACGGCGCCGGCGCTGGCCGCCCCGCTGCGTGCGCAGGCCGGGGTGCAGTTCGTGGCGGACCGCGACCGCCCGGGCGCCTCCCTGCTGCAGCGGCCGGCGCGCCTGGAGGTGCGGGACGCGCCGCTGCCGGACGGGCTGGCGGAGCTGCAGAAGCGCTCCGGCGTCGCGGTGGCGTTCAGCCCGAGCCTGTTGGCGGACGCCGGCGCGGTGACGTGCCTGTGCCGGTCGGCGACGGTCGGGCAGGCGCTCGACCGGATGCTGCTGGGCACGTCGTTCCAGTACGAGGAGATGGGCGGCCAGATCCTGGTCGAGCCGCTGCGCACGCCGAAGCTGCTGGAGCGCGTCGCCTCGATGGGCTCGCTGGCGGTGGCGGCGCCGGCCGCGCCCGAGCTGAACCTGCCGCTCGAGCTCCCGGCGCGCCTGGCGCCGGCGCCGCCCGCCGCCGCGCCGGGCGATGCGCCGTTCCGCCCGTGGCTGGCGCGGAACGCGACGACGAGCGAGCCGACCGGCAGCATCCGCGGCCGCGTCGTGGAGGCCGGCTCCGGCCGCGCGCTGAGCGGCGCGCAGGTCTACATCCCGGGGAGCGGCCACGGCGCGCTCACGAACGACGCCGGCGACTACCTGATCACCGGCGTGCCGGCCGGGGCGCAGCGCGTCCGGGCCGAGATGCTCGGCTTCCAGGCGACGACGCGGGAGGTCACCGTCGTCGCCGACCAGACCGTGGAGGCGAACTTCGAGCTGGCGACGGCGGCCGTCGCCCTCGACCAGCTCGTCGTGACCGGGACGCCGGGCGCGGTGTCCAAGCGCACGCTCGGCAACGCGATCACGACGATCGACGTGGCGGACGTCACGCGGAAGGCCGTGAACGCGAACGTCACGGAGCTGCTCCAGGCCAAGGCGCCGGGCGTGACCGTGCTGCACTCCAGCGGCGATGCGGGCGCGGCGGGCAACATCCGCATCCGCGGGATCAGCTCGCTGTCGGGCAGCTCGGCGCCGGTCGTGTACGTGGACGGCGTGCGCGTCGCCTCGGGCGCCGCGGGCGGGTTCCGCAACAACTGGCTGGCGCCCGCGCCGGGCCAGGTCTCGACGGGCGGTCAGACCAGCTCGGCGCTGGACATGATCAACCCGAACGACATCGAGTCGATCGAGGTGCTGAAGGGGCCGGCCGCCGCCACGCTCTACGGCGCCGACGCGGCGAACGGCGTGATCCAGATCATCACGAAGAAGGGGCGGCCGGGGCAGCAGCAGCTCCAGTGGAACGCCAAGGCCACGTACGGCCGGCACGACTGGAACCTGGACACGCGCACGACCTACACGACGTGCACCGCGGAGCGCGTGGCGGACGCGAAGGACTGGCAGGGGTGCGCCGGACAGCCGGTCGGCACCGTGCTGAGCGAGGACTTCCTGGCGGGCGCGCTGCGGAAGGGGCAGATCAATTCGCTGTCGCTCTCCGTGCGCGGCGGCGGTGACGGCTACTCGTTCTTCGCGGCGGCCGAGCACGATCTGGACGAGGGCGTCTTCGCGAACAACTCGGACCACCACACCGACCTGCGCTCGAACTTCGCGTTCTTCCCGTCGGAGAAGGTCGACTTCACCATCAACGTCGGCTACAACCGCACGATGACGTCGCTGCCGGCGGGCGACAACGGCGCGAGCCTGGTCAACGCGGTGTGGCTGTACGCGCCGGGGAAGACGCCGGGGCGGAACGAGACGTACGGCTTCGGCCTGGCGACGCCGGCGGAGATGGCGCTGTACGAGAGCAGCGTCCGCGGCGACCGCACGACGCTCGGCACGACGCTGAACTACCGGCCGTTCTCCTGGTTCAAGAACCGGCTGATCGTGGGCGCGGACGTGAACTCGCGCCAGGCCGTGCGGTACCTGCCGCCGACGCCGGTCTGGGGTGACGGGCAGCTCACGGAGGGCGCGCCGCGCGAGAACATCTACTCGCTGGACTATGCGGGCACGATCAGCAACGACCTGACGCCGGCGCTCTCCTCCGCGCTCTCCTTCGGCGCGCAGTACATCGACCGCGAGTTCCGCAACACCGTCGCGCAGGGCAACAAGTTCGCCACGACGCTGGTGAAGAACGTGACGTCCGCGACGGACCGCACGGCGTGGGACGAGTACCTGTCCGTGAAGTCGCTCGGCTTCTACGGGCAGGAGCAGGTCGGCTGGAAGGACCGGCTGTTCGTGACCGGCGCGCTGCGCATGGACAACAGCTCCATCTTCGGCAGCGACGTGAAGCGCCTGTTCTACCCGAAGTTCTCCGTCTCCTGGATCGCCTCCGAGAGCGACTTCCTCAAGCAGTACGCCTGGCTCGACAACCTGAAGCTGCGCGCGGCGTGGGGACAGGCGGGGAACGCGCCGCTGCCGTTCGCGCGGACGACCGGGTACGGGCTCACGCAGACGGTCGACCCGGTGAGCGGCCAGGTCGTGTCGTCGCTGCGGATCACGTCGGCGGGGAACCCGGCGGTCAAGCCCGAGCGCGGCTCGGAGATCGAGGTGGGCTTCGACGCGGCGCTCTGGCAGAACCGCGCGGGCGTCGAGTTCACGTACTACGACAAGACGACGAAGGACGCGCTGATGCAGGTGCCGGTGGCGCCCTCGGCGCTCGGGCTGGCCGGCACGATCTACAAGAACCTGGGCGAGATCAACAACAAGGGGATGGAGCTGGCGCTGACGGCAACGCCTATCTCCGCGCGCAACGTCACGTGGGACGCGCGCGTGGGCGTCTCGACGAACCACAACAAGCTCGTCTCCTTCGGCTACGCGCAGTCGCCGATCTCGTACTGCCTGACGACGTGCAACCAGCGCACGGCCGAGGGCTACCCGATCGCCGGCTACTGGGTGCACGACCCGGTCTTCGACGCGGCGAAGAACAAGTACGTGCCGGGCGAGGCGCGCTTCGTGGGCCCGCCGCTGCCGACGCGCGAGGCGTCGCTCGCGAACACGCTGACGCTGTTCGGCGCGCTCCGCGTCTTCGCGCTCGCCGACTACAAGGGCGGCAACTACCTGCTCGACCAGACCGGCCAGGTGCTGTGCGCGCAGCTCCTCTGCAAGGAGGCGAACGACCCGAACGTCTCGGCGGAGCGAAGGGCGATGCTCTCCGCGGACCTCGAGGCGAACGACGCGCTCTACACGTACAAGGCCGACTTCATCAAGCTGCGCGAGCTGTCGCTCACCTACACGCTCCCCACGACCATGACGCGCCGCTTCGGCGCCGATCGCGCGGCGGTGACGCTCGCCGGGCACAACCTCGGATTCCTCTGGAAGCCGTACTACAAGGGGCTCGATCCGGAGGTCTCGTTCAACGGCCTGGTGGACGCGCCGCTCGAGGACGGGCAGGCGTTCCCGTGGGTGCGGCTGGACTACTTCACGGTCCCGACGACGCGTCGCCTGACCGTCTCGGTCGACGTCAGCTTCTGACCGGACACCCGGACCGAAAGGGGAGATCGCCATGCGCACGCGTACACGCTCCAGCCTGCGCCGGGTGCTGCCGCTGCTGGCTCTGGCCGCCGCCGGGCTGGCCGGCTGCAACGACGTCCTCGACGTCAAGCAGCCCGGGCTGATCACCGAGGAGGACAGCAAGTCGAACAAGGCGCTCCTCGAGCCGATCGTCAACGACGCCGAGGGCGAGTACCACGCGGCCTTCAACTGGATGGCCAACAGTGGCGCCGCCATGAGCGACGAGGCGCTGTTCGGCCACGGCTGGAGCCCGTGGGAGCAGTACGACAACCGGGATGTGACGCCGGACGGCGGGGCGTGGGACGGGATCGGCTACGGCTACGTGACGCGCGCCCGCGTCGCCGGGGCCCGCGCCGTGGAGCGCGTCAAGTCACTGGGCGGGACGCAGGAGCAGCTCGCCCGCGCGCTCGTCTACGCGGGCTTCAGCACGGTCCTCGAGGCCGACTACATGTGCAAGATCGTGCTGAACGGCGGCGCGCCGGTGACGCCCGCCGCGGCGTACGACAGCGCCATCGCGCTCTTCACGGCGGCGGCGACCGCCGCCGCCGGCGCCGGCAGGGCGGACCTCACGAACCTGGCGAACGTCGGCGCCGCGCGCGCCTACCTGAACCAGGGGAACTTCGCGAAGGCCGCCGAATTCGCCGCCAAGGTGCCCGCGAGCTTCGAGGCGTTCGTGAAGTTCGTGGATGCGGACTTCGGCCAGTGGTCCGACAAGTACAACCTCTACGCGCGCACCTCGGGCTTCAAGAGCGCGACGGAGTTCTCGCTCGGGCTGGACCCGGTCATGTGGGCGACGAAGCGCGACCTGCGCGTGCCGTTCCTGGCCGACAGCACCACGCCGATGTTCACGAGCAAGCCGTACGTGCGCCGGTCGTACGTGCCGTTCATCCCGTACTCGTTCGAGGGGTGGACGCCCGGCAACAAGAAGCTGATCCCCGGCGACGCCGGGATCCGCTTCGCCTCCGGTCTCGAGGCGCAGTACATCCTCGCCGAGGCGGCGCTGAACGGCGCCGGGAGCTGGACGCAGGCGCAGGTCCTGGCGTTCGTGAACGCGCGCCGCGCCGTCGGCGCGGGGAAGGCCGATCCGTTCGTCCCCGGCGACCTGAAGGCCGAGCTGCGCACCCAGCGGATGCTCGACTTCTACTTCGCCGGCTACCGCGTGCCGGACCTGATCCGCTACCAGACGCTCTACCACCTGGACCTGTGGCCGAAAGGAAAGATCGGCGGCTTCCCGGCGGACGCGCCGTACACGTACGGCAGCACGACCTGCCTGCCGATCGCCGCGAGCGAGATCACGGCGAACCCGAGCGCGGGGAGCTGAGCGGGAGCCGCTGCCGGGGCGGGGCGGCTCGTGGCCACGGAGGGCCCGGCGCGCGGAGGGCGCGACGCCGGGCCCTCGCCGCGTCAGGCCGCCGCGGCGAACGTGGGCGGCCGCAGCGGCAACCGCACCGTGAACGTGCTGCCGCGCCCCAGCTCGCTCGTGACGGTGACGTCGCCTCCCATGAGCCGGGCGAGGCGGCGGGTGACGCTGAGGCCGAGCCCGGCCCCGCCGACCCGCCGGGTGCGCTGGGTCTCCGCCTGCCAGAACGGCTCGAAGATCTTCTCCAGGTGATCGGCGGGGATGCCGATTCCCGTGTCCCGCACCTGGAAGACGACGTCGTCGCCCTCCCGGCGCACTGCCACGACCACCTCGCCGCGCTCCGTGAACTTCACGGCGTTGCCGACGAGGTTCAGCAGGATCTGGCGGACCTTGCGCGGGTCCATCTCGACAACCAGCGGCTGCTCGGGCGTGTCGGCGCGGAAGCGCAGGCCCTTCTTCGCGGCCAGTGGCTCGGTGATCGCCGTCACCTCGTCCAGCAAGCGCTGGACGTCCACCTCCTCCGGCTCGACGATCTCCCGCTGCGCCTCGAGGCGGGAGAACGTGAGGATCTCTTCGATCAGCTCGAGCAGGTGATGGGCGGAGAGGCCGATCCTCTCGACGCTGCGCCGGTCCTCCTCCGGGATCGGCTGCGGCAGTCCCTGGAGCAGCAGGTCCGTGTAGCCGATCATGGCGTTCAGCGGCGTGCGCAGCTCATGGCTCATGGTGGCCAGGAAATCCGACTTGGCCCGGTTCGCCGCCTCGGCCTCGTGCCGCGCCCGCACCTGGTCCGTCACGTCCACGCCGTGGACGATGATCCCGGAGATCGATTCGTCCAGCTCGCACAGCGGCTGGTAGACGAAGTTCAGGTAGCGGTCCTCGGGCGGCGCGCCCCGCGCGGGCCGCAGCCGGACGCGCACCTCCCGGCCGTGGTACGGCTTCCCGGTCTCGTAGACCCGGTCGAGCAGATCGACCAGCCCCTGGTCGACGAGCTCCGGCAGCGCCTCCCGCACGGGCTTTCCGACGACGTCGCGTCCCCTGATGAGCTGCTCGTACTTCGGGTTCATGAAATCGAAGACGTGGTCGGGGCCGCGCAGCACGGCCAGCAGCGCGGGCGCCTGCCGGAAGACCTCCACCAGCCGGTGGCGCTGGGCCCGCACCTCCTGGAGCAGCGCCTCCCGCTCCGCCGCTGCGCGCCGCTCGGCGTCGATGTCGTCGAGGACGAGAAGGGCGGCCCGCAGCCCGCCCGTGGCGTCCCGGATCGGAGCGCCGGTGATGCGCACCCAGCCGCGCGTGCCGTCGCTGCGGTCGAGGAGCCGCTCGTCCGGGCCGGCGCTCTCCCCGGTGGCGAGCACCCGCGCGAGCACGAACTCGTCCGCCGGCACCGACCGCCCGTCGGCGTCGTAGGCCTTCCACTCGTCACGGCCAGGCAGGCTGTCGATGGGGAGAGGGCGCCGGAGGATGCGCTCCGCCGCGGCGTTGCCGAGCACGAGCCGCCCCGACGGCGCCGCCACGATCACCAGGCCGACCGGCGCGTTCTCGACCACGGCCGCCAGGCGCGCGCGCTCGGCCCTCAGGTCACGCAGCACGCCGAGCCGAGCCTCCGCCGCCTCCCGCAGCTCCGTCCGCTGCGCCCCGAGCGCCTCGGTGTTGGCCGCCAGCGTCGTCGCCTGCTCCTCCAGGCGCGCACGCGCCTGCTCCAGCTCGGCGACCAGCCGCGCGTTGTCGATCGCGACGCCCGCGCGGCAGGCCAGGTCCTCGACGAAGGGAACGTCGTCGGCGCCGTAGCGGCGGCCCGACTCCGCGTAGGCGACGCCGAGCGCGCCCAGCGTGCGCCCCCGCGCCGTGAGCGGCGCGATGATGTAGGAGCGCAGCCCGAGCTCCCGCACGATGCTCGCGAAGCGGTCGTCGGTCGCGCCCGCGAGCAGGCTCTCCGGGATCTCGGCCATCCACTCCGTACGCCCCGACCGGATCACCCCGGACACGCCGCGCTCGCCCCGCTCCCCGCCCGGGTACCGCGCCTCGATGTCGCGGAGCCGCTCGATCCCCGCCGGCTCCGAGTGCTCGACCGCCAGCCTCCGGGTCGCGCCGTGCTCGTCGACGAGGTCGACGGCGCACCAGTCCGCCACGAACGGGACGGCCAGCCGCGCCACCTCGCGGACCGTCCGCTCGAAGTCCAGCGACGAGGCCAGCTCCTGACTCGCGTCCGCCAGGAACCGCATCCGGCGGGCCGCCTCCTCGGCCGCGGCCCACGCCCGCCGCTCGCTCGCGCTCGCCCGCGCGTCGGCGTCCCCGGGGGGCGCTGCCCCCCGATGCGACCTCTCGCGTCCCACTGCTCTTCCAACGGCGGTCCGTCCGACACCCCGGGGAGCCGCAGCCCCACTCCGGCCCCCAGGCGATCGAGCCGTGCGAGATTCGCGCCCCTGGTCGTCCCGCCGCGTCACTGGCGCGTGTCCCGGCCGGCGCGTGCCCCCGCCGGCGCGTGTCCCCGCCGGCGCGTGTCCCCCCCGGCGTGTCCCCGCCGGCGCGCACCCGGCCGCGCCGCGCCGCCTACCGCCGGATCGACGGCTCCGCCGCCCGGTCGTCCGTCAGCCGCCGGCGACGGCGCGCACGCCATCGACGAGGCGGTCCACCTCCTCGCCCGTGGTATAGGCGGCGCAGCCGGCGCGCACGAGACCCCCGCCCGTCTGCCCGAGCCGCTCGATCACCGTGGATGCGTAGAAGTCGCCGTGAGACACGAAGACACCCCGCTCCGCCAGCCGGCGCGCCACCTCGCGCGGCGCGCACCCATCCACGACGAAGCCGATCGTGGGCGTGCGACGCTCGCCCGGTGGCGGTCCGAACAGCCGGACGCCGCCGATCGCGGCCAACCCCTCCCAGAGCCGTGCGAACAGCGCCTCGCTTCGCGCGTGCAGGCCTCGGAACGCCACGTCCAGGCGCGCCCGCCGGTCCGCGCCCGGGGCGAGCGATGCGAGGAAGTCCACGGCCGCGGCCGCGCCGACCAGCGCCTCGTGGCTGCGCGTGCCCGTCTCCAGGCGCTCCGGCGCCCGCGTCGGAGCAGGCTTCACCTTCGACACGGGCAGTGTCGCCAGCAGCTCGCGCCGCCCGAAGAGCGCGCCCGAGTGCGGGCCGTAGAACTTGTACGGCGAGCAGGCCAGGAAGTCGCACTCCAGCGCGCGGACGTCGATCCTCTCGTGCGCGGCCGCGTGGACCGCATCCAGGAACACGAGCGCACCGGCGGCGTGCGCCAGCGACGTCGCCCGACGCACATCCGGCATGGTGCCGAGGGCGTTGGAGGCGGCGCCGATCGCGAGCAGCCGGACGCGTTCGCCGGCGAGCTTCCGCTCCAGGTCCGCCTCGTCGAGCGTCCCCGTGCGCGGGTCCATCCGTACGACCGCCAGCTCGAGCCCGCGCTCCTCGGCCATGTCGCGCCACGGGTCGATGTTGGCATGGTGGTCCAGCTCCGTGACGACGACGCGGTCGCCCGCGCGGAACGTCCGGCCCAGCCCCCGCGCCAGATGAAAGGTCAGCGTCGTCATGTTCGCCCCGAACACGACCTCGTCCGGCTCCGCCCCCAGGAAATCCGCCAGCGCGCCGCGTGCGGCATCGATCGCCGCGTCCGTCTCCGCGCTCGTCGGGTACGCCCACCGCGTGTTGGCGTTGTGGTGCAGCAGGTAGCGCCGCATGGCATCCACCACCTCCAGCGGAACCTGCGTCCCACCGGGCCCGTCGAAGTACGCGACCGGGTATCCCCCCTCTCGCCGCTCGAGCGCCGGGAACCGGCTACGGATGTCCTCCACGGACGCGAGCCCCAGCTCGCCGGCGCCCGTCGCGCGGACCATGTCGGTGGCGTCAGTCATCTTGGTCATGCCAGTCATGTTCGTCGTGTCAGGCATATCGGTCGTGTCGATCACGCCGATCCCGTCAGGCACGTTGGTCGTGTCGATCACGCCGATCCCATCAGGCGTGTTCGTCGTGTCGATCACGCCGGTCGCGTCCATCATGCCGGTCGGCTAGTCGTGTCAGCCGTGTCGATCGGTCGGTCCCGTCGATCGGTCGGTCCGGTCGGTCGGTCGGTCCCGTCGGTCGGTCCCGTCGGTCGGCCGGTCGTGTCGGTCGGCCGGTCGTGTCGGGCGGCCGGTCGTGTCGGGCGGCGACCTCGTGTCCGTCGGCGACGTCGTGTCGGGCGGTCGGACTGTCGAGCTGCCGGGTAGGTCGGCCAGGGGCCGCGCCGGAGTCGCGTGAAGCGCCGGGAATGTAGTCCGACCGTGTCCCACGGCAACTCGCCTCGTCCCGCCTCGACGGGCGCCGCGTCCCGGCGGCAGCGCGGGAGGGCGGGCGGCCGCACCGGGGAGCGGGCAGGCGGGCGGGCGAGCGGGCCGCTCGCCCGCCCGGCGCGGAGCCGGTTACCCGCGTCGGTGGCGCCGGCGAGCGCGCCGACCGTCGGCGTGCCAGCCCGGTCACCGCGGCAGCAGTCCGGGGGAGCGGCGCGCGTGAACACATCCAACGCCGCCCCGCCGCTACCCCGCCCCGCAGCGTCACCCGGCGACGCGATGAACGTCCCCCTCGGGGGCGCCCTCCGCCCCCGCGGAACCATCGGGCTCTGTCCGCGGGAAGTGTTGGCGAGGGCGACCGGCCGTGCCCCGCTCCGCCTCGCCTGACCCCGTCTTGCCCGAACCCGCTTCGCCCGACCCCGCTTCGCCCGACTCCGCCTCGCCCGACTCCGCCTCGCCCGAACCCACCGCCCACGCCTCCGACGGCAGCGCCGGTCTCGCAAGTACCACCCTCATCTCACCGCCGCACCCGCAAGCCACCTCACCAGCCAGCCGTCTCACCCCC
>DASTKT010000183.1:0-32390 GCA_035715725.1 Longimicrobiales bacterium | reverse complement strand
GCGGATCGGCGAGTTCCGCCGGCGCAGCCGGGAGGGGATCAGCGACGAAGAGTACGCGACGGTCATCCACACCCTGCAGCGGATGATCGAGAACCTCGAGGGGTCCTGAGCCTCGCCCACCGGGTTGTCGGCGGGGCGCGCGCGGCCTAGAATGCCCGGCATCCACGGACCACTCGGATCGGACCCGCCCGGCGCCGGAGCCGGGGTCGCCATGCCTCTCCATCCCTCGAGGTGACATGCAATGCGCCGATCGTGCCGGCCGCCCGTCCGCCGCGGGCCGCAGCCGGCGTACGCGCCGCTCCGCCACTCTCGTCGTCGCCACCGCGTTCGCCGCGCTGGGGGGCGCGGGTCGCGCGGGGGCGCAGGCGCCGGCGGCGCGGACGGCGGACGCGCGGGACGCGCACGCGCCGGCCGCGGCCCGCGGCGGCGCGCAGACGCCCGCCGAGATCGCGAAGCAGGTCGAGATCGTGCGCACGGCGTACGGGGTGCCGCACATCCGGGCGGAGAACCTGAAGGCGGCGGCGTTCGGGCTGGCGTACGTGCAGGCGCAGGATTACGGCGAGCGGGTGGTGCTGGGGCTGGTGAAGGCGCGGGGGGAGTGGGGGCTGCACTTCGGGCACGACAGCATCGACGACGACTTCGAGGCGCGGCGGCGGTGGCTGCGGGCGGTGGAGACGTACCCGCGGCTGGACGCGGATACGCGGGACGTGTACGAGGGCTTCGCGGCGGGGATCAACCGGTACGTGGAGACGCACGCGGCGGAGCTGCCGGCGTGGCTGAAGCCGGAGTTCAGCGCCTACGACGTCGCGGCGCGGGACGTGGAGCTGGCGACGGCGGGTCGGGCGCGGCGGGTGGTGCAGCACCTGACGGGCGGCGGGGCGCGGGCGCGCGCGCGGGCGGCGGCGACGCCGCAGGGCTCGGACGCGGACGAGGGGTCGAACGCGTGGGCGCTGGCGCCGAGCCGCACGAAGTCGGGGAAAGCGATCCTGCTGCGCAACCCGCACCTCTCGTGGGACGCCGGCTACTACGAGGCGCAGGTGACGGTGCCCGGCGTGCTCGACTTCTACGGCGATTTCCGGATCGGCGGCCCGTTCAGCGTGGTGGGCGGCTTCAACCGGGACCTGGGGTGGGCGACGACGAACAACGCGCCCGACCCGGACGAGGTCTACGAGCTGGACGCCGACCCCACCCGGCCGGACCACTACCTGTTCGAGGGCGCGTCCGTGCCGCTCACGCGCGAGGAGGTGACGATCGAGTACGCGAACGGCGACGCGGTCGGCACCGAGACGCGGGAGTTCTGGACATCGCCTCTCGGGCCGGTCGTGCTGCGGCAGGGCGGCAAGATCTACGTGGAGCGGACCGCGGGCGACGGCGACTACCGCGGCGGGATGCAGTTCCTGAAGATGATGCGCGCCCGCTCGCTGGAGGAGTGGAAGGACGGGATGCGGATGCTGGCGCGGGGCACGTCGAACTTCACGTACGCGGACCGCGCGGGCAACATCTTCTACGTCTGGAACGGCACGGTGCCGGAGATCCCGCACGCGCCGGGCGGCGACACGGCGGCGATCCCGGCGCACCGCACGGCGGACGTGTGGACGCGGCTCGTGCCGTTCGACTCGCTGCCGCAGCTCCGCAACCCGAAGGGCGGCTACATCCAGCAGGAGAACGACCCGTTCCACTTCACGAACCTGAACGCGGTGCTGAAGCCGGAGCGCTTCCCGGCGAACTTCCCGGCGCCGAGCCTGGGGCTGCGCAGCCAGCACGCGATCCAGCTCGTGGGCGGGAAGGACAAGCTGAGCCTGGAGGACGTGATCCGGCGCAAGCACGACTACGGCATGCTGCTGGCCGACCGGGTGAAGCCCGACCTGGTGGCGGCGGTGCGCGCGACGAACCCGACGGGCGACGTCGCCGCCGCGCTCGCGCTGATCGAGAAGTGGGACAACACGGTGGCGCCGGAGAGCCGCGGCGGCGTGCTGTTCGAGGAGTGGTGGCGGCGCTACGCGGCGGGCGCGGCGATCAACAGCAGCGGCGTGGCGACGTCGCGGGAGAAGGCGCTGTACCGGGAGCCGTGGTCGCCGGAGCGGCCGACGGCGACGCCGCGGGGGCTGGCCGACCCGGCGCGGGCAGCCACGGCGTTCGCCGAGGCGGTGGAGGCGACGAAGCAGCGGTTCGGCGCCTGGGACGTCGCCTGGGGGGACGTGCACCGGGTGCGGGTCGGCAACGTGGACGTGCCGGTCGGCGGGTGCACCGGCGCGCTCGGCTGCTTCCGCGTGCTGCAGTACCGCGAGGACCCGGACGGCAAGCTGCGCGCGGTCGGCGGCGACGGCTGGATCCTCGCCGTCGAGTTCGGCGACCAGCCGCGGGCGTACTCGGTGCTGGCGTACGGCGAGTCGGCGCGCGAGGACTCGCCGTACCACGCGGACCAGGCGGCGATGTTCGCCCGGGGGGAGCTGAAGAAGGTGCTGTTCCTGGCGCCCGAGGTCGATAAGGGGACCGTGGAGCGGTACCGGCCGGGGGAGGAGACGCGGTAGGGCGGGCGTACGAACGGATTGATTTCACAGGGAGCTTGGGAGCAGGGGAGAACGGCGGCGGCGCAGCGGCGTCGGCCTGCGAACGGATTTGTCCACCGCAGAGGCACGGAGTACGCGGAGAACGGCGGCCGGGCGACGCGGCTTCGTCGGCTCCGAAACATCCTTTTTCAGTTGGGCCGGTGGAACGAGGGTTATCGGTGCGACTTCATTCTTCGAGCTGGACCGGTGGAACCAGGACCACCGGTCCAACCCCTTTTTTTCGAGTTGGACCCGCGGGGCGCGAGTCACCGGTGCCGTGGCCGGGACCGGGGATTCGCGGCTGACCGGGCCTGCTCGTTCTCGCCGATCCGCCGTCGGAGCCGGCGTCCCTCGGATGCGGCTTCCCGGCGTGATGCGTCGGCCCCGCGCCACCCCGCTGCCGTTCTCCCGAACTCCCAGGCTCCCTGTGAAAAGCATCCGTTCGTAAGCCCAGCCCGCCCGCTAAGTTCCCGCGTACCACTCGTACCCCTGGTCGCTCCAGTACCCGCCGTTGCGCTCGGGGAGGAAGACGATCCGGGTCAGGTACTTCACGTTCTTGTAGCCGAGCTTGACGGGGGAGTGCAGGCGGGCGGGGGCGCCGTGGGCGGGGCCGAGGAAGCGGCCCTCCCAGGCGTAGGCGATCAGCGTCTGGGGATGCGTCGCGCTCTCGATGTCCCAGCTCTCGTGGTAGTCCTTGTCGAAGGACTGGAAGTCGACGTAGCCGGCGTCGGGGCGGGCGCCGACGAGCTTGGCGAGGCGGCTCACGCGCACGCCGGTCCACTCGGTGACGGCGGTCCATCCCTCGACGCAGTAGTGGTTGACGCGGTGGGTGACGCTCGGGAGGCGCGCGAACTCGTCCAGCGTGAAGCGCATCGGGCGCCGGACGGCACCCGTGACCTCGAGCGTCCAGGCGCCGCGCACGGCCGGGTCCCAGACCGGCACGCGGTCCGAGACGTAGTAGTTGGGGAACGCCGGCCCGGCCAGGCGGCTCGTGGCGGCCTCGTCCATGGACGTGTGGCGGAAGAGCGCGCGCTCGACGCCCTCGTTGCGGTGCTCGGCGTAGCGGAGCAGCCGGCCGGCGGCGCGGGGGCCGTCGGAATTGCAGGCGGCGGCCACCGCGGCGGCGAGCGACGCGCTGCCGAGCGAGAGGAAGCTCCGTCGATCCATGTCAGCGCTCCTCCGGGGCGGGGCCGCCGGCGGGGTGGGTGCGGTCGTCGCCGGCGGGGGGCTCGTCGGGGCCGGGGCGTGGCGCGGCTCCGGCCGAGCCGGCGTCGGTGGGCGGACCGTGCCTGGACGGCGCGCTCGCCGGGTCCGGCCCCGCGGCGCCGTCGCGCGGTGACGCGCCGGGCGACGCACGGCGGGTCGGTGGCGGCGCGGCGGCCGGCGGCTCCGCGGGCGCCGCTGCGCCGGTCGGTGGCTTCCCGGGCGTCTCCCCGCCGGGCGGCGACTGGCCGGCTGGCGGCTCGGTGGCGCCGGCCCGCGGCGCGCCGGTCGCCGACGCCGGCCGGCCCCAGCGCGGGAGCAGGTGATAGAACGGACGGGCGTTGCGGGCCTCGGGGGAGAGGCGCGGGTTCCACCCGCCGGTGGTGATGGAGCGGAGCGAGTAGGGGTCGACGCTGAGGACCATGAAGACGTGGACGGCGGTCAGCAGCACGAGCGCGAGCATGACCAGGAAGTGCCAGTAGCGGGCCCAGACGTAGCCGCCCAGCGCATCCGTCAGCAGCGCGAGCTGGACCGGCTTCCAGATGGCGAGCCCGGTCAGGATCGCGGCGGCGCCGAGGAGCGGCATGGCGAAGTACGCCAGCTTCTGCAGCGTGTTGTTCTTCCCCTGGTGCGGGTGGTCGCGGCGGGCGAAGGCGTAGAACCTCACCATCTGCCAGGCGTCGCGGAGGTCGCCGCGGCGGGGCACGAGGTCGCGCCACTCGCCGTGCAGGTAGATGAAGGCGACGTAGACGAGCCCGTTCAGCGCCAGCAGCCACATCATGGCGAAGTGCCAGTTGCGCGCGCCGGCGAGCCAGCCGCCGAACGTGAGCTTGGCCGGGATCATCTTCCCCTCGAGCGGATAGCAGCAGAACCCCTCGCCGCGGCGCGCGAAGGCGGGGTACGCGTTGAAGATCCGGAGCCCGCTCGCGACCATGATGGCCAGGGCGAGGACGTTCACCCAATGGGTGATGCGGACGATGGGGTGGTGGCGTCGCACGGGCGATGGCTTCCGGGGTCGGCGAGAGGAGCGCTCGACACGAGTGTACGCTCCCGTGCCGGCGGATTCAACGGGCGGGCGGACGGGCTACGCCGCGGTGCGCTCGCGCCGGGCGCGGAGGCGGAGGAAGGCCTCGACGATGGCGGGGTCGAAGTGGATGCCGGCGGTGCGCCGGATCTCGGCGAGCGCGGCGGCGGGGGTCCAGGCGGCCTTGTAGGGGCGCTCGTGGGTGAGCGCGTCGTAGACGTCGGCGACGGCGACGATGCGGGCGACGATCGGGATCTCCTCGCCGCGCAGGCCGCGCGGGTAGCCGCGGCCGTCCCAGCGCTCGTGGTGGCAGTGGGCGATCTCGCGGGCCATCTGGAGGACGGGGAAGCGGCTGCCGGCCAGGATCCGCTCGCCGATGAGCGTGTGGCGCTTCATGATGCTGAACTCGTCGGCGGTGAGCGGCCCCTCCTTGCGCTGGATGGCCTCGGGGATGCCGATCTTGCCGACGTCGTGGAGGAGCGCGGCGCGGCGGATCAGCTCGACCTCGGCGTCGGGGCGGCCGAGCTCGCGGGCGAGGTCGGCGGCGTCGTCGGCGACGCGGCGGGTGTGGTCGCCGGTGACGTCGTCGTGGTATTCGGCGGCGAGGGCGAGGCGCTCGAGGATCTCGAGCTGCGCCTCCTGCAGCTCGTGGGTGCGCTCCTGCACGCGCTGCTCGAGCTCCTGGTGCTGGCGCCGCTCCTGGAGGTGGAGCGAGCGGGTCGTGAGCAGGTTGCGGATGCGCAGCAGCGTCTCGACCTCCTCGAACGGCTTGACGACGAAGTCGGCGGCGCCGGCGGCGAGCGCACGCCGGCGGCTGGCGGGCTCGTCGTCGCCCGTGAGGACGACGATGGGGAGGAACGTGAACGCGGGGATCTCGGGGCGGAGCCGCTCGAGAACGCCGAAGCCGTCGAGGCCGGGCATGTGGAGGTCGAGCACGAGCAGGTCCGGCTCGAAGCGCACGTAGGCGTCGACGACGGTCCAGGGATCCGTGTGGGTCTGGACGTGGGCGTAGCCGGCGCGGCCGAGCGTGCGGGCCAGGACGTCGGCCACGCCACGGTCGTCGTCGACGATCAGGATGCGCGGCCCGGCGGGGTCCGCGAACGACTCCGGGCAGCGGAGCTCAGGCAGTCGAGCCGGATGCACTGAGCACCTCCATGATCGCCCGGGAGAGGCCTTCGGGCGTGAATGGCTTGGGGAGGAAGGCGGTCTCGGCGCCGAAGACGCTGGGCGCCTGGACGGCCTCCTCGGTGTGACCGGACATGAACAGCACCCGGGTGTCGGCGCGCTGCGCGACGAGGCGGCGCGCGAGGTCGATTCCGCTCATGCCGGGCATGACGATGTCGGTGAGGAGAAGATCGATGGCGTGCGGGTAGTCCTCGGCGATCCAGAGCGCGTCGGGCCCGTTCGGCGCCTCGAGGATGCTGTAGCCGTCCTCGAGGAGCGTGCGACGCACGACCGTGCGGACCATCTCGTCGTCCTCGACGACGAGGACGGTCGCGGTGCGGCCGGCGGGCGCGTCGAGGGCCGGGAGCGGCGGCGCGTCCGCCGGCTGCTCCTCGACGCGGGGGAGGTAGACGCGGAACGTGGTGCCCTTCCCCACCGCGCTCTCCGCCCAGATGTACCCGCCGGACTGCTTGACGACGCCGTAGGCGGAGCTGAGCCCGAGACCGGTCCCCTTCCCCGGCCCCTTCGTCGTGAAGAACGGCTCGAAGATGTGGGGGAGCACGTCGGGCGGGATCCCCTCCCCCGTGTCGCTCAGCGAGAGGAGCACGTACGAGCCGGTCTGCACCGGGTAGGCGTACTGGCGGACGAACTCCTCGTCGAGCTCGACGTCGGCGGTGCGGATCTCGAGCGTGCCGCCGGCCGGCATGGCGTCGCGCGCGTTCGCCGCGAGCTCGAGCAGCACCTCCTCGAGCTGGCGCGGGTCCGCCTTCACCCGGCCGAGCGCCGCGACCAGGTGCGTGGCCACCTCGACGCGCTCGCCGACCGTGCCGCGCAGCGCCATGTCGAGGCCCCAGACGACGGCGTTCAGGTCCAGCACCTCGGGGCGCAGCACCTGCTGGCGGCTGAACGCCTGGAGCCGGTGCACGAGCTGCGCGGCCCGCTCCACCGCGAGCTGGATCTGCTCCGCGTCGCCGCGGCGCGGGTCGTCCGGCCCGAGCTTGCCGAGCAGCAGCCGCGCGTGGCCGATCAGCCCCGTGAGCAGGTTGTTGAAGTCGTGCGCGGCGCCGGCCGCCAGGCGCCCCGACGCGTCCATCCGCTGCTGCAGCAGCGCCTGCGCCTCGGCCCGGTGCCGCGCCGTGGCGTCGCGGCAGTCCAGCACGATCCCGGCGACCCAGCGGTCCTCGAGCAGGTCACGCGCGACCGCCTCGAGGTCGCGCCAGCCGCCGTCGCGATGCCGGAACGACAGCTCGAGCGGCCGGCCATCGCCCGGCGTGGCGCCGCCCACCGACCAGAGCGCCTCCGCGTCCGCCTCGCGCACGAACTCCGCGAGCCGCCGGCCGAGCACCTCCGCCGGCGCATGGCCGAGGACCCGCTCGAACGACGGCGACACGTGGCGCAGCCGCCCCGCCGCGTCCACGACGAGCCTCACGTCCGCGCCGCTCTCGCTGGCCAGCGCACGCTCCCGGTGCAGCCGCTCCGCCAGCCAGCCGATCCCGAGCCCCGCCGCCAGCACCGCCGCGAAGACCGGCAGCGCCAGCGCGCCCGCCGGAGCCGCACCCGCCACCGCCCACGCCGCCCGCACGCCGGCGAAGAGCGCCGCGGCGACGCCGAGCGCCTGAAGCGCCCCCGTCATCCCGCCGCGCCGCGCCCGGACGAGCACCGGCGCCAGCGCGACCAGCCACAGCAGCGCGGCGCGCTCGCCGCCCCCCCCGAGGAGGTCCGCCAGGACCGGAAGGGCGAGGGATGCGTACGCCAGGGCGGAAGCCCGGATGGGGACCCCGCTGGAGGCTATGTGCCGGCGTCGGCTCATCGAGCTGCTCCATGGCTGCGTCGTGCGGCGGCGGGGCGCGGGTGTGGCGCGCGCCGGATGGGGCAGCATTCGCACGGCGCGGGCCAGGAGCCGGGCGCGATGGAATTCGTTGCGGGGCTTCGCGGTTACGCCGCGCGTCGCGGACCGCGCGGCGCGGATTCGGTCACGGAATGGGGCCGTCGCTGTCCCGCTCCGGGGCCACGGCGTCGGAGGCGGCCAGGAGGCGATCGAGGCGGGAGCGGGAGATGCCGAGGAGGCGGGCGGTCTGGCGCTTGTTGCCGTTCGTGCGCGCGAGGACCTCGCGGACGTGGGCGGCGACGACGTCGGCGAGGGCATCGCCGGGGCGGGCGGCCGGGCGGGCGCGCGCGCTGGCGGCGACCTCGGGGGGGAGGTGCTCGAGGGCGAGGGCGGAGCCGCGGGCGAGGATGGCGGAGCGGGAGAGGACGTTCTCGAGCTCGCGGACGTTGCCGGGCCAGTCGTAGGCGACGAGGCGCTTCATGACCTCGTCGGGGACGTAGCGGATCTCCTTGCCGACGCTGCCGGAGATGCGGCGCAGGAGGTGCTCGACGAGGAGCGGGATGTCGCCGCGGCGGTCGCGGAGCGGGGGGAGGTCGACTTCGACGACCTTGAGGCGGAAGAAGAGGTCGTCGCGGAAGAGGCCGTCGCGGACGAGCTGGTCGAGGTCGCGGTGCGTGGCGGCGATGACGCGGGCCTCGGTGCGCCGGACCTGCTCGGCGCCGACGGGGATGAAGGTGCGCTCCTGGAGGACGCGGAGCAGCTTGGCCTGGAAGGCGGCGGAGATGTCGCCGATCTCGTCGAGGAAGATGGTGCCGGAGCCGGCGAGCTCGAAGTGGCCCTTCCGGTCGGCGACGGCGCCGGTGAAGCTGCCACGGACGTGGCCGAAGAGCTCGGACTCGAGGAGCGTCTCGGGGAGCGCGGTGCAGTTGACGGCGAGGAACGGCTCGGCGCTCTCGGCGGAGTGGGCGTGGATGGCGCGGGCGACGAGCTCCTTGCCGGTGCCGGTCTCGCCCTGGATGAGGACGGGGGCGCGGGTGCCGGCGACGGCGCCGATGAGCTTGTAGACGTCGACCATGCAGGGGTCGCGGCCGATGAGGCCGACGCTCTCGGGGGAGGGCGGGTCGGCGGCGAGGGCGACGCGGCGGGCGCGGCGCTCGGCGGCGCGGTCGCGGACGCAGCGGGCGACGACGGTGCCGAGGTGGTCGAAGTCGACGGGCTTGACGAGGTAGTCGTAGGCGCCGGCCCGTATGGCGCGGATGGCGAGCTGCATGTCCTCGGCGCCGGTGACGACGATGACGTCGATGTCGGGGTCGCGCTCGCGGAGCAGCTCGGTGAGCTCGAGGCCGTCCATGCCGCCCATGCGGATGTCGGTGAGGACGACGTCGGGGCGGAACGCGGCGATGCACGAGAGTGCGCTCTCGGCGCTCTCGACGCTGGTCGTGACGTAGTCGGAGGCGGAGAGGTAGCGCTCGAAGGCGGAGCGGACGATGGCCTCGTCGTCCACGATGAGAAGGCGCTGGCTCATGACGGGAACTCCAGGGGTGAATCGGCGCGCCAGCGGGCCTCGAGCACCTCGCGCACGGCGCGGGTGAGGCCCGGCGGCGTGAACGGCTTCTCGAGGAAGGGCGTGTCGGGGCCGAGCGCGCCCTGCCGCTCGATGGTGTCGGCGGCGTAGCCGGACATGAACAGGACCTTGAGGTCGGGCTGGCGGCGGGTGAGCCTGCGGGCCAGCTCGACGCCGCTCATCTGCGGCATGACGAGGTCGGTGAGCAGGAGATCGATGCGCGGGGCGGCGGCGTCGAGCGTGAGGCGGATGGCCTCGGCCCCGCCGGCGGCCTCGAGGACGCGGTAGCCGGCGCCGTCGAGGATGCGTCGCGCGAGCCGTCGCACGGCGGCGTCGTCTTCGACGAGGAGGATCGTGCCGGCGCCAACGTGCGCGCGGCCGGCGGCGGCGGGCGGCGGGCCCTCGGCCGCGGGCTCGGCGACGCGGGGGAGATAGACGCGGAACGCCGCGCCGTGCCCCGGGCGGCTGTCGACGGTGACGCTGCCGCCGCTCTGCGTGACGATGCCGTAGACCGTGCTCAGGCCGAGGCCGGTGCCCTTCCCCGGCTCCTTCGTGGTGAAGAACGGCTCGAAGACGAAGGGGATCGCGTCGGCCGGGATGCCGGAGCCCGTGTCGGTGACGGAGAGGACGACGTAGGGGCCGGGGCGGGGCGTGCCGATGCGGCGGGCCTCGGCCTCGTCGAGCTCGACCTCGCTCGTGGCGATGACGAGGTGGCCGCCGGCCGGCATGGCGTCCCGGGCGTTGACGGCCAGGTTCAGCAGGACCTGCTCGATCTGGCCGGGATCCGCCTCGATGGAGCCGAGGCCCGGCTCGAGCCGCGTATCGACCTGGATGTCCTCCCCGATCAGGCGCTGGAGCATCGTGCGCAGGTCGAGCACGGCGGCGTTCAGGTCGAGGATGCGGGGCTGGAGCACCTGCTTGCGGCTGAAGGCGAGGAGCTGCCGGGTGAGGCCGGCGGCGCGGTCGGCGGCCTTCTCGATCTCGCGGACATCCGCGCGCCGGGCGTCCGACTCGGGGAGGTCCGCGAGCAGGAACGCGACGTAGCCCTTGATGCCGGTCAGCAGGTTGTTGAAGTCGTGGGCGACGCCGCCGGCCAGGCGGCCGACCGCCTCCATCTTCTGCGCCTGCCGGAGCTGCCCCTCGAGCGCGCGGCTCTCGGTCACATCCCGGCTGTTGACGACGATGCCGCCGACCGACGGATGGTGCAGCCGGTTCACGGCGCGCGACTGGAGCGTCCGCCAGGACCCGTCGTTGTGACGGTAGCGGTACTCCACGGTGCCGGCGGCGCCGGGCGTGGCCAGCAGCTCGCCGAGGACCTGGCGGACGGGCGGCTGGTCGTCGGGGTGGATCCGCTCGAGCGCGTCGTGGCCGAGCAGCTCGTCGGGCGTGTAGCCGAGCACGCGCTCGAGGGCCGGGCTGTTGTAGAGGACGGTGGCGTCCGCCGCGATGATCGTGACGACCTCGGAGGAGCTCTCGATCAGCGCGCGGAACCGCTCCTCGGACGCGGCCAGCGCCGCCTGCGCCCGGCCGCGGTCCGTGATGTCGAGCATGAAGCCCTGGAGCGAGAGCGGCCGGCCGTCGGCGTCCCGCAGCACCACGGCCTCGTCCCGGATGAGGTGCACCCCGCCGTCGCGGTCGAGGATGCGGTACTCGACGGCGACGGGCCGGCCCTCGCTCCGGCTGCGGGCGAGCGCCGCCTGCACCGCCTCGACGTCGTCCGGGTGGAGCCGCTCGAAGAACAGCTCCGGCCGGACGCGGAAGTCCTCGGGCCGGTAGCCGAGCAGCGCCTCGACCTGCGGGCTGATGTACTGCGTCCGGCCGGCGGCGTCGAACGGCACCTCGTAGGTGACCAGCGGCAGATGCTCCACGAGCGCGCGGTAGCGCCGGATCTCCGCCTCGGCCGCCTTCCGCTCGCTGATGTCCTGGAGCTGGGAGACGTAATAGAGCGGCTCGCCCGCCGCGTCCCGCACGAGCGACGCCGTCCGCTGCATCCAGACGATCCGGCCGTCCTTGCGGATGTAGCGCTTCTCGATCTGGTCCGACGTCCGCTCGCCGGCGAGCAGGCGGCGCGCCTGCGCCAGGTCGCGCGCCACGTCGTCCGGGTGCGTGATGTCCTGGAAGCGCCGGTCGAGCAGCTCCTCGGCCGCGTAGCCGAGGAGCTCGCACAGCACCGGGTTCACGCGCAGCCAGCGGCCGTCCACGCCGACGATGGCCATGCCGATCGCGGCGTGCTCGAAGGAGACGCGGAACACCTCGCTCGCCGCGAGCGCGCCGGCGGCCTGCTCGGATGCGCGCGCCGGGGTGCCCGCCCGCGGCGCGTCGCCGGCGGTGGTGCACGCGGAAGCGTCGGCCGCCGGCGCTGGTGTCGCGGGCTCGCGGTCCTGCGAGTGCCTCATCGCACGCTCGAGGGATGGGAAGGGGGCGGTGCGGCGCCGGTCCAGCGGCCGGCGCAGGGGAGACCGCCTCACAATGTAATGGAGGGGGCCGAAGCCCGCAAAGATGTGCGGCGCTTCGGGTTGGTGGGATGGAACGCGTCGCCCCGACCGCGGCTAGCGCGCGGCCCGAAGCGCGTTCAGGATGACGGCGACGTCGATGCCCTCCTGGAGGAGCGCGCCGACCGCCGGCTCGATGTGGCCGAGCGCGGCGACGAGCATGGCCAGGGCACTCAGCCCCATGCCGACGCCGATGCTCTGCCGGGCGATGCGGAACGCGCGGCGGCTGATGCGGACGGCGGAGACGATCTGCGCGGGGTCGTCGCTGAGGATGACGAGGTCGGCGGCCTCGACGCTGATGCCGCCGCCGCCGTGGCCGGCGATCGCGATCCCGACGGTGGCGGCGCTGAGGGCGGGCGCGTCGTTCGTGCCGTCGCCGAGCATGACGACGCGGTGGCCCTGGCGGACGAGGTCGCGCACGGCGCTCACCTTGTCCGCGGGGCTCATGTCGCCGCGGAACTCGTCGATGCCGAGCGCGTCGGCGACGGCGCGCGTGTTGTGCTCGTGGTCGCCGGAGAGGATCAGCTTGCGGCGGATGCCGAGGCCGGCCAGCTCGCGGAAGACGTCGGCGAGGCCGGGGCGGATCCGGTCCGAGAAGGTGATGATCGCGGCGCCGCGGCCGTCGATGGCGACGAACGCGCGGAGGCCGGCCGTTCCCGGCTCGAGGGGCTCCAGGTCGGCGGCGGCGTCGTCGTGCTGCTCGCGGACGTAGCCGAGCGCGCCGAGCGTGACGCGGCGGCCGTCGACGCGGCCGGTGACGCCGCGGCCGGCGGCCTCGTGGATGTCGGTCGCGGCGGCGATCGGCTGGCCGGCCTCGCGGGCGGCGCGCACGACGGCCCGGGCGACGAGGTGGCCGGAGCGCTGCTCGACGGCGCCGGCCAGGCGCAGCACGTCGTCCTGCGTCCAGCCGTCGGCGGTGATGACGTGGCTGACCTCGGGGAGGCCGACGGTCAGCGTGCCGGTCTTGTCGAAGACGGCCACGTCGACGCCGGCCAGCGCCTCCATGGCGGCACCGCGGCGCACGATGACGTGGCAGCGCGCGGCGCGGTTGATCCCGCCGATGATGGCGACCGGCGCGGCCAGGATGAGCGGACACGGCGTGGCGACGACGAGCACCGCGAGCACGCGCGTCGCCTCCCCGCTCAGGAGGAAGGCGACGGCGCAGGCGGCGAGCGTGAAGGGGGTGAACCAGACGGCGACGCGGTCGGCGACGCGCTGGAGCGGCGCCTTGCCGGCCTGCGCGGTGCGCACCAGCTCGACGATGCGGGCGTACTGGCTCTCGCGCGAGAGCGCCAGCGCGCGGACCGTGATCGCGCCCTCCTCGTTCAGGCTGCCGCTGGGGAGGTGCGTGCCGGCGCGGGCGCGGACCGGCACCGGCTCGCCGGTGAGGCGGGACGTGTCGACGTGGGAGCGGCCCTCCACGACGACGGCGTCGGCGGGCACCATCTCGCCGGGGCGGACCAGGAGCAGGTCCCCCACGGCGATGGCGTCGACGTCGATGTCCTCGATCGCGGTGCCGTGGCACCGGTGCGCGATGCGCGGCGCGGCCGCCTCCAGCTCGCGCACGGCCCGGGACGCTCGCCCCTCGGCGTAGCGCTCGAGCGCCTCGCCGCCGCTCTGCATCAGCACGATGATCAGGCCGGCGAACGGCTGCACCAGCACCACCGCGGTCGCGATGGCCAGCGCGGCGACCACATCCGCGGCGAGACGGCCGTGGAGCACGCCGATGAACGTGCGCACCACGAGCGGCGCGCCGGTCAGCACCAGCCCGACGAAGAGGACCGGCTTGCTCGCGCCCGCGGTCGGCGCGTACAGCCGGAGCGCGCCGCCCACCGCGAGAAACGCGAGGGCCGTGGCCGGCAGAAGGATCCAGCGGCGGGCGGTGGGCGCGGCTTGGGTCGGCTCCGCCATGGTCGGCTCAGGGGGCGCGGCGTCCCGCCCGGCCCGTGCGGGCTCGGGCCGGGCCGATGGACCGGGCACACCGGGGGTCATACCGGAACCTTTGGGCCGCGGCGGGCGCGCGGCTGTCGGGGATTGCCGGAGGGGGTGTCGGGGGCGCCCGGTCACGAGAGGACGCCCGCGAACCCCCGCTACTCCGCCGGGGCCATCACCGGCAGCGGGATGCGCGACCGCTTGCGGAAGTACTCCTCGACCGGCTCCGCCTCGCCCTTCTCCACCATCCGGCGGTACCGGGCGGGGACGTGGGCGCAGAAGGGCTCGGACTCGAGCCAGTCGCCGGTGGCGGCGTAGGCGCGCGCGCGGCTGCCGCCGCAGACGTCGCGATACTCGCAGACGCCGCACTTCCCCTTGAGCCGGTCGCGGTCGCGCAGCGCGCGGAACGTGGGGTGGTTGCGGTAGACGTCGACGAGGTCGTCCTTGCGGACGTTGCCGAGCGCGATCGGGAGGAAGCCGGACGGGTAGAGCTCGCCGATGTGGCTGATGAAGAGGAAGCCGTCGCCGTCGTTGACGCCCTTGGCGCGGCCGACGCCGTCCGCGAGCGAGAAGCCGATGCCGGCGGTGAGCGGCTGCGGCGCGTCGTGGCGGTCGCCGCTGCGGCGCTCGTCGACCTGGCGCTGGAGGATGACGCGCCGGAACTGCGGCGCGGCGGTGCTCTTGATGTCGAAGGGCGCGGTGCGGGAGAGGTCGTACATCCGGTTGAAGACCTGCTCGAACTCGTCCGCGCTGGCCACGTCCTGCGGCCGGGCGCGGCCGGTCGGGACCAGGAAGAAGACGGACCAGAGCGTGATGCCGAGGCCGGTCATGAGCGAGGCCAGGTCGTCGAAGTCCGCGAGGTTGTAGCGGCTGACGGTGGTGTTGACCTGCGTGGTGAGGCCGAGCTCGCGCGCGGCGTGGAGCATCCGGATCGTCCACGCGTAGGAGCCGGCCACGCCGCGGAACGCGTCGTGGATCTCGGCGGTCGAGCCGTCCAGGCTCACGGCGAGGCGGGACAGCCCGGCATCGCGCAGCCGGCGCAGGATCTCCGGCGTCATGAGCGGGGTGCCGGACGGCGTCATCGCCATGCGCAGGCCGATCGACGCGCCGTACCGGACCAGCTCCACGGTGTCCGGGCGCTTCAGCGGGTCGCCGCCGGTGAGCACGAAGAGCGGCCGGCCGAAGCGACGGACGTCCCGCATCATCGCCTTCGCCTCCTCCGTCGAGAGCTCCAGCGGGTTGCGGCTGCGGATCGCCTCGGCGCGGCAGTGCTTGCACGCCAGGTCGCAGGCGCGCGTCGTCTCCCAGATGACGAGGAACGGCGCCTGGTCGAAGTCGACCGCGGCCATCTCGGGCCGGGCGCCGCGGGGCGCGAGCGGCGGGGCGTCCGTGGGGGTGAGCGACGTGTCGTCCATGGGCTCCGTTCCCGGGATCTCGTGGCACCACGCGGCGGAGCGCGGCCGGCCGCATGGCCGGGCGGGTCCGCGCGCTCCCCGCGGCGGCGTGGGGAAAAGCTAGACCCGCCCCGCGGCGGCGGCTGTGGGGGACGCCCCGGAACCGGCGCGGGGGAATAACGGATATGGATGTGGGGAATTCCCGTATGGGCGGCGGCGACGGCCGGGACCGGGGCCGGGAAGCAACGGCCGGGTCCGGGACCGGGAAATCACGGCCGGGTCCGGGGCCGAGTCCGGGGCCGGGTCCGGGCCCGGGACCACGGCGATGGGGACGCGGCGCGCCGGGGCGGCGCGGGTTGCGGCCGGTGGCGCCGCCGGCGAGCATCCGCGCCGGATCGGGAGGTCATCCGTTACGGAGGAAAGCATCATCATGCACGTTCGCATCGAAGAACTGTTGCGCTACCTGGACTCGACGCGCGCCGACCTGCGCCGGGCGGTGGAGGAAGTGCCCGCCGCGCAGCGCCGCGTCCGGCCGGCGGAGGACCGCTGGTCGGTGGCCGAGGTGCTCGAGCATCTGGCGCTGGTGGAGCCGCGGATCACAGAGGTCGTGGCCGCGCGGCTCGCGGCGGCGCGGGAGGCGGGGCTCGGCGCGGAGACCGCGACCGGCTCGGTGCTCGATCCCGCGGTGCTCGAGCGGCTGCGCGACCGGGGCCGGCCCGTGACCGCGTCGGAGACGGTGCGGCCGCCCGGGGTGCGCGACGCGGGAGCGGCGCTCGCGGGGCTGGAGGCCGCGCGCGCCGTGCTGCGGGACGTCGTCGTCTCCGCGGACGGCCTGGCGCTCGGCGAGGTCGTGCTGCCGCACCCGGTGCTCGGGCCGCTCGACCTCTACGGCTGGATCGTGTTCATCGGCGGGCACGAGGCGCGGCACACGGCGCAGATCCGGGAGATCGGGGGGGCGGGGGGGTGAACGGAAACCTCTCACCATGGAGCACCCGGAGGGCACGGACGCTCGCCGGGCGCCGAAGACCGACCGGGGCGACGCACCATCCTTGGATGTCATCTCCGGCGTGCGCGGGCGGCTGGCGTGTTGCCGGCGCGCTGCGGTCGCCCGCTCGGTGTGCTCTGTGTGCTCTGGGGTGAATGTTCGTTGGACGTGAGGCCGCCCGCGGCCCCGGCGCCGCGCGCGGCCGCCTACTTGCCCGCCCTCTCCACCCGCACGCGCGCGTCCACCGCGACGACGCCGTCCTCGAAGGCGAGGAGCGGATTCGCGTCCAGCTCCTGGACCTCCGGGAGGTCGAGCGCGAGCTGCGACAGGCGGAGCAGCGCGTCGGCGAGCGCGGCGCGGTCGGCCGGCGGGCGGCCGCGCAGGCCGCGGAGCACGGGGGCGCCGCGGATGCCGGAGAGCATGTCGTCGGCGTCGAGCGTGCCGATCGGCGCGACGCGGAACACCACGTCGCGCAGCGCCTCGACGAAGATGCCGCCGAGCCCGAACATCAGCAGCGGGCCGAAGAGCCGGTCCCGGCTGAGGCCGGCGATCGTCTCGATGCCGCCGCGCACCATCCGCTGCACGAGCACGCCCTCGATGCGGGCGTCGGGGACGCGCGCTCCGACGCGCGCGAGCATCTCGCGGTACGCGCGGCGGGCGTCGTCCGGGCCGGAGATCCCGACCTCGACGCCGCCCACGTCGGTTTTGTGCTCGATGTCGCCGGAGACGACCTTCATGACGGCGGGGAAGCCGAGCGCCGTGGCCGCGGCGGCGGCCTCGTCCTCGCTCGTGGCGACGCGCATTCCGGCGATGCGGATGCCGTAGGCGGCGAGCAGGTCGAGCGCCTCGGGCGTGCGGAGCGAGGAGCGGCCCTCGGCGAGCGCGCGCTCGACGATGGCGCGGCCGGCGGCGGCGTCGACGCCGGCGAGCGGGCGCGGGCGCGAGACGGGCCGCTCGGCCCACTCGCGCTGGCGGTTCAGCGCGGCGAGCGCGCGGGCGGCGGACTCGGGGAAGATGTAGGCGGGAACCTGCGCCCGGTGCAGCTCGGCGCGTCCCGCGGGCAGCCCCTCGCGTCCCATGAGCACGGCAAGGACGGGCTTCTCGGGGCGCGTCGCCGCCGCGGCGACGATGGCCTCGGCCACGTCCTCCTGGCGCACGCCGAGCGGCGGGACGAAGATCGCGAGCGCGGCGTCGACGCCGTCGTCGCCCAGGAGCGCGGTGAGCGCGGCGCGGTACCCGGCGGGCGTGGCCGAGGCGATCATGTCGAGCGGGTTGCGGAGCGAGGCCTCGGGCGGGAAGAGCGGGCGCAGCGCCTCGGTCGTGGAGGGGGAGAGGTCGACCACGTCCAGGCCGCGGTACTCGAGCGCATCCGCGGCGAGGATGCCGGGGCCGCCGGAGTTCGTCACGATCGCGGTCCGGCGCGAGCGCGGCCGGGCGCGGCAGCCGAACGCCATCGCGGTGTCGAACAGCTCCTCGATGGAGGCGGCGCGCAGCACGCCGGCCTGGTCGAGGAGCGCGCCGACGGCGAGGTCGCTGGCGGCGAGCGCGCCGGTGTGGGAGCTGGCGGCGCGGGCGCCGACCGCGGAGCGGCCCGACTTCACGACGACGATCGGCTTCCGCTTCGTGATGCGCGAGGCGATGTCGAGGAAGCGGCGCGGGTTGCCGAAGTTCTCGACGTACATGAGGATGACGTCGACGGTCGGGTCCTCCTCCCAGTACTCGAGCAGGTCGTTGCCGCTGACGTCCGGCTTGTTGCCGACCGAGACGAACTGCGAGATGCCGATGCCGTACTCGCGGGCGTAGTCGAGCACGCTCAGCCCGAGCGCGCCGGACTGCGAGACGAAGCCGGCGCGGCCGAACGGCGGCATGACCGGCGCGAACGTCGCGTTCATGGAGTAGCGCGGATCGGCGTTCAGCACGCCCATGCAGTTCGGGCCCACCATGCGCATGCCGTGGCGACGCACGACCCGCAGCAGCGCGCGCTCGCGCTCCGCGCCCTCGGGGCCGACCTCGCAGAAGCCGGCCGAGATCACGACCAGCCCCTTCACGCCGGCGCGGCCGCAGTCCTCGGCCACCTCGAGCACGTGCTCCTTCGGCACGCACACCACGGCCAGGTCCACCGGGTCCGGCACCGCGCAGACGGTCGGGTACGCCTTGATCGAGCGGATCGCGGCCGCGCGCGGGTTCACCGGGTAGACGGCGCCGCCGAAGCCGTGCTCCACGAGGTTCGAGAGGACCTTGTGGCCGATCGTGTCCCGCGAGCGCGACGCGCCGACCACCGCGATCGTGCTCGGCCGCAGCACCGCGTCCAGCGACTCGCGGCCGCGCGCCGCCGGGAGCGGAAGTGGAATCGTGCGCGCCACGGCTCAGCCCCGCTCCGGGCGCACGACCAGCACGGGCGTGCCCGCGCCGCGGATCACCTTGTCGGCCACGCTGCCGTGGAGGATGCGCGCGAAGCCGCCGTAGCCGTGCGTCGACATGGCGATGAGGTCCGCGCCCGTCTGCTTCGCATGATCCAGGATCCCCTCCGCCGGCGAGGCCGCCGCCGTCACGACGCACTCGGCCGCGACCCCCAGCCGGCCGGCCACCCGGTCCAGCGAGCGCTGCGCCTCCTCGCGCAACTGGCCGACCACCGCGTCGCTCTCCGCCGCCGCGCCGCCGACGTAGGCGTACGGCGCGGGCACCGGCACCGACGCGGGCACCGTCCGGAGCAGCGTGAGCCGCGCCCGGCTCGCCTCCGCCAGCGGCACGGCATGCTCCAGCACCCGCTCGGACAGCGACGAGCCGTCCAGCGGGACCAGGATGTTGCGGAAGCCGGCGTGCGGCGCGAGCTCGACCGCCCCGTTCCGCGGCCGGACCAGCAGGAGCGGCACGCGCACCGTCCGCAGCAGCCCGTCCGCCACGCTCCCCAGCCACGCCCGCGCCAGCGGACCGCGGCCGTGCGTGCTCATGACCACCAGGCTCGCGCCGCTCTCGGCCACCTCCCGCGCCAGCGCCGTCACCGGCTCGCCTTCCCGCATCCGCGGGGTCACCGCCACGCCCCATTCCCGTGCAAGCGACGTCGCCACCTCCTGCAGCGACTCCCACTCCAGCGCCCGCGTAGTCTCGTCCTCGTAGAACGCCGACGGCACCTCCGCGGCGAACTCGATGGGCACGGGCGGCTCGTGCACCTGCACCAGTCGCAGCCGCCCGCCGGACTGGCCCGCCAGCGCGAGCGCGTACGGCAGCGCGTGCTCGGCGAACTTCGAGCCGTCCAGCGGCACCAGGATCGAGCGGTACATCGCGGTCTCCGGGCTGAGTTGCGCGGCGGCGCACCTGACCCGCCGCCGTCATCCAGCATAGCGCCCGGGCGGCGGGATTTCTGTCGGAGATCGGAGGATTCCCCGCAGGGGGAAGCGGCGGTGGCGGTTGTCAGGAATCTCCTGACGGCGGCGGGCCGGCAACGGAAAGCCGGGCGACGAACGCTCGTCGGCGAGCGAACGAACTTCTATTTCACAACAGAGTCACAGAGCGCACCGAGAACGGCGGAAGCTGGCGGAGCGCGGCCTTCGCGGCGGACGCAGTGACTCTTGAAGTTGGAATCGGAGGTAGGCCGGCTCCGACGCCGGAGCGGGACATCGGGGTGGACCGGTGACCGGCGGAACGCGGGTCCACCTCGACAAGCGGTTGCACCGGTGACCTTCGTTCCACCGGTCACCCCCCGAACGAGGATGCTTCCGGTACGACGACCCGGCGCCGCCCGGCTCAGGTCGTTCTCTGCGTGCTCTGCGCCTCTGCGGTGAAAACGCTGTTGATCCGTCCTCTCACCCCGAGCGCGCCTCCCGCCCCGTGACGTGCTGCACGGCGATGCCGAAGAGGACGCTGCGGAACGGAACCGGGTCGGCGTCCGTGAACGCCTCGGGGAAGACGGAGTGCAGCGCGCGCAGCGCACGCTCCCACGCCTCGCGGTCGGAGTCGCTCCCCTCGGGTTCGAAGACGTAGAGGCCGCCGCGGACGACGACGGTGCGCCAGTCGAGCGGGCCTTCGACCTCCTCGACCTCGAAGGCCACGCGCCAGTGCGCGCGCGTGGCGGCCAGCTTCTCGCCCCGGGTGGTGCGGCCGTAGATCCAGGGGTCGTCGTAGACGTAGTGGACGGGCGCGATGAAGACGTCCTCGCCCGTCGTGTAGGCGATGCGGCCGATGCGGTTGCGGGCGAGGATCCCGTCGATCTCGGGGCGTTCCAGCTCCCGGAAGCGGACGGCTCGAGCGGAGGTCATGCGTTCTCCCGCGAACGGGCGAGCCCGGGTGCACGCCGGGTCGCGATCGGCGGCGGACTGCCGCGGGCGCCGGGGCGCGCGCGAGTCACGCCTGCTGCGCGAACGCGGCCAGCGCGGCGCTGTCCATGCCCTGCTGTGGCGCGGCGTCCGCGGGCGGCACGAGCAGCACGGAGCAGGGCGCGGCGCGCAGCAGCGTCGGCGCGATGCCGCCGATCAGGACGCGGCCGCGGTAGAGGTAGCCCTGGCCGCCCAGCACGAGCAGGTCGGCGGCGCCACCCGCGGCGCGGCTGAGGAGCACGCCGGCCGGGTCGCCCTGCGCCACCTCCGTGGTCATCTCGACGTCGGGACCGGCGCCCAGGCTCGCGGCGAGGCGCTCGAGCTCCGCGGGCGCTTCCCGGCTGTAACTTTCGTTCCACCCCCAGAGGAGCGCCGCCGGGAAGTCGAAGCGAGGCGCCGCGTGCACGAGGCGCAGCGTCGCCGGAGTGCCGAGCACGCCCAGCGCGTAGCGCGCCGACTCGACGCTGGCCATGCCGAAATCCACCGCGGCGACGGCCGAGCTGGGCAGCCCCGCCAGGTCCGGCACGGCCGCGAGCACGGGCGTGGCGCTCAGCCCGAGCACCTCCGCGGCCAGCGGGATGCCGCTCGAGACGCGCGCCGAGCGCGAGGGCCGGCCCATGACGATGAGGTCCGCACGCAGATCGCGCGCGAAATGCGCGATGGCCCCACCCGCCCACCCGCGGCGAACCTCGAGCGGCCACGCGGCCGCGCCCGGCGCCCCCTGCAACTGCCGCAGCACCCGGCCGTGCAGCTCGTCCTCCCGTGCCCGGTCCAGCTCGCCCGCGTGCGGCAGCTGCGCCTGCAGCCGGCCTCCCGTCGAGACGAGCGGCTCCAACACCGCGACGGCGTGGATCTCCGCGCCGGTCTGCCGGGCCAGCGCGGCGCCGAAGCGGACCGCTCCCCAGCCCGTCGACGTTCCGTCGGTCGCGACCACAACCCGCCGGTACATGCATCACCTCGACGTTGGAGCCTTCAGGAACCAGAGAGGGTCACCGCGGCGGCGGAGCGGAGGGCGCAACGTGGGTGCCCGCGTAGCCACGACACCGCGGCAAGCCTCCTCGGCCGCCGTCCCCGCCGACGCGACCCCTCCTTGCGACCCGAAGCTAGACCGCGCCAGCCGGCCGATCTGTCGGAGGTTTCTCGCGCGGGGTGTCGGAGGCTGGCGGATTCTGTGTGGGGATTCGCAGAAGGCGGAGGCCTCGTAGGGGATTTCCCGACACGACTTCAGCCGCTCCCCGGCAGAGGATCTCCCCACGCGCCGGTACCTTCTGGCATGGCTACCGTCCGGCTTTGGAGCAACGAGATCGATTCGCCCGTGCGCGAGCGGAGGGAGGACCAGGTGGAGCGGGAGGGCGTGCTCCGGCGGGTCGTGCGGCCGTTGCTGCGCTTTCCGCTCTTCTACAAGATCCTCCTGGCCAACGTCGCGATCGCGGCGCTGGGCGCGGCGCTCGGCACGATGCTGGTCGCGCACGCGCTCGGGGTGGCGGTCAGCGAGTCGCTGCTGGAGCCCGTGCTGGCGCTCGTCGCGGCGTGGGCGCTGGTGAGCGTGGCCGTGAACGCCATCATCCTGAAGGTGGCGCTGGCGCCGCTGCACGACCTGGAGCGGGCCACCGCGGACGCGGGCGTCGGCGAGCTCGACACGCGGGTGCCGCTCTCGCCGCTGGCGGACAAGGAGATGGCGCGGGTGATCCGCGCGTTCAACACGATGCTCGACGGGCTCGGCCACTACCGTCGTCGCCTGCGGGACGTGGCGGTTCGGGCGCAGGACGCGGCGGAGGAGGAGCGCAAGCGCATCGCGCGCGAGCTGCACGACGACACGGCGCAGGTGCTGGCCGGGCTGGCCGTGCAGCTCCAGATCGCGCGGGCGGCGAAGGACCCGGCGCTGCGCGACGAGCTGCTGGACGGGACGCGGAAGTCGATCGTCGAGGCCACGGAGCGGGTACGCATGTACGCGCGCGGGCTGCGCCCGCCGGCGCTGGACGTGCTCGGGCTGCTGGCGGCGATCCGCTCGCACGCGCGCAACGTCGAGGAGATGGGCGGGGCGAAGGTCTCGGTCGAAGCCGACGGCGGACCGTTCGCACTCTCCCCCGAGGGCGAGCTGGCGCTGTATCGTATCGTGCAGGAAGCGGTCTCGAACGCCTCGCGCCATTCCGGCGCGCGGCAGGTGCGCGTGCGGGTCTGGCGCACGCCCACGTCCGTCAGCGCGGTGGTCGAGGACGACGGCCGCGGCTTCTCCGTCGGCGAGGTGATGAGCTCGAAGAACACGGGGCTCGGCCTCTTCGGCATGCAGGAACGGGCCACGTACGTCGGTGGCCGTGTATACGTCGAGAGCGCGCCGGGTGCGGGCACCACGGTCCGCGTCGAGATCCCCGTCAACTCCGCGAGCTGAGCCATGTCGGATGTCATTCGGATCCTCCTGGTAGACGACCACGCCGTGCTGCGAGCCGGGCTCAAGGCGCT
Source organism: Longimicrobiales bacterium (assembly GCA_035715725.1). Lineage (GTDB taxonomy): Bacteria > Gemmatimonadota > Gemmatimonadetes > Longimicrobiales > RSA9 > JADGGV01. The sequence continues at coordinate 9,482 of DASTKT010000183.1, read as the reverse complement.
GCTGAACGCCGAGGACGACATGCGGGTGGTGGGGGAGGCGGGGACCGGCGAGGAGGCGGTCGAGCGGGCCAAGTCGCTCAAGCCGGACGTGATCATCATGGACGTGTCCATGCCGGGCATGGACGGGCTGGAGGCGACGCGGCAGATCAACGCGCTCGCGCTCGGCTCCAAGGTGCTGGTACTGACGATGCACGCCGAGGAGGAATACCTGCTGCCGGTGCTGGAGGCCGGCGGCTCCGGCTACGTGCACAAGACGAGCGCCGACCAGGACCTCAGCCACGCGATCCGCACCGTGGCCAAGGGCGAGGTCTTCCTCTACCCGTCGGCGGCGCGGCTGCTGCTCAAGGGCTACCGCGTGCAGCGCGAGGCGCCCCACGAGGCCGATCCGCTCGAGCGCCTCACCGAGCGCGAGCGCGACGTGATGGCGTTCACCGCCGAGGGCTTCAGCTCCAGCGAGATCGGCGAGAAGCTGTTCATCTCGCCGAAGACGGTGGACACGTATCGCTCGCGGATCATGGAGAAGCTCGGCCTCACGCACCGCTCGGAGCTGGTCCGCTTCGCGCTGAAGACCGGACTGCTGAAGGCGGAGTAGCGCGCTCGCCCGGACACGCGTACCGGGGCGCCGAGCCCACGACGAGCCCCGCGGAGCCCGACCGGCCCCGCGGGGCTTTCGATTGAACCCCTGGCGCGCGCGACGGTATAATTCATTACGGGCTTGTAGTCGTTTGCCCGACACCACACCCTCGAACCCGACATCCGCTTGGCCAGATCGTCGAACCCGCCGGAGCCCACGCCCCGGCGCGCGAGCGCGGCCCGCCAGACCGACCGCCTCGTGCGCGCCGCGTTCGAGGGCGCCTTCGAGTACATGGGCCTGCTCGCTCCGGACGGCACGCTGCTCGAGGCGAACCGGACCGCGCTCGAGCTGGCCGGCGCGAAGCGCGAGGACGTGGTCGGCCGGCCGTTCTGGGAGGCGCCCTGGTGGCACGCCAGCCAGGAGCCGGAGTTGCGCGCCGCGCTCGCGCGCGCCGCCCGCGGAGAGTTCGTGCGCTTCGAGACCGAGCACCACGCCGCCGACGGCCGCACGGTCGTGGTCGACTGCTCGCTGAAGCCCGTCCGCGACGCGCAGGGCCACGTCGAGTCCATCATCAAGGAGGCGCGCGACGTCACCGAGGCGCGCGCCGTCGAGCGCGCGCTGCGCATCTCGGAGGCCAAGTTCGCCGGCATCGTCTCCATCGCCTCCGACGCCATCATCTCCATCGACGACGACCAGCGCATCATCCACTTCAACCGCGGCGCCGAGGAGATCTTCGGCTACACCGAGGCGGAGACGCTCGGCAAGCCGCTGGACCTCCTGCTCCCGGACCGATTCCGCGCCGCCCACCAGCACCACGTGCGGAGCTTCGGGCAGTCCGGCGTCCCGGCCCGGCGCATGGGCGACCGCCGGGAGATCTCGGGACGCCGCAAGGACGGCGAGGAGTTCCCCGCGGAAGCGTCGATCTCGCAGCTCCAGGTCGCGTCGGGCCACATCTACACCGTGGTGCTGCGCGACATCACCGAGCGCAAGCGCCTCGAGCGGGCGCAGGCGTTCCTCGCCCGCTCCGGCGCGCTCCTCGCCGCCTCCCTCGACTACGAGACCACGCTCGCCGCCATCGCGCGGCTCTCGGTCCCGACGCTCGCGGACTGGTGCGTCGTCTACGTGGCCGCCAAGGACGGCTCGGCGCGCCGCGTGGCCGGTGCCCACGCCGACCCGCGCCGCCAGGAGCTGCTCGACCGCCTGGCCCGCTTCCCCATCGACGCATCCCACCGCGCGCACCCCGCGCTGCGCGTGCTCGAGACCGGCGAGCCGGAGTTCATCGCCGAGACCCCCGAGGGGCTCCTCGAGGCCATCGCCAGCGACGCCGAGCACCTCCAGCTGCTCCGCACGCTCGGCATGCGCTCGGCCATCGTCGTGCCCCTCCTCGCCCGCGGCAGCACCGTCGGCGCGATGGGCTTCTACCGCTCCGGCTCCCTCCACCTCGAGGAGGACGTCCCCCTCGCCCAGGAGCTGGCGTTCCGCGCCGCGCTCGCCGTCGATAACGCGCGCCTCTACCGCGAGGCGCAGCAGGCCGTCCGCGCCCGCGACGACGTCCTCGCCGTCGTCTCCCACGACCTCGGCAACCCGCTCAGCGCGATCCGCATCGGCACCGGGCTGCTGCTCAAACACCTCCCCCCCGAGCAGCGCGGCCAGGAGCCGTGGGAGTACCTCGAGGGGATCCGCCAGTCCGCCGCCCAGATGGAGCGCCTCGTCACCGACCTCCTCGAGGTCAAGCGCCTCGAGGCCGGCCACCTCGCGCTCGACCGCGGCGCCGAGTCGCTCGAGTCGATCCTCGCCGAGGTCGCCGGCCTCATGGGCCCGCTCGCCGTCGGCAAGGAGCTGGCGCTCGACGTCCGGACGCCCGCGCGCCCCCTCGTCGTCCTCGCCGACCGCGAGCGCCTCGTCCAGGTCTTCTCCAACCTCGTCGGCAACGCCATCAAGTTCACCCCCGCGGGCGGCCGCATCACCGTCGAAGCCGCGACCGGCGACGGCGAGGTGGCCTGCTCCGTCGCCGACACGGGCACCGGCATCCCGGCCGAGCACCTGCCCCACCTGTTCGACTGGTTCTGGCAGGCGCGGCGCACCGGCCGCGGCGGCGCCGGCCTCGGCCTCGCCATCACCAAGGGGATCGTCGAGGCCCACGGCGGCCGCGTCTGGGTCGAGAGCCAGCCCGGCGCCGGCAGCACGTTCTACTTCACGATCCCGGCGACGGAGGCCCGGCCGACGCCGTCGCTCGTGGAGGCGAAGCGGGGGCGGTCCGACCACGCGTGAGCGCGTCGTCGCACGAACGAGGAGGGGTCGGGCGCCGCGGGCGTCCGACCCTTTTTTCGCGCCCGCGGTCGGGGGCGCGGCGCCGGGCGGCCGCGCGCGCCGCCGCGCGGGGCGGGCCACGGAAAGTGATGCAATTCCGGCAAATCCGCTCCACGGAAACAGTTAGACGATGCGCGGCACGCACGTTGCCCCACCGCGCGGGGACGGCCGGGCGGCCGTCCGTGGGACGATCGAGGATGCGGGACGGGCCGGGCGACGGGTCGTCCCCGGAAGGGCAGGTGGGGAATGGCGGTGGCTCACGGGGTGGCGGCGGGCGGGGCGGTCCGGCCGCTCTTCGAGCAGCTCCTGGCCTCGCGCCCGGTGTGGGATCGCCGGGGGAGCGCATCGGCGACGGTGGCGGCCGTAGCGCTTCACGGGGCGGTGGCCGGGGCGGTGCTGCTCGCGACGGTGGTGGCGCACGGCGCGGTCCGCGTGCCGGCGCCGATGCAGGCGGAAGTGGTGACGTACCTGCGGCTGGTGCCGCCGGCGCCGGTCCCGCGGGCGGGGGAGCTCCGGACCGGCGCGGCGGATGCCGTTCGGGTGGCGGCGCGGACGGCGGAGGCGGAGCTGCGTCGGATCGTCGAGATGCTGCCGCCGGCCGTCGTGCCCGCGGAGGTCCCGCCTCCCGCGCCGGCACAGCTCTCCCCGTTCGCGGAGGCGGACTTCGGGGACGCGGGGTATCCGGACGGGGCGGTGTCGGCGGCGGAGATCCTGCGCGAGCGGATCGGGCCGACGGCCGAGCGGCTCGCGGACGGCGAGCCGATCTTCACGCCCTACACGCTCCCGCCGGAGCTGATGAACCGGGACGAGATCCGGCGCGCGCTGCTGCGGGAGTACCCGCTGGGGCTGCAGAACATGGGGATCGGCGGGCAGGTCCTGATGTGGTTCCTGATCGACGAGGCGGGGCACGCGCTGAAGTGGGAGCTGAAGAAGTCGAGCGGCTTCCGCTCGCTGGACCGGGCGGCGCTCAAGGTGGCGAAGCGGATGCGCTTCCGGCCGGCGCAGAACTACGACCACACGGTGCCGGTCTGGGTCGTGATGCCGATCATGTTCCGGGTGGAGGAGGCGGGGTGAGACGCCGGGCGCGGGCACGTTCGGGGGAAGGGCACGGGCAGACGGGCACGGGCGGCGCGGCCGCGGGCGGCGGGTAGTCGCGGGCGGGGGCGCTCGCCGAGGTGCACTGGGCGGCGGCCGCGGCGGGGGTATGTATGGGCTCCGCGCCCGCGTCCCGCGGTTTTCACGATCCGCCGCGCCGGGTATCTTCACGGTGGCAGCGGCCGCTCCGACGTCGCGGGCGGCCGACCCGTACGTCCGGCACCACACGAGAGCAGCCGAGCCATGAGCCCCGAATCCACGACCTCCGAGCCCCCTGCGAGCGAAGGCGCCGCCCCGAGCGGCCGCGCGGCGGGCGTCGATTTCATCCGCGCCATCGTCGCCGAGGACCTGCGCGCCGGCACGCACGGCGGACGGGTGGTCACGCGCTTCCCTCCCGAGCCGAACGGCTACCTGCACATCGGGCACGCGAAGTCGATCTGCCTGAACTTCGGCATCGCCGAGGAGGTGCCGGCCGGGCGCTGCCACCTCCGTTTCGACGACACGAACCCGGAGACGGAGGACGTCGCCTACGTGGAGTCGATCATCCAGGACGTGCGCTGGCTCGGCTTCGACTGGGGCGACGACCTGTACTTCGCGTCCGACTACTTCGAGAAGATGTACGGGTTCGCCCAGCACCTGATCCGCGAGGGGAAGGCGTACGTCGACTCGTCGACGGAGGAGGAGATCCGCGAGCTGCGCGGGACGGTGACGGAGCCGGGTCGCCCGAGCCGGTACCGCGACCGGTCCGTGGAGGAGAACCTCGACCTGTTCCGCCGCATGCGCGCCGGCGAGTTCCCGGACGGCGCGCACGTGCTGCGCGCGAAGATCGACCTGGCGTCGCCGAACATGCTGCTGCGGGACCCGATCCTCTACCGCATCCGGCACGCGTCGCATTACCGCCAGGGCGACGAGTGGTGCATCTACCCGCTCTACGACTACGCGCACCCGCTCGAGGACGCGATCGAGGACGTCACGCACTCGCTCTGCACGCTCGAGTTCGAGATCAACCGTCCGCTCTACGACTGGGTCGTCGAGAACGCGCCGGTGTCGACGCATCCCCGGCAGTACGAGTTCGCCCGGCTGAACCTCGACTACACGGTCATGAGCAAGCGCAAGCTGCTCCAGCTCGTGCTGAACGACCTCGTGAGCGGCTGGGACGACCCGCGCCTGCCGACCATCGCCGGGCTGCGCCGCCGCGGCGTCACCCCCGAGGCGATCCGCGCTTTCTGCGACATGATCGGCGTCGCCAAGACGGAGAGCCGCGTCGACATCGGCAAGCTCGAGTACGCGATCCGCGACGACCTGAACCAGCGCGCGCCGCGCGTGCTCTGCGTCCTCCGGCCGCTGCGCGTCGAGCTCACGGATGTGCCCGAAGGGGAGGTGCGCTGGCTCGACGCGCCCTATTTCCCGCACGACGTGCCGCGCGAGGGCGCCCGCGCGCTCCCGTTCTCCCGTAATCTGCTCATCGAGCGCACCGACTTCATGGAGGAGCCGCCGAAGGGGTACTTCCGGCTCGCGCCCGGCCGCGCCGTCCGGCTGCGCCACGGCCCCGTGATCCGCTGCGACGAGGTCGTCCGCGACGACGCCGGCGACGTCGTCCTCCTCCGCTGCTCCCGCATCGCCGAGGAGGAGGCCGGCAAGGTCAAGGGGACGATCCACTGGGTCTCCGAGCCGCACGCCCTCCCCTGCACCGTGCGGCTCTACGACCGGCTCTTCACCGTCCCCGACCCCGAGGCGACGGACGCCGACTTCAAGGAGTTCCTGAACCCCGACTCGCTGGTCGTCATCGAGGACGCGCGCGTCGAGCCCAGCATCCAGCACGACCCGCTCGGCTCGCGCTACCAGTTCGAGCGCCTCGGCTACTTCTACCTCGACCCCGCCGGCTCGGACGAGGGCGGCCTCGTCTTCAACCGCACCGTGACGCTGCGCGATACCTGGGCGAAGGGGGCGGCGGGCGCGGGCGGCGCCGGCGCGGAGGCGAGGCCGGCGGCGGCCGGCGCACCGGCGGCCCCGCGGGCGGCGGGTGCGGGAGGCGGTGCCGAGCGGGGGGCTGCCGCGGGAGGGGCGGGCGCTGGGGCGGGCGCGGCGCCGGCGGCGGGGCGCCGTGAGGCGCCGGCGGGGGGGCGCCGTGAGGCGCCGGCGCGGCCGGCCGAGCCCACCCGCGCGGGGCGCGGGGCCGAGGCGGCGCCCCGCGCCGCGGCCGTGGCCCGGCCGCGATCGCCGGAGCTCGAGATCCGCTTCCGAGACTATACCGAGGACCTCGGGCTCTCCGCCGAAGAGGCCGACCTGCTCACCCGCGAGCGCGCCACCGCCGACCTCTTCGACGCGGCCCGCGCCGTCGGCGCAAGCGCGAAGGGTATCGCCAACTGGGTGATCCACGAGCTCCCGCGCGCCGGTGAAGGGCGCGCTCCCTCCGAGCTCGGCTTCGCCGGCCCCGAGCTCGGCGACCTCGTCGCGCTCGTCGAGGCGGGCACGCTCTCCAGCACCGCCGCCCGCGAGATCCTCGCCGAGATGGCGGCCGGCGGCGGCCACCCCGCGCAGATCATGGAGCGTCGCGGCCTCCGGCAGATCAGCGACCCCGAGGTCCTCTGGCCGATCGTCGAGGCCACCATCGGCGAGAGCCCCTCGAAGGTCGACGAGTACCGTGCCGGCCGCTTCGGCCTGCTCGGCTTCTTCGTCGGTCAGGTGATGCGCAAGACCGACGGGAAGGCGAACCCGGAGGTCGTGAAGTCGCTGCTGCGGAACCGCCTGGGGTAGCCGGGAGCGGCGGAAGGCGGGGCGGGTCGGGCGCCGGAGAGGACCGTTCCGGTGGGCCAGCGGCGGGCGCGAGCGGACCGGACCGTCGCGCCGGGTGCGCGCACGGGCAGACCACCGGTCACCATCCGCGCGGGTCGCCGTCCGCGCGGGTCGCCATCTGCGCTCCGGGTCGCCATTCTCGCGCCCGGGTCGCCGTTCGCGCCCGGGTTACCAGGCGCGCCCGGGTTACCAGGCGCGCCCGTCTCGCCGTTCGCGCCGGGGTCGCCAGGCGGTTCCGGCTGCCACCCGCCTGCGGCGCGCCGCGGGCTGCGGTGTCGCGGCGGGCTACCGCGCCGCCACGCGCTCGAGCTTCTCCCGCGCCTGCTCGTCGAGCTGCCGGTCCTGGCGGTAGACGTCCTGGTAGAACCGCACGGAGCCGTCGTCCTCGACCCAGGACGTGAAGTACAGGATGTAGATCGGCAGTGGCCGCGCGAGCCGGATGTCGTGCGTCTCCCCGGTCGCCCGGAGCTGCTCGAAGCGCTCCGGCGGCACGTCCGTGGCCATCCTCATGATCAGGTGGGCCAGCTCGACCGGCTTCTCGACCCGGATGCAGCCGTGGCTGAACGCGCGGTCGCTCTCCGAGAAGAGCCGGTCGGCCGGCGTGTCGTGCAGGTAGATGTCGTCCTTGTTCGGGAACAGGAACTTGACCTGGCCGAGCGCGTTCTTCGGGCCCGGCCGCTGGCGGATCACCACGTCGCCGCTGGCCAGCGCGGCCGCGCTGATCGATGAGCCGCCCACCGCGTGCCCGCCTCGAAGCACCTCGAAGTTCTCGGCCTGGAGGTAGCCGGGGTCCCGCTGGATCGCCGGAATGATCTCCTTCTCCGCGATGCTCGGCGGCACCGTCCAGGTCGGGTTGATCTCGATCGCCTCCATCGTGTCCCGGAAGATCGGCGTCTCCCACCCCTGCTGACCCACGACCACGTTCTGGTTCATCACCACCTTCCCGCCGTCCACGACGTCCATGTCGAAGCCGGCGACGTTCACCAGCACGTAGCGTTGCCCCAGGTTCCGCGGCAGCCAGCGCCACCGGTCCAGGTTGAGCTTGAGCTGCAGCACGCGCTGCTCGACGGGTACGTTCAGCGCCGCGACGGTCTGCGGTCCGAGCCCGCCGCCGGCGTCCAGGCCATGTCGCCGCTGGAAGTGCTCGAGCGCCTCGCGCAACCTGCGGTCGACACTGTTCGGGGATGCGTTCCCCGCCTCCGCCAGCGGCTTCTCGACCGGGTCGCCCTCCGCGATCAGCCGCGCGCGCAAGGCGCCGACACCGACGCCCGAGGCCCCCACCTTCACCGTCGTCTTCGCGGGCACGGTCGGCCAGCCGCCCTGTGCCTGGATCCGCTCGTAGCGCGCGAGCGCCTCCTGCAGCCGTCGGTACTCCGGCGACGTCGGCCGCAGTCCCGCGATCAGCCGCGCCGGATCCTCGTCGTTCGCGGCCGCCCGCAGCAGCCGCCCCACCGGCGCCGTGTCCGGCGGAATCCGCCAGTCCAGTCCCGACTCCTTCGGGTCTACCGTCCCCCTGGCGAGGTGGCTCGCGTACCGGGCGAAGACCTCCGACAGCGCCATGTCGACGCGCGACATCTGCCCGGGCTCCTGCGACTCCTTCAGCGAGTCCTCCTCGACCTGCATTACCATCCGCTCCGCCACGGCGTACCGGTACGCCCCCGGATCGAGCCCATCCGCCTCCGTCCGCCCCATCAGCCCCAGCAGCCGCTTGCCCCGTCCGAGGATCTCGTCGTAATCCGTCCACGCCTGCCGGTATCCCCGCTCCCGGTAGAACGCGACGACGGCCGGACTCAGCTGCAGCGTGTCCCCGTTCGCCAGGCGCAACGTCGGGCGCGACGCCTGCGAGACGACCTCCCGGATCTGTGCGCTCGGCTCGCCGCGCGGCTCCCGATCGCATGCGCCCGCCGCGCCCGCCCCAGCCGCGATCAGGACGAGCGTATACAACCGTCGCCAGGCCGTTCGTCCGCCGGTTCCGATCCTCACTCGGCCCCCTCTCCGTCTTTTGCCAATTCTTTCCACACGCCCGAGGGCGCCATTACTAGGGCAATTCCCGTGCCTCACAACGACATGGCATCTTTCCAAGCGCCCCCGGCGACCCTAACGATTCCACGAGGATTCTACCATCCCGAAGCGCACCCGCCGCGCCCCGGCGGTCGGCCAGGCCCGGGCGCGGTCGCAGCGGAGTCCTCGCAGCGGATTCCTCGCGCCGGATTGCCCACGGCAGGTTCCTCACGGCAGGTTCCTCACGGCCGCTTGCTCCCGGCCACTCGCTCCCGGCCGCTTGCTCACGGCCGCTTGCTCACGGCCGCTTGCGCCCGGCAGCTACCACGCGGCCGGTCGCGCCCGCCTGGGGCTCGGGACCGCCGCCCGCGCGCGGTGAACGTCCCCCTCGGGGGCGCCCTCCGCCCCCGCGGAACCATCGGGCTCTGTCCGCGGGAAGTGTTGGCGAGGGCGACCGGCCGTGCCCCGCTCCGCCTCGCCTGACCCCGTCTTGCCCGAACCCGCCTCGCCCGACCCCGCTTCGCCCGACTCCGCCTCGCCCGACTCCGCCTCGCCCGACTCCGCCTCGCCCGACTCCGCCTCGCCCGACTCCGCCTCGCCCGAACCCACCGCCCACGCCTCCGACGGCAGCGCCGGTCTCGCAAGTACCACCCTCATCTCACCGCCGCACCCGCAAGCCACCTCACCAGCCAGCCGTCTCACCCCC
>DASTKT010000182.1:0-8580 GCA_035715725.1 Longimicrobiales bacterium | reverse complement strand
GCCGCCCGCGTCGAGCAGCGCGAGGCGGATCGGGTGGTGACGTGCTGGGAGCGGGAGCGGTACTTGGAGCGCGGGTAGGCGCCGTCCGGCCGAGGCGCCGGCCAGCGCCCGCCTCCGCCTCCGCGCCCGCCTCCGCCTCCGCCTCCGATGTGGTGCCATGTGGATCCGCGTCCACGAAGCCGACCCGCTGGGCATCATGTCCGAATGTGAATGCGACTGCGGGGACGGCCGGAGGCGGAGGCGGAGGCGGGAACAGACTCGCCGGGAAACGTTCAGCGGGGGGCTCATGCGTCTTCGAGACAAAGTCTGCTTCATCACCGGCGGCGCCAGCGGCATGGGCCGCGTGGCCGGGGAGGCGTTCTGCCGCGAGGGTGCGCGGGTCGCGCTGGCGGACGTGACGGAGGACCGGGGCGAGAGCGCGGCGGCCGAAGCCCGCGCCGCGGGCGGCGACGCGTTCTTCGTGCGCTGCGACGTGACGCGCGAGGCCGACGTGCGCTCCGCCATCGCCGCGACGGTGGAGCGCTACGGCCGGCTCGACGTGCTGTACAACAACGCGGGGATCATGATGGAGGCGGACCGCTCCGTCGTCGACACGGAGGAGTCGGTCTGGGACCGCACGCTGGCCGTCAACGTCAAGGGGATCTACCTGTGCTGCAAGCACGGGATCCCGCGGATGATCGACGGTGGCGGAGGCTCCGTCATCAACATCGCCTCGTTCGTCGCGCTCGTCGGTTGCAGCGTGCCGCAGGACGCGTACACCGCATCCAAGGGCGCCGTCATCGCGCTGACGCGCTCGCTGGCGGTGCAGTTCGCTCCGAGAGGCGTGCGCACGAACGCCATCTGCCCCGGCCCCATCGAGACGCCGCTCATGACGGAGTGGCTGCTCAAGGACCCGGAAGCGAAGCGCATCCGTCTCGCCCGCAACCCCACCGGCCGCTTCGGCCGCCCCGAGGACATCGTCGCGTGCGGCGTCTATCTCGCCTCGGACGAGTCGACGTGGACGAACGGCGCAGCAATCGTCGTCGATGGGGGGATCAGCGTCAATTACTTCTGACGGCCGCGCCGGAGGCGCGGCGCACGGTTCCCTGTCGCTCGCCTGCGGCTCGCGCACGCTGGCGCTGTCGCGGCCTGCGGCCGCGCACGCCCGCTCCGCTCGCTGTAGCGGCCTGCGGCCGCGCACGCCCGTCGATACGGGCTGTCGCTCGACTGCGGCGAGCGCACGCTCGCTCCGCTCGCTGTAGCGGCCTGCGGCCGCGAGAACGGACACACCTCCGGTCGTGCGGGCGTACGAGCTTCCGGACGGGCATGTCGCGGCCGAGGCGAACGACAGGTGGACGGGTCGGGTACGGGTACGGGCAAGGTACGGGTACGAATGCCGGAGCACGGGAGGCGGCGGCACCGCGGGGCGGCGTGAGCGCGCCCCGCCATGTGCCCCGCAGTAGCGTGCGAGGGCGCGGCTCCGGCGGCCCGGCACCTCGCGGCGCGCAGCGCCGCTACAGCGAGCGCAGCGAGCGTACGCGAGCCGCAGGCGAGCGACAGCCGCGCAGACGGCGTGCGCGGCCCGCAGGGCCGCGACAGCGAGCAACGCGAGCGTGCGCGAGCCGCAGGCGAGCGACAGGGAACCGTGCGTGGCGCGCAGCGCCACGACAGCGAGCGCAGCGAGCGTGCGTCGCGCCTCCGGCGCGACGACAGCGCAGCGTGCGCGGCGCTTCGCGCCGCGGCTACGCCGTCGCCGCGTCGGCCTCCCGGCGCCGGTCGTCCAGCCATTCCCGCACGATCTCGATCATCTCGTACGGGCCGATCGGCTTGCGCGCGTAGCCGTCGAAGCCGTGCGCCATGAACGCCGCCTCGCCCGCCTCGAGCGTCACGGCGGTCACCGCGAGGATCGGGATGGCCGCGGTGCGCGGATCCTGCCGCAGCCGGTCCTTCGCGGTCCACCCGTCCATCACCGGCATCCGCAGGTCCATCAGGATCAGGTCCGGATGGCCGGTCCGGGCCAGCTCGACCGCCTCCTCGCCGTTGGCCGCCTCCAGCGGCGTGCAGTCCAGCGCGCGGAGCATCTCGCCGTAGCGCTGGCGCACCAGCACGGCGTCTTCGGCCACGAGGACGGTTCCCCTGGACATCGCGCGCGCTCCGGCGAGGGGACGGCAGATTGTCGGGATCCGGGCGCGCGAAAGGTGGGGGCCGCCTCGCCGGGCGACAAGGGCGGTGTAGCGCTCGCCCGGCTCAGCTGTCGCCGGGTCTGCCCGGAAGCGCGATGCGCTCGTCGGCGCCGGGTCCGCCCCGCAGCACGATGCGCGCACCGGCGTCGCTGCCATCCGCCCGCGCCATGTGCTCACCGGCCTCTGTGCCAGCCGGCCGGGCGACGCGGGCTTCCGCGTCGCTGCCCGCCGGAAGCGCGGCGAACCCGTCCGGGTCCACGCCGCCCGTGCGCGTGGAGCCGCGGCGGCGCCCGTGCGCGTGGCCGCGCCGCCCCGACCACCGGCGCCGGAGACGGATCAGCCCCGCCAGCGCCAGGGCCAGGAGCCCGAGCGCGAAGACCTGCGTGACCCGGAGCTGGAAGTCCGCGCCGTCGAGGCCGACGACGGCCGCCATGGCCATCATCGCGCAGACGGCGACGAGACTCCCGAGCCCGATCCCCATGAGCGCGGCTTCACGTACCCGCGGATCCGTTCGCATAGGCGACGCCTCCGTTGGATTGTGTGGGGTTCCTTACCGGTATGCCCGAGCGGACAGCGCCGGCCGATGGCCCGCCGCGGGTCCGCCGGTGAGCTCAGCCGAGGACCGTCTGGCGGGACCGCCGGTACTGTCCAGCGGAAACCCGCCAGGAGGGCTCGCCCGTGCCGTCCGCGGCACGGCCGCATCGCGGGTCCGCGCCGGATGTCCATGGTGCGATTTCCCCATGCGCGGCGAGCCGCGCGCAGGTAACGTTCATGGCGAGCGACGGAATCGACGAGGAGATCCGGGCCGAGCGGTACGCCCGGAGGCCGGTTCCGCCGGAATCTGCGCCGCGCGGGAGGGCGGACCTCACGAGCGGCGGCAGCCCACCGATGCCTCTTCCTGCAGCAGGATCACGATCGGTCCTGTCCCACCCTCCGGCCGGGCCGCGCAACGCGCACAAGGCCCGGCCGGGGCTCCTCCCTTCGAGGAGCCCCGGAGTCGGGGCCATACCCCTGCGTTGGAACGATCAGAACCGCGACGGCTCGATCAGCGCCTGTACCGATGCCCGCTCCGGTGCCGCGCCGGGCTGCACGCCCACCGCGCCGGATCCGAGCAGCGCCGCCGCCTCGACCGCCACCGGCACCCGGCGCCGGCGGGGCCGTGCCGTGTCCGCGAAGCGCTGGAGCCAGCCTCGGCGCCGGATGCGCTCGAGGCCATAGGCGCCCAGCGCGAGCGCGCCGAGCGCGAAAACGCGGGCCGCCCGCTCGCGGAAGCCCGGCGGTTGCAGCGAAAGCGCATCCGTCACCGCCACGAGCAGCCCGAGCGTGGCGAGCATCCCGAGGCCGACACCGAGCAGCGCGGCCTCGCGCATGGAAGAGTCCCTTCGAGTCATGCTCCGAGTATCGGCGTCTCGCCGCCGGAGGATTAGGCCCGCGCCGCGCCGCTCTCGATCCCGGCGCCGCGGGCGCGGCCGTCCACCCCGACCTCACGTCCGCGGGCGGCCGCACGTCCGACAACAGCGTTTTCACCGCAGAGGCGCAGAGTACGCCGAGGGGATAACGGCGTCACGCCGGCCACCTGCGTACGCCGGACATGACATCAACAAAATGATGCGTCCCCCCGGCGAGCCTCCGCCGCCCGGCAGCCCTCTGCGTCCTCTGCGCCTCTGCGGTGAACAATTCCGTTCCCGTCCCCGCACCCACGCCGCGCCCGGCTGTCGGACCCCCGCGCTATCTTCGCGTCGTGTCCACTTCACCCTGGAGGCGACGATGAAGACGACGATCCTCCTCGACCACGAGCCGGTCGCGGACGGCGGCTGGCTGGTCCGCGCGCTCCTCAAGCTCGAGGGCGAGGCGGGGGAGCCGGCCGCCGGCCGCGCGCCGGTCAACCTTGGCATCGTGCTCGACCGGTCCGGCTCCATGGCGGGCCCGAAGCTGGAGGCCGCGCGCGAGGCGGCGGCGTTCCTCGTGCGGCGGCTCGCGCCCGACGACGTGGTGAGCGTCGTCGCCTACGACGACGGCGTCTGGACCGTGGCGCCGCCCGCCACCGGCGAGGCGCAGCAGGACCTGCCGGAGCGGATCGAGGCCATCGAGGCCGGCGGCTCGACGAACCTGAGCGGCGGCTGGCTGCGCGGCCGCGAGCTGGTGGCGGACGGCCGCGCGGACGGCCGCATCAACCGCGTCCTGCTCCTCACCGACGGCCTGGCCAACGTCGGCATCACGGACCCGGCGCAGCTCGTCGGGCTGTGCGCCCGGGCGCACGAGACCGGCATCTCGACCACGACGATCGGCTTCGGGGAGGACTACGACGAGCGCCTGCTGCGCGACATGGCCGACGCCGCCGGCGGCAACACCTACTACATCGAGGCGCCGGACCAGGCGCCCGCGGTCTTCGGCCACGAGCTGGAGGGGCTGCTCACGCTCGCCGCGCAGAACGTGTCCGTCACGGTGCGCCCCGGCGCAGGCGCGACGCTCGCCGCGTCGTGGCACTCCTACCCGTCCTTCGACACGCCCGAGGGCCTGCGCCTCGAGCTGGGCGACCTCTACGCCCGCGAGCCGAAGCCGCTGCTGCTGGAGTTCCTGGTCGAGGGGGAGAGCGAGCCGATGGCGGTCGCGGAGCTCGTCGTGAAGGCCACCGTCCTGCGCGCCGACGGCACGATCAGCGCCGAGGAGCTGGCGCTGCCGATCGAGGTGTCCCGCGCCGGCGGCGCCCACGTCGACCCCGAGGTCCGGCGCGAGGTGCTGCTGCTCCAGGCCGCGCGGGCCCGGGAAGCCGCGCTCCGCGCCCGCGAGCGCGGCGACGACGCCGGCGCCGCCGCCATGCTTCGCGACCTCGGCGCCGCCCTCGCCGCCTCGCCCATGTGCCTGGAGGACCTCGACATAGCCGAGGAGGCCGCGGACCTGCAGCAGCTCGCCGACCGCGCCGCCGCGCACGGCGTGAGCGAGGCCGACGCGAAGTACCTGTTCCAGCGCGCCCACGACGCCACCCGCGGCGCTCGCTCGCGCAGCCGCCTCATCTCGCGGCGGAAGCCGGAAGACTGAGTGGGGGAGTGGGGGAGCGGGCGGACAGCGGAGCGGGCGAGCGGGCGAGCGGGAGAGTGGGCGTCTGTTGTTCCCCCACTCCCCCGCTCCCCCGCTCCCCCACTCGGCCGTTCAGCCGCACCCCCCCACCGCCCCGTCCGGCGCCATGACGCGGTAGCCGCGCGCGTCCAGCCGTGCGCCAGCCGCGGCGAAGTAGCGCAGCCAGAAATCGCGGACGCGCACGCCGGCCGGCGTCGTCGGGTCGGCGCCGATCACGGCGATGCACACGCCGTCCAGCCGGGGCAGCAGCCCCATCGCCTTCTGGCGCTCGATCCAGCGCGCGTCCGGCATGCGGCGCAGCCCCTCCATCTCGATCCCGTTGGCCGACTGCAGCATGTCGGAGAGGAGGACGAGCGTGGGGCGGCGCCCGCCGGCGTCGCGGGCGTACTCGGCGGCCACGTGCAGCGTCGAGAGGATGTCGGTGTGCATGGCCTTCCCGGCCGTCGCCGGGTCGAACAGCGCATCGGCGACGGAGCGCGCGCCCTCCCGCGCGCCCGCGAGCCGGTCGCGGTCGCGCGAGGAGACGAACGTCGGATCGACCGGGCGGGGGAACGTGTCGGCCCAGCGGCGGGCGTCCTCGTGCGTCGTCGCCTGGTGCATCTCGAGGAGCACGAGCTGGTCCCCGAAGGAGAGCCCGTCCACGAGCTGCGCCAGGAACGCCTTCTCGTCGGCCAGCATGCGCGGCGTCTGGCTCCCCGACAGGTCCACCGCCACGATGAGCTGCCGCGGCTCGCGCACGGCCTCCGCCGTGTTCGCGGCCGCGCCGCCGCACCCCGCGAGCGCGAGGAGCGCCGGGACCATGATGCGCTTCGTCATGCGACGTCGCCTCCTTCCGTTTCCGGCCCGTGCCGCGCCGCCTCCCCCGCCTCCAGCTCCAGCCAGTCGGCACGCAGCCGCTCGAACTCCGCCGCGTGCGTGAGCAGCTCCGGCGGCGCGTCCAGCGGCGCGTCCGCATCGACGGCCGGGAGGGAAAGCGCCGACGGCCGCTGGAACGCCAGGATGTTGGCCGGATCGAGCGCGCGCTCCCGCGCATTCTCCGCGCGGAACAGCGGCACGACGCCCGCCAGCCGCTGCGCCTTCCCCTCCCACCCGGCCAGCGGCCGCGCGTGCAGCAGCCGCTGGGCGAGCGCGAGCCGGTCGAGGATGTCGGCGCCGAGCTGGCGCAGCCGCTCGCGCTGCCCCTGCGCCTCCTCCCGCAGCCGGCCCAGCTCCGCCTCCAGCTCCTTCAGCCGCGGGTCGACGAGCCGGCGCTGCTCCAGCGTCTCGCCCTTCGCCAGGTACGCCGCGAGCGACGCCGCGATCACGAGCACCAGGTTCAGCACCAGGATCGGCAGGTTCATCGCCTCGATGCCGGCCGCGTACTGCGCGCGCTTGCCGCGCTCCTCCACCAGCGTCCGCGCCTCCGGGAGCTGCCGCTGCGCCCGCGCGATGCCGTCCAGGTCCTGCCGGGCGCGCGCGTCCGCGAGCTGCGCCTCGAGCGTCGAGACCTGGACCTGCGCATCGCGCAGCCGCTGGTCCGTCGCCGCCTCGATCCGCTCCCGCGCCATGAACAGCACGCCGATCACGAGCAGCACGCCGAGCCCCGAGAGCGCGGCCGGCAGCACGAACTGCCGCCGGTGCGAGCGGATCCCCGGCGACGCCGCCGGCAGGTCCTCCTCCCGGATCGCGATCCGCTGCCGCATCGACTCGCCGAAGACGTGCGCCAGGAAGACCAGGAAGACGATCACGCCGAACGCCAGCAGCGAGACGTCCGGCGCGAACAGGATGCGCGCGCCGACGCGGTAGAGCCCGCCGAAGATGCCGTAGCGCTCCGAGTTGGCGACGATCGTCGCCCACTGCTCCTCGGCGCCCGGCTCCCGCGGCACCAGCTCCGCGAAGACCGGCACGTTCGCCACCCAGTCCACGCCGACCAGGACGACCATCAGCAGCCAGTAGTGCCACCCCTTCAGGAAGCTCGTGAAGCCGAGGCTCGCCGCGCCCGTCGGCGGCGCCGCGCGCAGCCGCTCCACCTCCGACTCCGCCGCCTCCGTCCGGCGCAGCGCCTTCCGCAGCGACGCCACCCGCCCGCGGTACTCCAGCAGCCGCGCGCCCGCCTGGCGCGCCGCATCCGCGACCGCGTCGCTCACCTTCGTGCGCACCCGCTCGGCCCAGCGCCGGAACAGCTCGGCCGCCCGCGCCTCCAGGTGCTTCTCGATGGCCAGCGCGTCGTCGGCTACGCCGGGGCGCGGCGTCCCCGCCTTCGCCTGCGCCACCGCCTCCTCGCGCGCGTCCCGCTCCAGCCGCGCCACCTCCAGGTCGAACCAGAAGTCCGTCTTCTTCGTGATCTCGAACGCGCCGAAGCCGTCCGCCGCCTCCGCCGGCAGCTCCGTCACGTGCACCGTGATCGACTCGGGCCGGACCGCCGGTCCGAGGTCGACCGCCCGGGCGTGCGCATCCCCGTTCGCGTGGGTACGGGCGGCATGCGCGCTCCCGGCGGCGTCGCCCCCGACGACGCCGGCGTCCGCCGCCGCGCCGGCCCGCGCCGGCGCCCCCGAGGCCGGGCCGGCGCCCGGCGCCTGACCGTTCCCGGCGGCATGGCCCGCCGTGCCGTTCCGCGAGCGATGGAGCCAGCTCTGCACTCGGTTCATCTCACGCTCACCGAAGCTGTGGACGACGAGCGGGCGGCCGCCGGATCCGTGCGCCGCACGGCGATCGGCGGCCGCCCGCGGCCTCATCGACACTACGGCCACGCGCGACGGGGCGTTTCCCCCGCCCGGCGCCGCGGGCGCGCACCCGTCCGATCCGGGAGCTTCGTGCCGTCGGGGAACGCCGTGCGGGGTGGAAGGGGGGTGGAGGCGACGCGGGGTGCGGCTTCGTCCTCGGGCGACTCGCGGCCGAATCCCGCCGTCGTGGGCGGCATCACGTGCAATAACAGCGTTTTCACCGCAGAGGCGCAGAGTACGCCGAGGGGATAACGGCGTCACGCCGGCCACCTGCGTACGCCGGATCTGACATCAAAAATGATGCGTCACCCCGGCGAGCCTCCGCCGCCCGGCAACCCTCCGTCCGCCCTCCGTGTACTCCGTGCCTCCGTGTGACACATTTCCGTTCCCGTCCCTGTCCACGCGCCCGGCGAGCTTCCGCTTCGCGTCTCATCCGTTCAGCTCCGCGCCTTCGCGCGACGCCCCATTCCGTTCCCGACCGGGCCGACGTGATCATTGTCCCGCGCCGGCCCGGCCGCATATTGGAACGGCTTCATCTCGGGCCAGTCACCACAACGCAAAAACCCGACGGCTGGGTCGCGCTCCCCCGTTCCGCGGAGGGGATCATGCACCGCGTCGTTCCGGCTCCGGCGCTCGTC
>DASTKT010000181.1:0-6840 GCA_035715725.1 Longimicrobiales bacterium | reverse complement strand
CCGCGCCTCCTTCCCGATCCCCACCAGCGCCGCCGGCGCGATCCAGCCGTGGTCGGCGGCGTGGCGCGCGGCGGCGAGGGTGTCGTCCGCGAGGACGAGCGCGCTGCCGGCGGCGAGGACCTCCTCGGCGAGCGCGCGGATCGCCTCGCCGCGGCCGCCCGCCGGGGTGACGTTGCGGATGTAGGCGGCGACGATGCGGCCCGGGTGGCGGTGGACGACCTCGTGGTAGATCTCGGGGTCCTCCTGGCCGCTGTCGCCGATCAGCACGAACGGGAGCGCGGGGTAGGTCTCGAGGATCTGCTCGATGGCGGCGAGCTTGTGGGCGCGGTGGCCGAGCGGGAGCAGCTCCTCGCGGCGGATCCCCCAGTCGCGGAGCAGGAGCGGGCCGGCCGGGATGCCGTGGATGTCGAGCACCTGCTCGAGCACGTCGTAGAGGTTCCAGGGGCTGCTGGAGACGTAGAAGAGCGGGTTGCCCTCGTCGCCGCGGGCGCCGCGGTGCAGCGCGCGGTAGAACGCGGCGACGCCCGGGAACGGCAGGCGCGTGTGCGCGTTGCCGAGCAGGATCTGCTTGAGCATGCGCACGAGGTCGGTGGCGTCGGTCTGCACGACGGTGTCGTCCAGGTCGCTGACGACGCCGAGGCGCGCCGCCGGCGTGGGCACGAGCACCTTCCCCTCCGCGGGCGGGGCGGCGGCCGGCTCGTCGGGGAGCTCGAAGCGCACGGCATGCCATGGCGTCGCCGGGTCGAGCGCGCCGGCGGGGAGCCAGGCGCGCACGTGCCCCTCGTCGTCCGCGGTGACCTCGTGCGCGGCGCCGCCGGGGAGGACGACGCGCACGCGGGCGTGCGGCACCTCGTCGCTCTCGAGGCGCTTCAGCGTCCCGGCCAGGTTCTTCCACCAGGGCGACGCCGCGTCCGCCGGCTCCGGCGGCGGGTCCTCGAGCACCCGCCCGAGGACGAGCACCCGCCCGCCGGCGCCGTAGCCGCGGTAGGGCGCGACGCGCGCGGGCCGCCGCTCGGTCCGGCGGGCGCGCGCCCTGGCGCGGGCCTCGTCCACGCGCGTCTCGACGTCCGCCGTCAGCTCCCGCAGCACCCGCTTCCAGTCCGCCATTCGGTCTCCTCGAAGAGTAGTCCGGATTTCCGCTTGCGCGCCCGCGCCCGGCGGTTCGCAGTTCCACGCTTGCGCGCCCGCTTGCGCGCCCGCGCCCGGCTTTGCTTCGGAGTGGGCGAGCGGAAGAGCGGGAGAGTGGGCGAAACGGCGATCGCCCACTTCTCCGCTCTCCCCCTCCACCGAACAGCCGGGCGCGCAAGCGGGCGCGCAAGCGCAAGCGGGTGCGCATGCGGGCGCGCAAGCGAGAACCGCGCTGGTTCAACCGACCCGGGTCGCCCGCCTCAGGTGCGACATCGCCTCCGCCCCCACCTTACGCGCCGTGAGCGAAGGGACCCGACACCAATACACGTGGAGAACGATATGACGATCCGGAACGCTGGTCGAATCGGAGGCGGCGGGCGCTGGGGCCGGCCCCTCTCCGTGGCGCGCGGCGCGGCCGCGCTGCTGCTCCTCGCCGCGGCGGCCTGCTCGGAGGGCGTGAAGGACCCGACGGGCAACCCGAACGGCGGCGGCAACAATCCGCCGCCGGTGCCGGCGGACACCGTCGTCGCCTCGGTGGACGTGAGCCCGAGCACGCTCGAGCTGTCGATCGGCGAGACGAAGCAGCTCCAGGCCACGCCGAAGGGCGCGCAGGGGACGGTGCTGTCGAAGCCGGTCACGTGGCGGAGCACCGACACCACGGTGGCGACGGTGAGCGCGCAGGGGCTGGTGAAGGCGCTGAAGGTCGGGCAGGTCTCGATCGTCGCGAGCAGCGCCGGGAAGGACGGCACGGCGCCGGTGCGCGTCGTCGGCATCCCGGAGATCGTCATCACGAGCCCGACCGTCGCGATCGAGAGCATGGCGGGCGCGCTCAGCCCGGCGCCGCAGTCGGTGGGCGTGAACGGGCAGGGCGGCACGATCACCGGGCTCGCGGCGCAGGTCACGTTCGCGCCGGGGCTCCCCGCGGGGTGGCTCACCGCGACGCTGAGCGGCACGGCGACGAACGCCAGCCTGAGCCTGAAGGCGGAGACCGGCCTGCTCCCGGCCGCGACCTACAGCGCCACGGTCCGGATCAGCGCCGCGCGGGCGGACATCACGCCGAAGACGCTGAACGTGGTCTTCACGGTGAAGCCGCGCCCGACGATCGCCACGGCGAGCGACCGGCACTCCTGCGTCCTGAACCGTGACGCCGAGGTCTACTGCTGGGGCTACAACAACACGGGGCAGGCGGTGGTCGGCGGCGCGCAGGCGATCCTCGCGCCCACGCAGATCATGCCCGACAAGCGCTTCGTGCAGGTCAGCGCCGGCGAGCTGTTCACCTGCGTGCTGCACGCCACGGGGAAGACGTACTGCTGGGGCACGGGCTACCTGGGCGGCGGCGTGGCCAGCACGAAGGGGCCGATCACCGAGGTGAACGGCCCGGCGTTCGCGAGCATCGCGGCCGGCTACCGGCACGTCTGCGGGCTGACCGCCACGGGCGAGGCGTACTGCTGGGGGATCAACCCGTACGGCCAGCTCGGCGACGGCACGAAGAGCGACCGCGCGGTCCCGGCGCGCGTCGCGGGCGGCCTCACGTTCGTCGCCCTGACCGCCGGCGAGTCCCACACCTGCGGCCTGAGCGCCGCCGGCGAGGCGTACTGCTGGGGGTACGGGCTGTACGGCCGCATCGGCAACGGCGCGACGGCGGATGCGACGTCGCCGGCGAAGGTCTCCGGCGGGCTCGCCTTCGCGTCGATCGAGGCGGGGAAGCAGCACACCTGCGCGCTGACCTCCGCCGGCCAGGCCTACTGCTGGGGCTACGGCGCGCTCGCCCAGCTCGGCGACGGCACGCGCGAGAACCGGCCGACCCCGGTCGCCATCGGCGCCGGCCTGCGCTTCTCCCGCATCACCGGCGGCGACTCGCAGAGCTGCGCCGTCGCCACGACGGGCGAGGCGTACTGCTGGGGCTACAACAGCAAGGGCTACCTCGGCACCGGGACGACGAGCTACGAGCAGGCGCCGGCGCGGGTGCTGGCCGGCCAGCAGTGGGCCGCGATCGGCTCCGGCAACAGCCAGACGTGCGCCGCCACGGTCCAGGACACGTTCTTCTGCTGGGGCTACAACCAGAACGGCGCCGTGGGCGACGGCTCGACCGCCGACCGCGCCCAGCCGGTCCAGATCACGCTGAAGCCGTAACGTTCCGTGACGGCCGAGCCCGCCGGGCGGTTGCCGGGCGGGCTCGTCGTCCGGGCGCCGGGCTCATCGGCCGGGGCCCGGCATGGAGCGGCGGGCGCCGGGCGGGTTCACCGCTCCGGGGCCCGCCGCGCCCGCGTCGCGGCGGTCCCGGACGCCACCCGCTCCGGTGGCGATTCCGGACGCCACTCGCGTCATCGGCGGATCGCGCCCGCCGCCGCGGCGCGGTTCTCGCAGCCGCGCGCCTCGCTTGTGCGGCGTGCCGGCCCGTCTATCTTGGACCGTGGCTCCTCGTCTTCTCGCAGCCTCGCGGTGGTCCCCATGTTCCGACGCTCCCTCTCCTCCCTCGGAATCGCGCTGGCCGGCGCGGCGCTCGCCGCGAGCGCCGTCGGCGCCATGTTCATCGTCGGCACGCTCCTCTTCGCCGTCCTCGTGATCGGCGTCTCCTGGCTGGGGCTGCGCACGCTCTGGGACTCGGACGACGACGATGGCGGAGGCGACGACGGCGGCGGCGGCCGCCGCAAGCCCCGCCCGGGGCCGGGCGGCTTCGACATCGGCGCCGAGCCGGCCGGCTCCTGGCTGCGCTCCGCCATCCGCCTGGTGAGGCGTCGCACGCGCGCCTGACACGCCGGAGAGGTCCACGGCGGCGGCGCGGGCTCGGCACCCGCGGCCGGGCGGCGCGAGCGGAACGCTCCGGCGGTCCGGCGCGGTCAGCGCGGGTCGAGCACGCCGATGGAGATCAGGTCGCCGTAGCCGCCGATCCGGCCGGCGTCGTACGCCCGCACGAGCGAGTCGAGCGGCTGGAGGAGCTGCGTGCTGGCGAAGCCGGGGACCGTCTGGGGGAGCCGCATGCGGAAGACGCTGCGGATGAGGACGCCGCCGGGCGCGCGCGGCAGCCGCTTCACGTTCTCGACGAACGCGCCGACCTTCCCTTCCTGCGCCAGGTAGAACTCCACGTTCGAGACGTAGTACGCGCTCACCGGAAGCCTGCGCTCCTTCAGGAAGGCGGCGATGGCGGGGAGCGCGCGCTCGCCGGCCAGGTCGCCGACGACGGGGATCACGCGGCCGCCGGCCTCCAGCGCGCGCACGAACTGGAAGTCGTCCTCGCTCGCGAGGTAGCCGGCCAGGCGGCCGTCCAGGTCGCGGGCGAGCACGAGCTGGCGCAGCGTCGGATAGTACGACTGCGGGCCGCGGCCGAAGCTCTCGAAGCGCAGGTCGAGGCCCGCCTCCGCGAACGCCGCGTGGAAGCGGCGGATCGTCTCGAGGTCCTTCGCCGACATAGGCACGCCGTACGCCCGCAGCCGCTCCCGCACCCGCTCCTGCGCCGCCTCGAACGTGGCCGGCCCCATCGGCGTGCGGTCCATGTAAGCGACGATGGCCTCGATCGGCTGGCGCGCATCGCGGCGGGCCGGCACCGGCCGGCCGAGCAGCAGGCCGAGGTACTCGGCGCGGTCGTGCGAGAGCTCGAACAGCGCCCGGAAGAGAAGCTGCTGCAACAGGTTGTCCCGCCGGATGTCGACGATGACGGCCAGCTCCGGCCGGATCCGCGCGATGTAGGAGAAGTTCTGGTCCGGCCCCACGCCGATGTACGCCCCGCCGCGCACGCCGTGGCGCCGGAGCGCGCCCACGACGTGGAGGAAGGACGCCTCGTTCGAGATCAGGTTGTCGGTGTCGAAGTAGCCGCCGGGCTCGGACAGGCGCTCGACGAGGGCGGCGAACGGGGTGGCGGCGGGCGCATCGCGCGTGGCGGGGAGCTGCGCGGCGGCGGACGAGGCGGGGCCGACGGGCCCGGCGAGGAGGAGCGCGAGAAGGGCGAGCGGCGCGAGCGCCGCGGGCAGGGCGGCCCGCCGGCGCGGCGCCGGGCGGCGCGCCGGATCGGGCGGACGGCACCGGCCGCCGGCCCCGCGCCCCGCGCTCACGCCGAGCCCCGGACGGACGGCGCCTCGCCCGCCCCGCCGACCTCGCCGCCCTCGCCGCCCTCGCCGCCCTCGCCGCCCTCGGCCGGCAGCCGCAGCGTGAAGCGCGAGCCGACGCCCGGCGTGCTCTCCACGTCGATGTCACCGCCCATCATGCGGGCGAGCCGGCGGCTGATGGCGAGGCCGAGGCCGACGCCGGCGTAGCCGCGCGTGTAGCCGGTCTCCGCCTGCACGAACGGCTCGAAGATCCGCTCCAGGTGATCCGGCTCGATGCCGATGCCGGTGTCCTCGACGGCGAAGCGGACCCACGCCATACCGTCGGCGTCGGCCGCGCCGAAGCAGTTCACGGCGACGCGCCCGGCGGCGCCGGTGAACTTGATGGCGTTGGAGAGCAGGTTCACCAGGATCTGGCGGACGCGGTTCGGGTCGCCGCGGTAATGCAGCGGCGCCGCGCACCGGCAGCCGGTCGCCAGCCCGACGCCCTTGCGGTCGGCCTGCGGGCGGAGGATCGCGACGGCGCCGGCGGCCGTCTCCATGGCCACGCCGACGGAGCGCTCGATGCGCAGCGTGCCGGCCTCGACCCGGGCCAGGTCGAGCACCTCGTCGACGAGCGCGATGAGGTGCTTGCCGCTCAGGTAGACGCGATCGAGCTGCGTGCGCTGCGCCTCCGTGACCGGGCCGGTGACCCCGAGCCGCAGCAGCTCCGTGTAGCCGACGATGGCGTTGATCGGCGTGCGGATCTCGTGGCTCATGGTGGCGAGGAAGTCGGACTTGGCGCGGTTGGCGGCCTCCGCCTCGGCGCGCGCGGTCTCGGCCTCCGCCATGGCGCGGCGCAGCTCCGTGTTCGCCCGCTCGAGCTCCTCCGCGAGCGCGTGCGCCTCCTCGAACTTCCCCTGGAGCGCGTCGTGGGCAGAGCGCACCTGCTCCGCCATGCGGTTGAACGTCCGGGCGAGCGTTCCCAGCTCGTCGGCCCGGCCCGGCGCGACGCGCTGCGTGTAGTCGCCCGCGGCGAGCGCCGAGGAGGCGCGGGCCAACCGCTTGAGCGGCCTCGTGATGCGCCGGCTGAGCAGCCACGCGCCGAGCGCGCCGGCGAGCATGAGCAGCACGGCGGCCGCGACCTCGAGGCGCAGGAACGACGCCGGCCGCGCCAGCGCAACGGCCAGCGGCGTCTCGACGACGAACGCCCACGGCGTGTCCGCGATGCGGTCCGCGTGCGCCAGGTACTCCGTCTCGTTCCGCGAGTACGAGAAGAGACCCGCGGGCACGCGGGGCACCGGCGCGGGCGTGCTCGTCGCCCGCAGCGTCATCCACGGGCCGCCGTCGGCGTTCGCCAGGTATACCGTGATGGACGGGCCGATGAGCTGCTGGATCTGCCGAGCGTTCGCCGACGGCGAGACGCGGCGGAGCTGGAAGAGGTAGCCGAGCACGCGGCGGCCGTCGCGCACCGGCGTCGCCATCGGCAGTGCCGCGTGGCCGCCCGGGAAGGCGATCGGCCCGTAGCCGCCGGAATCCGGGGCGGGCGCGCCGCGACGCTGCCGGTCGATCGCCTCCGCGGGCCATTCGGGCGGGTACTCGCCCGAGGCGAGGAGCGGTCGGCGCTCCGCGTCGAGCAGCTCGGCGGGCGGCATGCTGTCCGTCGGCGGCCGCAGCCGCTCGAGCGCCGCCT
>DASTKT010000180.1:0-10375 GCA_035715725.1 Longimicrobiales bacterium | reverse complement strand
TCCCCGCGCCGCCCCCGCCGGCCGCGGCTGGCAAGGTCGAAGGATCGCGCGAGTCCGCGCCGCGGGGCAACCCCCCGCGCACGGATGGGAGGCACACGAAGCGGATGTTCACCTGGCGGGTGGGCCGGGACGGGAACGGATAGGATCACACGGAGACACGGAGACACGGGGGGCCGCGGAGACAGGATACCGGTCGGGTTCGTCCGGGTCCCGGGGGGCCATCCGGCTTCTTCAACGGCAGCTCACGCAGAGACGCGGAGACGCGGAGGAGGACCGAGTGGTCGGAGACTTGAGCTGGGATCGTAAGAGCGCCCGGTGAGGAGCACCCCCGGGCGCATTCGTTGTTTGAATCAATACGGATTCCGATCGAGCCGGCGCGGGCGTTCCGCCGTGTACCCGGAGAGCTTCGACCCCACCCTCCACGTCTCCGCGTCTCTGCGTGAGACCCCCGAACGCTCGAGCGCCCGCGGACCCGGGCGAAAGCCGCCGTTGCCGTCACTCCGTGGCCCCCGTGGCTCCGTGTGACACTTCTGGGGCCACGAGCCCGCCCGCGAACGCAGCCTCACGCCCGGTCAAACGCACGGCGCCCGGTGGGCTCCTCCCCACCGGGCGCCGTCGACCGACCGCCCCGCGGCGGCCGCTGCGTCAGAACTCGTACCGCAGCCCGACCTGCGCCTGCCGCGGCGCGTACACGCCGTTCGGCGTGTTGAAGTTCGTGATCAGGTTGCCGGCGGCGTCCTTCTGCCGGCCGAAGAAGCCGGAGAGGTTGTCCCAGTTGAAGATGTTGAACGCCTCGGCGCTCACGCTGACCTTGCGGTCCCCGCCCAGCGAGACGCCCTTCGTCAGCCGGAAGTCGACCGTGCGGTACATGTTCTTCCACGACGCGTCCGGCCGCACCACGCGGTTCGCCGGCCCGTTCAGGAAGTCGTCGTTGAAGTTGTTGTCGTGGTTCAGGTCCTGCCCCAGCGTCGCCGTGTACGGCCGCGGCGAGGCGACGATCGCGACCGCCGACACCTTCACGTCGTACGGCAGCGTCACGATCCCCGACAGCACGTTGCGCCAGCGCTCGTCGAACGTCGTCGGCTGCATGATGAAGAACGACGCGTCGTTGTAGCCGCCCAGCCCCTCCATCGTCGCCTTCGACCAGCCGAGCGTCAGCGCGTTGCTCACCCGCACCTTCGGCCGGTCGTACGTCAGCCCGGCCACGACCGCGTCGAAGTTCGCCTTCCCGAAGTCGTCGTACAGCGTGATCGTGCCGTACTTGTCCGTCAGGTTGCGGTGCTTCGTGACGGTGTTGAACCAGTTCGGCGTCACCTGCACGTACAGGTTGCGCGCCGTCTGGTGCAGGTAGTCGATGTTGAGCGCGACGCCGTCCGCGAGCTGCTGCCCCAGGCCGAGCGAGAACTCCTGGTTCATCGGAGTCTTCATGTCGACCTTGAGCAGGTTCAGGTTCGGCGTGATCGTCCCCTGCCCGGACAGCACCCGCTGCCGCAGCACCTCCGGATCCGTCGTGCCCGGGTTGTTGAAGTCGTAGGAGCGCCAGCCGGACGTCACCTTCTCGTTGAACGCCATGAACGTGGCGATGCGGTCGTACATGATCCCCGCGCCGCCGCGCACGAACGTGCGCCCGTCGCCCCGCGCATCCCACGAGAACGAGAAGCGCGGCGCGAAGTTGTTCAGGTCGTTCTTGCGGTGCCCGGTGTTCAGGAAGCCCTTCAGCTCCGGGAGCGCCTGCAGCGCCGGGTCGCTCGCCCACGGCACCGTGAAGTCGTTCCCCAGCGTGTTGATCTCGGCGTCCCAGCGCAGGCCGAACGTGAGCTGCAGCGTGCGCGCCGCCTGCCACTGGTCCTGGATGTACGCGCCCGTGCTCCAGCCGCTCGTCACGGCCCGCGCGTCCTCCTCCGTGTGCGTGAAGAAGCCGACGCCGACCCGGCCGAGCGAGGGGAGCGTGCTGGTGTCGGTCGGGAACTGGAAGAAGCCGTCGCGGTTCGTCGGGTTGAAGCTGTTCGTGTTCACCTTCGCCAGCTCGACGCCGCCCGTCACGATGTGCTTGCCGTCACCCAGCGTGTACGTCGCCCGGTCGATCAGCCGCAGCGTCTTCTCCTTCAGCTCCAGCGGGAAGCTGGACGTGCCGAACTGGATCCCCGGGTACGACTTCGTCGCCCCCGCCTCCAGCGGCGACTCGTTGTGGTGCCAGTACAGGAAGTTCAGCGACAGCTCGTTCACGAACGACGCGTTCGGCGTGTACGTGTCCCGGATCTGCGCGCTGTGCACCTGGTACTTCGCGTTGATCCCCGAGTTGTGCGCGCCCGTGTTGCCGAAGTTCGTCTCGCTGTCGTAGAACCGGCCCGCCCACGTCGCGTCCAGGTTGTGCGACGTGCCCATCGGCGCGCTCAGCCGCAGCACGCCCGTGTGGTTCGTCGTCGGCGCCTTGAACGTGCCGGCGAACGCGTCCCAGATCCCCGGGTTCACCGCCGGCCGCCCCGGCACCACCGCGATGTTGTTGTCCGTGCTCTGCCCCTCGTAGCTCCCCGCGAAGAACAGCTTGTCCTTCACGATCGGGCCGCGCAGGTTCACGCCGAACTGCGCCCGCTGGTAGTCCGGCCGCGAGAACGTCGTCGGGTTCGCGTCCTTCGCCTTCCGCTGGAACATGTCCAGCGCGTTCAGCGAGTTGTTCTGCCCGTAAGCGAAGACCGAGCCGTGGAAGTCGTTCGTGCCGCGCTGCGTCACCGCGCTGATCACGTACGCGCCGCCGCGCGTGTACTCCGCGTCGTACGGGTTCAGGTGCACCCGGAACTCGCGCATCGCCTCCTGCGGCAGCGGCGAGCCCGTCTGCGGGATCCCCACCAGGTTGCCGTTGAAGAAGCTCTTCCACTCCGCGCCGTCGAGGTAGAAGTTCCAGAAGCGCAGGTCCGGGAGCGAGCCGACCGACGGCAGCGAGCGCCCCGCCGTCGGCGCGTACGTCTTCACGCCCGGCACGATCGCCGCCAGGTTCATCGTGTTGCGGGTGTTCAGCGGCAGGTTGACGATCTCCGCCGTCACCACCGGCGTGGACACGTCGTTGCGCTGCACCTCGAAGGCGGGCTCCTTCCGGTGCACGACCTCGACGCCCTCCACCGCGACCGCCGCCTGCTCGAGCCGGAAGTCGAGCGTGGCGCGCTGCCCGACCAGCAGCTGGATGTCCTGCTCCTGCTTCCCGTAGCCGAGCATTTCCACCGACACGTGGTAGCTGCCCGGCGGCAGCCCGACGATCGTGTACGTGCCGTCCGGCGTCGACAGCGCGCCGCGCTGCTGGTTCGTCTCCCGGTTCAGCACGGCGACCTGCGCGCCGGCCAGCGCCGCGCCGTCCGGGCCCGTCACGCGGCCGTGCAGCATGACCGTGTTCTGCGCCTGCAGCCCGGCCGCCCCACCCAGCAGTCCTACGAGGGCCAATCCGCAGCCCGCCCGACACGCCGCGGCGAGCCGCCCGCCGCTCCGTGCCAGCCGGTGAATGAATGCAACTCTGGATGCCATTGGATTTGACCTCCTGTGGCAGTGGCCCGGGGACGACGCCCGCCCCCGGCGGGCCGGCCTTCGTGCCGGTCCGCGAATGGAATCGGTAGACCGGCGCCGTCGCGGCGCCGCGCCTAACGTCGGAACACCAGCACCGTCGCTCCGCCCGCCGGCAGCTTCAGCGTGACCGGCGCCGGCCGGCCCGCGAAGCGGCCGAACGGCCGGCTCCCGGTCTCCGAGATCTGTTGGATCGTCCCGCCCGAGCCGAGCCGGTACGCCGCGGGATCGAAGTCGAACGCCACGGTGACCGGCTCGTCCACGATGCTCGCCACGGCGACGGCGACGCTTCCATCCCGCCCGCGGAACGCCCCGGCGATCGCCGCCGGGTAGCGCCCCTGGGAGACGGTGGGCCCGCCGCGCTGTGCCGCGTAGATGGAGACGCGCGAGAGGTCCACATCCGCGACAGGCACCCGCAGCGCCGGCGGCCGGAGGAACTCGCCGTAGAGGAGGTAGTCGAGCGCCCGCGCCCGCAGCCGCGCGAGGCGCATCATGTACGCGGTCTCCCGCGGCCGGTCGGTGAGCTGCGAGGCGCGGAAGTTCGCGATCGTCGGCTGCAGCCCCCACACGAACGCGCGCGCCTGCTCGAGCTGGAACTGCCGGCGGAAGCGCGTGTCCAGCAGCTTCAGCGGCTCCTTCGGCGCCGTCGCCGCCGGCCACAGCTCGTCGTACGGCGGCATCACCAGCGACGAGTAGTTGCCGTACGTCACGCCGTAGTCGTGGTAGACGGCCTGGAAGAAGGGGATCGGGTCCCAGCCGCTGTTCGGGTCGGTGTAGCGCTCCTGGCTGACCTGCAGCGTGAGCATCAGGTCCAGCTCCGGGAGCCACGGCTCGCCCGCGCCCTCGCCCGCCAGCAGCGTCGACTGCCCGCGCGAGGAGCCCTCGCGGATCTGCGCGGCGAGCTTGCGGAACCCGCCCATCCAGTAGTTGCCGCCGCCGACCGGGTGGCCGTGCGTCGGGTCCCAGCACACCAGCGACTGGACCGCCTGGTCCATGTAGATGCCGTCCACGCCGTACACGTCCAGCGCCGTGTCGGCGATGCCGGCGTACTTCGCGCGCCAGAACGGCGTCGTCACGTCCATCGTCGCGCAGCGCTGCGGGTCGAAGACGTTGTACGTCTCCTCGCGCACCGTGCCGTCCCGCTCTTTCACCGCGGCCTGCGCCGCGTGCTCCGCGGTCCAGCTCGGCGTCCCCGTGCACCACAGCCGCTGGTTCATGTAGACCATGGCGTGGAGCCCCGCCGCGTGCGCCGTCCGCACCGCGGCCATGAAGGAATCCACGCCTTCGCGCGGCGGCAGGTAGTCCGGGAAGCTCGTGTCGTACGGCCCGTGGTGCCACCAGTGCCAGTAGATGCTGACCGGCAGCCCGAGCGCCTTCTCCAGCGCCAGCGCCGGCGGCACCACGCCCGGCGAGCGCCCCCGGTTCCACACCCACATCCCCGTCTTCAGCAGCCACTCCGGCACGAGCCCGCGCTTCAGCCGGCTCTCCCGCGCCCACGCCTGGCGCGTCCCCCACGCGCGGTAGCGCTCCGCCGCCGTCATCCAGTCGCCCTGGAACGTCCCGACGACGGCCGCGTACGGCGCCGCCCAGTGCGCCTTCGGCGTCGCCGGGTCCGGGAGCGGGTGCACCAGCTCGTAGCCCCGCGTCCCGCCCGGCTCGCCCCACACCGCGAACGTCTTCCGGTACGACAGCGTGTCGTCGGAGGCGGCGTACAGCCCCGCGCCGCCGCGCCGGTACAATGCGACGAGTTGAAGCGACATCGTGCCCGGGTACGCCCACTCGAGCCGCCGCCCCTTCCCGTCCGCGCCCATGAGCAGCGCCGACGGGTTCGGCGCCACCGCGCCCATCCAGCGCGGCACCGCCAGCTCCTCCCCCGCGCCGAGCGCCGGGATCCCCGTGATCCGCGGGAAGCGCACCTGCTCGATGCCGAGCGTCCCCGCGGAATCGACCGCCACGTGCCACGACGACATCGGCGCCGCGCCCTGCAGCCGCACCGTCGCCATGACGTGCAGCGCCGGCGCGCCGGCGAGGCCGAAGTCGCGCCACTCGAGCGCGAGCCCCGGCTCCGCGCCCGGCAGCCGCCGCCAGTCGAAGTGCCGCGCGGCCGCCGGCCCGAGCGCCGAGTCCGGCAGGCTCGGCACGTCGAGCCGCCAGAGCTGCGCGCCGTCCCCCGTCACGAAGCGCTGCCCCGTGCGCCGGTCCGTGAGCGCCACGAGTGCCCCGTGCCGCGCATCGAAGCCGATGCGGAGCCGCGCGTTCTCCAGCCACACCGTGTCCGCGGCGGCGTGCCGTGCCGCGCTCCGTTTCGCCGCGCGCGCCGCGCCGTGCTCGGCCGGCGCCGGCCGGCCGGCGCGCTCCGTGGGCGCGGCCGCCGCCCCCGGAGCCACGCCCGCCCAGGCCAGCGAGCCGGCGAGGAGTCCGTTCATCCAGCGGCGCACGACTACACGCATGGCGTCCTGTCTCCGTTGGGAGGGAGCCGGTCGGGTCCGGACGCCGCTCTCGCGAGCGCTGCGTCCAACTCCGTGTTGTCAGGGAGGGCCGAGAGCCCGCGGCAAGATGTGCCGGGTGGGAGCGCGCGGCAAGTCGGGACGCCCGGCGGCAGGCGGAGAAATCCAGCGCGAGATCAGGCCTTGACCCGGCGCCCGGGTCGGGAAGAGAGGGGCGTCACGCGAAGACGCGGAGTCGAACGGATAGGACGCGAAGGGGTGGGCGGGGGCGAGCGCGTGGACAGCGACGGGAACGGATCAACAGCGTTTTCACCGCAGAGGCGCAGAGCACACAGAGGAGTGCCGGGTGCTGGAATCTCACCGGGGTGACGCACCATCTCTTGATGTCATATCCGGCGTACGCCGGTGGCCGGCGCGAGCCGCTGTCCCCTCAGTGTGCTCTGCGCCTCTGCGGTGAAAACGCTGTTGTCGGACCTGCGGCCTCCCGCGAAGGTCGGGCCGCGCCCGCGCTTCGCGGCGCTTCCGTTCCCCTCGCGTCTTCGCGTGACGCAAACGGACGTGACGCCGCCCGCGAACGTGACGACGGGCCTCGCACGCCACCCCCGCCTACCCGATCTCCACCGCCACCCCCCTCGCCGCCGATTCCAGGATCGCCGCCTGGATCTCGACGACGTGCAGCGTCCGCGCGCCCGACGTCGCCGGCTCCGTCCCGCCGCGCACCGCGTCCAGGAAGCCGAGCAGCGATGCGCGGAACGCGCCCTCGAGCCGGCCGTCCAGCTCCGTCGCCGTCTGCGGTCCGCTGAACGTCACGCTCCGCCCGCCGCTCGCGCCGTAGCACTCGACCTGTCGCCCGCGGCTCTCGAAGTGCAGCACCCCCGTCTCGCCCGCCACGATCATCCGGTCCACGGTGATGCTCGGGTACGAGTTCGGCAGGATCCAGGAGGAGTGGAAGCTGGCGACGGCGCCGGTGTCGTACTCCACGAGCGCGTCCACGCCGTCCGCGGCGGCGACGCCGAGCGCCTCGAGCGTGCCCCGCCGCTCGACCGCGCGCACGCGCCGCGCCCGCCCGCCCACGAACCACGTCACCAGGTCGATGTCGTGGCTCGACATGAAGAAGATCGGCGACGTCGCCGCCGCCCAGCGGATCATCCGCGTCGGCACGAACACCGTGTCCTGCTTGCTCGACTGCACGAGCGCCGGCCGGCCGATCGCGCCCGCGTCGATCTGCTCCTTCATCCACGCGTACTCCGGCACGCCGCGCTGGCTGTAGTTGACCTGCAGCACCAGCCCCCGCCGCGCGGCCTCGTCCACCATCGCCCGCGCCTCCGCCAGCGTGGTGGCGAGCGGCTTCTCGACCAGCACATGCTTCCCGGCCGCGAGCGCGGCGAGCACCGGCGTCGCGTGCAGGTGGTCCGGCGTCGCGATGGCGACGACGTCGCACTCCACCGCCTCGAGCAGCCGGCCCAGGTCCTCGAACGCGAGCGCGCCGGCCGGCTCCGCCGCCGCCGTCGCCTTCTCCAGCGACGGGTCGGCCACGGCCACGAGCCGCGCCCCCTCGATCTCGTGAAACACGCGGGCGTGCCTCCGCCCGAGGATTCCGGCGCCCACGACGGCGACGCGTACCTTGCTCATGCTGTCCCTGTGTCAGAATGTGGAATGGAGGGTGCCGCGCCTCACCGCGCCGGCGCGACCGCGAGGAGGCTGAGCGGGTCGACGTCGATCCCGCCGTACCGCGCCACCCAGTGGAGGTGCGGCCCGGTCACGCGCCCCGTCGCCCCCACGCGGCCGATCACCTGCCCCGCCTCGACCGTGTCGCCCGGCGCCACGTCCGTCGCGCTCAGGTGGAAGTACGCGGTCACCAGCCCGGCGCCGTGGTCGATGTAGACCGCGTTCCCCGCCAGGTAGAAGTTGTCCACCAGCGCGACGACGCCGCGTCCCGCCGCCCGCACCGGCTCGCCCATCGCGCCGGCGAAGTCCGTCCCCATGTGCCGGCTGTCGACCGCGCCGTTGAACTCCCGCCCCTCGCCGAAGCCGCTCGTGACGCGCGCGGCGCGCGGCCGCACGAAGCCGCCGCCCCACAGCCGCGGCGTCCCGTGCGACGCCCGCGACACCGCCTGCGCCCGCTCGCGCTCGCGCTCGATCCGCGCCGCCGTGGCCGCGTCCGGCTCCCGCCCGAAGCGCGGCGCCACCGACAGCCGCTCCAGCCGGTACTGGCCCCGCGTGATCGGCACCGCGATGCGCACCGTGTCCCCGCCGGCCGCCGCCCCCGGCACCACCAGCCGCAGCGTGTCCGCGCCCGCCGCCTCGATCGGCACCGCCGCCAGCGCCTCCGCACCGCCGTTGTCCGTGGCCGCGAAGTGCAGCGGCTCCCCCGCGAAGCTCCCGGCCACCGCCCCCGCCGCCTCCGCGCCGATCCCCTCCAGCCGCACCCGGAAGAGCGTGCCCTGGACCGGGCTCGCGGGCACGAGCGTGACGCGCGGCCCCTGCGCGCCCCCCGGCCCCGCCCCCAGCGCCACCACCAGCCATGCGACCGACCACGACCTCGCCCTCATGCCGCCCGAGCGAGGCAAGCGCCGGACCAGCCCGGCCGCGGAACCCGGCTTCGAGCCTTCGAACGCCTGGTGTGAATCAGCGGGGGCCCCGGCGGGGTCGTTCACCCTCGTGGGCGCAGGCGGGTCCAGGTCCCGCCCGGGGAACGCCGGCGTCCCGCCGCCTCCGTCGCAGCCGGGCCTGCCGCCGCCTCCGTCGCAGCCGGGCCTGCCGCCGCCTGCGCCGCAGCCGGGTCCAGGGCGGCGCGGCGAACGCGCTACCCTCCGCGTCGCACGCGTTGCCGTCAACGCCGCACGCACCAGGTGCGCGGAGACGCTTGCGGGGTTCGCGGCGATTATTCTCGTGGAGGCTGCAAGGATGTCCGGAGGCGTACACCCTTGCAGCGTTGACGGCAATCTGGCCCCCGAGCCTCGGCCGCTCCGCCCGCCCGGGGGCGGCCGGCCGATCCGCTCGCCCGAGGCGGCCGGCCGTCGGATCCGCCGTTGGATCCGCCCGGGCATCGGAGCGAATCGACCCCGCCTCCGCCTCCGCGCCCGCCTCCGCCTCCGGCAGTTCCCGCATTCGCAGCCGCATTCGCATTCGCATTCGGTTGTTCCTCGGCCCCGCCGCCGAGCCGGCGAATGACCTCGAAGGCGAAGGCGGAGGCGGAGGCGGGCGCGGAGGCGGAGGCGGAGGCGGAGGCGGGAACTGCCGGATTCGCGTCGCCCCGGTCCGCCCCGCTCACGAATCCAGCAGCGGGTAATCCCACAGCTTCATCGGGAACACGTTGGGCGTCAGTACGACGCGGTCGATGCGCACGCGGTGCGGCAGGCGCAGCAGGAACAGCACGACCTCGGCGACGTCGCCCGGCTCGAGCATCCGCGCGCGCACGTCCGCCGGCAGCGGCACCTCCTTGCGATCCCAGATCGAGGAGTTCGTCACGCCCGGGCAGACCGCGTGGCACTTGATCCCGTGCTTCGTGTTCTCGGCGATCAGCGTCTCGGTCAGCGCCTCGATCCCGAACTTGGCCACCGAGTACGGCAGCACGTCCGGCGCCGCGCGGATCCCCGAGATCGAGCCGATGTTGACGATCGTCCCGCTCCGCCGCTCCCGCATCCGTCGCGCCGCGGAGCGCGCGCAGAAGAACGCGCCCCGCAGGTTCACGCCCAGGATCCGGTCGAAGTCCGCCGTCGGGTAGTCCGCGACCTCGAACGGCCGCCGCGTCGGGATCCCCGCGTTGTTCACCAGGACGTCCAGCGGCCCCAGCCGCGCCTCCGCCTCGTCGAACAGCCGCTCGACCTCCGCCTCCTCCGCGACGTCCCCCGGCAGCGCCAGCGCCCGCTCCCCCGACGGGTCCAGCTCCCGCGCCAGCGCGCGCACGTCCTCCTCCGTCCGCGCCACCAGCGCCACGCGCGCCCCCGCCCCCGCCAGCGCCCGCGCGACCGCCGCGCCGATCCCCCTGCCGGCGCCCGTAACGAGCGCGACTCGATTCGTCAGCTCCATGCTCCATCCATCCGCCTGTCGTTTCCCCCGCTTGCGCGCCCGCTTGCGCGCCCGCTCCCGGCCGTTCGCAGTTCCACGAAACCAGGTCAACTCCATTTTCTCGACGCCGAGGCGCTCGGATTTCCCGGGCGCGGGAGCGGGCGCGCAAACGCAAGCGGGAACTGCCACGGCTGGGCAGGGGTCACGTGCAGGGGCACAGGCACGTTTACGGGCAAGGGCACGGGTCGAATCCGGGCGGGCCCATTCCCCTGCCCCTGCCCGTAAACGTGGCTTTTGCCGTTCGACCCCTGCCCCAACACGTGACCCCCGACCCCTGACCCTGCGCCTGCCCCCTGCCCCCGCCCGCG
>DASTKT010000179.1:0-15238 GCA_035715725.1 Longimicrobiales bacterium | reverse complement strand
CGCGCTCGGCCGCGAGCTCGCCGCGGCCGACCTCTGCGTGCATCCCTCGCTCACCGAAGGTTTCTGCAAGGCCTGGCTCGATGCGATGGCGTTCGGCCTCCCCGTGCTCACGACGGCGGTCGGGGCGGCGGAAGCGGTGGTCGGCGCCGCGGGCGAGCGGGGCTGGCTCGTGGCTCCGGGCCGGCCCGAGGCGCTCGCCGCCGGGATCCGCCGCGTTCTCACGGCGCCCGTCGACTGGCCCTCGCTGCGGCGGCGCTGCCGCGCGTACGCGGAAGCGCACACGCTCGAGGACTGGGCCGAGCGGATCGCGCGGAGCTGCGCCCGGCAGTGGGGCACGCCGCTGCGCGCACGGGCGCCGCTGCAGCCGGCCGAGCCGGTGGGGCCGCCCGCATGACCGCCGGCGCGATCGCGCACCCCGGCGCCGAGGCGGCGTCCGGTGTCGCCGGCCCGGCGGGACGCCGGCTCTTCGTGCTCACGCTGCTGGCCTGGGCCGTGAGCCCGGCGGTCGGCTTCCGTCCCGCGCTGGCCGTGCTGATGCTCGCCGGGTTCGCCTGCATGATCGTGGGGCTGCGGCGTCCAGGGACCGGGCTCGCCGGCATTGCCCTGCTCGCCACCCTCGACCCGCTGATGAACGCGGTCTTCTTCAGCGGCGGCGGGCTGCCGTGGAACACGCTCAACTACTGGCTCCTCTTCGTCAGCCTCGCCTTCGCGCCGCTGCTGCTGCGCGGCGGGGAGGTGTCGGTGCGGCTGCTGCAGGCGTTCGCCGGCTTCCTCGCCCTCGGACTGCTCGCCACGCCGGACCTGCTGCGCGGGGTGCAGGACCTGTTCGGGCTCTGCGCCTTCTTCGGGCTCTACGTCTACTTCACCCGCGAAGGGCTCGGGAGCGAGGACCGGCTCTGGGCCGGCATCGTGGGAGGGGCGGCGGGCGCGGCGGGCGGGCTGCCGTACTTCGCGCTCCAGGCGCAGTTGCCGCGCATCAACCCGAACGCGTGGGCCTTCTTCCCGCTCACCGCCCTCTTCGCCATCGCGCTCGCCTATCCGTTCGCGGCGAGCGCGCGCCACCGCGTGCTGCTCTGGGTGCTCGCCGCGGCCAATCTCGTGTGGACCTTCCTCAGCGCCAGTCGCGGCGGCCTCCTGGGTGCGCTCTGCTGCGTGGCGTTCCTGGCGGTGCTGACCCGCGGCGGCTGGTATCGCGCGGCGCTCGCGCTGGGGCTCGGGCTCGTCGTGATCCTCGCGCTGGGCCGCGTCTCGCCGCGCCTCGCCACGCTGGAGGAGCACGCGGTCGGCCGCGTCCGCCTGCTGTTCGATCCGCACGCCCGCATCACCGACCGCACCAGCCACCGCAGCGAGCTGGTCGTCGGCGGGTGGCACATCTTCCTCGAGCATCCGTTCGGCGTCGGCACCGGCGGGTTCGCCACGACGTGGCGCGAGCTGGGACGGCGCGAGGGCGCGTCGCGCTGGCGGCTCGGCCGGCAGGTGGACGCGCACGCCGGCTGGGTCAAGATCCTCGCCGAGAACGGCGCGGTCGGCATGCTGCTCTTCGCGGTGTTCGTCGGGTCCTTCGCGGTCGTGGGCTGGCGGCGGCCCGATCGCGTGCTGCGGGGCCTCGGGCTGCTCGCGACGGCCGCACTCACCCTCGGCTTCATGACGACCGAGTACCAGTCGAAGGGGCTCTGGTTTCTCGCGGCGGGAGTCGCGTCCCTTCTCGCGCCGGCGGCGCCGGCGCCGTGGCGGGAATGGCGGCGGTGAGCGCGCTGCCCGGGCGAGGCGGCGGTGGCCTGCCCGGCGAGCGCGTCGAGCGGCTGCGGGTCGCATTCGTGGCGGGAACGCTGGGCCGGGGCGGGGCGGAGAAGCAGCTCGCCGCCATGGCGCGGGCGCTGCATCGCGCCGGGGCGGACGTGCGGGTGCTGTCGCTCACCCGGGGCGAGTGGTACGAGCGCGCGCTCGCGGACGACGGACTGGCGCCGTGCTGGATCGGCCGGCGGACGTCGCCGCCGGCCCGGCTCGCGGCCCTCCTCGCCGCGCTGCGCGACTCGCGCCCCCACGTGCTGCAGGCGGCGCACTTCTTCGCGAACCTCTACGTCTCGCTCGCCGCGCCGTTCCTGGGCGCGCTCGCGATCGGCGCGGTGCGCAACGACCTCGCGCACGAGCTCGAGAGCCACGGCTCCTGGGGCCGCGCGCTGCTGCGTCTGCCGCCCGACCTGCTGGTCAATGCAGCCTGCGCCAGGCGCCGCGCCGAGGCGCTCGGCGTGCCGGCCGAGCGGGTGCACGTCCTCCCGAACGTCATCGACCTCGACGAGTTCGACCGGCGTGCCGCCGAGCCGGCGCCGGCACTGCCCGCCCGGCTTCGGCCGCGTGCACGGGACGCGGTGCGGATCGTCGCGGTGGGGCGGCTCGTGGCCGCGAAGCGGCTGGACCGGCTGCTCGCCGTCGTCGCGGCCGCGCGGCGGGAGGAGCCCGGGCTCCACCTCGTCGTCGCGGGGGACGGGCCCGAGCGCGTGCGGCTCGAGGCCGAGGCGGAGCGCCTGGGACTCGACGCGGAGTCCGTCGCCTTTCTCGGCGGGCAGCGCGCGATCCCCGCGCTCCTGCGCACCGGCGACCTGCTGCTGCATACCGCCGATCACGAAGGAGTGCCGAACGTGCTGCTCGAGGCGATGGCCGCCGGGCTGCCGGTCGTGACGACCGCCGCCGGCGACAGCGCGACGCTGGTGGACGAGGGGCGCACCGGGTATGTCCTGCCGGTGCCGGCCCCGGACGGCGAGGCGGCGGTCGTCGCGGCGCTCGCGGCCCGCGTCGTCACCCTCGCGCGCGACGAAGTGCGGCGGCGGGCCCTGGGGGCGGCGGGCCGGCGGCGCGTGGAGTCGCTCTACGGCGCGCACGGCCTCGCGGACCGGCTCCTCGCGCGCTACGCGGCGATCGCCGAGCGCCGCGGCCGGCCGTCGGTCGCCGCGGCCGCGCGGGCGCTGGCGGGGCAGGGGCCGAACGCCACACGGCCCGACCGGGAGGTCGGGCCGTGGGCCGTACGGAGCGGGGCGCGCGAGGGATGATGCGGGGCCCCCGCTTACCCCGCCGTCACGACGAACACGTTGAACGTCGGGCCCGTGGTGGGCGCCGTCGTCGTGCTCCGGCCGATCGGCCGCGGCGCCGCGACCGCGGACGTCGGGATCGAGATGCTGCCGCCGCCGTAGGTGCCGGTCAGCACCGGGGTGCCGTAGAAGTCCTGCACGTTGCGCACGGTGTAGCGATCGCCGACGCGCAGCACGTTCGAGAGGTCCGCGCTGACCGAGCCCTGCTGCGACCAGTTGTAGACGATGACGTTGGCGCGGCCGCGCTCGTACTGGTTCGGCCGCACGACGACCTTCACGCCGCTCGGCTGGGTGCCCGCGACGGCGTCGCTGCCGCCGAGCCCGCTCGCCGAGCGCCAGCCGGCCCAGGTGTAGCTCCCGCCGTTGTAGCCCCAGGCGCTGGCCGAGGCGTCGCGGTACCAGGTGTTGGAGCTCCAGGAGGCGCCGCTCGCGCTCTTCATGGTGATCAGGCTGCCGCGCGAGTAGAACGTGTTGCCGCTGGCGACGAGCGAGGACCAGGGCGTGAAGTCCACCAGGCCGACGAAGTAGTTGTTCGTCAGCTTCAGGTCCCCGTTCGTCGGGCCCCAGGTGTAGCCGAAGCGGCCGGTCATCGCGCCGTCGTTGCGGTACGTGTAGTTCTCGCGGACCGTGATCCCCGACGCGGCCACGTCGCCGCCGACGAAGACGTCGGGGGCCTGGGTGCCGTTGATCGTGCCGTTGTTGAACGACACGTTGCCCTCGATCATGAAGTTGCGGATGTAGCCGCCCGTGCCGGTGTAGACGTGGATGCCGTACGCCATCTGGTTGAAGACGATGTTGTCGGCGATCCGCTTCGAGCCGGTGTTGTTCTGGGCGTAGATCCCGTGATCGAGGTTGTTGTGCGTGCCGTTGTTGTAGATGATCGAGCCGTACACCTCGGCGTTGGGCGCCTCGCTCCACACGCCGAAGCCGCTCATGCCGTTGTCGTGCACGACCATGTTGATGAAGCGGCTGCCCGGCGAGCGGCTGTTGATGCCCATGCTGCTCGTCGAGACGGGGTTCGAGCTCATCACCTCGAGGCCCCAGAAGACGGTGTTCGAGCCGTAGACGACGAGGTTGCCGTCGATGGTCGCGCGCTCGCCCGGGTACTGGCGCACCACGATCGGGCTCGAGCTGGTGCCGTTGAGGTAGTTGACGAACTGGCCGCGGTAGGTGCCGCCGCGCACCCAGACCGTGTCGCCGGGGGCGACCGACTTGCCGCCGCCGAGCACGGAGGCGAGGTCCCAGGGGCGGCTCGCGGTGCCGTCGCCGCTCGACGAGCCGCTCGGCGAGACGTAGCGCCCGACGCGCGTCGTCGGGGTGGTGCCGTCGCTGCTCGTGGTGACCGTGACCGTCGCCTTGCCGCTCTTGCCGTCCACGGTGGCGGTGATCGTCGCCGTGCCGGCCGCGACGCCGGTGACGAGGCCGGTGCTCGAGACGCCGGCGATCGCACCGTTGCTCGTCGTCCAGCTGAAGGTCTTGCCGGTCAGGGTCTTGCCGGCCGAGTCCTTCGCGGCCGCCTGGAGCTGCACGGTCGCCCCGGTGGCGATGCTCGCCGTGGCCGGCGTGAGGGCGACGCTCGCGACCGTGGCGGCGGGCGCGGGCGTCGACGTGGTGTCGCCGGTGCCGCTGGCCGTGACCGTGGCCGCCGCGGTCGCCGTCTTGCCGCCGCTGGCGGCGGTGATCTTCGTGCTGCCGGCCTTCCGGCCGGTGACGACGCCCTTGGCGTCCACCTGCGCGATCGTCGTGTCGGCGCTGCGCCAGGTGAACGTGGCGGTGACCGGGTCGCCGTTCTTGTTGGTCGCGGCCGCCTTGAGCTGGCTGGTGGCGCCGACCGCCACGCTGAAGCTCGTGGGCGTCACGCTGACGGCGCTGACGGTGTAGCGCCAGCCGCCGCGGGCGGCGTCCGTGGGATCGCCGCCGGCCTCGGTGAGCGGATTCTGGTCGCCGCAGCCGATGAGAGTGGTGAGAGAAAGGAGCGCGGAGGTGAGCATGAGCGCGCCCGCGTAAGACCGTCTACGCATGGAGACCCCTTGGCAGGTCCGTTCGGCGGCTCGACTGGCGTGGTACGCCGTGGCGTACGGTAGCCTCGAAGCTTTGCGTCACCGGCTTTCGCCGGGTTTGCCGTGTCGCGGCCCCCACGAAGGGGGTCCAGCAGTGAAGCGCCCGCGGGGAGCGGGCGATTCAGGATAGCGCCAGTGGCGCCAGTGCGCCAGACGCAAGTTCTTGACAGCGTCGAAAACCGCGACACCCCGGGGCGCCGGGCGCGGTCCCGAGGGAGGCCCGATGCGGCTCGCGGTGTTCACCAACCAGTTCCCCAGCCGGCTCACGACCTTCTTCGCGCGCGACATGCGCGCGCTCATCGAGGCCGGCGTGATGCTGGACGTCTTCCCGCTCTATCCGCTCGACCCCGCCCTCTGGGACTGCGTGCCGCCACTGCTCGACGGGACGGTGCTGCCGCGGGCCCGCGTCCACCATCTCGCCCCCCTCGCGGCGGCGCTGCCCGCCCGGGGCCGCGGCGCCGCGGCCGGGCGGCGGCTGCCCGGCTTCGTGCGCGACGCCGGCGCCATCACCCGCGCGGCGCTGCGCTATGGCCCGGGACCGGCCGCGAAGTCGCTCT
This sequence comes from Longimicrobiales bacterium, assembly GCA_035715725.1. GTDB lineage: Bacteria > Gemmatimonadota > Gemmatimonadetes > Longimicrobiales > RSA9 > JADGGV01. The sequence goes on along the minus strand of DASTKT010000179.1, from coordinate 9,535 downwards.
ACGCCGCGCTGGAAGCGTGGGCCTGGGCCCGGCGGCATCCCGCCGACGCCTACGACCACGTGCTCGCCTATTGGGGCAACTACAGCGCGAGCGCCGCGTATCTCTACCACCGCCTCACCGGCGCGGCGGTGCCGTTCTCCATGTTCGTGCACGCGCGCATGGATCTCTACGAGCGGCCGGCCTTCCTGGCGGAGAAGATGCTCCACGCCGACAACGTCTTCATCGTCTGCGACTACAACCGCCGCTATCTCGCCCGCGCGTATGCCGCCGTCTGGCCGCGGCTCGCCCCGAAGGTGCATCTGCACCATCTGGGACTCGATCTCGCCGCAACGCGCTTCGTGCCCGACCCGCGGCCCCCCGCGCACCTCCTCGGGGTCGGCCGCCTGGAGCCACTCAAGGGCTTCGACCACCTCGTCCGCGCCGCGGGCGCGCTGCGCCGCCGCGGCTGGCCGGTCACGGTCGAGTTGATCGGCGCGGGCGAGGCCGAGCCGGCGCTGCGCGCCCTCGCCGTCGAGGCCGGCGTGGGCGACCGGGTCGTCTTCGCCGGCTGGCGCGCGCCGGCCGAGGTCGAGGAGGCGATGCGCCGCGCCACGCTCCTCGTCCATCCGTCGGTCGCCCCCGACGCGATGCCCACGGTGGTGAAGGAGGCGATGGCCGTCGGCACCCCCGTGGTCGCTTCGCGGCTCGCCGGCATCCCCGAGATGCTCGACGACGGACGCTGCGGCGTGCTCGTCCCGCCGGGCGACGGGGCGGCGCTCGAGGCGGCGATCGCCGCGCTGCTCGCCGCGCCCGCGGAGCGGGCGCGGCTCGCGCGGGCGGCGCGCGCCCGCTGCGAGGAGGTGTTCGATCTCTGGCGCAACGGCCGCGCGCTCGCCGCCCGACTCGCGGCGACGCGGCGCGCGCCGGCCCTGGAGTCCGCATGACCGCCCCGCTCGTCTCGGTCCTCGTGCCGTGCCGCAACGAGGCGCACTACATCGAGCGCTGTCTCGCCTCGATCCTGGACGGCGAGTACCCCGCCGACCGGCTCGAGGTGCTCGTGGTGGACGGCATGAGCGACGACGGCACCCGCGAGCTCGTCGCCCGCTACGCCGCGGCGCACCCGGCGGTGCGGCTCCTCGACAACCCGCGCCGCACGACCCCCGTCGCGCTCAACCTCGGCGTACGCGCCGCCCGCGGCGACTGCATCGTGCTCGTCGGGGCGCACAACGAGTATCCCGCCGACTTCCTCTCGCAGTCGGTCGCGTGGCTCGAGCGGAGCGGGGCGGACGTGGTCGGCGGCGTGTGCGAGACCCGCCCCGGTCGCGACGACGTCGTCGGCCGTGCCATCGCCGGGGCGATGACACGGCCGTTCGGCGTCGGGAACTCGCGCTTCCGGATCGGCGCCGCCGCGCCGTGCTGGGTGGACACGGTGCCCTTCGGCTGCTACCGCCGCGACGTCTTCGAGCGGATCGGCCTCTTCGACGAGGAGCTCGTGCGCAATCAGGACGACGAGCTCAACCTCCGGCTGCTGCGGCGGGGGGGGCGGATCCTCCTGGTCCCGCAGATCGCCTCGCGCTACTACGCCCGCGCCACGCTCGAGCAGGTCGCGCGCATGTTCTACCAGTACGGTCTCTTCAAGCCGCTGGTCGCGCACAAGGTCGGCCGCGTCCTGACGGTGCGCCAGGTGGTGCCGGCGGTGTTCGTCGCGGCCACCCTCGCCGCCGCGCTCGCGGCGGTGGCGCTGCCGGCGGCGCGGCCCGGGCTGGCCGCCCTCGGGGCGGTCTACGGCCTCGCCGATCTCGCGAGCGCCGCGTCGCTCGTGCGCCGGGCCGGGCCGCGGAGCGCGGCGCTCGCCATGCTGGTCTTCCCCCTCCTCCACTTCAGCTACGGCGTCGGCTCGCTGCGGGGACTCGCCGCACTCCTCGCCGGGCGGCCACCGGGCGGGCACGATGCCGCAGCCGTCCCCCTCACCCGCTGAGGCACCCGCCGACGCGTCCACCTCGACCGCCGCCGAGGAGGGACGCATCCGGCGCGTCTACGCGGCGCGTCGCGACGACGGCCGCTACTCGTGGCTGTCGCCGGGGCACCTGTTCCTGCTCCAGGAGCGCGAGCGCGCGGTGCTCGCGCTGTTCCGGCGCGAGTGCCCCGCGGGGCTCGCGGGCCTCGACGTGCTCGATCTCGGCTGCGGCACCGGGTTCTGGCTGCGGGAGCTGGTGAAGTGGGGGGCGGCGCCCGAGCGCCTCGTCGGGGTGGACCTGCTGCCGGAGCGGGTGGAGCGGGCCCGGGCGCTCGGGCCGCCGGGCGCGGGGCTTCACTGCGCGAGTGCCGCGGCGACCGGACTGCCGGCCGCGGGATTCGACCTCGTCCTGCAGTCGATGGTCTTCACCTCCATCCTCTCGGCCGAGCTGCGGGCGGAGGTCGCCCGCGAGATGCTGCGGCTTGTCCGGCCCGCGGGCTTCGTCCTCTGGTACGACTTCCGGGTGAACAACCCCGCCAACCCCGCCGTCCGCGGCGTCGGGCGCCGGGAGATCGGTCGGCTCTTTCCGGGCTGCCGCATCCGTCTGCGGTCGGTCACGCTCGCCCCGCCGCTCGCGCGCCGCCTCGCGCCCCGATGCCGCCTCCTCGCCGAAGGGCTGGCGCTCCTGCCGCCGCTGCGCACCCACTACCTCGGGGTCATCCGGCCGGGCGGTCCCGACGAGGGCTGACCGGGGGAGCAATGCCGCCGCACGGGGCCGTTCACATCTGGTGAGGCCGGCCTCCGCCGGCCCAGGCCCTCTCCGGAAGGGATGCCCTTCATGGTTCCAGCCGAGTTGACGGTGCAGCCGCCGGCGGCGGCTCCCCGTCGCGCCGCGCCACGCCCGGAATTCCTCCCGTTCGCTCCACCGCAGATCGGCGAGGAAGAGATCGCGGAAGTCGTGGACACGCTCCGCGGCCCCTGGATCTCGACCGGCCCGAAGACCCGCGCCTTCGAGCGCGAGTTCGCCGCCTTCCTCGGGGTCCCCGACGCGCTCGCCCTCAACTCGTGCACCGCCGGGCTCCATACGGCGCTCGCCGCCCTGGGCGTGGGCCCCGGTGACGAGGTGATCACGACGACGCTGACCTTCGCCGCGACGGCGAACGTCGTCGAGCACCTCGGCGCCCGGCCGGTGCTGGTGGACGTGGAGCCCGAGACGCTGCAGATCGACCCCGCCGCCGTGGAGGCGGCGATCACGCCGCGCACCCGCGCGCTGCTGCCGGTGCACTTCATGGGGCACCCGGCCGACCTCGACCCGCTCGAGGCGCTGGCACGGGCGCACGGGCTCGCGGTGGTCGAGGACGCCGCCCACGCCATTCCGGCGACCTATCGCGGCCGCCGCATCGGGACCCGGGGCAATCCGACGGCCTTCAGCTTCTATGCGACGAAGAACCTGACGACCGGGGAAGGGGGGATGCTCACGGGGACGCCCGAGTTCCTCGAGCGGGCCCGGCTGCTGAGCCTCCACGGGATGAGCCGGGACGGCTGGGGCCGCTACCAGCAGGGGGGGACCTGGTTCTACGAGATCCTCGCGCCGGGCTTCAAGTACAACATGACCGACATCCAGGCCGCGCTCGGGCTCTGGCAGCTGCGCAAGCTCGAGCGCTTCCAGCAGCGCCGGCGCGAGATCGTGGCCGCCTATCAGGACGCCTTCGCCGACGTGGAGGCGCTCGAGCGCCCGGTCGAGCGCCCGGAGGTCGAGCACGCCTGGCACCTCTACGTGCTGCGACTCGCACCCGAGCGGCTGCGCATCGATCGCGACGAGTTCATCCGCGAGCTGGGCGCCCGCAACATCGGCACGTCGGTCCACTTCATCCCGGTGCACCTGCACCCGTACTACCGCGCGCGGTACGGCTGGGCGCCGGAGAGTTTCCCCGTGGCCTATGCGAACTACCGCCGCTCGGTGAGCCTGCCGCTCCATCCGGGGCTGAGCGACGCCGACGTCGCGGACGTCGTCGACGCCGTGCTCGATCTCGTGGAGCGGCACCGTCGGTGAGCCCCGGCAAGCGCGCCTTCGACCTGGTGGTTGCGTCGGTGGGCCTCGTGCTCGCCGCGCCGGTGCTCTGCGTCGTCGCGATCGCGGTGCGGGCCGAGGACGGCGGTCCGGTGTTCTACCGCCAGCAGCGGATCGGCCGCGGCGGGCGGCCGTTCCGCATCTGGAAGTTCCGCTCGATGCGCCCCGCCGCGCCGACGACGGCGGGGCTGCCGCTCACGGTGGGACGGGATCCGCGCGTTACCCGCGTCGGCCGACTCCTGCGGCGCTGGCGGCTCGACGAGCTCCCCCAGCTCTTCAACGTGCTGGCGGGCGAGATGAGCCTGGTGGGGCCCCGGCCCGAGGTGCCGCGCTACGTCGCGCACTACACGCCGGAACAGCGGCGCGTGCTGGAGCTGGTCCCCGGCGTCACCGACCCCGCGGCGATCGCGGGACGGGACGAATCGGACCTGCTCGCGGCCGCGGCCGATCCGGAAGCGGTGTACCTGCGGGAGCTGCTGCCGCGGAAGGTGGCGTTGCAGCGGGCCTACGCGGAGGATGCCACGCGGTGGTCGGACCTCCGGGTGCTCGCCGCGACGCTGCGCGCGGTGTTCGGCCCCGCGGCGCGAAGCACGACTCGCGAGCCCGCGCGGCGCGTCTCCTGATTTCGGTGAGGTCCTCATGACGACTCGACCCCTCTTCTCCGCCGCGCCGATCGTGTTCGCGCTGGGCGCGCTGATCTCGCTCTCGGGGCCGCGGGCCGCGGCGGCCCAGGCGCTCGCGGGCGCGGGCGGCTCCGCCACCGCACCGCCGCCGAGCGCGAGCGCCGCCCCCGCCCGGGCGTCGGCGCCCCTGCCGGGGCCCGAGAGCGCGGTGGTGCTCCAGGCTGGCGACATGGTGCGCATCGACGTGTGGCGGCAGCCGGAGCTGAGCGGCGAGTTCCGGGTCGGTCCCGACGGCATGATCCAGCACCCGCTCTACCACGCCGTGCGCGCGGCGGGCCGCCCCTTCGACCAGGTCAGCGCCGATCTCGCCGGCTACGTCGGCGGCCTGCTGGCGCAGCCCCAGATGATCGTGCAGCCGCTCTACCGCATCACCGTGAGCGGCGAGGTCCGGCAGCCCAACGTCTATGCCCTCACCCCCGAGACGAGCGTCACCCAGGCCATCGCGCTGGCCGGCGGGCCGACGGACCGCGGACGGCTCGACCGGGTGCGGCTCGTGCGCAACGGCCGGGAGATCAAGCTGAACCTCACGCGGCCCGAGTCGCTCCGCATCGGCGACGTCCAGAGCGGCGACCAGCTCATCGTCGGCCGCAGCGGCGATGTGCTGCGCGACTATATCGGGCCGCTCGCGAGCGCGGCGGCGGCCATCGCCACGGTGGTCGGCATCGCGGTGCGGAACTGACATCGACCCGGAGCGTCGCCCATGGACCCGCTGCCCACGACCCCCGCCCGCGCCGACGTGCTGATCACCTCGACGGGGAACGGCTCCACGCGCCGCGACGCCTGGCAGCCGCCGCCCGGCCGCGCGGAGTCGTTTCTGCCGGCGGACCTGCGGGCGATGCTCGCGGCGCTGCGTCGCCACGTCTGGGTGATCGCCGGCCTCGTCGCCGGGGCGGTCCTGGTGGCGGGGTACGTGGGCTTCCTGCGCCAGCGGCTCTACCGCGCGAACGCCGTCATCCGGATCGTGGACACGCGCCGGGCGGTCGCCGGGAAGCTCGGCGACGAGGACGAGGGCCGCGTCGGCGAGACGGCGGATCCCTTCTTCTCGCAGCTCGAGGTGCTGCGCAGCCGCGCCGTGCTCGGCGAGGTGGTGGACAGCGCGCCGATCCTCCGGCTCGACGTGCGCGGCCTCGCCGCCGGCGACCTCGGCATGCTCGGCATCGCGCCCGATGCGAGCGCCGACACGATCCGCCTGAGCTTCACGTCGGACTCCGTCCTCGCGGCGGCCGGCACCGCGAGCGCGGCGGCGCCCTACGGCAGCCCGCTCGCGCTCGGCGGGGTGCGCTTCGCCGTCGCCGCGCGGCCGCCGGAGCCGGGGGGGCGGCTGGTCGTCCGCGGCCGGGAAGCGGCCATCGGCAGCCTCGCGTCGCAGCTCCGGCTCCAGCCGCGCGAGAACACCGACGTGGCCGACGTCTACTTCGAGCACGCCGATCCACGCGTCGCGCAGGCCGTGGCGAACCGTACCGTCACCGTCTTCCAGTCGCGCAGCGCCGATGACGCCCGTGCGCGGGCCCGCTACCGCCGGCAGTTCCTCGAGTCGCAGCTCGACGGCGCCGCCCGCGGGCTGGCGGCCGCCCGCGGTGCGCTCGAACGGTTCCGCGGGACGCAGCACACCGTCAGCGCCCGCGACCGGCTCGCGGCCGGCCAGAGCGGGCTCGGCGACCTCCAGGTGCGCCGCGAGGAGCTCGCCGCCGAGCGCCGCGTCTACGGCGAGATGCTCGCGACGCTCGAGAAGGCCGGCTCCGCCCCCGATTCGGGCGCCGGGCTGCAGGCCGCGCTCGCCGTGCCCGGCATGGCGGTCAACCCCGTCGTGGCCAGTCTCTACGAGCAGCTCGTCCGCTACCAGGCGTCGCGCGACTCGCTCCTCGGCGGCCGATGGGGCACGGCCACCTCGCATCCCGACGTCGTCCGGCTGACGAACCTGATCGGCGCGACCCAGGGGCAGCTCGTCCGCGTCGTGCGCGGGGTGGTGACGTCGCTCGACGTGCGGCTGCGGGCGCTCGACGCGCTGCGGGCCCAGAACGCGGAGGCGCTCCAGCGCCTCTCCGCCGCCGAGTCGGAGGAGACGGCGCTCACCGAATCGTTCGAGTCGTCGCGCCGGCTGGCGGACGAGCTCCAGGGGGAGCTGCAGAAGGCCCGTCTCGAGGAGGCGGTGCAGGCGGGACCGGTGGAGGTCCTCGACCTCGCGCCGCTGCCGACCTCGCCCGAGGGCCTCGGCGGGATCCGCGTCGTCCTCATCGGCCTCTTCGGCGGCCTCCTGCTGGGCGTCGCCGTGTCGCTGGTGCTCGAGTACCTCAACACGGCGATTCTCCGCGGCCCGCAGCTCGAATCGGTGCTGCCCGAGCCGGGCATCGTGGTCATCCCGCCGATGCCGCGCGGCCCGCGCACCCGGCTGCTGCGCCGGAGCGGTTCGGCCGGCGGCCACTCGAGCACCGGGCGCTCGGCGGGGCACGTGCGGCGCCGCTCCCGCGCGCCGGAGCACAGTCTCGTCATGCTCACCGCGCCCCTGTCGCCCGCGGCGGAAGCGTTCCGCGGGCTGCGCACGCGTCTCGTCTTCCACGCGCCCGACCGCGAGTTCCGCGTCCTCGCGGTCACCAGCCCCATGCCGCGCGACGGCAAGACGACGGTGGCGGCCAATCTCGCCATTTCCTTCGCTCAGTTGGGCCGTCCCGTGCTGCTCGTCGATGCGGACCTGCGAAAGCCGATGCTCCATCGCCTCTTCGGCGCGACGACCGAGCCGGGGCTCGCCGCGCTCCTCAGCCGGCGGGCCCGGCTCGAGGAGGTCGTGCGCGCCACCGGCGTCCCCCATCTCTTCGTGCTGCCCGCCGGCCGCACGTCCGGCAGCCCCAACGAGCTGCTCGGCGACGGCGCCATGCGCGACCTGCTGGAGAGCCTGCGGCGCGACTTCGAGATCGTCATCTTCGATACGCCGCCGCTCCTCGCGGCTGCGGATGCGCTCGTCCTCGGCGCCGTCGTGGACGGCAGCCTGCTGGTCGTACGCGCCGGCCGCACGACGCACGACCTGGTCTGCGCGGCGCTGCGGCAGCTCTCCGATCTCCGCGTGCCGCTGGCGGGCGCGGTGCTCAACGACCCCGACGCGAAGGTGAAGGAGGCGGGCGGCTACTACAGCTATTACGCCTACGCCGAGAGCGGCTCGAGCTGAGTGGTTTCACCCATGTGCGCGCGCGACCGGCGTTGTACGTTCGTGTCGCGCGGCACCGCCGTCGTCCAGTGGCACTGCCGTCGTCCAGCAGTACCGCCGTAGACATCGCAGTCTCTTCGAAGTCGAGTCGTCCGCAGGCCTTTCCCCGAGCGTCCCCATGTCCGCCCCCGTCCGCCGTGGCTCCGCCGCCGCGGCAATCGTCGTCGTCCTCGCCCTGCTGTTCCTCCACGCCTGCCAGGAGTCGTCCGCGCCGACCGGGCCCGACGTCCCGCCCGAAGCGCCGATCGTCTCGGAACCCGAGCTCTCCGTCACGGGCAGCACCAGCGGCCAGTGGTCGGCTCCGTTCGACTGGCCCGTCGTGGCCGTCCACGCGATGCTGCTGCCGAGCGGCAGCGTGCTGTCGTTCGGCGATGACGGCTCGCCGCAGGTCTGGAATCCCGCCAGTCCCTCGAGCTTCACCTCGCGGCCAAGTCCGTCGCTCCTCTTCTGCGGCGGGCACGCCGGGCTCCCCGACGGGCGCATGCTCGTCATCGGCGGCCACAACAGCGACGGTCATGGGCTCGCGAACGCGAACATCTACGACTCGCGCTACGGCACCTGGACGGCCGCGCCGAAGATGCACTACGCGCGCTGGTATCCCACGGCGACCACGCTCGCCGACGGCACCGTGCTCGCGATCGCCGGCACCGACCAGAACGCGCACAACGTGCTGATCCCCGAAGTCTGGACGGGCTCGTCCTGGCGCACCCTCAGCAGCGTCAGCCATGCCTTCCAGTACTACCCGCGGGAGTTCGTCGCGCCGAGCGGCCGGGTCTTCATGGCCGGCCCCGACCAGCCGAGCCACTGGCTCTCGACGAGCGGGACGGGGGCGCTCTCGAACGGGCCGTCCCGCGTGGCGAAGGACCGCGACTACGGCGACGCGGTCATGTACGCGCCGGGGAAGATCCTCTACGCCGGCGGCGGGGTCACGCCCACCAGCTCGGCCGAGACGATCGACCTGAACCAGAGCGCGCCCGCCTGGCACTCGACCGGCTCGATGCACTACGCCCGCCGGCACCTGAACACCACGGTCCTGCCCACCGGCGACGTCCTCGTGACGAGCGGCGTGAGCGGCGGGGGCGGCTTCAACCAGATCTCCACCGCGGTCTACGCCGCCGAGCTGTGGAGTCCCGCGACCGGCGCGTGGACGCTGCTCGCCAGCGGGACGGTGCCGCGCGGCTATCACTCGACGGCGCTGCTCCTGCCCGACGGCCGGGTGCTGGTCGCGGGCTCGGGCGACAACAGCAGCGGGCCCGACCAGCGCAACGCCGAGCTCTTCTCGCCGCCATACCTGTTCCAGGGCACCCGGCCCACGATCTCGAGCGCCCCCACCCGCGTCGGCTACGGCCAGAGCTTCACCGTCTCGACCGCGCAGGCGAGCACGATCGCGAAGGTCAGCCTCGTCCGCCTCGGCGCCACCACGCACGCCTTCGACGAGAACCAGCGCTTCGTGCCGCTCTCGTTCACGCGCGGCTCCACCTCGCTCACCGTGCGCGCGCCGGGCGGCGGCACGACCGCCCCGCCGGGCTATTACATGCTGTTCGTCCTCACCGGCACCGGCGTGCCCTCGGTGGCGAAGATCCTGCGGATCGGCTGAGCGGGTGTATCTTTGCAGGGCGGGGGCTGCGGCGTGCCGGGGCGCACCG
>DASTKT010000178.1:0-44383 GCA_035715725.1 Longimicrobiales bacterium | reverse complement strand
GCTGCACGCGGAGCCGTACTACCTCCCCGTGGGCGACGAGGTGGCCCTCTTCGAGCAGTGTCACCGCCGGGGCCTCGACGTCATGCTGAAGGGGCCGACCGGCTGCGGGAAGACGCGCTTCGTGGAGTACATGGCCTGGCGCCTGCACCGGCCCGTGGTCACCGTGACCTGCCACGACGACCTCTCCGCGAGCGACCTCACGGGGCGGTGGCTGGTGCGCGGCGGCGAGACGGTGTGGCAGGACGGGCCGCTCGCGCGCGCGGCCCGCCCCGGCGCGATCTGCTACCTGGACGAGGTGGTCGAGGCCCGGCCGGACGTGGTCGTCGTCATCCATCCGGCCACGGACGACCGGCGCCTGCTCCCGATCGAGAAGACCGGCGAGCTCATCGAGGCGGCGCCGGGATTCCAGCTCGTCGTCTCGTACAACCCCGGCTACCAGCACGCGCTCAAGGACCTGAAGCCGAGCACCCGGCAGCGGTTCGTCGCGCTCGAGTTCGATTTTCCGCCTCCGGACCGGGAGCGGGAGGTGGTGGCGCACGAGGGCGGCGTGGACCGGGCGACCGCCGCGGCGCTCGTCGAGCTGGCCGGCCGCATCCGGCGCCTGCGCGACCGCGGGCTGCCGGAGGTGCCGAGCACGCGCCTGCTCGTGGCCACCGCCCGCCTGATCGCCGGCGGGATCGCACCGGCCGAGGCGTGCCGCGCCGCGCTCGTCGCGCCGCTGACCGACGATGCGGACGTGCTCGCGGCGATCGGCGACCTCGTCGCCGGGACGCTCTGAGCCGTGGCGGAGCCGGAAGACGTCCTCCTCGAGGGCGCCCACTTCGCGGCGACCCGCATCCGCGAGCTCTGGGCGCGGCGCGCCGGCGCGGGTGACCGGCCGGGGCTCCCCGACCTGCGCCGCCGCCTCGAGCTGCTCGTGGCGGCCATCTTCCCCGGCGTGCCGGAGATCGCCGTGGCGGAGCCGCCGGCGCCGCTCACGCTCCTCGCCCGGCTGGCGGGGCGCACGCCGGCGCATCTTCGTCCCGGCGTCGCGTTCGCGTCCACCGACGGCGAGCGGATCCGCCTGCCGAAGGCGCTGGCGGCGGTCCCCGCCGGCGAGCGGATCGCGCGCTACCGGCTGCTCGCACTGGAGCAGGCGGCGCGCCGGGCGCGCGGGACCGCCGCGCTCCTGCCGGCGCGCGACCGGCTCCTGCGCGACCTCTTCCTGCTCGCCGAGGCGGCGAGCGTGGACCGGCTCCTCGCCGAGCGCCTCCCCGGCCTCGTCCCCGACCTGCGCGCCGCCCGCGCCGACGCCCTGGCCGCGCGCCCCGACCCGCCGCGGGCGACGCCGCGCGAGCGGATCGTCGAGGCCGCGCTCCGCTCGCTCCTGGCCGCCGAGCCCGCGACGCCGCCGGCAGGCTTCCCGGCGGCCGATTCGTCTGCCGACTCGCCCGCCGGCTCGCTCGAGTGGGCCCGGCGCGAGGCGGAACGCATCCGGACACTGCCCGGCCGCTACCGCGGCGTGGCCGCCGTAGAGCTGTGGGGTGCGGCGTCGCCCGCGCCGGACGCCGCGGCCGGCGAGGCGGCGGCGCCTGACGCCGCGCCGGAGTCGGGCCAGGCCGCCCCCGGGCGGAGCGCGCGGCTCAGGCGCCGCCCCCGCGTCCGCGAGGGGGGCGACGACGAGGACGATGCGTCGCCCGGCACGTGGGTGGTGCGCGCGGACGACCCGCAGGAGAGCGTCGAGGACCCGATGGGGCTCCAGCGCCCCGCCGACCGGGACGCGCACGCCGATCCGGACGAGCTGGCCGACGCGCTCTCGGACCTGCCGGAGGCGCGGCTCGTGCGCACGCCCGGGACCGCCCGCGAGGTGCTCGCGAGCGACGATCCGCCGCCGCGGTGCCCGCCGGCGGAGTCGCGGCGCGAGGCGGCGGGGATCGTCTACCCCGAGTGGGACTGCCGAGAGGGCGCCTACCACGCCCGCGGCGCGGTCGTGCGGGCGTCGACGGCGCCGGCGGGCGACGGTCGCTGGGCGGAGCGGGTGCTGGCCAGGAACGCCGCCGCCGTGCGCCGCGTCCGGCGCGACTTCGAGCGGCTCCGCCCGCGCCGCGTGCTGCTGCGGCGCCAGCCGGACGGCCCCGAGGTCGACGTGGACGCGTACGTGACCGCGTACGCCGACGCCCGCGCCGGCGGCGTCCTCGACCATCGCCTCTACCGCGACGCGCGCCCGCTCCGCCGCGACGCGGCCACCCTGCTCCTCGTGGACGCCAGCGCGTCCACGGACGGCTGGCTCGCCGGCGACCGCCGCATCATCGACATGGAGAAGGAGGCGCTGCTGATCGTGGGCGAGGCGCTGGCGGCGCTCGGCGACCCGCACGCGGTCCTCGCGTTCTCCGGAGAGGGTCCCGCGCGCGTGGAGCTGCGGACGCTCAAGCGCTTCGACGAGCCGGCCGGCCCGGTCGTGCGACGCCGCGTGGCGGCGCTGGACGCGGACGGCTACACCCGCGCCGGTGCCGCCATCCGCCACGCCACGGCGCTCCTGGCGCGGCAGCCCAGCCGGCACCGGCTCCTCCTGCTGGTCTCCGACGGCCGCCCCAACGACGTGGACGCCTACGCGGGGCGCTACGGCGTCGAGGACACCCGCCAGGCCGTGGTGGAGGCCCGCCTCCAGGGCATCCACGCCTTCTGCCTCACCGTGGACCGCGAGGCGCCGCGCTACGCCGCGCACGTGTTCGGCCCGGGCGGTTACGCGCTGCTCCAGCGGCCGGAGCGCCTCCCCGCCGCGCTCGTCGACACGCTGGGGCGCCTGCTGCGCCGCTGAGCGGGGCAGGCGGCCGGCGGAGGCGAGTCGGCGGTCCTACAGCTCCAGCGCCGAAAGGTACGCGTAGTCGCGGCGGATGCTGTCGAGCGGGTCTCCGGCGTGCTGCTCCTGCTCGACGTAGAAGTGCTTCTCGTCGGGGCGATCGATGGCGCGGAGGATCCGGGGGAGGTCGAGGGCGCCCTGGCCGAGGACGGTGTCGCCGGTGGCGGGGGGGCGGGCGGGGTCCTTCACGTGGAACTGCCAGTAGCGCGCGCCGTAGCGGCGCAGGTAGTCGAGCGGGTCGCGGCCGGTGGACGCCAGGTTGCCGATGTCGAGCTGGAGCCGGACGAGCGCGGGGTCGGTGCGCTCGACGAAGACGTCGTAGGGGATCCGGCCGTCGCGGGGGACGAAGTCGCCGGCGTGGTTGTGGAAGCCGAGCCATACGCCGGCGCGGCGGGCAGTCTCGGCGGCGCGGTTGAGCGTGTCGGCCCAGGCGCGGTAGTCGTCGAGCGTGCGGGACTCGTCGGTGCCGAGGGAGGCGACGACGAGGTACTCGTGGCCGAGCGTCGTCGCCTCCTCGAGGTGCTGCTCGAGGTTGACGGCGATGTGGCCGGCGCCGACGTGCGTGGACGGCGCGCGCAGGCCGTGGGCGTCGAGCATGCGGCGGACCTCGGCCGGCGCGTGGCCGTAGTTGCCGAAGGAGGTCAGCAACTCGACCTCGCCGTAGCCGGCGGCGGCGATGGCGGCGAGCGTGCGCTCGAGGTCGCGGGCGGCCAGCTCGCGCAGCGTGTAGAGCTGGACACCGATGCGCTGGAGCCGGCGCGGGGCGGGGCCGGAGCGCTGCCCCGGCGCGAACGCGGCCGGCGCGGTCGCCAGGGCGGCGAGGCGGTGGAGGAAGTCGCGGCGGTCCATTCGTGCCGGCTCGGCTCGGGTGCGAGTTTCGGCGGTCGCCGCCGGCCGGGATGGAGGCCGCGGCGCTGGCCGGTCCCGACGCGGCGCGACCGCCGGGAGTCTGCGGCGTCGCCTCAGACGCCGGGCCCGGCCGGGACGGGCGGCGCCTCCGCCGGGGCGGGCGCGGCGACCCGCACGCGGTCGTCGAAGAAGAGGCCGAACAGCAGCATCACGGCGGCGGCGAAGCCGGCCGGGATCCACCAGAACGTCTGCCATGCGCCGAGCGCCTGCTGCGCCCCCCCGCCGACCACGCGGTTGAAGACCCACCCCGCCACCTGCGCGCCCACGAGCATCCCGACGCCGTAGGTCACGAACACGAGGAAGCCCTGCGCCTGCCCGCGGATGGCGGGCGTCGCCTTCTTGTCGACGTAGATCTGGCCGGAGACGAAGAAGAAGTCGTAGCACATGCCGTGGAGCGCGATGCCGAGGAGGATCATCCACTCGACGCGGGCGGGCGCGGCGAGCGCGAACAGCGCGTAGCGCGCGACCCACGAGAGCATCCCCAGCAGCAGCATGCGCTTCACGCCGAGCCGCACGAAGAGGAGCGGCATGGCGAACATGAAGAGCGTCTCCGACATCTGGCCGAACGACATCTTGAACGCCGGGCTCGCGATCCCGGCGGCGTTCACGTACACGGGCGCGTAGGCGTAATAGGCCGAGAGCGGGATGCAGACGAGGAGCGAGCTCGTGATGAAGACCCAGAACGGCCGGCTGCTGAGCTGAGAGAGCGCGTCGAGCCCGAGGACCTGCCGCGCCGTCGTCTTGCGCCCGGCCAGCGGCGGCGGCGTGTGCGGCAGCGTGAAGCTGTAGAGGCCGAGGAGCACGGCGGCGGCGCCGCCGATGTAGAGCGGGATCGGCGTCTCGTCCGCGTGGAGCACGCCGCTCACGAGCACGCCGGCCACGATCCAGCCGATGGTGCCGAAGACGCGGATCAGCGGGAACTGCTTCTCCTGGTCCGTGATGTTGTGGAACGCCATGGAGTTGGCGAGTCCCATCGTGGCCGCGAAGAAGAGCGAGTGGACGAGCAGCATGACCACGAAGAGCACGGGCGAGGCGTGGAAGATCGGCGCGGCGGCGAGCGCGAGCCCGCCCAGGATGTGCATGACGCCCAGCACCTTCTCCGTGGCGAAGAAGCGGTCCGCGACCATGCCGAGGAAGAACGGCGAGACGATGGCCGCGATCGGGTTGACCGTGTACGCCCAGTAGATGGCGTCGGTCATGCCGATGCGGGTCATGTAGTTGCCGACCGTGACGTACCAGGCGCCCCAGATGAAGAACTCCAGGAACATCATGGCGCTCAGGCGGGCACCGAGGCTGCGGTGCTGGGGCATCGGGAGTCTCCGTGTCGGGCGTCCTCTTGCTCTTGCTCGCCCTCCTGCTCTTGCCTGCCTCCCTTACCGCTCGCCTCTCGACCCTCAGCGCTTCCGGCTCGAGCCGGCTCGAGCCGGAAGCGTAGAGGGAAGAGGGGCAAGAGCAAGAGGGCGAGCAAGAGCAAGAGTGTAGTGCGGTCCGGCTACAACCGCCGGATCCGGATGTTGCGGTACCACACCGCCGCGCCGTGATCCTGGAGCGCGATGTGGCCGTCCGCGACGGTGCCGAACGCGGGCATCGTGCGGAACTTGCTCGCCTGGACGTGGGCCTTCCAGTCGTCGCTCCCGAGCTGGTAGGCGACGATGCGCTTGCCGTTCAGCCAGTGCTCGACGCCGCCGTCGCGCACGACGATGCGGACGTGGTTCCACTCGCCGGCGGGGCGGACGGTCTCCTCGGACGGGGCGTACAGGTCGTAGAGCGCGCCGGCGCGGTGGGAGGCGGGGTGGTTGTCCTCCGCGCGCTCGTTGTCGAGGACCTGCATCTCGGGGCCCGTGCGCCAGGTGTACGCCTCGTCCTCGCCGACGCGGTAGATGATGCCGCTGTTGCCGCCGGGGGAGATCTTCCACTCCAGCTCGAGCTCGAAGTCGCGGAACGTATCGCGGGTCACCAGGTCGGCGCGCTCGCCGCCCTCGCCGGCGGCCAGCGCGATGGCGCCGTCCTGGATGCTCCACGCGGCGGGGACGTGGTCCATGCGGAAGCCGCGCCAGCGGGCGAGGTCGCGCCCGTCGAAGAGGACATCCCACGCGCCCGCGTCGCCCGGCTCGGCACCGGGGGCGCCTGCGGCTGGCGACGCCGCGGCGGCCTTCGTGGCCTCCGGTGGGGCGCCGCGCGCGCAGGCGGCCGCGAGGAGCGCGGCGAGGAGGGTGGGGTTCGCGCGGCGGCGGTGGACGGGACGGGGCATCTCGGTCTCCGAACGGTTAGGGCAAGTCAGCGGCAGTTTCCGCTCACGATCTCCCTACCCACGCCCCGGAGCCTCGCTCGAGAAGGCAGCGGGGTGGCGCGGCTCTGCCGGGTCAGGGGTCGGGGGCCACGAAGCTCGGGTCGCGGGCGCGGGCACCCGCTTCGCGGGGGCACGCGCACGGGAACGGGCAAGGGCACGGGTCGTCGTTGGGAACGGTCCGGCCGCGGCCGGAAAAATACCCTTTCCCGTTCCCCGGCCCGTGCGCGTGCCCCCGCGCGTGCCCGCGACCCGAGCTTCGCGACCCGCGACCCGCGACCCGAAGAAAACATTCGGCACCGTAGCCGCCGGCCCGATCCCGGCCGGGAGCGCGAGCGTAAGCGAGAGCGGGGGGTGCCGGGCATCTTACCGTTACCGCGCGGGGCTCCATTCCCCCCTCCCCACCGCCGGCACGAACCCCTCGATCCCCTCCGGCGGAAAGTCGAGCGTCCGCCCCTCCTCGGCACTGCGGTAGGCGGCCATGAGCAGGGTGACGACGTCGAGGCCGTCCTCGAACGTGAGGCGGGGGGTCTCGCGGTCGAGGAAGGCGCGCACGAAGTGGCGGTCCTCGGCCTGGTAGCCGTAGGTCACGGCCTCGTCGGCGACGACGGGCATGAGCCCGCTCTCCGCGTTCTGCTTCTCGACCAGGTCCTCGCCCTCGGCGGCCTGGATGCGGCGGCTGAAGAAGAGGTCGAGCCCGGTGTCGAGCGAGTTCCAGGACATGGAGTACTCGGGGCCGAGCAGCTCGGCGGAGAGGCGGAGGCCGGCGCCGACGTAGCTCCACGACGTCGTCGCTTCGCCGATGACGCGGTCCCCGTCCGGCGTCTCGAACTCGACGAACAAGCTGGCGAAGTCCTCGGCGGGGGCGGCGCCGTAGTCGACCTCCGGGCCCATGCGCCGGGCCAGCTCCTCGCGGTAGGCGGGGCGCGTCCACTTCAGGGAGGCGATGTGGCCGGTCACGCGCACCGGCCGCGTGACGGCGTACGGCTCGCCCGGCGGGGTGAGCAGGTGCCGGATGACGAGCGCGGAGTGGCACATCATGTCGTTGAGCACGCCGCCGCCCTGGAGCCGGCCCTGCCAGAACCAGGGCATGTGCGGGCCGCTGTGCTCTTCGGCGGCGCGGGCCAGGTACGGCCGGCCGGCGGTGGCGGCGCCGCGCGCCCAGAGGAGCTGGCGGCCGTGCTCGACCTGTGGCGCGAAGACCTGGTTCTCGAGGTAGCCGGTGCGCAGCTCGGCGCGCCGGACCAGCTCCAGGATGCGCCGCGCCTCGGCCACGTTGCGCGCCAGCGGCTTCTCGCAGGCAATGCCGCGGAGCTCGCCGCGCCCGCTCTCGAGGGCGAAGACGATCTCCTCGATGTTCTCGAGGCGCGTGTGGTTCGGGCCGGCGAGCCAGATCGCGTCGATGTCCGGGTCTGCGACGAGGTCCGTGATCGAGGCGCGCGGCCGGGCCTCGCCGACGTCGAGCGTGCGCGCCAGGTCGCAGGCGGAGGCGGCGTTGCGCGCGTTCGGGCTCCAGACGCCGAGGACGTCGGCGTCGCGCACGCCGACCCAGCCGCGCATGTGGAAGCGGGCGTTGAAGCCGCTGCCGACGAAGCCGACGCCGAGACGGTGCGGGCTCATTGCGCGGATCGCTCCCTGTAGCTGACGCCGAGGTGCGAGCAGGCCTCCGGCGGGCACCCGTCCCACTGCATGACCACGGTGTTGCCGCGGTACTGGAGGTCGTCGATCCCCACGCGGCTGGAGTAGAAGCCGGAGGCGGTGAGGTCGCGGAACAAGGTGAAGAAGGCGACGCCCTGGCTGAGGTCGGGGCTCGCCTTGGCCGGCCAGGCGATGTCGTCGAGGATCGCGGTCCGCTGCTTCGCCGCCAGCTCGACGAACGGCGCGCCGAAGCGCTTCCGGCTCTCCGCGTCGAGCCACGCCAGCCCGCCGCGCACCGGCGTCTGCAGTGCCGGGCGGTCGCGCACCGTGAAGTCGATGAACGCGGGGACGCCGGCGTCGCTGGCGCTGCCGGAGCGCGCGTCGCGCGGGATGATCAGGTCGGCGAGGACGTGGACGGTGCGCCACTCGTGGGGGGTGAAGAACTTCGGCGCGGCCGCCGCGTCGGCCGCGGGCGCGGCGGTCGCCTTCGTCGCCTCGAGGAGCCGCTCGGCGGCGGCGGGCGCGGGCCCGAGGCCGGCGGCGAGCGGCACGGCGGCCAGCAGGCCGAGCGCGTCGCGGCGGGAGATCTCGCTCACAGCGCCCTCCGCTGCATCTGGTCGGCGATGTAGGTGCTCGTGCGCATGGACAGCGCGAGGATCGTCCAGGTCGGGTTCTTGTCGGCGTTGTTGACGAACGGTCCGCCGTCGGCGACGAACAGGTTCTTCACGTCGTGGGCCTGGCAGTTCGGCGTGAGCACGGAACGCTCCGGGTCGTGCCCCATGCGCGTGCAGCCGACCTCGTGGATGATCTGGCCGCCGGCGGCGAGCCCGTAGTCCTCGTCGCGGCCGGGCATCTCGTCGGTGGGCTGGCCGCCCAGCTCGCGGATGAGCGCGCGGAAGGTCTCCTGCATGTGCCTGGCCTGGTTCAGCTCGCCCTGGCTCCACCTCCAGTGGAAGCGCAGCACGGGGATCCCCCAGCGGTCGACGACGTTCGGGTCGATCTCGCACCAGCAGCGCTCGCTCGCCACCATCTCGCCCCGCCCCTCGAAGTGCACCATCGCGCCGAAGTGGCGGCGCTGGTCCGCCTTGAATTGCGCGCCGTAGCCGCCGCCGGTCCAGCGGTGCAGCCCGCCGCCGAAGCCGTAGCCGGGGAGCCGTCGCCCGCCGCCGATCTCGATGTGGTAGCCGCGCGGGAAGTCGAGCTTCGCGTTGTCCAGCCACCACGGGGTGTAGACGTGCATCCCGCCGACGCCGTCCTCGTTGTGCGGCGGCATGTCGAGCAGCTTCGGGATGAAGCCGGAGACGCCGACGCCGGTCGTGTCGGTGAGGTACATGCCGACCGTGCCGCTGGAGTTGGCCAGCCCGTCGGGGAAGAGCGACGACTTCGAGTTGAGCAGCAGTCGCGCGGACTCGCAGGCGCTCGCGGCCAGGACGACGATGCGGGCGCGGACGTGCCGGTCCGCGCCCGCGCGCTTGTCCACGTACGCGACGCCGGTCGCGTTTCCGGCGCGGTCGATCGTGACCTCGCGCGCCATCGCCTCCGGGACGATGGTGAGCCGGCCCGTGGCGAGCGCCGGGCGGATCAGCACCTCGGGGCTCGAGAAGTTCGCGTTCACGCCGCAGCCGCGGCCGCACTGGCCGCAGTAGTGGCAGCCGGGGCGGCCGTTGTGCGGGCGGGTCAGGATCGACAGGCGCGACGGGACGACGGGGATGCCGAGCCGGGCGCCGGCGTCCGCGATCATCAGCTCGTAGCAGCGCGGCTTCGGCGGCGGGAGGAAGATGCCGTCCGGCTCGTTCGGGAACGCGGGGCCGAGCGGCGCGCCGAACACGCCGATCAGCCGGTCGACCTCGTCGTAGTACGGCTTCAGGTCGTCGTACGAGATCGGCCAGTCCTCGCCCTGGCCGTCGATGCTGCGGCGCCGGAAGTCGTGCGCCCCGAAGCGCAGCGAGATGCGCCCCCAGTGGTTCGTGCGGCCGCCCAGCATCCGGCCGCGCCACCAGAGGAAGCGCTCGCCGGGCGCGGTGGTGTACGGCTCGCCGTCCAGCTCCCAGCCGCCGATGCAGCCGTCGAACTCGCCGAACGGCTTGTCGTGGGTCGAAGCGCCCCGCCGCGGCGACTCGTACGGCCACTTCATCATCACGCTGTCGCGCGTGGAGTACCAGAGCGGCCCCGCCTCGAGCATGACCACGTTCGCCCCGGCCTTCGTGAGGACGTACGCCGCCATGCCGCCGCCGGCGCCGGAGCCGACGATGCAGACGTCGTAGGGTTCGCGCCGGGCCGGGACCTGCATCGCGCCTCCGGGAACGGGGTCGGGCCAGTTGCGTCGGATTGGGTCGTGTCGTGGGTGTTCCCATAATGGGAGGCGGGGCGGGAGGGGGCAACGGGTATTGGGCGAGGGCGGCGAGGGCGGCGAGGGCGGCGAGGTCAGCGAGGTCAGCGAGGTCAGCGAGGGCGGCGAGGGCGGCGGGGGTGGCGGGGGTGGCGGGGGTGGCGAGGGTGGCGGGGGTGGCGAGAGTAGACATGGTGATGCCCCGGATCACCGATCAATGTGGGGCACCTTGCTCCTGGAGATCGTGTGGCCCCGTTCGAACGACTTCGGATTTGGCAGGAGGCGGCGGACCTCGTGGCTGAATGCTTCGACCTGGCACGCGGCCTTCCGCGCGGCGAGGGCTTCGCCCTCCCCGATCAGCTCCGTAGCGCGGCGATCTCGGTGGCGGTCAACATCGCCGAAGGAAAGGGACGCGGCACGGTCGGGGAGTTCAAGCGATTCCTTTGGATCTCTCACGGCTCGCTCATCGAGGTCCAGGCGCTGCTGCTGCTCGCACAACGGCTCGGCTTCATTGGAGCCGAAACGGTGGACCCGATCCTTGGGAGATGCGTCCTGCTCGGCCGCATGATCAACGCGCTGCAGCGCACGATGAAGCAGGGGGCGACGGAGTCGACAGGGGCGGCACGAAGCGCCGCCGCGAGGTCAGCGAGGTCAGCGAGGTCAGCGAGGTCGCTAGGCGCCCCGCAGCCCGACGCATGATTTCGTTCAGCGGACGGACAGACCGCTCGCCCAGCGGCGGCACACGCTGAAAGGAGTTGCCGGACCGTGTCACACCGGTCCGCTCGAATGCCCCCGCCCTCGCCACCCTCGCTGACCTCGCCGCCCTCGCCGCCCTCGCTGACCTCGCCACCCTCGCCGCCCTCGCTGACCTCGCTGACCTCGCTGACCTCGCTGACCTCGCTGACCTCGCTGACCTCGCTGACCTCGCTGACCTCGCTGACCTCGCTACTTCGCCGCCTTCGTCGCGTCGCGGACGACGTGCACGGTCACGTGCGAGGGGAAGCGCGGCGAGCGGTAGATGCGCTGCGTCGCCTTCTGGAAGTCGGCTGCCTTCGCCTCGTAGATGTTCGGTACGAAGCGCTGCGGGTTGCGGTCGATGAGCGGGAACCAGGAGCTCTGGACCTGCACCATGATCCGGTGGCCGCGCTTGAACGTGTAGTCCTGGGTGTGCAGGTCGATCGTGTAGGGCACGACCTGGTTGGCCGGGATCGGCTCGGGCTTCTGGAAGGAGTTGCGGTAGCGGCCGCGGAAGACGTCGTTCGAGACCATGAGCTGGTAGCCGGCGAGGCTCTTGTCCTGCGGGTACTCCTCGGGGTAGACGTCGATCAGCTTCACGACCCAGTCGGAGTCGGTGCCGCTGGTGGACGCGAACAGGTGGGCGGTGACGTCGCCGGCGATGGTCACGTCCTCCGTGAGCGGCGCCGACTCCCAGGAGAGCACGTCGGCCCGCTCGTGCACGAAGCGCTGATCCTCGGTCAGCCAGACGGGCCACCCCGAGCCGCCGGGGGTGTAGGTCGCCGGGATCGGGCGATGGCGGTAGGGGACCGGGTGCGCCGGGTCCGAGATGTACTCGTCGAACGCGGCGGCGGGGACGGGGAGGCCGGATCGGGTGGACGGCGTCGTGGTCTCCGCGGCCGTCGGCGCGTCGAAGGAGAGCAGCCCGCCGGCGTGGAAGAAGAGGCTCCGCTCGGTGGTGCGCTCATTCGGCGGCCAGGCGTTCCAGCGCCGCCACTCGTTGCTTCCCGGCTCGAAGGTCAGCGCCTCGGGGAGGTCGAGCGTCCCCTGGCCCTTCAGGTAGTAGGCGAAGAACGGCGCCTCGATCTTCTCGCGGTAGTAGCGCGAGGTGGCGCTGCCGAAGTCGAGCGGTCCGAGCTTCTGCCCCTCGCCGCGGGACCAGCCGCCGTGGTTCCAGGGCCCCACGACGAGGTGGTTGAGCCCCTTCGCGTCGTGCTTTTCGAGCGTCTCGTAGATGCGGACCGGGCCGTAGAAGTCCTCCTGGTCCCACCAGCCGGCCACGTTCAGCGTCGGCACCCTCACGTCGGTCAGGTACGGGACCGCGGTCTGGCGCTGCCAGAACTCGTCCCAGTCCGGGTGGGCGACGTAGTCGTTCCAGGTCGGGATCTTCCCATGCAGGTATTTCGCGTTGACGTTCGAGAGCGGCCCCAGCTCCAGGTACCACTCGTACGTGTCGGCGCGGTCGAACGCGAAGTTCGACTGCTCCTTGGACGTCTCCATCCGGGTGGCGTACTCGAGGCCGTAGGAGAGGCGGAACGCGCCGTTGTGGTGGAAGTCGTCGCCGAGCCACATGTCCACGGGCGACGCCTGCGGCGACGCGGCCTTGAGCGCCGGGTGCGGGTCGAGCATCCCCATGACCGTCGTCCAGCCGGAGTAGGAGACGCCGAGCATTCCCACGCGCCCGTTGTTGTTCGGCACGTTCCTGAGCAGCCAGTCGATCGAGTCGTAGGTGTCGGTGCTCTCGTCGATGGCCTTCGGATCGGTGCGGTCCCGGCGCGGCGCGCGCTGCATGACGAACGTCCCCTCCGAGAGGTACCGGCCGCGCAGGTCCTGGAAGACGAAGATGTAGCCGTCGTCCGCCAGCGCCTTGTACGAGCTGCCGAGGCTGTTGGCGGCGTTCGCGATGCCGTACGGCGTGCGCGTGAAGATGAAGGGGAGCGGCCCGCTCTGCGCCTTCGGGACGAAGATCGTCGTGTGGAGCTTGACGCCGTCCCGCGCCGGGATCATGACCTCGCGCTTGTCGAAGGCGGCGGCGGGGTCCGGCTGCTGGGCGCGGAGCGGGGCGGCGAGGACGGCGAGGACGGCGAGGACGGCGAGGACGGCGAGGGCGGGGCGGGCGGGGCGGGGCGTGGGGATCGATCGCATGAGGTCTCCTTTCTCGCTCCGGCGCGAGGGCGCTAGAGCCGGAACAGGTAGCTCAGCTTCATGAAGAAGCCGTCGCTGGTACGGCTGAGCGGGCGGAATCGCAGCGCCTCCGGCTCCGTCAAGCTGCTGCCATATCCGAGGTAGACGACCGTGCCGGGCACGGGCCGGTAGGAGAAGAGCCAGTCGACGCGCAGCGCGTTGTCGACCTGCCGCAGCGCGGGCCGGTACTCCCCGCTCGCGGGGTCGCGGATGAGCACGGGGTCGTTCGTGCGGGTGTCGTCGCGGAGCGCGTCGCGGCGCCGGGCGTCATACTGGCCGACGAAGCGGAGGAAGAGGTCGCGCGTGACCTGGTACTCGAGCTTGAGGCGCGGCACGTCGCGCACGGACACGCTGGAGAGGTCGCTCGGGCGGACGTACTGCTGCCGGATGTAGCTGGCGTCGAGCCGGAGCTGCTCGGTCGGGCGCCAGCGCGCCGTGCCGTTCACCACCAGGATGTAGCCGGGCGCCCACTCGTCGAAGTTCTCGTCCCGCCCGACGATGACCTGGAGGTTGCCGCCGCCGCGCGTCCATTGCGGCGTGGCGGCGGTGAGGACGACGTCGAGGTTGCCGATGCGCGGCGTTCCGACGTAGGGCACGGTGTCGACGCCGGCCGGGCCGCGCCGCTCGACGGCGTAGTCCGCGTACAGGTACTCCGGGTAGCCGAACGACTCGAGGATGAGCGAGCCGTCCAGGCGCCAGCCGCCTCGGAGCGCGAAGGAGTTGTTGATGAAGATGTGCGCATCCTCGCTCGCTCCGCCCTCGAAGAAGCGGTCGTAGAGCCACGTCGCATAGAGGTTGAGCGCGCCGCTCCAGCTCTCGATCACGGCGCCGGGGCGGCCGTTCACGGTGAGGCGCGGGTTCAGGCGGAGCTGGAGCGTACCGACGCGGCTCAGGAAGCCCGCTGCGGCGACGAAGTCCGGATCGATGGCGTCGATGCCGCCCTGCAGGCTGAAGCGGCGGCCGGCGCGATCGAAGCTCGCGTTCCACAGCGGCGCGCGGCCCAGGCGGCCGTCGCTGCGGGTGAAGCTGCCCGCTCCCTGGAACGCCACCGTGTAGATGCGGCCGAAGACGAGGCGCGCATCCCCGCCGACCACCCGGTTGAAGTCCGCCCCCTGCGCCCGGTCCGTGTAGACCATGCCGAGCGTCGAGCCCGCGCCGACGTCGCGCCGGACGCGGAGCACGTTGAGGAGCGGGCGGGCGTCGTCGCCCGCGGCGGGCGGGTCGTCCAGCGCGGAGAGCACGCCGACGTCCGTCCCGGCGACCTTCCCCGTCAGCTTGGCCGCGGCGACCGGCGCGACGATGCGGCGCGTGTACACCAGCCGGTTCGGCGTGTCGAACTGCTCGCTCCCCTCGAGGAAGAACGGGCGCTTCTCGGGAAAGAAGAGTGCGCGCCGGGGGTCGAAGGACACCTGCCCCGCGTCGGTCTCGACCTGCGAGAAGTCGGGGTTCGCCGTCGCGTTCAGCGTCAGGTTCGAGGTCAGGACCCAGCGCGCGTTCGCGCCGGGCTCCGGGCTCGGCCCGCCGTAGCGCCAGCCTCCCGCGGCCGGGGCGCCATCCATGCGCGCCGTGAGGACGGGGTTGAGGTCCACCACCATCCCGGGATGCAGGTCGTGGAGGCCGCGCAGCTTCCCGGCCTGCGCGAGGAAGGAGGAGGCGTCCCGCCGCGCCGGCGCCCAGCTCTGCACGTGGCCGGAGTGCTGGACGACGCGCAGGACGTGCAGCCCCCAGTCCTGGCTGCGCGCCGACTGGTAGCGGATGCTGCGGAACGGGATGCGGACCTCGACCTCGTAGCCGTAGTCGGTCAGGCGCCCGCGCGACTGGAAGAGGAAGTCGGGGCTGAGGTCGACGACCGCCGGGTCGGGGGCGGCCGAGAAGCCTCGCCGCTCGACCGTCGCTTCGCTGCGGACGCCGTCCGCCTGCACGCCGAGCGGGTTCACGGCGAAGAGGAGCGCTCGGCGCCGGTCGTCGTACGTGTCGAGGAGGAGCTGGACCTGGTCGTCCGCGTCGATGCGGTCGCGATCGGCGAGCTTCGCGTTCACCGCGGCGTGCGGCTCGAACGCGCGGATCCCGATGTGGATCGCCTGCGGCGAGTACCAGACGAGGACTTCGGTGGAGTCCTCGGCGGGCGGGCCGTCCACGGGGGCGTACTCGGAGAAGCCGCTCAGCACCGCGGCGCCGCGCCAGACCGGCTCGTCGAGGCGGCCGTCCACGTCGATGGCCGCCTCGACCCGCGGCGCGGACACGTCCAGCTCGCGCCGCGTACCGTCGAAGGCCGGCGCGGCCGCGCGCGACGAAACCTGCGCGTGTGCCGGCGAGGCGGCCGCCAGGAGCACGGCGACGAGCGCGGGGACGACGGCGGTCCGCATCGGCATCCAGGCCTCGCCGCGTCCTCGTCGCCGGGAGCCGTTCCCGACCGCCCGGCGACGGGGACGCGGCACGGACCCTACGACTTCGGCCCGATGTTCGGGTTGTTCGAGCGCTCCAGGTCCGGGAGCGGGAAGCACCGCGTGCTCCCGTACGTGCCGCCCTGCCAGTACGGGGTGCCGGTGGGCGGGTCGAAGGGGATGTCGAGGCGCCGGACGTCGCCGAAGCGGTGCCCCTCCAGGAACAGCTCGTGGGCGCGCTCCTGGATCACCTGGTTGCGGATCGCGGCCGGGTCGGTGCTCTGGAACGGCGGCAGGCCGACCTTGGCGTGCAGCTTGTTGATGATTTCCACGGCCGTCTGGCCGCCGGCGACCTCGGCGGCGATGAGCTGCGCCTCCTCGTAGCGAGCCACCGGGATCGGCTGGTTCAGCGACGTGTACTTGAGCTGCACCCACACCGTGTCGATCCCGTTCGGCGCGATGTCCTTGGTCTTCTGCACCTTCACGCGCGGATCGGACACGCCCTGGAACGCGACGTTCCGGTTCTGGACGTCGATGCTCACACCCTCCGCCCGGTTGTTGCGGTTGTAGACCTCGTTCTGCGAGCGCGTCGAGGCGTCGGAGTAGCGCGCGAACTGCACGAAGCCGGCGGGGACGAGCTGCGCGTCGGCCAGTGCGCCCGCGCCGTTGCCGAGGTCGAGACGGGCGCGGGCCCGCCCGACGCGCGCCATGTTCGCGATCTGGGCGTCGGGGCCGGAGATCGCGCGCGTGAAGAGCGAGTCCGCCTGCGCGAAGATCTGCGCCGGTGTGAGCTCCGGGCCGACGTTGATGGCCGCCGTGCAGAAGCCCTCGCCCAGCAGCACGCGGCCGTATCCGGCGTAGGCCGCCGCCGTCTGGATCAGCGTCGCGCGGTTGGCCACCTGCGCGTCCGTGTAGCCGTCGAGGAGCTTCAGCGCGTTGTCGGCCTGCCAGACCGCGGTCTCGAGCGGCTGGTAGATCGCGCCGAAGCCGCCGCACTCGAACGTGGCGTACTGCGTTCGCGCCGGGTTGACCGTGCGCCGGTCGTAGTCCGACGCCTCCGCGCTGTAGATGTTGACGCTCTTGAACTCGTCCACGACCTGCGCCGTGGTGGTGATGTAGGAGGCCAGCGCGCAGTCGAAGTCGCCCACGGCGGACTTCACCAGGAGCGGCGCGTAGCTCGGGTTGTCGAGGTCGGTCGCGATCACCCGGCTGGGCGCGTCCGCTTCGAGGATCTTGCCGCAGCCGGCCGCGAGCCCGCCCGCCAGCACCGTCAGCGCCGCCGCGGCGAGCGTGCGGCCCAGCCGCGCGGCGCGGTCCCGTGCGTAGTGCTTCATCATCTCTCTCCTCGTCGCTCGAGGCGAACGGGCCTCAATAGGTGGCGTTGATCGCGAACGTCAGCGACATCGGGTGCGGCGTGAACGTCTGCGACCATTTGTCGAACGGGTTCGTGAGGAAGTACGTCTCCGGATCGAGCGACGGCCACTTCGTCCACGTCTTCAGGTTCTCCATGGCGACGGTGACGCGCAGCATCCCCGCGCCGACGCGCTGCGCCAGGCGCTCCGGGACGAGGTAGCTCGCCGACACCTGGCGGAGCTTGAAGAAGCTGGCGTCCGCCGCGGCGAAGTCGTGCCAGCTCGAGGACTGGATCTGGGCGATGAAGACGGGGTCGTAATCGAGCGGCTTGTACCACGCCTCGCAGTTGTGGAAGAGCGCGCAGCGCACCAGCGTGTCGTTGTCGCCGTGCACGACGCCGCGCTTGAAGTCGAGGAGGCCGCTCAGCGTGAGGCGGTGCTTGAGCGTCAGCGAGCTCGTGATGGAGCCCTCGACCTTCGGGTCGGTCTGGCCGAGGAAGACGTCCGGCGCGTCGGCGCAGGGGAGCGGCGCGTCGCTGAGCTCGCCGCCGTCGCACATCACGTCGTACGCCGTGCCGTTCGGGTCCAGCTTGGCGCTCACGACACGGTGGCCGAAGTACGAGCCGGCGGGGTAGCCTTCCTCGTGACGGATGTGGATCCCCGGCGTGTCGAGGTTGCTCGGGATCTTGATGTACGCGCGTCCGTCGGCCGTCACGCCGGAGGCGGCGCCGCCGACGTCGAGGACGACGCTGCGGTTGCGGGACACGTTGAAGCCGAGGTCCCAGGCCGCGGCGTCGGCCCTGATCACGGTCGCCTTGAGCTGGAGCTCGGCGCCCGTGTTCTTCAGCGAGCCGATGTTGACGAACTGCGAGCCGGGGAAGCCGCCCGACGGCGCGAGGGGCTTGAGCAGGATCGCGTCGTCGGTGCGCTCGGAGTAGAAGCTGACATCGATCCCGAGCCGGTCCTGGAAGAGCCCGGCCTCGAACCCGGTCTCGAGCTCCTTGCCGCGCTCCGGCTTCAGGTCGGGGTTCCCTACGAACTGCGGCGTGACGCCGCCCTCGCCACCGCTCACGGTGACCGGCTTGAACGTGCGCAGCGCGGCGAACGCGTCCGGCTGGTGGCCCGAGGCGCCGTACGCGGCGCGCAGGCGCAGCGTGTTCACCCAGGGCACGTGCCAGAACGGCTCCTCGTTCACGACCCAGCTCGCGCTCACCTTCGGGTACGTCACCCACTTGAAGTCCGAGCCGAACGCGCTGTTGTTGTCCACGCGCACGGCGCCGGTCAGGAACACCCGGTCCTGCCACCCCACCTCCTCCTGCACGAAGGAGCCGACCGTCGTGTTCTCGATCAGGTCCTCGAGCGCGCTCGTGCGGGCCGTGCCGGTCAGCGTGCTCAGCCCCGGGCCGGTGAACTGGGTGCCGGTCGCGTCGAGCGTGCTGGTGAGGCGACGGAAGTACTGCAGGCCGATCGAGGTCGAGGAGGTCAGGGTGGGGGAGAGGTCCGCCTTGGCCGTGGCGCCGTAGTCGACCGTGTTCACCGCCGTGCCGACGTCCGTCCGCCGCTTGCTCCCCTGCGCCGACGTGGGGCTGTAGAAGACCGCATCCGCGGGGCTGAGGAAGCCGTAGACGGTGGTGTTCACCTCCTGCGTCTGGTCGAGCCCGAGCGCGACGCGCTGGGTGAGCCACGCCGCCGGCTTGTGCTGGATCACGAGCGAGCCGGTGAAGCGGTCGAGCCCCTGGTTCGCCCGCGCGCGCTGGTGGAAGACCTCGGGCGGCGAGCTGCGGAACCCGCGGCGCGGACCCGCGGTGTCCACGTTCGTGGAGAACATCGAGTTGAACAGCACGCCGTCGCTGATGTCGCTGGCCAGCCCGATCGACGCCTTGACGTAGCTCAGGTTCGCGCTGATGTCCCACTTCGGGTTGGGCGCGAAGCCCAGGTTCGAGCGGGCGCTGTAGCGCCAGACGTCGTTGTTCACGTCGGTCCCCTGGTCGCGCTCGTACTGCCCGCTCACGAAGTACCGGGTCGTGCTGCCGCCGCCGCGCACGCTCAGGTTGTAGTCCTGGAGCCGGCCCGTGCGGAACAGCGGCGTGCCTCGCGCCGCCTCGTGCTCGACCAGGTTGACCGAGACGAGCTGCCCGGTGTTCTTGTCGATCCCCCAGTTCGCCGGGATGCGGCCCGCCGGGTTGCTGATCCAGTTGGCGCCCTGCCGGATGGCGACGTCCCACTGCGCCGGCATGTCGCCCTTCCCCTTCTTCGTGATGATCTGGATCACCCCGTTCGTGGCCTCGGTGCCGTAGAGCGTCGCGGCGGCCGGTCCCTTGATGATCTCCATCGACTCGATGTCGTCCGGGTTGAAGTCGCCCAGGCGGTTGATCGAGCCGGAGCCGTACCCCTGGTTCAGCGGGCCCGCGGCGACGTCGTTGTCCACGCGCACGCCGTCGACGTAGACCAGCGGCTGGTCGCTGAGCGAGAGCGACTTCGCGCCGCGGATCCGGATGCGCGGCCCGGCGCCGACCATGCCGGTGCCGGGGGTGACCACCACGCCGGCCGCGCGGCCGTTCAGCAGGTCGGTGACCTGCGTCGCGGGCATACTCTGCTGCGCCTGCGCGATGTCGACCCGCGCGACGGTGTTGCCGAGCGCGCGCTTCTGCGTCCCGCCCGCGGTGCCCGTCACGACCACCTGATCCAGCGACACCGCCGCCTGCGTGAGCGCGATGCGCACGTCCAGGTCGCCGATGCGGGCGGGCTGCGTCGCGTCGCGGTAGCCGATCATGACCACGCGCAGCGTGACGCTCGTACCGCTCAGGCCGCCGATCCGGAAGCGACCCTGCGGATCCGAGAGCCCACCGGTGCTGGTGCCCTCCACCACGACCTGCGCGCCGGAGATCGGCTGGAGCGTGGCGGCGTCGAGCACCCGGCCCGCCACCACGCCCGGCTGTTGCGCCAGCGCGCGCACGGGCGGCAGGAGCGACAGCGCCGCCAGCAGAGGCAGCGCGCCTCGCAGCCGCGCCGCGATTCGACGCATGGGGGTCTCGACCCCAGGAGACGACCGGGTCATCGCAGAACTCCTGACGCTAGGGGTTGGTCTCGGCCACGCGCGGCTTCAGCACGGTCAGCACGAGGTGGGACGGATAGCGCGGCGAGCGGTAGACGCGCTGCGTCGTCTTGCGGAAATCGGATGGCCGCGCCTCGTAGATGTCCATGAACTTCCCGGGATTCCGGTCGATCACCGGGAACCAGCTGCTCTGCACCTGCACCATGATCCGGTGCCCTTTCCGGAACGTGTGGTATTTGTCGTGCAGGTCGAACTCGATGGGCGTCACCTGCCCCGGCACCATCGGCACCGGCTTCTCGAAGCTCTTCCGGTACTTCGACCGGAAGACCTCGCCCGCGAGCAGCATCTGGAAGTGCCCCATGCGCACGCCCGCCGGGTTCGGCTCGTTGTCCGGCGTATCCCCGGGGAGCACGTCGATCAGCTTGACGATCCAGTCCGCGTCCGTGCCGCTCGTCGAGACGTCCAGGCTCGCCCGCACCGGCCCCGCGATCGTCACGTCCGACTCCAGCGGCTCCGTCTCGTAGACCAGCACGTCCGGGCGCGTCGACGCGAAGCGCTGGTCCTCGATCATCCACAGGTGTCCCTGCGTCGTGCGCGTCTCGGCGCTGAACGGAACGGGCTTGGCCGGGTCGTGGACGTACTCGTCGTAGCCGGCGGCGCTTGGCGGGTCGAAGGAAAGCCGGCCGTCCGGCCGGAAGTAGAGGTTGCGCGCGGTCGCCTCCTTCGGCGGCCAGGCGTCGAACGTGTGCCAGGCGTTCGCCCCCGTCTCGAACACCACCGCCTCCGGCGACGTCCAGCTCCCCCGGTCCTTCAGGTAATGCTCGAAGAACGGGAACTGCACCTCCGTCTGGAAGTAGCGTCCCGTCGCGGAGCCGAAGCGGATGTCGCCCAGCTCGTCCCCGGGCATGCTGTTCCAGCCGCCGTGGCGCCAGGGGCCGACGACGAGCGTGCTCCGATTCCGCGGATGGTTCTTCTCGAGCTGGTAGTAGATGCTCGTCGGACCGTAGAAGTCCTCGGCGTCGAACCAGCCGGCCACGTTCAGGATCGGGAGGTCGGCCGGCACCGTCCGCAGGTCCTTCAGCAGCGCCTGCGATTTCCAGAACGCGTCGTAGTCCGGATGCTTCAGGAAGTCCGTCCACGACGGCACCTGGCCGCGGAAGTACAGCGAATCGATGGCCCGCGCCGACCCCGCCTCCATGAAGAAGCGGTACCCGTCCGGCGTGCCGTAATCGAAGGCCGGCCCCCGCGTCGTCGTCTGCGCCGTCCGCACCCGCGCGTTCCCCGCCAGCCAGCTGAACGCGTACATCAGCCGGAACGCGCCGTTGTGGTGGAAATCGTCGCCGATGAACTGGTCCGACGGCGAGGCCTGCGGCGAGGCGGCCTTGAGCGCGGGGTGCGGCTCCATCATCCCCAGCACCGTCTGCCACCCCGGGTAGGAGATCCCCCACATCCCCACCCGCCCGTTGTGCCCCGGGACGTTCTTCAGCAGCCAGTCGATCGTGTCGTAGGTGTCGGAGCTCTCGTCCGTGTCGGTCGGGCCCCGCTTCACCGCCTTGAACGGCTTCGACACCTCGAACTCGCCCTCCGAGCGGAACTTCCCGCGCGCATCCTGGAAGACGAAGATGTAGCCCGCCCGGTCGAACTCCGCGGACGGACCCAGCACCTTCCGGTAGACCTCCGGCTCGTAGGGAGGGATCGAGTACGGCGTGCGCAGCAGGAGGATCGGGTAGCGCTGCGTCGTGTCGCGCGGCGCGTAGACGATCGTGAAGAGCTTCACGCCGTCGCGCATCGGCACCATGTGATCCGACTTCGCGTAGTGCGCGCGAACGTCGAACGCCGGCTCCTGCGCCGCGGCCGGACGCGCCGACACGAGCACGAGGGCGAGCGCGACCAGTCGGAGCCGGATGGGGAAACGAATCCGCGGGCGCATGGTTCTCCTCGGTTGGCGGGCCGGTAGGGCGGCTCCGGCGAGTGTACGCCGACGGGGCGGCGGCCGTCGCTCCCGGCCCGTTCGCGTAGCGACGCGCTCCCGCGCACGCTCCCGCGGCTACCCGGCCGGCTGTCGACTGCCTGCGCCTGTGGGGATGGTATACCGAATGGTGTACGGTACGCGCGACGAAGGAGGAGTGCAAGACTGGCGACGGCGCGGAACGCGCGCGCCGGCGGGCCGGGGGCAATGGGAGCCGATGGGCTTCCACTCGGCCGGGCCGCTGCCGAGCGTGCCGCTGGCGGACCGGGCGGAGCGCCGCCGGCGGGTTACGCGGGAAAGGACAATGCGCTCCGCGGCGGGCGTCCAGCGCCCGCCGACTCTCCCGTCCCTCCGTGTGCTCCCTGTGAACGATTTCCGTTCGCCGGCCTCGGCGGCCGCCAGGCGAACACCGGGCGCGAGATCGGGCTCGGGCTCGGGCTCTGCGCCGGCGGGGCTGGGCTCGGGCTCGGAAAAGCGGACGGGCCCGGGCGCGACCTTGCGCCCGGGCCCGTCCATGTCCCCGAACCTGGTCCGGGTCCGCCGGCTCACGCAACCGTTCGCGAGGCGGTCGGAGCCGCGGAGGGGAGAGTCGCCGGGCGGTTTCGTCCGGGCCGGGGAACGCACCTGCGCTCGAGGTCATTACCGGCGGAGGCCCAGTCGCGGCGCACGGCCATGAGCGTCACTCGTGAGGGTTTTGCCGGTATCGTTCGAATGTCGTCTTCGTGGCCCCGCGTCTTCGTGTGAAATGCCGTTCGAGTCGGTGCGAAGGCGCCCGGAGACTCAGATCGACGCCGCCGCCTCCGCGAGACGACGGTCCATGGTGAGCAGCTCGACCTCGTCGCCGAGGCGTCGGCGCGCGAGCAGGTAGGTGGCCAGGTGGAGGGCGTCGAGCGCGCGCAGCGCCTTGAGCGGCGCCACCTGGGCGGCGAACTCGCACACCGGACGAGTCAATTCCCAGACCGCGCAGCGGGCCCAGACGGCATCGATCTCCCGGGCGGCGTCGGCGAGCGCCTCCTCCGACAGGCGCCCGTCCTGCCGGATGCGCAGCAGCGCGCGGGCGCTCTCGACGAGGGCGAGGCGGGACGTGATCAGGACGCGGGCCTCGCCGATCCGCCGCTCTGCGTCCGGGGAGAGGCCGGGCTCGAGCACGGCGCGGAGCACGGCGGAGGTGTCGAGGTAGAGGACGGCGGCCACTCAGCTCGCGTCCCGATCCGCGCGCAGCCAATCGAGGAGCTCGTCGACCTGAGTCGCGGGCAGCCCCGCGCCGGTCGGCTTCCAGACCCAATCGCCCTTCGGCAGCCGGGGAGGCGCGACTTCGCCGGTCTCGACCAGGAGCTCGAGGAGATCCCGGCCGCGCTCCTCCTCGGGGAGCGCACCCGGCCGCGGCGGGCGCAGCTCGGCCACGACCTCGTCGCGGTCGGTGACGAGGAAGACCTCGCCCCGGCGCACGTCGCGCAGGTACTCCGAGAGCCTGGCCTTGAGCTGCTTGATTCCGACCACGCGCATGGTGGAAGGTAGTCACGGGTGGTCACGGCGACAACCGGGCGGGTACGAGGCGGGAACGGGAGAGCGTCAGCGGCGGCCCGGACCCGTCCTCGTGAACGTGCCCGTGAACGTGAACGTCCGCGCCCGCGTACTGCGTCGTCGCGTGGACGAATACGGGCCCGGCCCCGGCCACGTCTACGGCCGGATACGGAGACGGGATCGGACACGTTCACGTATTCGGGATTCGGGAACGCAGGCGCAGGCGTCGACGTCCAGCTCGCGTTCTCCCGCTCCGCGGCTTCGTGCCTTCGTGTGATGAATTCGGGCATTCGCGCGCCCGCGGACGTGACGGGAAACCGGGCGCGGGCTCTGCGCCGGCGGCGCTGGGCTCGGGCTCGAAACCTCTACGGACGAGATCGAGATCGCGCTCGACATCGAGATCGAAAAAGCGGACGGGCCCGGGCGCGACCTGGCGCCCGGGCCCGTGTGTGCAATTCCGCCCGTCACCACCCGGGCGAGATGTTGACGCCCCAGTGGGCGCCCTTGTCGGGGCGCTGGAAGGGGTAGGCGTAGTAGACCTCGGCGACGAGGGCGCCGAGGACGTTGAAGCGCGCGGAGACGCCGGTGCTGAAGACGGGGACGCGGTCCGCGCTGCGGGTGGCGAAGAGGAGCTTCGGGTCGGAGTTCGGCAGGCCGGCGACGGGGCCCCAGGCGAGGCCGGCGTCGAAGAAGGGCGCGATCTCCGTGGGGAGGAACGGGAAGTGGATGAGCCCGTACTGCGGCACGCCGAAGAGCGGGAAGCGGAGCTCGGCGTTGAAGACGGCGACGCGGCTGCCGAGCAGCCGGTTGAACTCGGGACAGCCGTCGGAGGAATTCGGATTTCCGCTGCACTCGGAGCCGTCGAAGTTGCCGCTCTCGTAGCCGCGGACGAGCGTCGGGTAGCCGAGGAAGAGCGGTGTCAGGAGCGAGTCGGCGGCGCCGGTGCCGTAGCGGCCGTAGTGGAGGCCGCGAACGGCGAAGGTGAACGGGTTCTTGAAGA
The DNA here is from genome assembly GCA_035715725.1 of Longimicrobiales bacterium. GTDB lineage: Bacteria > Gemmatimonadota > Gemmatimonadetes > Longimicrobiales > RSA9 > JADGGV01. The sequence goes on along the minus strand of DASTKT010000178.1, from coordinate 20,178 downwards.
AGTAGCGTCGCACGTCGGCGAGGATGGACTCGTAGTTCATGGTGCCGACGGTGGGCGAGACCTCGAAGCGGTAGCGGCCGCCCATGATCGGGGAGGTGAAGCCGAAGAACGAGTAGTCGCCGACGTAGGCGGCCCCGGCGGTGAACGTGTGGAAGCTCGGGTAGTCGAACGCCGGGTCGTCCTGGCGGTCCTGGCCGACGATGGTGTTGCCGAGCGCGAAGTAGCGGTACACCTGGGAGGAGAAGCCGTAGTGGGTGTAGCCGCCGGAGAACTCGACGCGGCGCGTCTGGGAGAAGGGGTACTGCACGGCGAGCTGCGCCTGGTCGATGAAGATCCGCATGAGGTGCTGGCGGATGATGGCGTCGCCCGGCTGGCTCGGGTCGTCGTTCGGCACGACGTCGGTGTAGCCCGTGAGGTACGGGATGTGGCCGGCGCCGACGAGCCAGTTCCAGCGGTGGGCGGAGTTGAGGTAGAACGCCTCGCCGCCGATGTCCTGGAGCTGGCCGTTGGCCTGGATCGTCGCGGCGACGGTCTGGTTGCCGAGCATGTCGCCGAAGTAGGCGGCGATGCCGCCGCCGACGAACGTGCCGAAGCCGGCGCTGGTGCCGACGCCGACGCTGGGCTGCGACAGGTAGTCGAGCTTGAGCGCGGAGTGGTACTGCGTCGTGGCGAACGTCGTCTCGGGCGCCGGGAGCCCGCGGAGCGGGTCGCGCAGGTACGATACGACGGTGCTGGACTGGCGCGCCTCGACGGGGGCGAGCACGCCGGCGGTGTTGTCCGCGGCGGCCTTCTCGGCGGCCTCGGAGTTGTCGGCGACGAGCGCGGCGGGGAGCGGCGTGCCCTGCGCCTCCTGCGCCTCGAGCGAGTAGACGTCGTAGCCGCCGTTGCCGAAGACGGAGAAGGCCAGGCGGCCGGTCTGGCGCGCGACGGAGAGCGCGGGCGAGAGGGCGGTGATGCCGCTCACGCCGGTGGCCAGGTGGGTGATGCGGAAGATCTGGCCGCCCGCGAGCTCCTGCCGGTAGAGGTCGGCGAAGCCGTCGTGGTCGGAGATGAAGTAGATGCTCTTGCCGTCCGCCGAGAACTGCGGGTTGATGTGCTTCCCCTCGGCGAAGCCGGGGAGCACGCGCACGGTGCTGGTCTCGATGTCGAGGAGCGCGATGCGCATCGGCGAGTAGGACAGGTTGTTGAAGTCGGTGCCGGCACGGTCGGACGCGAACGCGATCGTGCGGCCGTCGGGCGACCACGCGGGGTGCACGTCGCCGTAGCGGTCGTTCGTGAGCTGCTCGACGCTGCCGCCCTTGCCGGCGTCGACCATGTAGAGGTCGCTGATGCCGCCCTTGGAGCCGGAGAACGCGATGCGCGAGCCGTCCGGCGACCAGGCCGGGCTCGTGATCTCGCCGACGCCCTTCACGTCGATGCGCCGGTCGAAGTGGCCGGTGGCCACGTCCACGATGGCGAGCTGGTTGTCGCCGTCGGCGTAGACGACGAACGCGAACTTCTTCCCGTCGGGCGAGAAGCTGCCGGCGGAATAGACGAAGCTGATGTCGTCGACGTCGCGGATGTTCGTGGGGCTGGCGAGGCGGCGGATGATCTTGCCGCTCTCGGCATCGGCGAGGAGCAGGTCGATCGAGAAGAGGTCGTGCAGCCCGAAGTAGGCGATGTACTTGCCGTCGGGGCTCAGCTCGGGGCCGACGTTCATGTCCTCGGGCTTCTCCTTGCCGAGGATGCGCTTGGCCATGTCGCCGGGGCGGGCGCGCCCCTCGACGAGCGGGAGGTAGGTCGAGCGCACGGCCGTCAGCCAGTCGCGGCCGAGCTGCTCGGAGCTGATGCCGAGCACGCGCCGGATGGCCTGCTCCGGCCCCTCGCGCAGCGAGAAGCGATAGACCTCGGCGACGGAGCGGTCGCCCCAGCGGCCGCCGATGTACGCCCACAGCGCCTCGCCGTAGCGGTACGGGAAGTAGCGCGGGTCGTCCGAGTTGAGCTGCTTCAGCGTGGGGAGCTTGCCGGTCAGCGCCGCATCCCGCATCCACATGGCGGTGAGCGGGTCCTCGCGCCCGAGCGAGAGGTACTCCGCCATCCCCTCGATCATCCAGCCGGGGAGCCGCTCCATCGCGTTCAGCCCGCCGCCGAGGCGGGAGGTGGCGATGTCGTACTGGTAGACGTGGACCATCTCGTGGCCGAGCACGTGGTCCTCGTCGGCGTAGATGCCGGTGAACGGCATGACGAGCCGGGTGCGCAGCGGCTCCGTGAACCCACCGACCCCCTGGCTGACGCCGCTCAGGTTGTTCTGCTCGAAGTCGGGATGGTTCGCGAAGAAGATGATCGGCTTGACCTCGCTCAGCTTGTACTGGAAGAGCTGGGTCAGGCGCGTGTTCCAGCGCTCGGCCATGCGGGCGGCGTCGCCCACCAGCTCCTTCTCGTCGGGGTAGTAGTGGATCTTGTAGTGCGGCGTCGTCATCACCTTCCAGTCGAAGGTCTCGTACTGGACCTTGTTGCGGCCGAAGTACTGCGCCGAGGCGGGCGACGACGCGAAGGGGAGCGCCGCCAGCGCGAAGAGGAGCAGGCGCGGCAGGCTCGCGGCTCGAAGGGTGAAGGACGGCATCCGGCGGGTCCTTTGTCTCCGTGGTCCGGTCAGCCGGCGGTCCGATACGTTCGGCGCCGGGTGCTGGCCTCACCCTAAGAGACACGCGAGCGGCGCGATACCCTCATGTGGCGCGAACCGGCCAGTCACCCGGACGGCCGGCGCGCGGCCGCGGGGTCGAACGGAGGCGTGCGGCGATCTTCGTGCCGTGGGCCGCGGGGGGACGGCGGGTGGGGGCGGGGGCGCGGGTGGCGACAACTCCGGGTCCAACGGCGGGCGGGAGCCGGTACTGCGGGCGAGGGCGGGTGGCGACAACTCCGGGTCCAACGGCGGGTGGGGGCGCATACTGCGGGCGAGGGCAGGCGCGGGCGCGAGCGCGGGCCCACTACGGGGGCACTTCGGGCGGGGGCGGGGCGCGCTTCACGGGTCCGCTCGCTCCTCCCGGGCGAGGCTGGCGGGCGTCGGCATGCCCACGCACGCGCCGGCAAGGTCCCGGGCCTTGCGGACGTCCCGCTCGGTGAGGACGCGCCGGCTCCCCCGCCGCCGCACGACGGCTCGCTTCCCGTTCGCTTCTTCTCTCGCGATCACGTCGGCCGCGCTCTTCCCCTTCGGTCGGAAGGAGCCGACCCGAGCGGGGCGCCTCGGCCGCCCGGCCCCCGCGTATCCGGTCGAGCCGCACGGGTCCACTCCTCGGCCGTGGGCGGGACCCGAACATGGCACCTCGAGTTCCCCGCCCCCGACCGCCGTTGGACCCGCCGTGGGCCCGCGCTCGCCCCGGCCCGCAGTCCCCGCCCCCACCCGCCGTCGGACCTGGAGTTGTGATGATCCCCGCCCCCACCCGCAGTCCCCGCCCGCTCCGCAGTTGTCCCGCAGTTGTCCCGCAGTTGCGCGCCTGCCTCGGCGGTCGCCGCGGATGCCGCCTGCGCCCGCGGGAAGGCGCGGAGCTTGCGCGGGGCGCGGGCGGCGACCCACCGGGCGGCTCGGTGCCGGCGCGGACGGCGCGGCCGCCCCGCTCGAGACGGAGGAGCGCGATGCCCGCTCGTAGCGCCCGCACCTCGGAACTCCCCCTTCAGGCGACGCACGGCGTCCTCGCCGCGTTGCTGGCGGCCACCGCCGCGGCGTGCGGCGGCGGCCACGTGCCGCTCCCCGGCCTGCCGGCGTCCACCGTGGGCGACACGGCCGGCCTCGTGGCGCGGGGGGAGTACGTCGTGCGCGACGTCGCCGTATGCGGCCACTGCCACGCGGCGGAGCCGCAGCGGGACGCGGACGGCCCATTGAGCGGCGGGTTGGAGTTCAAGGACTGGCGGCTCGGGACGATCCGGGCGGCGAACCTGACGCCGGACGCGGAGACGGGCCTCGGCGAGTGGAGCGACGCGGAGATCGTGCGGGCGATCCGGAACGGCGAGCGCCGCGACGGCGCCGTGCTCGCGCCGGTCATGCCGTACGAGGCGCTGCACGAGCTGTCGGACCGGGATGCGCTGGCCGTGGCGCGCTATCTCAGGAGCCTGCGGCCGGTGCGGAAGCGGGTGAAGAGCGACCACAACCTGATGTTCCGCATTGGTGCGCTGTTCTTCCTCGGCCCGGTGAAAGGGACCACGGCGACGGCGCCGCCGCGCGGGGCCACCGCCGAGTACGGCGGCTACCTCGCGCTGCACGCGGCGCTCTGCTCCGACTGCCACACTCCCCGCAAGGGGATCCGCTCGACGCCGGACCGGGGCAAGCTGTTCGCCGGGACGAACGATCCGCCCAAGGGCTTCCCGCAGAACCCGTCGAACCTCACGCCGGACAGCGCCACCGGCATCGGCCGCTGGAGCGAGGAGGACTTCCTGCGGACGATGCGCACCGGCATCAACCCGAAGGGGGACACGCTGCATCCGTTCATGCCGTGGCGCGAGTACCGCCGCATGACGGACGCCGACCTGCGGGCGATCTACCGGTACCTCCGGACGGTGAAGCCGGTGAGCAGCGTGGTGGAGCGGCGGACGCCACCGGCGGCGGGCGGGGGGTAGGGGCGGGGCCATCGTTCGAGTGGGGGAGCGGGGGAAACCGCGGTCTCCCACTCCCGCGCTCTCCCACTCCCTCACTCGATGAGAGGCGGCGCGCCCGAGCGCCGGCCCGACCCCTAGTCCCTGTCGTGGTCGCAGCGCTCGAATCCGACGTGCATGTCCGCCTCGAACGGGAGGAGGCGGCCGTCGAACGCCGAGAGGTCCAGCACGCGGTCGCTCGACCGCTCGAACCAGCGCGTCGGATCGAGGTGGACCGTGACGGTCGGGCTGCCGCCGCCGGCGGGGACGACGAGCGGCGGGTCGATCGGCATCTCGACCTCGACCTCGGCGCGGAAGTACGTCGTGAACGGCTTGGCGGTGCCGCCCGTCGGCGTGAACGTGCCGGTCACGACCATGCTGGCGGCGTCGGGGACGTCCGGGAACGCCTGCTTCAGGGCGGCGCGAACCTCGGCGAGGCCGGCCTGCTCGTGGGCGTCGTCGTCGTCATCGGCATCCTCGTGCAGGTCCCGCACCTTGAACTTCAGCTCGTCGTACGTGCCGGCCGGGACGGCATCGGTGGCCACGGAAACGTCGCCTCCGCCGAGCGGCAGGTCGAGGAGGAACGGCTTGCCGCGGAAGCGGCAGTCGCGCTCGTGCTCGCCGTGCTCCTGGTGCGTGCTGTCCGCGCGGACGCAGTCGTGCTCGCCCTTCAACGCGAACTTCGAGACCACCATCACGATCCTCGTGATCGTGAGCGTGCCGTTCGAGCCGGTCACGACGAGCGGCGTGTCGAGCATGCCGGCCGTCGCGGCGGTGGTCACCACGTCGGCGCGCGGGGCCGACGGGACGGAGAAGCGGATCCGCACCTGCGAGGCGCCGCCGCCGCCGGTCGAGTCGCCGGAACAGGCCAGCAGCACGAGGGGGACGAAGGCGGCGTGGAGCGGTCGGAATCGCATGGGGGTGCCTCCGGTGAAACCAGGGGGAGCCACGCCGGCCGCGGCGCGGCCGGCACGGGAAACAGACGACGCAGCACGGGCGGCGGTCACTCGGCATCCCGGATGACGGCCGCCCCTCCGGCCGGCGCCCCGCTTGCGCCGCGGCGGCGCCGGCCGGGGCTCCCGGGCTCCCGCGGCGTCCCGCTGTCGCGGCTCCGCGACGGCTTGCGTGGCCGGAACGCCGCCGGGAGATTTCCCCCGGCCATTCCGGCCCGCTGCCGCCCACACCGGTGCGCCGCGCCGGCAACGCGAATCCCGTCGAAGGGGAGGCCGCCGTGGATCCCGGCGCCGCGCCACTGCTGACATCCCGTGAAGGTCCGGTCGCGATCCTCACGCTGAACCGGCCGGACCGGCTGAACGCCGTCTCGCAGCCGCTGTACGAGGCGCTGCTCGAGGCGCTCGGCCGGATCGCCGGGGACCGGGCGGTCCGGGCGGTCGTGCTGACGGGCGCGGGGCGGGCGTTCTGCGTGGGCGCGGACCTGAAGGCGCACGGCGCGGGCGATCCGACGCCGGCGGAGCGGCGCGCCTACGTCCGGGCCGGGCAGCGGGCGTACCGCGCGATGCAGCGGCTGGAGAAGCCGATCGTCGCGGCGGTGAACGGGCACGCGATCGGCGCGGGGCTGGAGCTGACGCTGTCGTCGGACCTCGTCGTCATCTCGCGGGAGGCGAAGCTGCGGATGCCGGAGGTGGCGCTGGGCACGTTCGTGGGCGGGGGCACCGTGTACGCGCTGCCGGAGCGCGTCGGCCTGCTGCGGGCGAAGGAGCTGGTGCTGCTGGCGGACTTCTTCACGCCGGAGCAGGCGGTGGCGTGGGGGCTCGCGAACCGCGTCGTCGCGGCCGAGGACGTCGTGCCGACGGCGCTGGAGCTGGCGGCGCGGCTGGCGGCGCGGGCGCCGGTGCCGATGGCGCACGCGAAGCGGCTGCTGGGCGGTGCGATGCGGCTCGGGCGCGGGCGGGCGCTCGCGCGGGAGGCGCAGGCGCTGCTGGCGTGCATGGCGACGCGGGACTGGCGCGAGGGGGTGCGGGCGTTCCACGAGCGGCGCGACCCCCGCTTCACCGGGGAATGATGCCGCATCCGCTCGAGCCGGTGCTGAACCCGCGGTCCGTGGCGATCGTGGGCGCCTCGCAGGACCCCACAAAGCGCGGCTTCCAGACGATCCGGGCGCTCCAGGAGCAGGGCTACCCGGGCGCGATCCACCCGGTGAACCCGCGGGGCGGCACGATCCTGGGGCTGCCGGTGACGGCGTCGGTGGCGGAGCTGCCGGCGGACGTGGAGCTGGCGCTGGTGTGCACCCCGGCGGCCGTGGTGCCGGAGGTGCTGGAGGCGTGCGCGGCGCGGGGGATCCGCGGCGCGGTCGTGCTGGCGCTCGGCTTCGCGGAGGCGGGCGGCGCGGGCGTCGCGCTGGAGGCGCGCGTGCGCGAGGTCGCGCGGCGGACGGGGTTGCGCGTCGTCGGGCCGAACACGTCGGGGATCCTGAACCTGCCGGCGCGGCTGAACCTGATCGGCGCGCGGGGGCTGCGCCCGGGCCGCCTGGCGCTGCTCGTCCAGTCCGGCAACATGGCCCTCGCCCTGATGAACGAGGCCGCGGCGGCGGGCGAGGGGATCTCGCTCTGCATCGGCGTGGGGAACCAGGCGGACCTCTCCTTCCACGACTACCTCTCCTACCTGCGCGACGACCCGGGGACCGCGGCCATCGTGATGTACGTCGAGGGGCTGCGGGACGGCCGCGCGTTCCTCGAGGAGGCGGAGCGCACGACGCGGGTGAAGCCGGTGGTGCTGCTGAAGGGCGGGCGCTCGCACGCCGGCACGGCGGCGGCGCGTACGCACACCGGCGCGGTGGTGGGGGAGTACGGCGTGTTCCGCGCCGCCATGCGGCAGGCCGGCGTGCTCGAGGTGGGGCGGACGGACGAGCTGCTGGCCGTGGGCGAGACGCTGGCGCTCCAGCCGCCGGTCCGGGCGTGGCGCGGCGTGGCGGTGCTGTCGGACGGCGGCGGCCATGCGACGCTGGCGGCGGACGCGCTGAGCCAGCGGGGCGTGCCGCTGGCGCATCTGGCGGAGCGCACACGCGCGCGGTTGCGCGAGCTGCTCGGGCCGGCCGCGGGCGTCGCGAACCCGGTGGACGTGGCCGGGGCGACGGACGCGAGCCCGGCGGTCTTCACGGACGCGCTGCTCGCGCTGCTGGAGGACGACGCGGTGGGCGGCGTCGCGATGGTGGGGCTCTTCGGCGGCTACGCGATCCGCTTCGCCGCCTCGCTCGAGGCGGAGGAGCGCCGGACGGCCGCGGAGCTGGCGGCGCTCGCGGCGGGAGCCGGCAAGCCGCTCGTCGTGCACTCGCTGTATGCGACGTCGGGGAGCGAGCCGCTCCGGGTGCTGCGGGAGGAGGGCGTGCCGGTGGCCGGCTCGCTGGAGGTGGCGTGCGCGTGCATCGCGGCGGCGTGGGAATGGGGGCGGCTGCGGGAGCGGGCATCCGCGCCGGCTCGGCGGACGCCGGCCGCGGCGGACGACGCGCTCGCGGCCGCGCGGCGCGAGGGCCGGACGATGCTCCTGGAGCCGGAGGCGCGGGCGCTGCTCGAGCGATACGGCGTCGCCCTGGTGCCGGCGGAGCCGGCGGCGGACGAGCGGGCGGCGGCGGCGGCGGCCGAGCGGCTCGGCGCGGCGCTGGCGCTGAAGGTGATCTCGCCGGCGATCCCGCATAAGACGGAGGCGGGCGGCGTCGCGCTGGGCGTGCGCGGCGGCGAGGCGGCGGCCGCGGCCTTCCGCGAGATCGCGCGGTCGGCGGCGGCGTACGCGGCGGAGCAGGGGACCGAGCCGGACGTCCGCGGCGTCCTCGTCGCCCGGATGCTGCCACCTCCGGTGGCGGAGCTGCTGGTGGGCGCGCGGCGGGACCCGGACTTCGGGCCGGTCCTCGTGGTCGGCGCCGGTGGCACGGCGGTGGAGCTCATGCGGGACGTGGCGGTGCGGGTGCTGCCGGTCGAGCCGGAGGCCGTGGTCGAGGCACTGGAAGCGACGGCGGTCGGGCGCGTGCTGCGCGGCGTGCGCGGCGGGCCGGCGGCGGACGCGCGCGCGGTGGCGGAGCTGGCCGTCGCGCTCGGGGACGTGCTGCTGGCGAACCCGGCGGTGGTCGAGGTCGAGGCGAACCCGGTGTTCGCGTACCCGGACCGCGCGGTGGCGGTGGATGCGCGGGCGGTGGTGCGGTAGGCCGGCAACCTGGCAGGGCACGCGAACGGCGTTTTCACCGCAGAGGCGCAGAGGGCGCAGAGGGCGGCAACGGAAAGCGGGGCGGCGAAGCTTCGTCGGCAACCGAACGAATTTTTCACAGGGAGCAGGGGAGCTGGGGAGACCCGCTGCGGGCGGCGCGAGGTCGTCGTAGCGGAAGCCTCCTTTTTGGGGTTGGACCGGTGGAACGCGGGTCACCGGTGCAACCCCGATTCGTTTTCCGGCGTCGGCGCAGGAGGCGGCGCAGCCCGGTTCCAACTTCAATAGTGGATGCATGCGTTCGCCGCGGACGCTGCCCCCGCCGGCACAGGCCGTCCTCCCAAGCTCCCGAGCTCCCTGTGAGATAGAATCCCGTTCGGACGCCGACGAGGGCTGCTCCCCGCCGGCTCGGGCCGTTCTCCGTGTGCTCTGTGTCCTCCGTGGTGAAAACGCTGTTGATCCGTTCCCCTCCTGACCTTTCAGCATCGGCAAGCCGCCATGGCCCGACTGATCCTCGCCGTGTCGCCATGGCTTCCGGCGGGAGCGCGTCCTTGACATGCCCGCCGACCCGGCGCTATCTACGCCCTGGCCCCTGAAACACAGCGTCGACCGCCTCTCCACGACCCACGCCGCCAGTCCGGCGCGGCCCCCCACCTGCTGACGATGGCCCCCCCGCGACCCGGCCCACGGAGCGCGGCGGCGTGGGCGGACTCGAACCCGGCGGCGTGTCCCGGGTTCGGCGAGCCGACCCTGCGCGGGGGCCCGAACGCCGCGACGCCGCGCTTCGTCTCCACCGGCCCGATCACCTCCCCCGAGGCCCTACACCGGATCACCCATGCGGGACGCGCGCGCGCAGGGCGGACATCGAGAGCCTCGAGACGGCGCCGGCCGTCGCGTGCGGCGCGCTCTGCTGGCGCCGCTCCGGGCGCTGAAGACGAAGGGCTCGCTGTACGCCGACCGGCTCCGCCGGGGCGGCCTCTACCACGAGGCCCCCGCCGCAGTCGATCCCGAGCGGCATCTGCGGGAGGCCGTGCTCTGGCTCGAGCGCGCGCAGGACGCCGGCGCCGACCGCGGCGTGTCGTACGGGGTGGACTTCGGCGGCGCGTGGGAGGCGAGCTACCCGGAGACGACCGGCTACATCATCCCCACGTTCCTGAAGCTGGCCGACGTCTACCGGGACGAGTCGCTCCTCGCCCGGGCCGTCGAGATGGGGCGCTGGGAGAGCGACGTCCAGATGGAGTGCGGAGCCGTCATGGGCGGGCGCGCCGACACGGCGCCGACGCCCGCGGTCTTCAACACCGGGATGGTCCTGCTGGGGTGGAGCGCGCTCTACGAGCGGACCACCGATCCGCGGTTCCTGGCCTCGATCCGGCGCGCGAGCGATTGGCTCCTCGAGCTGCAGGAGCCGAACGGCGACTGGCGCAAGGGCAACTCCCGGTTCGCCGACCCGAACGCCACCGTCTACAACGTCAAGGCGGCGTGGGGACTGGCCGAGGGCGGCCGGGTGGCCGGAAACGAGCGGGCCATCGAGGGCGCCGTCCGCAACGCCGAGTTCTGCACGTCGCGCCAGGAGCCGAACGGCTGGTTCCGCGACTGCTGTCTCGTGGACGCCTCCCAGCCGCTGCTGCACACCGTCGCCTACGCGATGCAGGGACTGCTCGGCGTCGGCGTCGTCGCCGGGCGCCAGGATTTCGTGCGCGCCGCCCGACGCACCGCGGACAGCCTGCTCGGACTCATGGACGGCGAGGGCTTCATCCCGGGGCGCATCGGGCCGGATTTCCGGGGGACCGTCGACTGGTGCTGCCTCACCGGCACCGCGCAGACGGCGATCGTCTGGGGCCGGCTGTTCCAGCTCACGGGGGAGCGGCGCTACCACGAGGCGATGCAGCGCGCCACCGGCTACCTGATGCGGCGGCACGACGTCGACAACCCGGACCCGCGGCTGCGGGGCGGCGTGCCCGGCTCGTGGCCGACGTGGGGCGACTACGGCCGGCTCAAGATCCTGAACTGGGCGACCAACTTCTTCGTCGAGGCCCTGGTGCTCCAGCGGGAGATTGCCGGAGCGGCCGGCGCCGAAAGCGGCGGCGCATGCGAGTTCCGAGACTCCTGGAGGGGCTGAAGCCCGCGGCCAGGCGGCTGCGGCAGAGCGCCCGCACGGCCTACATCACCCGCGTTCACGCCTTCACGCCGGCCGACTTCCTGGCGGCGCTGCGGGGCGTCGGCGTGCGGACCGGCGACGTGCTCTGCGTCCACTCCTCCTTCCAGCAGTTCCTCGGCTTCCGCGGGACGCTCCAGGACGCGCTCCGCACGCTACAGGAGTCGGTCGGGCCCGACGGCGGCATCCTCATGCCGACGCAGCCCTTCACGAGCACGGCCGTCGAGTACGTGCGCACGCACCCCGTGACCGACCTGCGCCGTGCGCCGTCGCTGATGGGGTTCATGACCGAGATCCTGCGCCGGACGCCGGGCGTCGTGCGCAGCATCAACCCGACGCACCCGGTGGCGGCGTGGGGCGCCCGGGGCACGTCCCTGGTCGGCGACGACTGGGAGGCGCGCACGCCGTGCGGGCGGGAGACCGCCTACCACCGGATGCTCGACGCCGACGCCAGGGTGGTGATGCTCGGCACCGGGCTGCAGCCGATGACGTTCTACCACTGCGTGGAGGAGCTCCTCGAGCCGCGCCTCCCCGCCTCGCCCTTCACGGTCGAGGAGTTCACGCTCCAGACGAGGGACGCGAAGGGCTGCCTCTACACGTCGCGCATGCGGCTCTTCGAGCCGGCGCTCTCGGCGAGGCGCCGCATGAGCCTGATGGTGCCCGACCTGCAGCGGCGCGGCGCCTGGAGCGAGGCCCGGGTGGGCCGGCTGGAGATCATCGCCGTGCGCGCCACCGATGTCCTCGAGACCTGCCGCGCCATGGCCGACGCCGGCCGGTTCTGCTACCTGCCGTGACCACGCACTCCCCAGGGGCGACATGCGGAAGCTGGTCGATTGCTTCGTCGAGACGTTTGCCATCGAACGCGACCAGGTCACGCCGGACCTGGCCTATCAAACGATCGCGCAGTGGGATTCGATCGGTCACATGGCGCTCGTCGCCGAGATCGAGAACGCCTTCGACGTGACGCTCGACACCGACGAGATCATCGCGATGAGCGACGTCGGCAAGGCCGTCGAGATCCTCCGCAAGCACGGGGTCGCGCTGGATGCTGCTGGCTGACAAGGTCGCGCTGGTCACCGGCGCCAGCCGGGGGATCGGCAAGGCCATCGCCGAGACGTTCGTCGCGCACGGCGCCGCGGTCGTGCTGGTCGCGCGCACCGAGCCGGTCCAGGCGCTCGCGGAGTCCTTGCGGCAGGCGGGGGGACGGGCCACGGCCGTGCTGGGCGACGTGAACGACGAGGCGACGGTGCGGGAGTGCATCAAGCTCTGCCGGGGCGAGCACGGCCGGCTCGACGTCCTCGTCAACAACGCCGGCGCCATGCCGCAGGCGGTGGTCGGCATGATCTCCATCGAGGAGGCCCGCAAGCTCTTCGAGCTCAACGTGCTCGCGATGGTGAACCTGACGCAGTACGCGGCCCGCGTGATGCGGGCGCCGGCCTCGATCATCAACCTCTCGTCGATCGCCTGGCGCGGGCAGGTCGGCGCCTCGGTCTACTCGGCCTCGAAGGGCGCGGTCGTCGCCTTCTCGCTGGCCGCGGCGAAGGAGCTAGGCCCGCGCGGCATCCGCGTCAACGCGATCGCGCCCGGCTTCATCGACACCGACCTCACGCGCGGGCTGTCGGCCGACCAGCACCAGCGCGCGCTGGCCACGATCCGGATGGGGCGCATCGGCCAGGCGCAGGACGTGGCGAACGCGGCCGTGTTCCTGGCCTCCGACCTCTCCGCGTACGTCACGGGCCAGATCCTCGGCGTGGACGGCGGAATGCAGGCGTGAGCGAGCTCCTGGCCGGGCACCCCTCGGGGGCGGTCGCGCTCGTCGATGCGGACCAGGGCCTGGAGGTCACGTACGGAGAGCTGCGCGAGCGGGTAGGCCAGAGCGCCGCATGGCTGCGGCGCGAGCTCGAGGGCGGGCTCGTGTTCCACGTCGCGACGAACACGCCCGCCTCGATCGCGCTCTACCTGGCCTGCCTGGAGGCGCGCTGCCCCGTGGCGCTGCTCGAGCCCGCGCCCGCCGACCGGCTCGAGCCGCTGCTCCGCGCGTACGGCCCGGACGCGGTGCTGCTGCCGGCGGACACCGAGATGCCGGCCGGCCGGCGGCCCGGCCCCATGTTGCCGGAGGCCGAGTACCGGATGGCCCTCCGGCGCGCGGGGAGCGGCCCGCGCCCCCTGCATCCGGATCTCGCGCTCCTGCTCACGACGTCCGGCTCGACCGGCAGCCCGAAGCTCGTGCGGCTCACCCGCGGCAACGTGGCGGCCAACGCGCGCTCGATCGTCGAGTATCTCGCGATCGGGCCCGGCGAGCGGTCGGTGCAGAGCCTGCCGATGCACTACTCGTACGGGCTGTCGCTCGTGAACTCCCACCTCCTCGCCGGCGCCACGGTCGTGGTGACGCGGCACTCCTTCATGCGGCCGGAGTTCTGGGGCGCGTTCGACCGCGCCGGCTGCACCTCGCTCGCGGGCGTGCCCTACGTCTACGAGACGCTGCACCGGCTCCGGTTCGATCCCGCGCGGCACCCGAGCCTGCGCACGCTGACGCAGGCGGGCGGCGGCCTCCGCCCGGATCTCATCCAGGCGTTCCACGACCGGGCCCGCGCGGCCGGCGCGCGCTTCTTCGTGATGTACGGCCAGACGGAGGCCACGGCGCGGATCGCGTACGTGCCGTGGGAGCGGCTGGGCGAGAAGATCGGGTTCATCGGCGTCGCCATCCCGCGGGGACGCCTCTCGCTCGCGCCCGTGGAGGACTCCGAGCAGCAGGAGCTGATCTACGAGGGGCCGAACGTCATGATGGGGTACGCCGACTCCGCGGCCGACCTGGCGGCGGGCGACGAGCTGAACGGGACGCTCCGGACCGGGGACCTGGCGGCGGCCGACGGCGAGGGATTCTTCAAGCTCACCGGCCGGCTCAAGCGCGTCGCCAAGCTGTTCGGCCGCCGCATCAGCCTGGAGGAGCTCGAGCACGAGCTGCAGGCGCGCTACCCCGTCGACGCCGCCGTCGTCGACCGCGACGGCCGGCTCCTGGTGTTCGCCGTGGCGCGGGGCGACGTCGACCTGACCGGGATCGGCCACTCGCTGGCCCGGCAGCTCGGCGTGCCGCCGAAGTCGGTCCACGTCGAGGCGGTCGCCGCCATCCCGCTGACCGCCAGCGGCAAGAAGGACTACAAGGCGCTGCCGTCATGAGCGCGAGCGCCTCCCTCGACGCGCTGCTCGCGGCGGGCCCCTACGCGCTGCCCCAGGCGGAGAAGCGCGCGCTCCTGACCGAGCGCACCCGGGAGCTGACCCGCTGGCACTACGAGCGGTGCGAGCCGTACCGGAACGTGGTGGACCGCATCTTCGGCGGCCCGGCGGCCCTCGACTTCGAGCGCCTCGAGGACGCGCCGTTCCTGCCGGTGTCCCTCTTCAAGACGCGCGAGCTGCGCAGCGTGCCGCCGGGCGAGGTGGTGAAGACGCTCACCTCGAGCGGGACCACGGGGCAGGCGGTCAGCCGGATCCATCTCGACGCCGCGACCGCGCAGCTGCAGTCGCGCACGATGGTGAAGATCATGCAGCACTTCCTCGGCGTCGCGCGGCGGCCGATGGTCTTCCTCGATCACGCCGCGGTCGTGCGGGACCGGCGGTCCTCCTCGGCGCGCGGGGCCGGCATCCTCGGGCTGCTGCCGTTCGGGGTTCGGCCGTTCTTCGCATTGCGCGACGACATGTCGCTCGACGTCGATGGGCTCGAGCGCTACCTGGCGGAGATGCGCGGGGAGCGCCCGGTGCTCTTCGGCTTCACGTTCATGGTGTGGGAGTACTTCGTCGCGGCGCTCGAGCGGCTGGGCCGGCGGCTGCCGCTCGGCGGCGCGATCCTCCTGCACTCCGGCGGCTGGAAGAAGCTCGAGGCGCTGCGGGTGAGCCCGGCGGAGTTCCGGCGGCGGGTGCGGGCCGCGACCGGCATCGACGCGGTGGTCAACTACTACGGGATGGTCGAGCAGGTGGGGAGCGTCTACCTCGAGAACCCGCTCGGCCATCTCCAGGCCTCGAGCTACTCGGATGTCGTCGTCCGCGACACGAACACGCTCCGGCCGCTGCCGCCCGGCCGGGCCGGGCTGATCCAGGTGGTGAGCGCGCTGCCGGCGAGCTATCCCGGCCACTCGCTGCTGACGGAGGACCTGGGCGTGGTGGAGGGGTGCGACGATCCGGCCGCGGGGATGCACGGGCAGTACTTCCGCATCCTGGGGCGACTGCCGCGGGCCGAGCTGCGCGGCTGCAGCGACACGTTCCAGCAACCGGCGCCGGTTGCGGTATGATGACGACCGAGACCGTCCCGGCGCCGCAGGTCCGCCTGCTCGCTCCCGCCTCCGGCGCCCAGCCGCTGGCCTCGCTCCTCGCGGGGCTCGGCGAGCCGGGCGAGCCGTTCTCGGCCGCGCGCCGCCAGACGCTGGTGCGGCTCTCGCGCGCCGTCCTGCGGGACGCCGGCCTGCGCGCGGACGCGGCCAGCGTCGCGCTCGGGTACTGGCTGCGGCGGGCGAACGTCGACCGGCTCGCGCAGGGCTTCGAGCGGCGGCGGGAGGCCGCGCCGGACACGGTGTTCGTGCCGGTCGGCCGCGTCTTCCACGTCGCCCCCGGCAACGTGGACACGGTCTTCGTCTACTCCTGGGCGCTGTCCTACCTGTGCGGCAACCAGAACGTCGTGCGCGTCTCCGCCCAGCCGAGCGACATCCTGGGGCGCCTCCTCGGCGTGCTGTCGTCGCTCATGGCGGACGATGCCGAGCTGGCCGGCGCCAACCGCTTCGTCACGTACGAGCACGACCAGGCGACGAGCGAGGCGCTGTCGCGCTGGGCCACGCATCGCGTCGTCTGGGGCGGCGACGACACCGTCGCGCGCTTCCGCGCGATGCCGCTCGGCGCGCACGCCAGCGAGCGCGCCTTCGGCAGCAAGTTCTCCTACAGCGTGCTGGGCACGGCGGCGTACCTCGCGGCGAGCGAGCAGACGGTGGATCGGCTGGCGGCGGGGTTCTTCAACGACATCTTCTGGTTCGACCAGATGGCCTGCTCGTCCCCGCATCTGCTGTTCTGGCTCGGGCCGCCGGATCCGATGGACGCGGCGCTGGACCGCTTCCACGGGGCCCTGGAGCGGGAGATCGAGTGGCGCGGCTATCACGGCGCGCCGTCCAGCGCGATGCACCGCCTGAGCTTCGTCGTCGACCTGGCCTGCGAGACCGAGCTGCGCGCCGAGCTCGGCCACGAGGAGTTCCTCGCGGTCCGCCTCCCCGACGGCGCGGTCTGGAGGAAGGAGAGCTGCGGGGCCGGACTCTTCACGCACGTGCGGGCCGACGATCTCTCGCAGGTGGCCGCCTTCGCCGCGCCCCAGGACCAGACCATCACGCACTTCGGGCTCTCGCCGGCCGAGCTGCGCACGCTGGCGCGGCGCGCCGGCGCCCGCGGCGTCGACCGGCTCGTTCCCGTCGGCGAGGCGCTGGCGTTCGACGCGACGTGGGACGGCTACGACCTGGTCGGCGATTTCCTGCGTCGCGTGACGGTGCGGATCGGCGCTCAGGAGTGATAGCGGACGACCCAGTCCGCGATGCAGGCGGCCAGCCGCTGCCCCTCGCACTCGATCGTGAGCCGCCACGTCGCCTGGACGAAGCCGGTCTCTTCGGTGCATTCGCGCAGGCGGACGCGCGCGCGGATCCGCGCCCCGGCCGGCACCGGCTGGAGGAAGCGGACCGACGTCAGCCCGCAGCTCACGAGGAGCCGCGTCCCCTCGACCTCGACGGCCGATGTCAGGAAGCGGCTGAGGAACGACAGGGTGAGGAAACCGTGGGCGATCGTCGTGCGGTAGGGCGACTCGCGCCGCGCGCGCTCCGCGTCGGTGTGGATCCACTGCCGGTCCTCGGTGATCTCCGCGAAGCGGTCGATGCGCTCCTGGCTCACCTCGAGCCAGTCGCTGACGGCGACCTCGGTGCCGAGGTGCTGCCTCAGCGCATCCAGTCCGGGAACGACCACGAGAGCCATGCGGCGATGCTAGAACCGGCCGGCGCGGGGGGTCAAGCCTCGCGCCGGCCGAGCGGCCATGCGGGGAGCGGGCCGGCCGGAGCCGGCCTCACTCCATCCGCAGCGCGATCATCGGCGGGACGCGCGTGGCGCGGCGGGCGGGCACGTAGCTGGCGGCCAGGACCACGCCCGCCACGAGCGCCACCACGCCCGTGAACGCGAGCGGGTCCGCGGCCTTGACGTCGAAGAGGAGCCCGGCCATGAGGCGCGTGACCGCGAGCGCGACGGCGAGGCCGACGAGCGTGCCGGCGAGGCCGAGCGCGGCGCCGCGGCCGAGGACGAGGCGCACCAGGTCGCCGGCATCCGCGCCGAGCGCGATGCGGATGCCGATCTCGCGCGTGCGCTGGGCGACGAGGTAGGAGATCACGCCGTAGATCCCCATCGCCGCGAGGACGAGCGCGGTCGCCGCGAAGACGCCGATCAGCACGAGGCTGAAGCGGCGGCCGGCCAGCGAGGCGTCGAAGGCGGACTCGATCGTGCGCACGTTCACGTTCAGCCGCGGGTCCAGCTCGCGGACGATGCGCCGCGCGGCGGCCGTGGTGGCCGCATCCTCGCGGCCGTGCACGACGACGCTGAACCAGTGGGCGGCGCCCGGGCGCTGGCGGGAATTGGAGTAGAGGGTCGGCGAAGGCGGCGTCTCCATGCTCACCTCGCGCACGTCGCCGACGACGCCGACGATGCGCAGGCCGCGCAGGTCCCCGTCCATGTTGCCGAATTGCACGAACTTGCCGATCGGGTCCTGGTTCGGCCACTTCGACCGCGCGAGCGACTGGCTGATCACGGCGACGTGCGGCGCGTCCGGGCCGTCCTGCGGCTCGAAGAGGCGGCCGCGGATCAGCGGGATGCGCATCGCCCGGAAGTAGCCCTCGCTGGCGACGCGGTAGTCGGCGTACCCCGTCCGCGCCTCGACATTCATCAGCCGCGCGAAGTCCTCGATGCCGGTGATCTCGTCCGGCCGGCTCATCTCGATGAACGTGCCGTCCCCGCCGCCGAGGCCGCCGAGCGGGAAGTAGTTGACCATCCCGGCCTCGTCCACGCCCGGGAGGTTGCGCAGCCGCGCGAGGAGGTCCTCCTGGAAGCGGACCTGGCGGGCGGGGGCCGACGGGTCGTCGCCCGGCTCGGCGAGCGCGAAGTCCAGCACGACGGCGCCCGTCGTGCGGTAGCCGGGGTCGACGGCGAGCAGCCGCAGGAAGCTGCGGCCGAGCAGCCCGGCGCCCGCCAGGAGCACGAGCGTGAGCGCGACCTGGGCGACGACGAGCGCGTCCCGCACCCGCTGGCCGTCGCGCCCGCCGGCGAGCGTGCGCTGCCCCTGCGCGAGCGCGCCGCGCAGGTCGTTTCCGCCGGCGCGGAGCGACGTCGCCAGACCGAGCGCGGCCGCGGTGGCGAGCGCCACGACGAGCGTGAAGCCGAGCGCGGCCCAGCTCACGTGCACGTTCTCCACGCGCGGCAGGTTCCCCGGCTCCAGCGCGAGGAGGAGGCGGACGCCGCCGAGCGCGAGGACGGCGCCGAGCGCGCCCGCGGCCAGGCAGAGCACGAGAGACTCGGCCAGGAGCTGACGAGCGATGCGACGGCGGCCGGCGCCGAGCGCCAGGCGCAGCGCCAGCTCGCGGCCACGCCCGGCGGCCCGCGCGAGCTGCAGGTTCGAGACGTTCGCGCACGCGATGAGGAGCAGGACGCCCGCCGCGCCGAACAGCACGAACAGCGCGCGGCGCACGCGCTCCGTCATCTGGTCGCGCAGGGAAACGACGTCGGCGTCGGACATCCAGGTGTCGTCGCCGTACTCGAGCTTCATGGCGCGGGAGATCGCGCTCAGCTCCGCGCGGGCCCGGTCGAGCGCCACGCCCGGCGCCAGCCGCGCGATCGCCTGGAAGTTGTGCGCGGTGCGCGACGGCGACGGCGGCTCCAGCTCCCGCGCCGTCCAGAGCTCCGCGTGCTGCGGGAAGTCGAAGCCGGGTGGCATCACGCCGACCACCCGGTACGCCCGCCCTTCGAACGTGAGCGTCTCGGCGCCCAGGTCGCGGCGCGCGCCCAGCCGGCCGCGCCAGTACGCGTCGCTCACCACCACCGCGGGGACGCCGCCCTGGCGCTGCTCCTCCGCCACGAACGTGCGCCCCAGCGCCGGACGCACGCCCATCACGTCGAAGAACTCGCGCGAGACCGTGGCGATCGTCGCCTGGTACGGCTCGTCCCGGCTCAGCACGGTGGCCTTGCCGCCGGACTGCAGCTCGGCCATCGCACGGAACGAGTGGCTGCGCGACTTCCAGTCGTCGAAGTTCGGCTCCGACGCGTTCCCCATCCGCCTGCCGGTCTTGTCGAGCTGGAACAGCCGCACGATCCGGTCGGGCTCGGGGTAGGGGAGCGGCGCGAGCAGCACGCCGTTCACCACGCTGAAGACCGCCGTCGCCGCACCCATTCCCAGCCCGAGCGTGAGCACGGCGACGACCGCGTACCCCGGCGAGCGCAGCAGCCCCCGCACGCCGAAGCGCACGTCCCGCCCGAGATCCTCCAGCAGCGCCGGCCGCACCTCGTCGCGCGCGCTCTCCTTCGCGCGCTCCACGCCGCCGAAGCGCAGCAGCGCCGCGCGGTGCGCCGCCTCCGGCTCCATCCCTCGCGCGATGTTGCGCTCGGTCTCCCTCTCGAGGTGGAAGCGGACCTCCTCCTCCAGCCGCCGGTCCTGCTCGCCGCGCCGCCAGAGCCGGCTCGCGCGCCGCCCCAACTCCCGGATCGTTCCCATGCCCACGGCTCCCTTCAGGCCGTCGACGCCTGCAGCACCAGGTTGATCGCGCGCGAGAGACGCTCCCAGTGCCCGAGCTCCTCCGCGAACTGCCGCCGCCCCTCCGCCGTCAGCGCGTAGTAGCGCGCCCGCCGGTTGTTCTCCGTCACCCGCCATTCCGACGTGACCAGCCCCTTCCGCTCCAGCCGGTACAGCGCCGTGTAGAGCGAGCCCTGCCCGAGCTGCAACACGCTCTCCGACCATTGCTCGATCCGCTCCGTGATCCCCCAGCCGTGCATCGGCTCGAGGAGGAGCGCCTTCAGCACCAGCATGTCCAGCGTGCCCTGCAGCAGGTCCTCGCGCGGCTTCGCCATTCCGTGCGGCTCCTTTCGGCTGTCGAAGGTGGCAGGATGCGGCCGGGTCCTTTCGAGTGTCAAGGGGAAGGGGATCGGTGGGGTTTCGTGGGGTGGGAGTCTGAGGGGCTGAGCTGGTCGGGGCGGGGGTGGGGGGGGGGGGGGGGGGG
>DASTKT010000177.1:0-8431 GCA_035715725.1 Longimicrobiales bacterium | reverse complement strand
GAGTACCGGCTGGTCTGGACGTTCCACCACGCGCTGCTGGACGGGCGGTCGTTCCCGGTGCTGCTGCGGGAGGTGTTCGCCGCCTACGACGCGATCCTCGCGGGCGGCGCGCCGGTGCTCGAGCCGGCGGCGCCGTACCGCGCGTACGTCGACTGGCTGGAGGCGCGGGACCCGGCGGCGTCGGAGTCGTTCTGGCGCCGCGCGCTCGCGGGGCTGGCCGCGCCGACACCGCTTCCGGGCGCGTCGGCCTCGTCCGGGCGGTCGAGCTACGCGGATCGCGAGACGCGGCTTTCGGCCGCGGCCTCCGCCGGGCTGCGGGCGCTGGCGGAGCGGGAGGGGCTGACGCTGGGGACGCTGGTCCACGGCGCGTGGGCGCTCCTACTCGCCCGGCACAGCGGCGAGGCGGAGGTGGTGTTCGGGGGGGTTCGTTCCTGCCGCCGCTCGGCCGTCGAGGGTGCGGACTCGATGGTCGGGCTCTTCATCAACACACTGCCGCTCCGCGTCGAGGTGCCGCCGGACGCGGCGCTCGTGCCCTGGCTCCGGGGCGTGCGCGCGCGCTGGACGGCGATCCGCGCGCACGAGCACACGGCGCTCTCGCAGGTCCAGGCGTGGAGCCCGCTCCCGGCCCGGCAGCCGCTGTTCGAGAGCATCGTGATGTTCGAGCGGTACGAGCTCGAGGAGGAGCTGCGGGCGCTGGGCGGCGCGTGGGCGCGGCGCGGCTTCCGGCTGCACGAGCAGAACGGCTTCCCGCTGACGCTGGCGGCGTACGCGGGCGAGCGGCTGCTGCTGCGCCTGGAGTACGACGAGACGCGCTTCGAGGCGGCGGCGGTGGAGCGGCTGCTGGGCCACCTGTCGACGCTGCTCGAGGCGATGGCGGTGCGTCCCGATGCGCGGCTCGGCGAGCTGCCGATGCTGACGGCGGCGGAGCGCGCGCAGGTGGTGGAGGAGTGGAACCGCACGGCGGTAAGGTACCCGGAGGCGGAGCGGACGCTGGCGGAGCTGGTGGCGGCGCAGGTCGAGCGGACGCCGGAGGCGGTGGCGGTGGAGTCGCCGGCTGGGGAGCGGTTGACGTACGCGGCGCTCGATCGGCGGGCGAGCGCGCTGGCCTCGCGGCTGCGCGCCGCGGGCGTCGGTCCGGGCGAGCTGGTCGGGCTCTGCGCGGAGCGCTCGCTCGAGCTGGTGGTGGGGCTGCTCGGCATCCTGAAGGCGGGCGGCGCGTGGGTGCCGCTGGAGCCCGAGTACCCGCGGGAGCGGCTGGCCTTCATGCTGGCGGATTCCGGGGTGCGGGTGCTGGTGGCGCAGGGGCATCTGGAGCATCGGCTGGGGAGGCACGAGGCGCGGGTGGTGAGGCTGGAGGAGGAGGGGGGCTTGGAGGCTCCGGGCTCGGCGGCTGGAGGCTCGGAGGCTCCGGGCCCGGAGGATCGAGGCTCGGAGGCTCGAGGTTCGAGGCTGGAGGCTCGAGGCTCGGAGGCTGGAGGCTCGCAGGCTCGAGGCTCGCAGGCTCCGGCTCCGGCTGCGGCTGCGGGTGAGGCGGGTGGGGGCGGGGGCGGGGCGGGGGGCCCGGGCGATCCGGCGTACATGATCTACACGTCGGGGTCGACGGGGCGGCCGAAGGGGGCGCTGAACGCGCACCGGGGGATCGTGAACCGGCTGCTGTGGATGCAGGCGGAATACGGGCTCGGGGCGGCGGACGTCGTGCTGCAGAAGACGCCGATCGGCTTCGACGTGGCGGTGTGGGAGTTCTTCTGGCCGCTGCTTGTGGGGGCGCGGCTGGTGCTGGCGCGGCCGGGCGGGCACCGCGATCCGGCCTACCTCGTGGAGCTGATCCGCGAGCGGGGGGTCACGGTGCTGCACTTCGTGCCGTCGATGCTGCGGGCGTTCCTGGCGGAGGCGGGGGTGGAGGCGTGCACGTCGCTGCGCCACGTGGTGTGCAGCGGGGAGGCGCTGCCGGCGGATCTGGTGCGCGCGTTCCAGGCGCGGTCGGGCGCGGCGCTGCACAACCTGTACGGGCCGACGGAAGCGGCGGTGGATGTGACGCACTGGACGTGTCCGGCGGGGTGGGCGGGCGCGGTGGTGCCGATCGGCCGTCCGGTCGCGAACACGCGGATCTACCTGCTGGACCGGGCGGGGCAGCCAGTGCCGGTGGGGGTGGCGGGGGAGCTCCACATCGGCGGGGTGCAGGTGGGGCTGGGCTACCACGGGCGGCCGGAGCTGACGGCGGAGCGCTTCGTCCCGGACCCGTTCGGCGGGGAGCCGGGCGCGCGGCTGTACCGGACGGGCGACCTGGCGCGCTGGCGTGCGGACGGCACGATCGAGTTCCTCGGGCGGCTGGACGACCAGGTCAAGATCCGCGGGCATCGGGTCGAGATTGGAGAGGTCGAGGCTGCGCTCCTCCAACATCCGAAGGTGACGGCTGCCGTGGTCGCGGCGCGGGCGGACGCGTCGCGGGGCGCGCGCCTCGTCGCCTACGTCGTGGCGGCGGCGGAGCGTCCGTCCGTGAAGGAGCTCCAGGCGTTCGTCGGCGAGAAGCTGCCGGACGCGATGGTGCCGTCGGCCGTGGTCTTCCTCTCCGAGCTGCCGCTCTCGAGCAACGGGAAGGTGGACCGGCGGGCGCTGCCGGAGCCGGAGCCGGACCGGGTCGGGCTGTCGCGGGCGTACGCGGCGCCGGCGACGGCGGCGGAGGTCGCGGTCGCGGCGGCATGGTCGCGGCTGCTCGGCGGGGCGGAGATCGGCGCGGGCGACGACTTCTTCGAGCTGGGCGGCGATTCGCTGCTCGCGGTGCGCGCCGTCACGCAACTGGCGGAGACGACCGGCGTGGCGCTGCCGGTCCGCGCGATCTTCGAGGCGCCGACGGTCTCGGCGCTGGCCGCGCGGATCGACGCGGCCCGGGCGGAGGCGGCGCCGCGGACCGGAACGGGGCTACGAGCGGCCGGGGACGCGGTGCGGCCGACGGACGGCGCCGGGGCGGCGGACGGCGCGGCCCCGACCGGGCCGGCGCCGCGGGGCGTGCACGAGGCGCCGCTGTCGTTCGCGCAGGAGCTGCTCTGGCTGGCGGAGCGGATGACGCCGGGGCTCGCGGCGTACAACGTCCCCGAGCTGTTCCGGGTGCGGGGCGCGCTGGACGTGGAGGCGCTGCGCGGCGCGCTGGGCGACCTGGTCGAGCGGCAGGACGCGCTGCGGACGGCGTTCTTCGATGTCGGCGGGGTGCCGGTGCAGCGGGTGCTGCCGGCCGGGCCGGTGCCGGTCGAGGCGGCGGACCTGCGGGACATCCCGGAGCCGGAGCGCCACACCGAGGCGCTGCGCCGCGCGCGGGAAGCCGCCCGACGCCCCTTCGAACTCACCGCCTCGCCCATGCTGCGCGCCACGGTGCTGCGGCTGCGGGAGGCGGAATGGCTGCTGTGCCTCGTGACGCACCACCTGGTGGTGGACGGCTGGTCGCGAGGCGTGCTGTTCCGCGAGCTGGGCGAGCTGTACGCGGCGCGGCGCGCCGGCCGGGCGGCGGCGCTGCCGGCGCTGCCGGTCCGGTACGTCGACTTCGCGGCGTGGCAGCGGGAGCGGCTGCGGGGGGAGCGGCTGGACGCGCTCGTCGGGTTCTGGCGCGAGCGGCTGCGCGGCGCGCCGGCGGTGCTGGAGCTGGCGACGGACCGGCCGCGCCCCGCGGTGCGCGGCTTCGAGGGCGCGGTGCGGAGCGCGCTCTGGCCGCCGGCGCTGCTGGAGTCGGCGCGGCGGCTGGCGCAGGCGCACGGCGCCACGCTCTACATGGCGCTGCTGGCCGCGTTCCAGGCGGTGCTGTCGCGGCACAGCGGGCAGACGGACTTCGTGATCGGCTCGCCGGTGGCGGGGCGGACGAGCGGCGGGCTCGAGGGGCTGGTCGGCTATCTGTCGAACATGCTGCCGGTGCGGGCGGAGCTGCGGGGCGATCCGACGTTCGTCGAGCTGCTGGGGCGGGTGCGCGAGGCGTCGCTGGGCGCGCTGGAGCACCAGGAGGTGCCGTTCGAGAGCCTGCTGGGCGAGCCGGGGCGCGGGGCGCAGCCGAGCCACGCGCCGATCTTCCAGGTGATGTTCGCGCTGGAGCACGCGGCGGCGGCGCCGGAGCTGGAGGGTGCCGACGTCGCCCGCGAGGAGCTGGATGCGGGGTGGTCGAAGTACGACCTGTGGCTGACCTGCTCGGAGTCGGCGGACGGGCTGCGCGCGGTGCTGGAGTACCGCACGGACCTGTTCGAGGCGGCGACGATGCACCGGCTGCTGGAGCACGTGCGCGTGCTGCTGGAGGGCGCCGTCGCGGAGCCGGAGCGGCGGGTCTCGACGCTGCCGCTGCTGGCGGAGGAGGAGCGCCGCCGGCTCGACGAGTGGAACGCGACGCGGGCGGCGTTCCCCGCCGGCGAATGCGTGCACACGGCGGTGGAGGCGCAGGCCGCGCGGACGCCGGACGCGGTGGCGGTGGAGGACGACCGGGGGAGCCTGACGTACGCGGAGCTGGACGCGCGCGCGAACCGGCTGGCGCACCACCTCCTGGCGCTGGGCGTCGGGCGGGGCGAGCCGGTCGGGCTCGCGGTGGAGCGGTCGGTCGAGCTCGTCGTCGCGCTGCTGGGCGTAATGAAGGCGGGCGCGGCGTACGTGCCGCTGGACCCGTCGTACCCGGCGGAGCGGCTGGGCTTCATGCTGGCGGACAGCGGCGCGCGGGTGCTGGTGACGCAGGAGGCGCTGCGCGGTGTGGTGCCGGCGCACGCCGGCGTGACGGTGAGCCTGGATGGCGACCGCGCGGCGATCGACGCCCGCCCGGCGGCCCCGCCTCCCGCCCGCGCGACGCCGGCCGACCCGGCGTACGTGATCTACACGTCGGGCTCGACGGGCGTGCCGAAGGGTGCGGTGCTGCCGCATGGCGCCGTCGTCAACTACCTGCGCTGGATGCAGTCGGCGTTCGCGCTGGACGCGAGCGACTGCGTGCTGCAGAAGGCGCCGGTGAGCTTCGACGCCTCGGTGTGGGAGCTGTACCTGCCGCTGATCGCGGGGGCGCGGCTGTTCCTGGCGCGGCCGGACGGGCACCGCGACCCGGCGTACCTGCTGCTGTCGATGGTGCTGCGGCGGGTGACGGTGGTGCAGTTCGTCCCGTCGCTGCTCGCGGCGATGATCGAGGAGCGCGGCTTCCCGGCGGCTTGCGGCGACGTGCGGCTGCTGGTGCTGGGCGGCGAGGCGCTGCCGGGCGAGCTGGCGGCGCGGGCGCGGGCGCTGCTGCCGCGGGCGGACATCCAGAACCTGTACGGCCCGACGGAGGCCGCCGTCTACGCGACGTCGTGGGCGGTGCCCGCCGACTTCGCGGGCGGCGTGGTGCCGATCGGCCGGCCGATCGCGAACGTGCAGGTGCACGTGGTGGCGGAGGGGACGACGGAGCGGGTGCCGATCGGCGTGGCCGGCGAGCTGTGCATCGGCGGCGCGGGCGTGGCGCTGGGCTACCACGACCGGCCGGAGCTGACGGCGGAGCGCTTCGTGCCGGACCCGTTCCGGGCGGAGCCGGGCGCGCGGCTGTACCGGACGGGCGACCGTGCGCGCTGGCGGGCGGACGGCGTGCTCGAGTATCTGGGCCGGCTCGACCAGCAGGTGAAGATCCGCGGCTTCCGCGTCGAGCTGGGCGAGGTCGAGGCGGCGCTGCGGGAGCATCCGGCGGTGCGGGAGTGCGCGGTCGTGGAGCGGGCCGGGCGACTCGTCGGCTACATCGTCGCCGGGGAGGGAAGCGAGCCGGAGCCGGCCGCGCTGCGGCGCCACCTGGCCGCGCGGCTGCCGGAGCACATGGTCCCGGCGGCGCTCGTCGCGCTGGAGGCGCTGCCGCTCAGCGCGAACGGCAAGCTGGACCGCGCGGCGCTGCCGGATCCGGTGTCGGAGGAACCGGTCAGCGTGTACGTCGCGCCGCGGAACGCGGCCGAGGCGACGGTCGCGACGGTCTGGGGCGAGGTCCTCGGGCGCGAGCGGGTGGGCGCGCTCGACGACTTCTTCGAGATCGGCGGGCACTCGCTGCTCGGCATGCGGATCCTGGCGCGGCTCGGCAGCCGGCTGCGGCGGCAGCTCCCGCTGCGGCTGCTGTTCGAGGCGCGGACGGTGGCGTCGCTGGCGGCGGCGCTGGAGCAGGACCTCCAGGCGGCGGCGGAGGCGGCGGAGATGGAGCAGATGCTCGCCGCGCTGGAGCAGATCCCGGAAGAGGACGCCCGCCGCCTCCTGGCGGCCAACCCTGATGGAATGCTCTCCCCATGAATGACGATTCCACGCCGCGTCCGGGTCCGGCCGACGAGGTCGGCCGGCGGATCGACGAGCTGTCCCCGGCCAAGCGCGCCCTCCTCGCGCAGCAGCTCCAGGCCCGCGCCGCGGCGCGGGCGTACGAGATCCCGCGCCGGGGCGAGGCGGGCGCGGCGCCGGCGTCCTTCGCGCAGGAGCTGCTCTGGCGGCTCGACCGCTCGGCGCCGGGGCTGGCCGCCTACAACGCGTCGCGCGCGCTGCGGCTGCGCGGCCCGCTGGACGTGGCGGCGCTGCAGCGGGCGCTCGATGCGCTGGTGGAGCGTCACGAGGCGCTGCGAACCACGTTCGAGGGCGGGGACGGCGAGCCGCGGCAGGTCGTGCGTCCGCCGGCGCCCGTCGCCATCGAGCGGCTGGATCTGCGCGGCATGCCGGAGGCGACGCGGCTCGAGGAGGCGGAGCGGCGGATCGGCGAGCTGTCGCGGCGGCCGTTCGACCTCGAGCGCGAGCCGCAGTTCCGCGTCGCCTTGCTGGCGCTGGGCGACGAGGACCACGTCCTGTTCTACGCCTCGCACCACATCGCGCTGGACGGCTGGTCGTTCACCATCCTGTTCGGCGAGCTGGCCGCGCTGTACGGCGGCTTCCGGCGCGGGACGCCGGTGGCGCTGCCGCCGCTGCCGGTCACGTTCGGCGACTACGCCGCGTGGCAGCGGACGTGGCTCTCCGGCGGCCGGCTGGACGCGCTGCTCGACTACTGGAGAGGCCGGCTGGCCGATGCGCCGGAGCAGCTCGCGCTCCCCACGGACCGGCCCCGCCCGGCGACGCCGGGCTTCGAGGGCGGCCAGCACTCGGTCGTGCTGCCGCCGGCCGAGGTCGCGCGGCTCCGGCGGCTCGCCCAGGAGACCGACGGCACGCTCTACACGGTGCTGGTGGCCGCGTACGTCGCGCTGCTGGCGCGGTACACGGGGCAGACGGACCTCGTGATCGGCTCGCCGGTGGCGGGACGGACGCGGGCCGAGACCGAGGGGCTCGTCGGCTACCTCGCGAACACGCTGGCGCTGCGCGTGGACCTCGGCGGCGATCCGACGTTCGCCGAGCTGGTGGCGCGGGTGCGGGAGACGTGGCTGGGCGCGGCCGAGCACCAGGAGATCCCGCTCGAGAAGCTGGTCATGGAGCTGAGCCGCGACCGGCAGCTCGCCCAGGCGCCGCTGTTCCAGTGCGCGCTGACGATGGAGGACCCGCCGCCGACGCCGGTCGTGGTGGAAGGGCTCGTCGTCGAATCGATGGAGCTGGACTCGCGCTTCGCGGGCTCGGCCAAGTTCGACCTGCTGCTGCTCGTGGCGGAGCGCGTGGACGGGCTGCGGCTGCTGGTGCAGTACCGCGCGGATCTGTTCCAGGGGGAGACGGCGGAGCGGATGCTGGGGCATCTGCGGACGCTGCTGGAGTCGGCGGTGGAGGGGGCGGGGAAGCGGGTGTCGGAGCTGGAGGTGCTGACGGAGGGGGAGTGGGTCGAGCTGGAGGGGTGGGGGGTGGGGGCGGGAACGGGTCCGAATCCGAATGCGGCTGCGGCTGCGGCTGGGGCTGCGGCTGGGGCTGGGGCTCGGGCTGCCGGTAGTGCGGAGCGCGGGCTCGTGCACGAGCGGGTTTCCGCGTGGGCGCGGCGCACACCGGACGCACCCGCGCTGGTGGATGGGGTGGAGCGGCTGAGCTACGCGGAGCTGGAGGCGAGGGCGAATCGGGTCGCGCGGCGGCTCCGGGGCCTGGGGGTTGGGCCCGGGGCGGTGGTGGGGCTGGCACTCGAGCGCTCGGCGGAGGCGGTGGTCTCCCTGCTCGGGGTGCTGAAGGCGGGGGCGGCCTACTTGCCGCTCCCGCCGGAGCTGCCGGGGGCGCGGCTGGCGCTGCTGGTGGGGGAGGCGGGGGTGCGGGTGGTGGTGAGCCGCGCCGAGCACCTCTTGCGGCTGCCGGGGAGTGGGGTGGAGGTGCTGTGCCTGGACCGGGATGCGGCGGCGATCGCGGCGGAGGCGGCGAGCGCGCCCGAGGCGCTCTCGGTGGGGCCGGAGGGCCTGGCGTACGTGCTGTTCACGTCGGGCTCGACGGGGGTGCCGAAGGGGGTGGCGGTCACGCACGCGAACCTCGCGGGCTACGTCGACGCGATCCTCGAGCGGCTGGGATGGGACGCGGGGGAGGCGCGCAGCTTCGGGTGGGT
>DASTKT010000176.1:0-6092 GCA_035715725.1 Longimicrobiales bacterium | reverse complement strand
CTGCTCGGCCAGCTCCGTGATCGAGGCGTCGGCGCGTCCGAGCTGCTCCAGCACGCCCCGCCGCGTCGCGTCCGAGAGCGCGGCGAATGACGTATCGAGGCGGGTCGTCAGATACTGAACCATATGGTACAGTATCTAACGTACACGTTCGCGGCACGCAAGGGGTGCTCGCGCGCCCGGCCACGTCACACGCCCGCCCCACCGCATCACCCGCCGCTCCCGCCCCAACATCCTCCGGCCGGGCCCGTCCTCCCGCCGCCCGCCGCCGTCACCCCGCGTCCGCGTCCGCCATCCCGCTGTCCCAGTCCGTCGTCCCGCTGTCCCCATCCGTCGTCCCGCTGTCCGCGACCGAGGACACCCGACCCGGCGCCGTCAGCGCCCGGCCGCCCTCGTCACCGGCCGGCCGGCGGCGTCATACGGGCGCCCGGCCTCGACCCACGAGCGCCCGCCTCCGACCCACGGCGACCCGCCTCCGTTCGCGCCTCGTCCGCGAGCGTCGGATCACAAATCTTCGTCGATCCTCAGAGGGAAGTCGCCGGAATCCGGACGCCCGCCGTCGTCGTCCGGCGGCCGCCGGCGTCGGCGCGCGGCCGCGTCCGTCGGCGCGCGTCCGGGACCGTCGTCCGGCGGCCGTGCGCGTCGTCTCGCCGCACCGCCTCCGCAGCGCCGCGACAGTGCTGGCACGCGTCTCGCGTTCATCGACGTCGACCGGTCCGACGCCGGGCAGGACCGGCCCATTGGCAACCTGGCGCAGTCCGAATCATGCCGGTGGGGCGTCCCGGCCGCCGTCTCGCCGGCGGAGCAGACGGAGGACGATATGAAAGCGAAGGGCCGCAGGAAGCTGGAGGCGAGCGCTCGAGCGCTCGGCTTCTGCGAGGAGAATCCGGACGATGGCGATCCGGGATACGTGACCAGCGTGGCGCGCCTGAAGGCGCTGGTCGCGGACGGCACGGTGCAGGCGCAGGCGCAGCGCGCGGGCATCCTGGAGGTGCGGACGGCGACCGCGCTGCGGCACGCCAAGCGCCGGACAATGCTGGGGACGCACGTCGCCCACCTCGGGCGCGTCGCCGAGCTCGCCGCGCAGGAGGATCCGGAGGTGAAGGGCTGGTTCACGATGAGCCGTGCCGGGCGCAATCAGTTCGGCGCGTTCCTCACCGCCGCCCGCGTGATGGCCGCCCGGGCCGACGAGAAGCGGGACCTGCTCGCCCGCCACGGCCTCTCCCCGAAGGTGCTCGACGACTTCAAGCGCGAGCTGGCGGCGGTCGAGCAGCTGACCGCCGACTGGAACGCGGGCCGCGCGCGGCACGTCGCCGCGAGCGCGAAGCTGGAGGCCATCGCCACCGAGGCCATCGAGGTGGTGCGCGCGCTGGACGGCTTCAACCGCCTGCGGTTCGCCGGGGACGTCCCGATGCTCACGGTGTGGCGAGCCTCGAGCACCGTGCGGGCGACGCCCCACCACCAGAAGGAAGCGCCGCCGCCGGTGGCGCCGGCGATCACCGCCGACGTGAGGCCCGCAGCGTGAAGGGCACCGACGCAGTCTCGCAGGGGAGGTGCAGGTGATGGTGCACGTGATGTCGGAGACGCAGGACCAGCGATGACGGGGCGAGCGTGGTCGGCTCGCCCCG
The DNA here is from genome assembly GCA_035715725.1 of Longimicrobiales bacterium. Classification (GTDB taxonomy): domain Bacteria; phylum Gemmatimonadota; class Gemmatimonadetes; order Longimicrobiales; family RSA9; genus JADGGV01. The sequence goes on along the minus strand of DASTKT010000176.1, from coordinate 4,467 downwards.
TCGTCGTTCGTCCTCCCGCCCTACCGCGCCGGCGCCGCCTGGGCGTGCACGCGGACAGTCACCGCCGGGATCCGAAGAGCGAAGCCGAGCGCGCAGCGAAGGTGGCGGGACGTGGTGCCGATCTCCCGGGCGAGGTGAGCGCGGCCCGGCTCGCCCGGACCGCCGCGAGCAAACATACCGTCGGTTGCCCCGCCGGGCGCTCCGGCCCCAGATTCCTTCCCACCACCGCCGATCAGAGGAGCATCCCCCATGCGGCTCGCCCCCCGCGCCGCCGGCGCGCTCGCCGGTCTCCTCGCCTGCCTCCTCGCCGCCTGCGGCCAGCCCCCCGCGCGCCCGGCCGCGCCCGCGCAGGCAGCCGCGACGGCGGCCCTGCCCCGCGAGGGCTACATCCACGTCCCCGGCGGCCGCATCTGGTACGCGCGCATGGGCGACGGGCCCGGCACGCCGCTCGTCGTGATCCACGGCGGCCCCGGCAGCGCGAGCTACGGGCTCAAGGTCTGGGGCGCCCTCGGCGACGAGCGCCCGGTGATCCGCTACGACCAGCTCGGCGCCGGCAAGGCCGACCACCCGACCGACACGACGCTCTTCACCGTCGCGCGCGCCGTGCGCGAGCTCCAGGCGCTGCGCGACTCGCTCGGCCTCAGCGAGGTGCACCTCTACGGCCGCTCCTGGGGCGCGATGGTCGTCGAGGCGTACATGGGCACGCACCCCGCCGGCGTGCGGAGCGTGATCCTCTCGAGCCCGCTCGTCACCACCGCGCAGTGGGAGCGCGACGCCGACTCGCTCGTCCGCACCCTCCCCGACTCGATGCAGCGCGCGATCGCCCGCCACGAGGCCGCCGGCACGACGAACAGCGCCGAGTACCGGGCGGCGATGGCCGCCTACTACGCGCGCTACGTCCGGCGCCTGCCGCCGCGCTCCCCCGCCGACGCCGACAGCGCCGCGCACCCCGGCGGCGATCTCGTCTACAGCTACATGTGGGGGCCGAGCGAGTTCGCAGCGACCGGGACGCTCAAGCACTTCGACGGCACCGCGTGGCTGCGCGAGATCCGCGTCCCCACGCTCTTCCTCGCCGGCGAGCACGACGAGGCGACGCCCGCCTCGACCGCGCGCTTCGCACGGCTCGTCCCCGGCGCGGAGTTCCGCGTGATCCCCGGCAGTGGCCACGCCACCGAGAACGACAACCCCGACGCCCTGCTGGCCACCGTGCGCGACTTCCTCCACCGCGTCGAGCGGCGGTGACGGCGAGCGATGCCACCTTCCGACCTTCTCCAACTGCGCAACCTCGGGCCGGTCAGCATCCGCTGGCTGACCGGCGCGGGGATCACCACAGTGAGCGAGTTGCGCCGCCGCCCCGCCTGATCGAGGCTCGCCGCCCCCGTGTCGATTTCGACCGGGCTCGTTCGACGTATCGGTAGGGCCGCGAACGGCGCGGCAGCCGACAACGAACCGATTCCAGGAGCGAACGATGCGTTTCATGGTCATGGGCTTGGCGACGACGGAATCGGAGGCGGGCCCGCCGCCGACGCCCGAAGCGTATGCCGCGATGCAGCAGTACAACGAGGAGCTCGTGAAGGCCGGCATCCTCCTCGCCGCCGAGGGCCTCGCCCCGACCTCGAAGGGTGCCCGGGTGAGGTTCAGCGGCGAGAAGCGCATCGTCACCGACGGGCCGTTCACCGAGACCAAGGAGCTCGTCGCGGGCTTCACGATCCTCGACGTGCAGTCGCTGGCAGAGGCGATCGAGTGGGTGAAGCGCGCGCCGAACCTCTCGCCCGACGGCGAGGGCCTGGTCGAGATCCGCAAGCTGATGGACGTCGAGGATTTCGGCGACGGCTTCACGCCGAACGAGGAAATCGCGAAAGTGAAGTACCAGTAGATGCGAACGCTCAGGATCATCGAGCACATCTCGCGGGACGGCGTGATCCAGTCCTCCGGCGAGGACGGCTTCCCCTACGCCGACTGGACCGCGCCCTATCGCACCCCCGCGGGCCGGGACATGGTCCTCGCCGCGCAGGGCGAGCGCTTCGATCTGCTGCTGGGCCGGCGCACCTACGACCTGTGGTCGGACTACTGGCCCAAGGCGCCGAGCAGCCCGATGGCGGACCGGCTCAATGCGGCGACGAAATACGTCGCGACCCACCGGCCGGAGAGTCTCGTGTGGGGCCCGGTCGAGGGCCTCGGCCCGGACCTCGTCGCGGGCGTGCGCCGCATCAAGGCGCAGGACGGCCCGGACCTCGTCCTCTGGGGCAGCTCCACGCTGACCTCGCCGCTGCTCGAGCACGGGCTCGCGGATGAGGTCGTGCTGCTCGCCTATCCGGTGCTGCTGGGCACGGGGAAGCGCTTCTTCGCGGAGGGGACCCCGGCCCGCGCCCTCGAGCTCGTCGGCACGCAGACGACGCCGACCGGGATCATCCTCAGCACGTACACGGTCGCCGGGCCGTTGAAGACCGCCTAAGGCGTGCCCGCGGGCGTTCCGTCGGACCAGTTCGCCACCGGGATCAGGAACACATGAACCGGCGGCAGCCCTTTCATCCGGGACGGTTCGTCCGACGAGAAGAACCAATAGGGCGCCGCCATGACCGGCGAGCCCGCCGCGCCGGCGCCCCAGTCCTTCGGGTCCATGCCGGCGGTAAAGAACATCAGATGCGGCAGGTTGTGGTCGCCCATGTCGGTCAGGTAGGCCGACTTCGACATCATGTAATCCATCGCGCCGCTCTCGAGCTTCGGCAGTCGTCCGTTCGCGAACGCCGCCTCGAGCGCCGACAGGACCTCCGCCTTGGAACGACCGGCCATCACCATCCTGCTGCGCAGAGAGGCGATCGGCGCCACGAAGCGGGCGGCCTGGGGGTTCATGCAGTCGGCGGCCCGCACCTTCGGGTTCCAGAATTCGGGCCAGTCGAACGCCGCCATCCAGCTTCTCGCCACCATGCAGACGAAGCCGTTCCTGCCTTCGACGGCTCGCTCGTAGCCCTGCCGTCCCAGCACCAGGATCGTCGCGTCGCGGGAGATGGAGTCGGGAGCGGCGCTGCGCGCCAACTGAATCTCGGCGTCCCTGTCCATCAGGTACTGGCCGATCGGTGCCATCCTCGGGTACTCCTCCGTCTGTGCCGCGGCCTTCGCCACACCACAGCCCAGGGCGATGATCAGCGCACAGCCGATCGTGACTCCAGATCCTCGGTTCATGCCTCCTCCACCTGTGTTGAGACAGTGTTCAGGATGCAGCGTGCCTTCCAAACACGTCGAACGAGCCCGGTCGAAATCGACAGTGGCGGTCTCGCGCCTCGGGCCGCAGCTTATGCGGAGTCGTCAGGCAGCCCCATCCTCGACAACCTCAACACCCTCGCCGGGAGTCTCGTGACGACGGAGCGCGAGCGCATGCTGCGGGGCGACTTCTACGACAGCCGCGACCCCGAGCTGCTCCGGCTCGCCCACCGGGCGCGGGCGCTGCTCGGGCGGTTCAACGCCGGCGCGTCCACCGACGCCGCGGGCCGGCGGGCGCTGCTCGAGGAGCTGCTGGGCGCCGTGGGCCCCGGCGTGTGGATCGAGCCGCCGTTCTTCTGCGACTACGGCGCGCACGTCTCGATCGGCCGGGAGACGTTCGTCAACGTCAACTGCGTCTTCCTCGATTCGGCCGAGATCCGCATCGGCGACTTCGGCCTGGTCGGCCCCGGCGTGCAGCTGCTGACGGCGCATCATCCGCTGCGGGCGGCCGACCGGATCCCGCCCGACTGGCGGCCGGAGTCGGGCCGCGCACCCTACCGGACGCAGGCGTCGCCGATCCGCATCGGCGACCGCGTGTGGCTCGGCGCGGGCACGATCGTGCTGCCGGGCGTCACCATCGGCGACGACGTGACGATCGGCGCCGGCAGCCTCGTCACCGGGGACATCCCCGCGGGCGTCCTCGCCTTCGGGCAGCCGTGCCGGGTCCGCCGCGAGCTGTGAACGCCCGGCCTGGCACCCGCCGCTGGCGGGCGCGCCGGCCGCTCTTAGATTCGTGGCCACCCCGACCGGACGACTCCCGCACACCCCCGGACTCATGACCCGACTTCCCGATGAAGCCACCGCGCCGCGCCGCACGCCGACCGCCGGACAGCTCGTCGTCGGGCTGCTCACGGTGTGCTCCAGCTACGCGGCGGAGCGGGAGGAAGCCGCCGACGGCCGCCCCGACACCATCCAGTGGTACCTGGGGCCCACGGAGTCGTGGCGCGTGCGCACCTACGCGCTCGATCACGACATCCACGTGCACCGGACCGACGACATGCCCGCCGACCCGGTCGCCTTCGTCCGCGCCCACGTCGAGAAGCACTACGGCGACGTGCTCGACCGGCTCGTCGTCCTCGAGCTGCCGGCGGACACGACGCCGGATTCGGCGCGCGCGATCCTGGCGGCCGCCGGGCTCCCCGGCGTCCTCGAGGTGGCCCGCGCGGGGTTCGCCTTCGTGAACCCGGATGCGGGGACCTACCGCTC
>DASTKT010000175.1:0-6948 GCA_035715725.1 Longimicrobiales bacterium | reverse complement strand
TGCTCTACGGTGTGGGCACGCTCGACCCGCTCACGTTCCTGGCCGTGCCCGCGGCCGTCCTCGCCGCCGCCGCGCTGGCGAGCTGGCTCCCGGCGCGCCGCGCCACGAAGGCGGACCCGGTCGTGGCGCTGCGGGCGGAGTGAGCCGCGCCCCAGCGCCCAGCGGGGAGACCGCGAACGCGCGCGGCGGGCGCCGGCCGCCCGTCGCTAGGCCTCCGCCCACGCCGCGACGACGAGCGGCAGGATCCCGACGGCGATGATGGCCGCCCGCAGGACCGCCTGCCCCCACCCTTCGGCGGGCCGGTCCCCGTAGGTGGCGGCGACCAGGGCGACGAGCCAGGCCAGGATGGCGAACGCGACGATCAGCCGCTTGCGCATGGGAGCCTCCTCTGCGAGAGGACTCGGAGGCCAGGGTCGCCGGTCCGCGCCACGTCACGTCGCGCCGGGCTCCGCCCTGGGCTGCCGCGAAGATGCGCCTCCGGCGGGAGGCATGTCAGTCGGGTGCCGCACGGAAGCGATGTACGGGAAAGGCGGACGTGCGCCGCAGAGGTGGGGCGTGCGCGGTCGCCGCGGCGGGATCAGGCGGGCCGGGATTCGCCGGCGCGCGGGGCGCTCCCCGCCCCGAACAACGCGCGCGCCCGCTCCAGCTCCGCGGGCCGGCCGATGTCCACCCACGCCATGCCCGTGGCGTCGAAGGCCGCGATCCGCTCCCCCTCGCCGGCCAGGCGCACGTAGACGTCGCGGATCGAGACGGCGCCCGGCTCGGTGATCCGGCCGAGCAGCGCCGGCGAGGCGACGTGGATCCCCGCGAACGCGAAGAGCCGCACGGCGCCGCGCGGCTCGCGCACGCGCAGCTCCAGGCCGGCACTCCGGTCGATGCGCCCGAGGAGGCCCAGCTCGTCGAAGAGCAGGCCGCGCGAGCTCTCCCGCTCCATCACGACGACGGTCGCGAGCGCGCCCGAGCGGGCGTGCGCCTCGCGGACGGCCGTGAGCGGGATGTCGGAGAGAACGTCGGCGGTGTGGATGAAGAACGGCGCGTCACCGCGGAAATGAGGGGCCGCCGCGCGGAGCCCGCCGCCGGTCTCGAGCAGCGTCGGCTCCGGCGAGATGCGGATCTCGACGCCGAGCCCCGCCTCCTCGAGGAGGTAGCGGGCCACGGCGCCGGCGTGGTGGTGCGTGTTGACGATCAGGCGGTCGGCGCCGGCCGCGATCAGGCGCTCGGCCACGTGGCGGATCACCGGCGCGCCGCCCACCTCGAGGAGCGCCTTGGGCGTGGCCTCGGTCAACGCGCCGAGGCGCGTGCCGCGCCCCGCCGCGAAGATCATGGCGTCCACGGCGTCAGATGGACGAGAGGATCGCGGCGGCGAGCGGGGCCGCGCTGGCCACCACCGAGGCCGCGCCCGCGCCCCTGCCGGTCGCGGCGGCGGCGCCGTCGCCGGAGACAGGCTCTGGCGGCGCGGCGGGCGGGGCCGGCGGCGTCCCGTCCGGCGCGGGCCAGCGCGGCGCCTCCCGGTGCGTGAGGCGGACGGTCAGCTCCGGGTTGCGGTCCCGGAGGTGGCGCGCCAGCCGCTCCGCGAAGTAGACCGACCGGTGCTGCCCGCCCGTGCAGCCGAACTGCACCGTGAGGCTCGTGAAGCCGCGGTCGAGGTAGGCGGCGACCTGGCGCTCCACCAGCCCGCGCACGTCCTCCCAGTACTCGTGCACCTCGGCGCGCGCCTCGAGGTAGGCGACGACGGCGTTGTCCAGCCCGCTGAAGTCCGCCAGCTCCGGCTCCCGCCCCGGGTTCGGCAGCGCGCGGCAGTCGAAGACGTAGCCGCCGCCGTGCCCGGCCAGGTCGTCCGGGATGCCGTTGCGGTACGAGAAGCTGCCGACCCGAACGGTCAGCCCCTTCGTCTCGACCAGGTCCTCCGGGTTCTGCCGCAGCTCCGGCATCTCCAGCATCCGGCGGAAGACGTCCTCCAGCTCCGGCACGCGGATCGGGAAGCCGCCGTCGGCCATCAGCCCCTCGATGTTGCGCAGCGCGTACGGCACGCTCAGCAGGAAGTGCCGCTTGCGCTCGTAGAAGCCGCGGTAGCCGTACGCGCCCATCGCCTGGATGATGCGGATCAGGACGTAGCCGCGGAAATGCCCGAGGAACCGGTCGCGATCGACGGGGAGGAAGCCGGCGAGCGCGTCCAGGTACTCGTCCAGCAGCACCTTCCGCACGTCGTCCGGGATCGCCGCCTTCGCGTCGTAGAGCAGGCTCGCGATGTCGTACTGCAGCGCGCCCTGGCGGCCGCCCTGGTAGTCGATGAACCACGGCGCGCCGCCGCGCATCAGGATGTTGCGGCTCTGGAAGTCGCGGTACAGGAAGTGGCTCCGGTCCGCGCCCAGCAGGAACTCCGTCAGCCGCTCGAAGTCGTCCTCCAGCCGCGCCTCGTTGAACGGCACCCGCGCCAGCTTCAGGAACGCGTACTTGAAGTAGTTCGCGTCCCACATGATGCTCTTGCGGTCGTACGCCGCGTGCGGGTAGGCGACGCGGTAGTCCGCCGCCTTCCCGGCCGTCACCTGGAAGCGCGGCAGCTCCCGCACCACCCGCCGGTACACCGGCAGCATCCCCGCCGGGAACGCCGCGGCCGGCTCCGCCTTCCGCGCCGCCGTCAGCAGGCTGAACAGCAGGTCGTCGCCGAGGTCCTCCTCCAGGTACACGCCGGCCGCCTCGTCCACCGCGTAGATCTCCGGCACGTTCAGCCCCGCCTCCCGGAACGACGCCGAGTACGACAGGAACGCCCGGTTCTCCTCGTGGTCGGGACCGATCACGCCCACGGCCGTGCGCGCGTCCGGACCCGTCAGACGCAGCATCCGCCGGGCGGACCCGTCCGTGGCCAGCGGGATCACGGCGATGGGGGGAGCACCGAAACGCGCCTCGAAGAGGCGGGCGAGGATTGCACGCATGAGCTGTCCAACGGTGGGGAAGGAACGAGGGCGTCCGCGGCGGGCCGCGGGCGGTCTACCGCGAAAGGTAACGGTGCGGGGCGGGTTCACCAAGCGGCGGGGGCGAGGGAACGGCTGGACAACTACGGGTCCAACGGCGGGTGGGGGCAAGGGCGGGACCACTACGGGTCCGACGGCGGGCGGGCGCGGGCGCGAGCGCGGGCCCAAAGCGGGAGCACGGCGGGCGGTGGCGGGGCGGGCAGGCGGTGGCGCAACGGGCCATGGCCGCGCCCCACCCTCGGCGAAGGAGTGGACCCATGCGGCTCGAGCGGATGCGCAAGGTCCAGGCGGCGGAGGCGCTCGCCGTCGAGGTGGACCGGCGGCTGCCCCGCGCGAAGGCGCATGCGCCGAAGCCGGCGGACCCCCTCGAGCGCTCCGCCGATCCGGTGCTCTTCACCATGGCGGAGGGGGCCGGCTCCTTCCGACCGAAGCTGAAGATCGCGGCCTACGAGATCGCTGGAACAGCAGCGAGCGAGACACGAGCCGTCCTGCGGCGGCTGGGGATCCGGCGCGTCTTCACCGATCGGGAGGTCCGCGAGGCCGAGGACCTCGCAGGTGCGTGCGTGGGCATGCTGACGGCCGCCATCCTCGCCCTGGAGGAGCGGGCGGACGGGTGAAGCGCCCGGAGGTGGAGCGCCCGGAGGTGGAGCGCCCCGACGGGTGAAGGGACCGGACCGGTGATGCGAGCGGACCGGTGATGCGAGCGGACCGGTGATGCGCCCCCCGCCCGCCGTTGCACCCGCCGTGGGCTCGCGCCCGCGCCCGCGCTCGCCCCCACCCGCAGTCCCGCCCCCACCCGCCGTCGGACCCGTAGTGGTCCCCCTCTCGCCCCCGCCCGCAGTCCTCGCCCCCACCCGCCGTTCGACCCGTCGTTACTTCGCCCCCGCGCCCGCCCGCCCGCCGGCCCTTGCCGGCGGCTGGATGCGCCGTGAACTTCCCCCGTCGCCATACGCACTGCGCCCGCACCCGCGCGCCGACCGGGGCCCGCCATGTCCTACACCGTTCACGACCTGCTCGAGCTGCTCGACCTCGAGCCCATCGAGTTCAACATCTACCGCGGCCGCAACCGCGACGTCGGCACCGGCCGCGTGTTCGGCGGCCAGGTGCTGGCGCAGGCGCTCGTCGCCGCGCGCCGCACGGTGGAGGAGGAGCGCGACGCGCACTCGCTGCACGGCTACTTCATCCTCCCGGGCGACCTGTCGATCCCGATCGTCTACTTCGTGGACCGGCTGCGCGACGGGAAGAGCTTCGCCACGCGCCAGGTGACGGCGATCCAGCACGGCCGCGCGATCTTCAACATGTCGGCGTCGTTCCAGGCGGCGGAGTCCGGCCCGGAGCACCAGATCGCGATGCCGGAGGTGCCGCCGCCCGAGGCGCTTCCCTCGGAGCTGGACCTGCTGCGCGGCATGGCGGACCGCATCCCCGAGCCGCTCCGCCGGGTCCTGACGCAGGACCGTCCGCTCGACTACCGGCTGGTCACGCAGGTCGACCCGTTCGCGCCCACGCCGCTCCCGCCGGTGCGCTACATGTGGCTCCGCGCCATCGGCACCATGCCCGACGACCTGCTCTCGCACCAGGCCGTGCTGGCCTACGCCTCCGACTACGGGATCCTGGCGACGACGCTCCAGCCGCACGCACTCACCGTGCGCCAGCCGGACCTCCAGGTCGCCTCCCTCGATCACGCGATCTGGTTCCACCGTCGCTTCCGCGTGGACGAATGGCTCCTCTACGCCAGCGACTCCCCCGCCACCGCCGGCGCGCGCGGCTTCGCGCGCGGCAGCATCTTCACGCGGGACGGGACGCTCGTGGCGTCGGTGGCGCAGGAGGGGCTGGTCCGGCTGCGGTGAGCGCCGCCCGGCCCGGCCGGGTTGCGCGGTGACCAGAGCGCGCGCGGCCCCGCCGCCGGCTGCGCGCGCCGCCGGCCGTCCGGCTCAGCCGCCGATCCACGCCAGCCCGACCGTCGCCGGGAGCGGGTCTCCCGGCACCTCGACCGTCGTCTCCTCGAAGGCGACGTCGAGGCCTTCCGCCCGCAGCGCCGCGACGAACTCCGCCCGCGCCAGCCTCCCGGGATCGCCGACGAGGGCGCGGGCGCCACGGGCCGCCGCCTCCGCGACCCGGGCGGCCGCGGCGCGCGCCAGCGCCGGCTCGTAGAGCACATCGGCCAGCACGACCGTGTCGGCGGGGGGCAGCGGCTCGTCGCCGGCGAGGTCGAAGTGGCGCGCCTCGAGCGCGAGCCCCTGCAACGCCGCCGCCGTGGAGACGAGCTCGAGCGCGAACGGGTCGTGGTCGAGCGCCACGGCGTGGGCGCCGCGCCGGGCCGCGGCGAGCGCCGAGAGCCCGGTCCCCGCGCCGAGGTCGAGCACGCGCTCCCCCGCGGCGACGCGCGCCGCGAGCGCCCGCGCGGCCGCGACCGCCGTCGGCCACAGGATCCCCGCGTAGAGGTCCGTCCCGTCCCGCAGCGTCGCCGCCAGGTGCTCGTCGGCGTCGGCCGCTTCCAGCACCGAGACGCGGAGCCCCGGCGCCACCTCGATGGTCACGGGGCGCACGCGCCGCCCGGCCACGATCCGCGGCGCGTCAGCGAAGCCGTCCGTCATGCCTCGATCCTCCCTTTAACGCCCTTGCCGCTCGAGACGTCTTACCGCCGGAGAGGGGCGCGTGTCCGCGGCTCCTCTCGCCGGCGACGATTCGACGGGATCCGTTTCCCGGGAAGGCAGGTCTCTTCATGCGCAAGCTCCTCGTTTTCGCCCTCGCGGCCGGCCTCTTCGCCGGCTGCGGCAAGGATACCACCGCGCCGCCGGCCAGCGCCGACGACGCGCTCTCGGCCGCTACGCTGGCGGGCGGCGCCGGCCTCGGCGATGGGCCCGGCGTCCACGGCGTCGGCTTCCTCCGCGCGCTGCCGCCGGAGCTGAAGCTCAGCGCGGACCAGCAGGCGCGGATCAAGGCGCTCCGTGAGGCGTTCCAGCAGGCCAACAAGGCCGACCTCGACGCGCTCCGCGCCATCATGAAGCAGGCCCGCGACGCCCGGAAGGGCGGCCAGACGCGCGACCAGCTCCGCCAGGTCCTGGAGCAGGCCAGGCCGATCCACGAGCGCCTCGCCCCCGCCGTCCAGAAGCTCCGCACCGACATCGAGGCCGTGCTGACGCCGGCGCAGAAGGACTGGCTCGCGGCGCACGGGCCCGGGCGCTGCACCGCCGCCGGCGCCCAGCCGCTCTCGGACGCGCAGAAGGCGCAGATCCGCAGCCTGCGGCAGGCGTTCCAGCAGGCCAACAAGGCGGATCTCGAGGCGCTCCGCGGCATCATGACGCAGGCGCGGGAGGCGCGGCAGGCCGGCAAGTCCCGCGACGAGGTGCGCCAGATCCTGGAGCAGGCCAAGCCGATCCACCAGCGCCTGGCGCCCGCGTTCCAGAAGCTCCGCGCGGACATGCTGGCCGTGCTGACGCCCGAGCAGCGCGCCTCGGGGTGCCTGCGCTTCTTCCGCGGCCCCGGCGGCGGCGCGCGGCGCTCGTTCGGCCAGCCCGGTGCCGCCGGCCAGCCGCACTTCTTCCGCGGCGCGGCGAGCGCCGGGATGCAGCGCTTCGACGTGCGCGCGTAGCGCGGCGGTTTCGGGCCGGCGGGTGCGGGGGCGCCGATGGGCGCACCAGGCACCCGTCGGCGCGCGGCGCGGCGGCTCGACCAGGCGCCCGCGGGCGCTCGTAACGCCGCCGGCGTCCCGGTGCTTGCATCCGACCGGTGCCCCGTCTACCTTCGCGCGGACCCCCTCGCGCGCCACCGACGGCTCCCGGGGGGGATTTTCGCATCCCCGATTCAACCGGATCAGACGCACGGCGCGGTCGCAATCCCCGCGAGCCGCCGGCGCGATGCATACCCCAGCCGGAGGAGGCCGCATGGGCTCGCAGGAGGCCACCGCCAGGAGCGCCATCGAGGCGCGAGGCTATCGTCACCCCGAGACGCTCGTCAGTACGGAGTGGGTCGCCGA
>DASTKT010000174.1:0-33213 GCA_035715725.1 Longimicrobiales bacterium | reverse complement strand
AACGGCGGCCACATCATCGGCCATCTGATGGCGTACAACGGCGGATCGATCGACAGCGACAATACCGCCACCGGTAACTCCCTCGTACAGTATTCGAGTTGTGCGATCGCGCGGGCCGTGAACGAGAGCAACCTCGCCGTCCGCCACCCGGTCCCGATCCTGGCCCGGTCCTGGATGGACCTGACCGCCTCGGGCGCCAGCTTCTGACGACGAGGCGTCCGACGACCACTCGATGAGCCGAGCCGGCGTGCCTTCCGCCCGCCGGCCGATCCTCCGATCCGACAACACGACTGGAACCGATGATGGTTCGCTTTGGCCGAAGCAAGGTGTCCGCCGGTCTCGATATCGGGAGCGGCTTCGTGAAGCTCGTGGTGATCGACCACACGAAGCCGGAGCCCGAGATCGTGCAGGTGGTGACCAGCTCGCTGGTGCCCGACGCCATCGTCGAGGGCGAGATCATGGACCCCGTCCTCGTCGCCGAAACCATCAAGTCGGTGATCGAGACGGCCGGGCTGAAGCGCCCGGAGGTCGTCGCCGCCGTCGGCGGCCACGACGTGATCGTGAAGAAGATCCCGATGGACCGCATGAGCGAGCAGGATGCCCGCGAGGTGGTCCGCTGGGAGGCCGAACAGCATGTGCCGTTCGACATGGAGAACGTGCAGATCGACTTCCAGATCCTGGATCCGGAGGCGAACGGGCCGCAGATGTCGGTCCTGCTGGTCGCGGCCAAGCGCGAGCTGGTCGAGAACCGGATGAGCCTGCTGCAGGAGGCGGGCGTCACCCCGGTGCTCATGGACGTGGACGCGTTCGCGCTGCACAACGCCTTCGAGTGGAACTACCCCGACGCGCTTCGGGGGCTCGTAGGGCTGGTCAACATCGGCCACGAGACGACGAACCTGAACCTGCTCGGCGACGGCGTGCCGCTGCTGGTGCGGGACGTCCCGTTCGGCTCGCGCCGGCTGCGCGAGGCGCTGCAGCGGGAGCACGGCTACACGGCCGAGCAGGCCGAGGCCGTGATCCAGGGGAAGGACCGCGCGGTCGACCTGCGCGCCTTCGTCTCCGAGCGTGTCGACGAGCTGGCCATGGCGGTGGAGCGCGCCGCCTCCTTCGTGATCTCGCAGTCGGGCTTCCCGTCGCTCGGCCGGGTCTTCGTCTCGGGCGGCGGCGCCCGGATCCCCGGCCTGATCGACGCGCTCGGCTCGCGGCTGAGCCTCCGTGCGGAGGCGGCCAACCCGGTCCAGCGGATCGGGGTCCGTCCCGATGTGCTCGAGCACCTGGCGCTCGACGAGTTCGCGCCGATGCTCATGCTCCCCGTAGGCCTGGCCCTGCGCCAACCCCGGTAGTCCCTCGAGGCTACATTGATCGAAGTCAACCTGCTCCCCGGGGCGACGAAACGCCCCTCCCGCCGGACGAGGCGCTTGGCCCTGCCACGCCTCGGACGCCTGCCGGAGTTCGACCGGCGCCTCGCCTTCGTGGTCGGCGCCTGGGCGCTAAGCCTCATCCTCGGCGGCTGGATGCAGTACAGCTCCAGCAGCCGCAAGGCGGAGCTCGAGCTGCGCATCGACTCGGCGGCCCAGGACTCGGCCCACTACGCCACGCTGATCAAGGCGAACGAGCGCCTGACGGCGCGACGCGACACGATCGCCCAGAAGCTGGAGCTGATCCAGAAGATCGACGCCGGCCGCTACATCTGGTCGCACATCCTGGACGAGATCGGCCGCGCGCTGCCGCAGTACACCTGGCTGACGAATGTCTACTTCGTCGAGCCCGACACGACCGCCGAGCAGCCGCTGCCGAAGTTCCGCATCGAGGGCCGCACCGGCAGCAACCTCGCGCTCACGCAGCTCATGCGCGACCTCGAGGCCTCGCCCTTCATCCGCAGCGTCAACCTCGTCGGCACCGAGGGCGCCACCGAGGCGGGCAAGTTCGTCCACAGCTTCATCCTGGAGGCGCAGTACGAGATGCCGCCTCCGGATGCCATCGAGACGGTCCCCCTGTTCAAGCCCGAGGAGTGATGTTCGGCCTACCGTCGGACCGGAAGCAGCGCGACCAGGTCCTCCTGGGAATCGTCGCCGTCGCCCTCCTGGGCGCGTACGTCTACTTCCTCTACCTGCCGAAGCGGGAGGAGCTGAAGGAGCTGGACGCGCACCTCGAGCAGCTCGAGTCGAAGAACGCGTCCGCGAAGGCGATCGCGGGGAAGAGCGGCCCCGAGCTGAAGAAGAAGCTGGCGCTCTACGAGCAGCAGATGGTGCGCCTCGAACAGCTCGTGCCGAAGAGCGAGGAGGTGCCGGAGCTGCTGCACGCCATGACGCTGCGCGCCGAGGAGTCGGGCGTCGAGCTGGCCACGATGAAGCCGCGGCCGGCCGACACGAGCGAGCTCTACACCCGCCAGGTCTACGAGATGAGCGTCTACGGGCCGTACGACGGCGTCGGCCGCTTCCTCGCCGCCGTCGGCTCGCTCCCCCGCATCGTGACGCCGATCGAGCTCAAGCTGATTCCGCGCCCGAACGAGAAGACGCGGGCCGGTGCGCAGCGGCTCCAGGCGGAGTTCAAGATCGAGACGTACGTCATGCCGGGTCCGGGAGCGGCGGACCTCGCGGATCGGGATTCGGAAGATGACTCGTAGTCTCGCCCTCGCGCTTCTGCTGCTGGCCGGCGGCGCCGCCGGCGCGGCCGCCCAGAAGCCGGCGCCGAAGAAGGCGCTCCCGCACAAGGAGCCCAAGCTGGTCTTCGACCGGGAGGTCTTCTCCTACCCGGGCGAGGGCCGCCGTGACCCCTACACCTCGATCGTGGGCCAGGCGGACAACGGCCCGCTCTTCGAGAACCTCTCCCTCCGCGGGATCATCTACGCCCCCGCGACCGGACAGAGCCTCGTGCTCCTCGCCGACACCACGGCCAAGAAGGTCTACCGTGCCCGGCGAGGCGACGTCCTCGGCAACGCGCGCCTGCTCGATGTGAGCCAGACCCGCGTGATCTTCTCCGTGGACAACTTCGGCGTCGTCCGGCAGGAGACCCTGGAGCTGAAGCGCAACCCCGAAGGAGCCAAGGGATGATCCCGCTCGTGCCGCTACTCACGGCCCTTCTCACCGCCACGAGCCCGGTGCGCGGCGTCGGCATCGTCCCGGTCGACGGGCGCACCGAGGTCGTCATCCAGGTCGATGCCGCGGCGGACGTGAAGGACTACCGCCTGTCGAACCCCGACCGCCTGGTGCTCGACATCACCGGCGCCCGGCCGGCGCTCCCGGCCGAGCGCTTCGCCAACATCAACCGCGGAGGCGTGCTGGGCCTGCGGGTGAGCGAGTTCCAGCCGGAGGTCGTCCGGGTCGTGGTCGAGCTCGCGCAGCCCGTGGATTACCAGGTCCAGACGACGGGCGGCGAGATCCGCATCTCGTTCCCGAACCCGGCCGGCCCGTTCCAGCCGTGGCGGGTCGACGGCCGCGCGGCCAGCGCGCCGGCGAGCGAGGCGAAGGCCGCGCCGGCGAGAGCGGCCGCCCCGCCGAAGCCGAAGATCACCGCCTCCTTCGAGGCGACGCCGATCCTCGACGTGCTCACGACGTTCTCCGAGTTCTCGGGGAAGAGCATCGTCGCCGGCACGGACGTGACCGGCGCCGTGACGGCGCAGATCCGCAACCAGCCCTGGGACGTCGCGCTGGCGGCGATCCTGGACGCGCACGGCCTCACCGCGAGCGAGCTCGACGCCGGCATCATCCAGGTCGAGAAGGCCGACAAGATGCGGGACCGTGAGAAGTCCGAGGAGCTGGTCACGCGCCAGTTCCGCATCAAGTACATCGGCGTCGACTCGCTCAAGAACTCGGTCCAGCCGCTCCTCAGCGAGCGCGGCAAGCTCACCGTCAACCGCGCTACGAACACGCTGGTCGTCACGGACGGCCGTTCCGCCATGGAGCGGCTCGAGCCGATGATCCAGCAGTTCGACGTGCGCGCGCCGCAGGTCACGATCTCCGCGAAGATCCTCTTCGTCGACCGCACGGCGCTCGAGAGCATGGGGATCATCTACGACATCAAGGACTCGCGCGGGAACCAGCTGAACACGTTCTCGCCCGGCTTCGTCGATCAGAACGGCGACGGCCTCTTCACGCCGGACGAGCAGACCAGCCAGAACGTGGTCTCGCTCGGCGGCAGCTCGGTGGCCGCGCTCGCGAACGCGACGAACCGGCCGGACGCCTCGGCGCTGCAGATCCTGACGTCGCTCGTGCTCGGCCGGCACACGCTCGTCTCCTTCATCGAGGCGCTCCAGTCGCTCTCGCTGAGCGACATCCAGGCGGCGCCCGTCGTCACCGTGATGGACAACCGCGAGGCCATGATCCAGGTCGGTGAGGAGACGCCGATCCGCGTCATCGACGCCGGTTCGGCCGGCGCGCAGCAGGGCGGTGGCCAGGGCGGCGGACAGGGCGGGCAGAGCGGCTTCCTCGCCCCGCGCGCCACGGTCCAGATCAAGAACACCGGCGTCATCCTCACGGTCACGCCGCACGTCAACGGCGACCAGATCCTCCTCGACCTCCACGCCGAGCGCTCGAACGCGCAGCCGGGCGTCGGCGACGCCGGCGTCGTCTTCCAGACGCAGAAGGCGGAGACGCAGGTGCTGGTGAAGGACGGGGCCACCGCCGTGGTCGGCGGCCTCACGCTCATCGAGAAGACGAAGCTGCGCAGCGGGATCCCGGTCCTCATGGACCTGCCCGTCCTCGGCTCGCTGTTCCGCAAGACGGTCGACAGCGAGCACAAGCGCGACCTCCTCATCATGGTCACCCCGCACATCGTGCAGGGGAACTGACCCGCTCGCACGTCCGGAGACGAAACCATGCGGCACGGCGACGACGCTACCGCTCCTCAGGATCCCATGCGGCCACTCGTGAGCCCGGGGCGCGACCACGCCCCGATCCCACGGCTCGCCCGACTCGGGCGCTTCCAGTGGGTGGCCGGCGCCCTCCTCTCGGGGGCGCTCGTCTTCGGCGCGTGCGAGGGCGACAACATGTTCAGCGGCAACCCGTCCGATGCGCAGCCGCGCGTCGTCGGCATCTCCGCCTCGCCCATGGCCCGCGCCGGCGACACGCTGCACGTCCAGGTCAGCGCGTTCGGCGCCCGCCAGATCACGCGCCTGAACGTCATGCTGCGCGGCGCGCTCAGCCGCGACACGGCCATCGACGTCGAGCCGAACGCGTCCGTCGTGCAGGACGTCAAGTTCGCGCTCCCGCTCGTGCTCACCGACTCGCTGGTCGTGGTCACGGCCGGCGCGGTCGACAAGGCCGGCGCGGCCAGCAAGTTCCGCTCGGACACGGTGCCCGCGCTGGCGCCGCCGCAGATCGTCTCGATGGCCGGTCCGGACACGGTGACGGCCGGCACGCCCGCGACGTTCTCCATCCACGCGGTCGGCTTCCACCGCGTCTCGCGCCTCGTCCTGGCGCTGCGCGGCGCCGTCAGCCGTGACACCACCGTCCAGCTCGCGACGCCGGCGACGGACGTGACGCAGCCGGTCCTCGTCGCGATCCCGATCTTCGTCGGCGACACGGTGCTGCGCATGGACGTGAGCGCGGTCGACGAGACCGGCGTGCAGGGCGCCATCGTGCAGTCGCAGCTCCCGGTGGCCATCGGTGGGCCCGAGATCGTCTCCTTCACGACGACGTCGGATACGGTCGTGGCCGGCAAGACGCTCGACTTCCGCGTCCAGGCCCGCAGCCCGCGCAAGGTCGCGAGCTTCAAGGTCTCGACCCGCGGCGCCGTGGTCACGGACCAGACCGTGGCCGTCGCGCCGCCGCGGACCGACGTGACGCAGGACATCTCGCTCCCGATCCCGGCCAGCGTGCAGGACTCGGTGCTCACGCTCCAGGTCTCCGCGATCGACGGCGGCGGCACGCCGAGCGTGGTCCGCACCCGAACGATCTTCATCCCGACGTCGGCGCCGGTCGTGACGGCGGTGACCGCGCCGGACAGCATCCGGCCCGGCAGCACGCTGGACGTCCGCGTCACGGCGAAGGGGTCGCGGCCGATCGCGAAGATCGATCTCATGCTGCGCGGCGCGATCGAGCGCGACCTGTCGGCCACGCCGCTGCGCAACGACATGACCGACGTCACGCAGGACTTCCCGATCCTGCTGCCGGACACGATGAAGGATACGCTGCTGGTCGTCGGCGCGAAGGCCACCGACCAGGCCGGCGCCGTGAGCGCCGTCCTCCAGCGCACGATCCGGATCCGCGACACCGGCGCGCCCACCGTCGCCCTCACGCTCGGCTCGACCAGCGCGAACAGCGGACAGAAGGTCGACGTCAAGGTGAGCGCGAAGGACAACGTCGGCCTGACGAAGGTGGGCTATAAGGTCACCGACCCGAGCAACGCCGTGCTCGCCGACGTGCAGGTCAACGCCAGCGGGCGCACGAAGGACACGACGTTCGTCTTCACCGTGCCGGCCGGCGCCGCCTCCACGCTCACCGTGCGCGCCACCGCCACGGACGGCTCCGGGCTGATCGGGCAGTCCGCGCCGGCAACGATCGCGGTGACCGACAAGTCGAACCCGACGGTCACGATCCTCTCGCCGGTCGACAACGCCACGTTCCCGCTCGGGGACTCCGTCGCCATCACGGCGCGCGTCTCCGACGGCTCCGGGATCAAGACGGTGACCTACGCCGGCGTCGCGCTGCGCGGCGGCGGCGCCACGGACGTCACGGTGGTGAACCGCTTCCAGCCGAAGACCGTCAGCTTCCCGCAGCCGCCCAGCCAGGCGCTGCCGACGGACACCACCTTCACCCGTTACCTCGTCGCGATCGCGGACACCGTCTCGGAGCAGGTCCGGCTGATCGTGACCGCCACGGACAGCGCCAACAACACGTCCACCGACACCGCGTACGTGTTCGTCGGCGGCCCGCGCGTCGACATCCGCACGCCGACGAACGGCGGCCCGACGGTCAACGTCAACACGGCCTTCCAGGTCAAGCTCTTCGCCGTCGACAACTCCGCCGGCGTGGACAGCGTCCGCCTCGACCTGAGCGGCGCCATGACCGGCTCGATCCGCTGGCGCACCAACTCGCCCGACAGCGTCGTCATCGACACGACGCTCACGCCGACCGCCACCGGCACGGTGACGCTGAACGCCTACGCGTGGAACCGCCGCGGCATCGGCGGCCGGGTGGCCTCGCCCGTCTCGGTGCTCGTCGTGACGAGCGGCGGCGGTGCGGACGTGCAGCGCCCGCAGATCCGCCTGAACGTCAGCGCCGCGCCGCGCATGGAGCTCGGCGACTCCGTCGTCGTCAACGTGACGGCGCAGGACAACGGCACCGCCGGCGTGAAGCGGGTCGGCATCCTGGCCTTCGTCCGCAACAACCTGGACGGGCTGCCGTCCGACACGGTGCCCGTGGCGCTGGATTCGGCGTTCGCTACGCCGCAGGCCGGCCAGCCGGGCGCGACGTTCCGCTTCGCGCTGAAGGACTTCCATCTCGACGAAGCGACGCTGACCTTCCCGCAGAACAACGCGCGGATGGAGTTCTTCGCCTTCGCGGTGGATGCGGCGGGGAACTGCGGCGCCTCGGTGTCGGCCAGCACGCTGGACAGCGTGCCCTGCGCCTACGCGCTGGCCTCGCCCGCGACGGACAGCTTCTACACGGCGAGCGGCCGGACCGGCTTCGCCCAGCCCGTGCAGATCGTGCCCGGGCACACGGTGATGCTGCCGAACGGCGGCAAGATCGCCGATGCGACGGTGGACTTCCCGCGCAAGCGGATCTACCTGTCCAACATCCAGCAGAACAAGATCGACATCCTGAAGCTGGCCGACACCACGTTCGTCCAGACGGGCGTGGGCGGCGTCGGCCTCGTCGGCTCGCAGCCGTGGGGCATCACGCTCGACAACAGCGGCGATACACTCATCGTCGCCAACTCCGGGAGCACGAACATCTCCTTCGTGCCGGTCAGCGGCGCGGCGGAGACGATCACGGAGCTCGTCAGCCGCCGGCTGCTCACGCCCAACGAGGTGCTCTTCGAGGTCAAGTCGGAGGTGTCCGCCGGCCGGCTGCATTACACGGCCTCGTTCTACGACTTCTCCGATCGGCCGCAGTTCATCGCGCAGGACGTACAGGGCCGCCTCGTCTACTCCACCGTGCCCACGGGCTCGGCGCCGGACGGCACCGTCCGCTTCGCGATCCAGCGCACCGCGCCGCAGGTCACGGAGCCGAAGCTGCTCTTCAACAACCGCGCGATCACGCCGGACCCGAACATCGTCGCGCTCGCGTACATCGACAGCATCCGCGTCGTCCCGGGGGGTGGCGCGGTCGACGACCAGATCATCCTCTACGACCACGACGCCGGCTACCCGAACAGCGTGGCGCACGTGATCGCCGCCGGCCCGACGGACATCTCCACCGCCATGGCGACGCTCGCCGCGAACCCGAACTCGGACATGAAGAGCTTCGCCGGGCGCTGGGACATCGCGAAGATCGGCATGACCGACACCACGTTCATCGCCGCCTCCGGCGACCGCTCGAAGATCGCCGTGGGCGAGGGCGCGACGAACTCGTCCGGACGCATCATGATGTGGGACGGCGGCGCCGCGCTCGGCTCCGAGCAGGTCTCCAACGAGGTCAGCGTCTCCGACCTCGTCAACAACGCCTCCGAGCGCGTCTTCGGGGTCGGCCTGAACTCGAACGGCACGTTCGGCGTCGCCCGCGGCTCCGCCGCCGCCTACTTCTTCACGCCGGACCTGCGCCTGCAGGGCCTCTTCACGGAGCCGGCCACCGGCGGCGGAGCGGCGCTGCACCCGAGCAACAACGCGCCCAGCGATCAGGTCAACGGCCTGGCGTTCGTCCCGACGGACCACCAGACCATCAAGATCCTGGACAGCGTGCACTACTACCTGCGCGGAGAGCTGCCGATCCGCGACAAGATCACGGGCGCGCTCAAGGCTTCGCTCCCGTTCCCGGGCGAGAACGGCGCGCTCCCCGCCACCGACCCGAACTACATCGTCGCCAAGCTGTACGGCGTGACCTCGAGCGGCGGCGTGGTCATCGTGGACGTGAGGAACCGCGACCTGGTGAACTGATCGAGTGGGGGAGCGGACGAGCGGGGGAGTGGGCGATCGGCGGTCTCCCACTCCTCCACTCCCCCATTCGGCCACTCGGCTGGACAAGCGTGGCCGCCCCTGGTATATACCCGGGGGAGTGGCTTCACCCGAAGAGCCCGGTTTCCGCCGGGCTCTTTCCTTACTACGCAGCACGACGCAGGGACCCGTATGCATTTCCGCTTCCACACCGCGGGCGAGTCGCACGGCCGCGGCCTCGTCGCCCTCGTCGAGGGCGTCCCGGCCGGCGTGCCGATCTCGGCCGAGCGCGACATCGACCCGGAGCTCAAGCGCCGCCAGGGCGGCTACGGCCGCGGCGGCCGCATGAAGATCGAGCAGGACCGTGCCGAGTTCCTCTCCGGCGTCCGCTTCGGCGAGACGCTCGGCTCCCCGCTCGCCATGGTCGTCTGGAACCGTGACTGGGACAACTGGCGCAAGGCCATGTCCCACGAGCCGCCGCCGGCCGACGCGGACGAGGACCTGCTGCGCCGGGTCCACCTCCCGCGTCCCGGCCACGCCGACCTCGTCGGCGTCCTGAAGTACGACCGCGAGGACGCGCGCGACATCCTGGAGCGCGCCTCCGCCCGCGAGACCACCGCCCGCGTCGCCGCCGGCGCCGTGGCCAAGCGCCTCCTCGCGGAGCTCGGCGTCACGATCGGCAGCCACATCGTCCGGCTCGGCCCGATCGAGGCCCGCGTGCCCGATCCGTTCCCGGACGACATCAACGCCGTCTCCGATCTCTCGCCGGTGCGCACGCTCGACCCGGAGGCCGACCGGCGCATCATCGAGGAGATCGACTCCGCGAAGCTGGAGGGGGACACGCTCGGCGGCATCTTCGAGGTCGTCGCCCGCGGGCTGCCGCCCGGCCTCGGCAGCCACGTCTCCTGGGACCGCCGCCTGGACGGCCGCCTGGCCCAGGCACTCATGTCGATCCAGGCCATGAAGGGCGTCGAGATCGGCCTCGGCTTCGAGGCCGCGCGCCGCCGCGGCTCCCAGGTCCACGACGAGATCGAGGCCGACGCCGGCAGCGTCCAGGCCGGCGGCTACCGCCGCACCGGCAACAACGCCGGCGGCCTCGAGGGCGGGATGACCACCGGCGCGCCGCTCGTCTGCCGCGTCGCCATGAAGCCGCTCTCCACGCTCATGCAGCCGCTGAAGAGCGTCGATCTCCGCACCGGCGACCGGGCGGAGGCGATCCGCGAGCGCAGCGACGTCGTCGCCCTCGCCGCCGCGGGCGTCGTGGGCGAGGCGATGGTGGCGATCATCCTCGCGGACGCCGTCCTCGAGAAGTTCGGCGGCGACTCCCTGGCGGAGGTGCGGCGGAACCTCGAGGGGTACAGGGGTAGGCTCATCGAGCGCTTCCCCGGCGCGGCCCGGCCCGCGGAGCATGGAGACGCCTGAGCCGGCCCGCGTCGTGCTGGTCGGCTTCATGGCGGCCGGCAAGACGACCGTCGGCCGGACGCTCGCCGACCTGCTCGGCTGGGATTTCGTCGACTTCGACGAGGAGATCGAGCGCCGCACCGGGATGACCGTCCCGGACATTTTCCTGCGCCTCGGCGAGCCTCACTTTCGCGACCTCGAGGCGGCGCTGACCGCCGAGCTCGGCTGCCGGGAGGAGGTCGTCCTCTCGCCCGGCGGCGGCTGGATCACGCAGCCGGAGCTGTTCGACAGCCTCTGCCCCGGGTCGCTCGTCGTCTGGCTCCGCCTGACGCCGGAGGAGGCGGTGCGCCGCTCGCTCGAGGACGCCGTCAAGCGCCCCCTGCTCGCCGGCCCCGACCCCCTCGCCCGCGCCGAGTTCCTGATGGCCGAGCGCGAGCCGCTCTACCGCCTGGCCGACGTCGCCGTGGACGTCGTCGGCAAGGCGCCCGACGAGGTGGCGTGGGAGATCGCGGAGATGGTGCGAGGACACTAGGCGCCCGACGCGCCGTGGACTACCGCTTGCGCTTGCGCGCCCGCCTGCGCTCCCGGTCGTTCCTCGGCCTCGCGGCCGCGCCGGAGGAACAGCCGCAAGCGCGAGCGGGCGCGCAAGCGCAAGCGAGCCACCTTGCCGGCCAACCCCCGTCACCCTGTGGGGTATCAGTCTTACTATGACCGAACGCACCAAAAAGACTCGCCTCGTCATCGTCGAGTCGCCCGCGAAGGCGAAGACGATCGGCAAATATCTCGGCTCGGGCTACCGCGTCCGCGCCTCGGTCGGCCACATCCGTGACCTCCCCGAGCGGGAGCTCGGCGTCGATGTCGAGAAGGGATTCGAGCCGAAGTACGTCACGATCCGCGGCAAGGGGAAGGTGATCCTGGAGCTGCGGAAGGAGGCCGACTCCGCCGACGAGGTGATCCTCGCCACCGATCCGGACCGCGAGGGCGAGGCCATCGCCTACCACGTGGCGGAGCAACTCGGCTACCGGCCCGGCGACGGCGGCGCGCGCCGGTCGAACGGCGCCGACGGCCGCTTCCACCGCGTGCTCTTCCACGAGATCACGCGGGACGCGGTGCGGAGCGCGCTCGACCACCCCATCGCGCTGGACATGCGCAAGGTCGAGGCGCAGCAGGCGCGGCGCATCCTGGACCGCCTCGTCGGCTACCAGGTCTCGCCGCTCCTCTGGAAGCCGATCCGGCCCGGGCTCTCCGCCGGCCGCGTCCAGACCGTCGCGCTCCGCCTCATCGTCGAGCGCGAGCAGGAGATCCGCGCCTTCGTCGCCGAGGAGTACTGGTCGATCACGGCGCAGCTCGAGAAGGACGAGCAGCGCTTCGAGGCCAAGCTCCACCACATCGACGGCAAGGCCTTCCGCCTCGAGAACGAGACGGCGGCCACGGACGTGCTCGCCGACATCGACGGGCTGCCGTTCGTCGTCTCCGACGCCAAGCGGCGCGAGCGGACGAAGGGCCCGCCGCCGCCGTTCACCACCTCGACGCTCCAGCAGGAGGCCGCGAAGCGGCTGGGCTTCTCGCCGCAGAAGACGATGCGCGTGGCGCAGCAGCTCTACGAGGGCGTGGAGCTCGGGCAGGAGGGCTCCGTCGGGCTCATCACCTACATGCGCACGGACTCGACCCGCGTCGCCGCCAGTGCGGTGAGCGCCGCGCGCGACTGGGTGACCGACGAGTTCGGCCAGCGCTACCTGCCGGATGCGCCGCGCCTCTGGGCCGGCCGCCAGCAGAAGGGTGCGCAGGAGGCCCACGAAGCCATCCGCCCGACCGAGGTGCTGCGCCGCCCCGACCGCGTCAAGTCGTTCCTCGACCGCGACCAGTTCCGGCTCTACGAGCTGGTGTGGCTGCGCTTCGTCGGCTCCCAGATGGCCAACGCCATCTTCGACACGACGACCGTCGACTTCGACCTGACCGGAAAGAGCGCGAAGAAGTATCTCTTCCGCGCCACCGGCTCCGTCATGAAGTTCGACGGCTTCACGCGCCTCTACCAGGAGGCGCGCGAGGACGGCGACCACCGCACGCTCGAGGACCTGGCGCCGCTCCCCGCCCTCGACTCCGGGGACCGCTGCAGGTTGCTCGATCTCGTGCCGGCGCAGCACTTTACGCAGCCGCCGCCGCGCTTCACGGAGGCCTCGCTGGTCAAGGAGCTGGAGAAGCTCGGCATCGGCCGGCCGTCCACGTACGCGCAGATCATCGCCACGCTCACGGACCGCGAGTACGTGGAGGTGAAGCAGAAGAAGTTCTTCCCGACCCAGCTCGGCGAGACCGTCGCGCTGGTGCTGGTCCGCGTCTTCCCCGACCTCTTCGACGTCGGCTTCACCTCCGAGATGGAGACCGAGCTCGACAAGATCGAGGAAGGCGACCTGGGGTGGCGCAAGGTGCTCGAGGACTTCTACGGTCCCTTCCAGCGCCAGCTCGCCGTCGGCGAGGAGAAGAGCGCCGAGGTCGTGAAGGACGTCGTCGCCTCCGACGCCGGGCCGTGCCCCGAGTGCGGCAAGCCCATGGCCGTGCGCTGGAACCGCTACGGCCGCTTCCTCGCCTGCACCGGCTACCCGGAGTGCCGGCACACGGAGTCGCTCGACAAGAAGGAGAAGGAGGAGCCTCGGCCGATCGGGCAGAAGTGCCCGAAGTGCGGCGGCGAGCTCGTCGAGCGCGCCGGCCGCTTCGGGCCGTTCATCGCGTGCTCCAACTACCCGAAGTGCAAGCACACGCAGCCGGTCACCGTCCCGGGGCTGAAGTGTCCGGAGTGCGGCGAAGGCGACGTCGGCGAGAAGCGCACGCGCCGCGGCAAGGTCTTCTGGGGGTGCACGCGCTACCCGGACTGCCAGTGGTCCACGTGGGACAAGCCCGTCGCCGGGCCGTGCCCGGACTGCGGCTCGCCGTACCTCAGCGAGAAGAGCACGAAGGCGCGCGGCGAGTTCCTCAAGTGCCCGAAGTGCAAGGGCGAGTTCGCGCCCGAGTCGCTCGACGCCGCTCGTGGCTGACGTCACGGTCGTCGGCGGCGGCCTCGCCGGCTGCGAGGCCGCCTGGCAGCTCGCCGAGCGCGGCCACACGGTCACGCTCGTCGAGATGCGGCCCGTCGCCCGTACGCCCGCGCACCAGACCGAGCGCCTCGCCGAGCTCGTCTGCACGAACTCGTTCAAGAGCGAGGACCTGACGAACGCGCACGGCCTGCTCAAGGCCGAGATGCGCGACCTCGGCTCCATCCTGCTCCGCGCCGCCGACGCCGCCCGCGTCCCCGGCGGCACCGCCCTCGTCGTCGACCGCGAGGTCTTCGCCGAGACGATGACGCGGCTCGTCGCCGAGCACCCCCGCATCACGATCGAGCGGCGCGAGGTCACCGCGCTGCCCGACGGGCCGGCGATCATCGCGTCCGGGCCGCTCACCTCGGATGCGCTGACCGCGGACGTCGCCCGGCGGCTCGGCGAGGAGGGCCTCGCCTTCTACGACTCCATCGCGCCGATCGTCCACGCCGACTCCATCGACCGGAGCGTCGCGTTCGGCGCCTCGCGCTGGGGCAAGGGCGAAGGCGACGACGACTACCTGAACTGCCCGATGAGCCGCGAGGAGTACGAGGCGTTCCTCGCCGCGCTCCGCGCCGCCGACGTCTACCAGGGGCACGAGTGGGAGGGGCTGCCGTTCGGCGCGAGCTGCGGCGCGGGCGCCGGTGCGGACGACGCGGGGGGCCCCCCCGATTCTACAATCGCGCCCGAGCCGGGGCAGATCCATGGCGCCGCCGGCCAACCCCTGGATCCCGCCGTCCCCTACTTCGAGGGCTGCCTCCCGATCGAAGTCATGGCCGCCCGCGGCGCCGACACGCTGCGCTTCGGCCCCATGAAGCCGATCGGCCTCTGGGACCCGCGCACCGGCAAGCGCCCCTGGGCGGTCGTGCAGCTCCGGCGCGAGGACCGGGCCGGCAACATGTGGAACATGGTCGGCTTCCAGACCCGGCTCCGCACCGGCGAGCAGCGCCGCGTCTTCCGCATGATCCCCGGCCTCGAGAACGCCGAGTTCCTCCGCTTCGGCTCGATCCACCGGAACACGTACCTGAACTTCCCCATGCGGCTCGCGCCCTACGGCGCGCCCGCCGCGCGCCCGGACGTGATCTTCGCCGGCCAGCTCACCGGCGTCGAAGGCTACACCGAGTCCGCCGCCTCCGGCATCCTGGCCGGGATCAACCTGGATCGGCTCCTGCGTGGCGAGCGCCCCGCGCTCCCGCCCGCGACCACCATGCTCGGCGGCCTGTTCCGCTATCTGCGCGAGGCCCGGGCCGGCGAGTTCCAGCCGATGAACTCCAACTTCGGCCTGCTCGAGCCGCTCACCGAGCCGATCCGCGACAAGGGCCGCCGCCGCGAGCGACTCGTCGAGCGCGCGCGGGACGATTTCGGCGCGTGGATGCGCGCCTGCGGGCTGGAGCCGGAGGGCAGAGCGGGGGAGCGCCAGAGCGGGGGAGTGGGAGACGGCGCCATCGCCCACCCGTCCACTCTCCCACTCCCCCACTCGGAATCGCGCGCCGACGCGCCCTTCCGCCGGCGCACCCTCGGCGCCGAGAGCTGACCCGCGCATGTACGAGGTCGACGACTACCTCCGCCACGTCGCCCACGGCCGGCAGCTCTCGCCGCACACGGTGACGGCGTACCGGCGGGACCTGACGGAGTTCGTCGGGTTCCTCGACAAGCTGTACGGCAGCGACGAGTGGCGCTGGGAGGCGATCGATCGACTCTCGCTGCGCGGCTACCTCGGCCATCTCTCGCGCCGCGGGCTCTCCCGCAGGACGATCGCCCGGAAGCTCTCGGCCGTGCGCTCGTTCTTCCGCTGGCTGCACCGCGAGGAGGTGGTGGCGGCCAACCCGGCGCGGGCGGTGCGCGCGCCGAAGCTCGAGAAGCACCTCCCCGGCTGGCTCACGCGCTCCCAGATGCAGGCGCTCTTCGCCGTCGCCGAGAACCGTGCCGCCGAGAACACGTTCCGCGGCGCGCGCGACCTCGCCGTGCTCGAGACGTTCTACTCCAGCGGCATGCGCCTCTCCGAGCTCCAGGGCCTGAACTGGGAGGATCTCGACCTCGTCGGCGACCAGGTGAAGGTCCGCGGCAAGGGGCGCAAGGAGCGCATCGTCCCGCTCGGGAGCGTCGCCGTCACCGCGCTGCGGCGCTACCGGCTGCGCCGCGACGAGGTGGTGGCGCGCCGCTCCGGCACCGACAAGCACGCCGTCTTCCTCTCGGAGACCGGCAAGCGCCTGTCGGCGCGGCAGCTCCAGAACGTCATCCGCGCCATCCTCGACACCGTCGCCGAAGCCGGCGACGTCTCGACCCACTCGCTGCGCCACTCCTTCGCCACGCACCTGCTCGACGCCGGCGCCGACCTCGTCGCCGTGAAGGAGCTGCTCGGCCACGCCTCCCTGTCCACGACCCGGATCTACACGCACACGTCGAAGGAGCGCCTCAAGCGCGTCTACGACCAGGCCCATCCCAGGGCCTGAGCCGCGCCCCCGGACTGGGGGGCCCCCCGCGGCCGTGGTGGCGTGGATCTTCCCGCCGCCGCCCCCGGTACGATCGCCGGTTTCCGCCACACGACATCACCGCTCCGCCGGCCCGGCCCCGCCGCCAGGGCCGGATGCCGCGTCATGGTGCCGGAAGTTCGCGGGTGGGAGGGAAGGGAGCGTATGCGGGTGCTGCACGGCGTCGCCGAGCGGGCGCGGCGCAGGGTCGGGGTGTGCATCGCCGCCGCGCTCGCCGCCGGCTGCCAGGGTGACGGCGTCGCCGCACCCGGTGCATCCGCATGGGATGGCGCAGCTTGCGGACCCGCGACGGTCGTCCGGCTCGAGCCGCTCCAGGCGGCCACGCTCGATTGCGGGGCCGGCACTACCGTGACGCTCGCCGGGAACGGCGCGGCGTACCTCCTCGTCCCGCAGTTCGCGACCGATGCCGGCCCGCCTCGCGCGTCCGGCTACACGATCGGCGCCACGAGCGAGCCAGCCGCCGCGCGCGAGCCGGCGCCCGCGAGCGAGCCGGCGCGCCCGAACGCGCGGTCGCCCGGAAGCGCGCCACGATCCGCCGCCCCCGCGCCGCCGACCGAGCCCCGGCCCCGCGCCCTCCCGGCGGCGCCCGCGCACGCCGCCGCCGGCGCGTTCCAGCTCGCGTTCGACGCCGCGCTCCGGGCACACGAGCTTCACGCCGCCGCGGCCCGGCCGGAAGCGCCCCGCTCGGTCGCATCCCCGCGCCGTGCCGTCGTGCCGCCGCCCCCGCCTCCGCCGCTGGGCAGCAGCCGGAGCTTCAGCGTCCTGATGACCGCCGGCAGCCGCCCGACGTTCCGGCCGGTCGTCGCTCGCCTCGTCTACGCCGGCTCCGCCATCCTGCTCTACCAGGACACGCGCGCGCCGGCCGACGGCTTCACCGCCCCGCAGCTCGCGCGCTTCGGCGAGCTCTTCGACGAGGTGCTGTATCCGCTGGCCGTCGCCACGTTCGGGGAGCCGTCCGACATCGACGCCAACGGGCGCCTGATCGTGCTCCTCTCCCCCGCGGTGAACGCGGTGACGCCGGCGGCGGAGTGCGCGGCCGGCGGCTTCCTCGGCGGCTTCTTCACCGGGTACGACCTGACCTCGACGCACGCGACGTCCAACCGGGGCGAGATCTTCTACGCCGCGGTCCCGGATGCCGGCGGCGCGGTGAGCTGCAGCCATTCGGTGGCCGAGCTGGAGCGGGCCATCCCCGCCGTCTTCCTGCACGAGCTGCAGCACCTCATCTCGTTCTCGCAGCACGTGGTCGTCCGCCGCGGACCGGCCGAGGCCCCCTGGCTGAACGAGGCGCTGAGCAAGGTCGCCGAGGAGCTCGGCTCGCTCCGCTACGAGCGGCAGGCTGCTGCCTCGGCCCGCACCCCGGGCGCCGGGCCGCTCTTCCCGGACTCGGCCCGGGCCTACATCCTCCCGCTCCTCTCGGCCTCGTACCGCTACCTCCTGCGCACCGACACGAGCAGCCTCACGCTCCGCACCGACGACGATCCCGGCCTCGCCTGGCGCGGCGGCGCCTGGCTCCTCCTGCGCTGGCTCGGGGACCAGAAAGGGCAGGCGGACTTCTACCGCCGCCTCGAGCAGACCACCCTGACCGGCACGGCCAACATCGCCGCCGCGGCCGGGGAGCCGTTCCGCGCGCTGTTCGCCGACTTCAGCCTGTCGCTCTACACCGACAGCCTGCCGGGCCTGCCGAAGAGCGCGATCCCGGCTCGGAACCGCTTCGCGACGCGGACGCTCCGCCGGATCTACCAGGAGGCCGCCGGCGCCGCGTTCCCTATCGCCCCGCTCGCGCTCCCCGCCAGGGGGACGGTCACCGCCTCGATGCTCCCGGGGACGATGGCGTTCTACCGCCTCGTGACTCCTGCCGGCGCCGCCACGGTCACCGTCACCCTCGCGGCTCCGGGCGGCGGGCCGCTCGCGGCCGGCCTCCGCCCCCAGCTCGGCGTCTTCCGGCTGCCGGCCGGCCCCTGACCCCGCCGGCCCGCGCGCACGGCGCCCCCGCACGTACCCCTCGCCCTTCGGCCGCCGCGGCCCCACATTCCCTCGCTCGGTGTATAAGGAGCCGTCCAGAAGGAGGGAGGATGACCGAGTTCCACGGTACGACCATCCTCGCCGTTCGTCACAAGGACCGCGTCGCCCTCGGCGGCGACGGCCAGGTGACGATGGGCGATACCATCATGAAGAGCAGCGCCCAGAAGGTCCGCAAGCTGGCCGACGGGCGTATCCTCGCGGGCTTCGCCGGCTCCGTCGCCGATGCCCTGACGCTGTTCGAGAAGTTCGAGGAGAAGCTCGAGCGCTTCCCGGCCAACCTGCCGCGGGCGTGCGTCGAGCTGGCCAAGGACTGGCGCACGGACCGGTACCTGCGTCGCCTCGAGGCGTTGCTCGCCGTCGCCGACCGCAACCACCTGTTCGTCCTGAGCGGCGATGGCAACGTCATCGAGCCGGACGACGAGGTGGCCGCGATCGGCAGCGGCGGCCCCTACGCGCTCGCGGCGGCCCGCGCGCTGAAGGAGCACTCGCAGCTCGACGCGGCCGGCATCGTGCGCCGGGCCCTCGAGATCTCCAGCGAGATCTGCATCTACACGAACGAGAAGATCACCGTCCTCGAGCTGCCGGCGGAGACCGGCGCCGGACGGTCCCTCGAGAGGTGAAATGGTCAAGGTGATGAACGACGAGCTCGCAGTCGGGACGACCCCGTCGCCCGGCGCCTGGCTCGACGAGATGACGCCCCGCCAGATCGTGGCCGAGCTCGACAAGTACATCGTCGGGCAGGACAAGGCCAAGCGGGCGGTCGCCATCGCGCTGCGCAACCGCTGGCGGCGTCAGCGCGTCGACGACGATCTCCGCGAGGAGATCATGCCCAACAACATCATCCTCATCGGCCCGACGGGCGTGGGGAAGACGGAGATCGCCCGGCGCCTCGCCAAGCTCGCCGGCGCGCCCTTCGTCAAGGTCGAGGCCTCGAAGTTCACCGAGGTCGGCTACGTCGGCCGCGATGTCGAGTCCATGGTCCGCGACCTGGTCGACGTCGCCGTGAATCTCGTGCGCGACGAGCGGGAGGCGGAGGTCGAGGAGGTGGCCGAGCAGCGCGTCGAGGAACGGCTCCTCGACCTGCTCCTGCCGCCCGTCGCCCAGGCGGGCGCAGCCAGGCCGGAGGAGGACGGCGGGCCCGCCCGCGTCACCCGCGCCTTCATCGTCGGGCCCGCCGGCCCGGCCGAGGAGCGCATCGACGACGACGCCCCGCTCGAGGGCGAGGACCAGCAGCGCATCCAGGAGCGCCGCGAGCGCACCCGCGAGAAGCTTCGCACCCTGCTCCGCGACGGCAAGCTCGAGGAGCGCACTGTCGAGGTCGAGGTCACGCAGAGCGCGCCCATCGAGAACATGATGGTCCCCATGGGCGGCATGGATGGCATGGACTTCAACTTCTCCGAGATGTTGCAGGACATGCTCCCGAAGAAGAAGAAGCGGCGCACCGTCACCGTCGCCGAGGCGCGGCGGATCCTCCTCCAGGACGAGCTCGACAAGCTCGTCGACATGGATGAGGTCACGAACGAGGCGCTCGACCGCGCGGAGGCCATGGGCATCGTCTTCCTCGACGAGATCGACAAGGTCGCCGGCGAGCGTGGCAGCGGCGCCGGCCCCGACGTCAGCCGCGAGGGCGTGCAGCGCGACCTGCTCCCGATCGTCGAGGGGAGCACCGTCCAGACGAAGTACGGCATGGTCCGCACGGACCACATGCTCTTCATCGCGGCCGGCGCGTTCCACGTCGCCAAGCCGAGCGACCTGATCCCCGAGCTGCAGGGCCGCTTCCCGATCCGCGTCGAGCTCAGCCCGCTCACGGAGGGCGACTTCGTCCGCATCCTGCGCGAGCCGAAGAACGCACTGCTGCGCCAGTACAAGGCGCTGATCGGCGCCGAGGGCGTGGACCTCGACCTCACGGACGACGGCGTCGCCGAGGTGGCCCGCATCGCCGCCGAGGTCAACGAGCGCAGCGAAAACATCGGCGCCCGCCGGCTGCACACCGTCATGACCACGCTGCTCGACGACATCCTGTTCGACCTCCCGGAGGCCGGCGGGGAGCGCATCCTCATCGATGCGAGCGTCGTGCACGACCGGCTCGACAAGATCGTCAAGGACGAGGACCTGCGCCGCTACATCCTCTGAGCGCGGGTCCCGCCGCGAAATCCGAAGGCGACGCGGGCGCTTCCACCCGCGTCGCCTTTCGCTCCCTGGCGCCCTAGCCAGCCCGCTACCGTGCTGGTATGATTCCCGCGCCGTAGCCCCGCGCCAACAGCCTATTGCGACTATGCCGGAAAAGCGCGACTTCCTCGAGATCCCCGACTTCTCCGCCGACGAGCTCTACGACCTGTTGGACCTCGCGCACCGCATGAAGAAGGGCGAGTTCCGCGCGCAGCCGCTCGCCGGGAAGACGCTCGCCATGATCTTCGAGAAATCGTCGACCCGAACCCGCGTCTCCTTCGAGGTCGGCACGTTCCAGCTCGGGGGCCACGCGCTCTTCCTCTCGTCCCGCGACATCCAGCTCGGCCGCGGCGAGCCGCTCAAGGACACCGCCCGCGTGCTCTCCCGCTACGTCGACGGCATCATGATCCGCACGTTCGCCCACTCGGACGTCGTCGAGCTGGCGAACTTCGCGACCGTCCCCGTCATCAACGGCCTCACCGACCTGCTCCACCCCTGCCAGGTCATGGCCGACCTGATGACGATCCAGGAGAGCTTCGGCACCGACCTGACCGGCCGGAAGGTCGCCTGGATCGGCGACGGCAACAACATGGCGAACTCGTGGCTCAACGCCGCCTACCGCTTCGGCTTCCAGCTCCGCCTGGCCTGTCCCCCGGGGTACGAGCCCGACAAGGCGATCTTCGAGCGCGCCCGCTCCGGTGCCACGGTCCTGCTCACGCACGATCCCGCCGAGGCCGTCGACGGCGCCGACATCGTGACGACCGACGTCTGGGCATCCATGGGCCAGGAGGCCGAGGCCGAGAAGCGCCGCCACGCCTTCGCCGGCTACCGCGTCGACGAGGAGCTCATGGCCCTGGCCGCCTCGGACGCCATCCTCCTCCATTGCCTCCCCGCCCACCGCGGCGAGGAGGTCACCGAGGAGGTCATCGAGGGGCGCTCGTCCCGCGTGTTCGACGAAGCCGAGAACCGACTGCACATCCAGAAGGCGATTCTCGCCCGACTCATGGGCGACTGACGGGGAGGACGCACCATGGCCGACGAGCTCAAGCGTACGCCGCTCTTCGAGGAGCACCACCGCCTCGGAGCCAAGATCATCCCGTTCGCCGGCTACGAGATGCCGGTCCACTATCCCGCCGGCATCGTCGCCGAGCACAATGCCGTCCGCCAGAAAGCCGGCCTCTTCGACGTCTCCCACATGGGCGAGCTCGAGGTCCGCGGCGGCGACGCCCTCGGCTTCATCCAGTACGTCACGACGAACGACGCGTCCAAGCTCGAGGTCGGCCAGGCCCAGTACTCCGTGCTCTGCCAGGAGGACGGCACCGC
This sequence comes from Longimicrobiales bacterium, assembly GCA_035715725.1. Lineage (GTDB taxonomy): Bacteria > Gemmatimonadota > Gemmatimonadetes > Longimicrobiales > RSA9 > JADGGV01. The sequence continues at coordinate 11,704 of DASTKT010000174.1, read as the reverse complement.
CCTCGACGACTGCATCGTCTACCGCTTCGACGACCACTACATGGTCGTGGTCAACGCCTCCAACGTCGACCAGGACCGCGACTGGATCTCGAAGTTCGCCGGGCGCTTCGGCACCGACGTCGTCGACCGCTCCGACCAGACCGCGCTCCTCGCGCTCCAGGGGCCGGCCGCGGCCCGCATCCTCCAGCCGCTCACCGACGTCGACCTCGACGCGCTCAAGTACTACCACTTCCAGCGCGGGCAGGTCGACGGCATGCCGGCCATCGTCTCCCGCACCGGCTACACCGGCGAGGACGGCTTCGAGCTCTACATCGGCGCCGGCGACGCCGTCCAGCTCTGGAAACGGCTCCTCGAGGCCGGCAGCGGCGAGGGCATCCTCCCCATCGGTCTCGGCGCCCGCGACACGCTCCGCCTCGAGGTCGGCTACATCCTCTACGGCAACGACCTCGACGACCGCCACACCCCCTTCGAGGCCGGCCTCGGCTGGGTCACCAAGCTCGACAAGGGCGACTTCATCGGCCGCTCCGCGCTCGAGCAGCGGAAGGCCGCCGGCCTCACCGAGAAGCTCGCCGGCTTCGTCCTCCGGGAGCGCGGCTTCCCCCGCCCCGGCTACGACATCCGCTGGAACGGCGAGCTCTCCGGCCAGGTCACGAGCGGCGTCCTCAGCCCCACGCTCAACCAGGGCATCGGCCTCGCCTACCTCCCCACCGAGGCCGCCAAGCCCGGGACGACCATCGAGATCATGATCCGCGACAAGGCGATTCCCGCCGAGGTCGTCCGCCCGCCCTTCTACAAGGACGGCTCCATCCACCGGTGACCGGGGTATCTTACACGGTGGACCCGATCCGTCTCGCGATCCTGACCATTTCCGACGGCGTCGCCCATGGCGCACGCACCGACGGAAGTGGGGATGCCATCGCCGCCTGGGCCGCCGAGCGCGGGCACCCCGTCGCGCACCGCGCCGTCGTCCCCGACGAGTCCGCCCGGATCGCCGCGGCGCTGGTCGATTGGGCCGACAGCGGCGCCGTCGACCTGGTGCTCACCACGGGGGGGACCGGCCTGACGTCCCGCGACATCACGCCGGAGGCGACGAGGGCCGTGCTGCAGCGCGATGCCCCCGGCCTCGCCGAGGCGATCCGCGCCGCCGGCGCCGCCGCCACACCCTATGCGGCGCTCTCGCGCGGGCTCGCCGGCGTCCGCGCCCGGACGCTCGTCGTGAACCTGCCCGGCGGCACCGGCGGCGTCCGCGACGGCCTCGCCGTCCTGGACCGGGTCCTGCCTCACGCGGTGCAGCTCCTCCGCGGAACCGATACCGAGCGGCACGAACAGCCGAATGCCTGATACCGTCCTGATCACGACCACGGACCTGGAGCCGGCCGTCCGCCTCCGAGACGCGTTCGAGGAGGCGGGCTTCGCCGTCGAGCTCCTGACATCCTCCGACCGCATCGCGGACGTGCGCGACCCCGCGCTCCTCGTCCTCACCGGCGACCTCGGCGGCCGGCGCGCCCAGGCCCTCGTCGCCGAGGCCGCCGCGCTCCAGCGCCTCCCCGTGCTCGGCCTCGCCGATGCGCCGGCCGAGACCGCGCCCGGCGCCCGCCGCCGGCTCGGCCTCGCCGAGGCGTTCCTCAAGCCCGTCCAGCCGGCCGAGGTCGTCCTCGTCGGCCGCCGCCTCGTCGATCGCCGCCGCCTGCGCGCCCTCACCGGCATCGTCGGCGAGACCGAGGGGATGCAGGAGGTCCTCGAGCGCGTCGTCCAGATCGCGCCCGTCAACTCCACCGTCCTCGTCACCGGCGAGAGCGGCACGGGCAAGGAGCTCGTCGCCCGCGGCATCCACGCGCTCTCCGGCCGTCGCCACCAGCGCTTCATCGCCGCCAACGTCGCCGCGCTCCCCGAGACGCTCCTCGAGTCCGAGCTCTTCGGCCACGAGAAGGGGGCGTTCACCGGCGCCATCGCCCAACGGAAGGGCTTCTTCGAGCTCGCCCACAAGGGCACGCTCTTCCTCGACGAGATCGGCGAGATGCCGCTCGCCACGCAGAGCAAGCTGCTCCGCGTCCTCGAGGAGCGCGAGTTCATGCGCGTCGGCGGCGAAGACTCCATCTCCGTCGACGTGCGCGTCATCGCCGCCACGAACCAGGACCTGCGCCAGCTCGTCGAGCTCGGCGGCTTCCGCCGCGACCTGTACTACCGCCTCAACGTCCTCTCCATCCACCTCCCCTCGCTGCACGAGCGGCGCGAGGACATCCCCGTTCTCGTCGACGCGTTCATCCGCCAGATGAGCCGGGAGCACGGCCTCGCGCCCGTCACGCTCGCGCCCGAGACGATGGCGCTCCTCCTCGAGTACGAATGGCCCGGCAACGTCCGCGAGCTGCGCAACCTCATCGAGTCCATGGTCGTCCTTGCGCCCGGGCGCGTGATCGGGCCCGAGGACCTGCCGCTGTCCGTCCGCGACCGCCGGCCCTCGCGCTTCCTCCCCGTCCCGATCCCGCAGGCCGAGTCCACCGACGGCGCCGCCCGCGGCCCCGAGCTCGAGTTCATCTTCCGCACGCTCGTCGGCCTGAAGATCGACGTCGAGGACCTGCGCCGGGAGTTCGAGGACTTCCGCCGCGCCAACCCGCAGATCGAGGCCCCGGTCGGGATGCCCTCGTACGCGTTCCCCTACGCCACCGCCGCGCTCAAGTCCCCGATCGCCATCGAGGATGCGACGCTGCGCGAGGAGCTCCTCGTCGCCCCGCCCTCCTCCAACGGCGCCACCCCACCCGAGGACGCGCTCCTCGTCGTCCGCCCCGGCATGACCATGGACGAGATCGAGCGCGAAGCCATCACTGCCGTCCTCAAGGAGGTCCGCGGCAACCGCCGCAAGGCCGCCGAGATGCTCGGCATCGGCGAGCGCACGCTCTACAGGAAGATCAAGGAGTACGCGATTCCCCTGTAGCTCCGGCCACCAGCACCGCCCGCCCACGCCCTCATGCTCTTGCTGTTGCTATGGGGTGTGGCGGCGGCGCGAGCGGGACCGATGCGGAAGCGAATCCCGCTCCCGCGCCTCCATCCCGCCACCGGCACGGTAGACCCGCCCCCCAGAAAAGAACGACCCGGGCGCCGCGATCCACGCCCGGGTCTCCAAATGACATGAAGCCGAAATAGCCTACCCCTTCGCCCGCGCCTCCACCTTCCCCCGTTCGATCTCCAGCACCGGCAGGATCGCCGACCAGTCGTCGCTCTGCTCCATGCCGTACCGCACGGTCAGCGGCTGGTTCAGGTTCAGCGCCGAATCGAAGGCGTACACCGCCTGCTGCGTCTCCTGCTGCCCCAGCCGCTGGCGCCCCCAGTCCGGGGTGAGCGCCAGGATCGCGGCCGGCCGCAGGTTCCGGCCCTGCTGCACCAGCTGCAGATCTTCCGGCTGGAACGGCACATCCGGCTGGTAGCTGAAGAACGAGACCAGGAAGAGCTGCGCTCCGGCGCCCGCCTGCCGCTCGGCCGCGCCCCGGCGGCTCTCCGCCAGCGCGTGCAGCCGGTTGTACGTGTCCGGCGCCGCCAGCCGGATCACCGATTCGTCGAGCGGCGTCACCTTGATCAGGAGCTGCGGCCCGCTCCGCAGCGCGACCGTGATCTGGTCCTGCTTCAGCGTCCCGTACCCCGGCGGGACGAGACTCCCCGCGCCCTGTTGGACCGGGCTCGGAGGCGCCGCCGCGGTCTGCGCGTCGGCGGTCGACGCGGGCGCGCCCGGCGCCGGGCGCGCCGAGCTCGTCGCCCCGCTCGAGGCGCACGCCGACACTCCCAGCGCCAGCGCCGAGAGCCAAACGTACCCGTGCCTCACGTCGCGTCTCCTGTCTCCACGAGGACCGCCTCCAGCGCGCCCAGGAGATCGTCCCGACCCTCCCCGGTCTGCGCCGAGAACGGGATCACCTGGTCCGCGTCCACGGCCAGGGACTTCCGGACCTGCGCCAGCTGCTTCGCCCGCTCCGCCCGTCCCAGCTTGTCCACCTTCGTCAGCGCGAAGAGCGTCGGCTTCTCCAGCGACGCCAGGTACTCGACCATCCGCAGGTCTTCCTTGCTCGGGCCGTGGCGCGCGTCGATCAGCTGCACCACCCCGCGCAGCGCATCCGACTTCCCGAGATACCCCTCGATCAGTGCCTTCCACCGGTCCCGCACGTCCGCCGGCACCCGGGCGTAGCCGTATCCGGGCAGGTCCACCAGGAAGAATTCCAGCTTCCGCCCGCCGCCGCCCTTCGCCGTGACCCGGAAGAAGTTGATCTCCCGTGTCTTCCCCGGCGTCGACGAGACCCGCGCCACCGCGGTGCGTGTGCGACCCAGCAACCGGTTGATCAGGCTCGACTTGCCGACGTTCGACCGGCCCGCCAGCGCCACCTGCGGCAGCGCCCCCGGCGGTGCCTTGCCGCCGGGGGCGCCGATCGCGCCCGCGAACTCCACGCGCTGGATGATCAAGCCTCTTTCTTCTTGGTCTCCGGGTGGAGCACCAGCAGCGGCGGGATCCCCGACTGCACGCACTCGGCCGTGATCACCACTTCGCGCACGTCCCCGCGCGACGGGATCTCGAACATGATGTCGCGCATCAGCTCCTCGAGCACCGCCCGCAGCCCGCGCGCCCCCGTCCCCCGCTCCAGCGCCTTCCGCGCGATCGCCCGGATCGCGTCCACGTCGAACGTCAGCCGCACCGCCTCCAGCTCGAACATCTTCTGGTACTGCTTCAGCAGCGCGTTCTTCGGCTCCTGGAGGATCCGCACCAGCGCGCTCTCGTCCAGCGCCTCCAGCGTCACCAGCACGGGCAGGCGACCCACCAGCTCGGGGATCAGCCCGAAGCGCAGCAGATCGTCCGGCTCGATCCCGCGGAACGGGTTCTTGCCGACCTTCTCGCCACTCCCCGTGCCGCCGAACCCGATCCGCCGGTGCCCCGACCGCTGTTCGATGATCTTCTCCAGCCCGTCGAACGCGCCGCCGCAGATGAACAGGATGTTGCGCGTGTTGATCTGGATGTACTCCTGCTGCGGGTGCTTCCGCCCGCCCTGCGGCGGCACGGACGCGACGGTGCCCTCCAGGATCTTCAGGAGCGCCTGCTGCACCCCCTCGCCCGACACGTCCCGCGTGATGCTCGGGTTCTCCGACTTCCGCGCGATCTTGTCGATCTCGTCGATGTAGACGATGCCCCGCTCGCAGTCCGCGATGTTGAAGTCGCTCGCCTGCAGCAGCCGCACCAGGATGTTCTCCACGTCCTCGCCGACGTACCCGGCCTCGGTCAGCGTCGTCGCATCCGCGATCGTGAACGGCACCTGGAGCACCCGCGCCAGCGTCTGCGCCAGCAGCGTCTTCCCCACGCCCGTCGGGCCGACCAGCAGGATGTTCGACTTGTCGATCTCGACGTCGTCCAGGATCCCGTGGTGGTTCACGCGCTTGTAGTGGTTGTAGACCGCCACCGACAGCGCGCGCTTCGCTTCCTCCTGGCCGACCACGTACTCGTCCAGGACGTCCTTGATCTCCCGCGGAGTCGGTACCCGCGGTACCGCCTCCGCCGCCTCCCGCTCTTCCTCTTCCGCGAGGATCTCGTTGCACAACGAGACGCACTCGTTGCAGATGTAGACCGAGGGTCCCGAGATGAACTTCTTCACGGAATCCTTGGACTTTCCGCAGAACGAGCAGCGGAGGTGCTTGTCACTCGGCATGGGCCGCGCCTGCAATGCGAGGGAAGGAGGTTGCCCCCGAGCCCCTGCGCCCGGAGGACCGCCGTCCTACTTCAATTCTCGGCCGTGTTCCTTCACTACCTCAGGATTCACCACCTCGCCGCGGTGCTCGACGACGTTGTCGATCAGGCCGTACTCCTTGGCTTCCAACGGGTTCATGAACCGGTCCCGGTCCGCATCCGCCTCGATCCGCTCCGGTGTCTGCCCCGTGTGCTTCGCCAGAATGTGGTTCAGGCGCTCGCGCGCGTACAGGATTTCCTTCGCCGCGATCTCGATGTCCGCCGCCGTCCCCTGGCTCCCGCCCGACGGCTGGTGGATCATGATCCGCGAGTTCGGCAGCGCGCTCCGCTTCCCCTTCGCCCCCGCCGCCAGCAGCACCGCCCCCATCGACGCCGCGATCCCCATGCACATCGTGTGGACCGGCGTCGAGAGGTATTGCATGGTGTCGTAGATCGCCAGGCCGGCGTACACCGAGCCGCCCGGCGAGTTGATGTAGAGAAAGATGTCCTTCTCCGGGTCGTCCGCCTGAAGGAACAGCAACTGCGCGATGATGATGTTCGCGACGTTGTCGTCGATCGGCGTGCCCAGGAAGATGATGCGGTCCATCAGCAGGCGGCTGAAGATGTCGTAGCTCCGCTCGCCGCGGCTGGTCCGCTCGATCACGTATGGGGGAAAAATCGCCATGTGATGCGCTAATCCTTTAATTCAGGTGCAGTTGCGCCATCCCTTGTAGGCCGGGCCCGCCGCTCGGTTCCCTCAGGCCACCTCGGAGAGCGACTTCAGGTACCCGAAGACTTTCTCCTCGGTGATCTCGTCCTCCAGCGCGTGCAACTGCTCGCTCTTCTGCAACTGCTTCCGCACTTCCTGCGGCGAGCGGCCGGTGCGGGCGGCCATCTCGTCGACCCGCGCGTCGAGCTCCGCCGGCGTGGCCGACAGCCCCTCCAGCTCCGCGACGCGCTCGATCACCAGCATCCGCCGGATCGCCCGCTCCGCGCCGGGGCGCGCGTTCTCGCGCACCTCCCGGAGCTGCTCCCGCTCCTTCTCGTCCTTGATGCGGAAGAGCCGGTCCAGGTAGTTGTCGACCATCGCGTCCGGGACCTCGAACGGGTTCGCGTCGATCACCTGGTCGATGAGCTGCCGGCGCAGCCCGGCCTCGGCCTCCGTCTCCGCCTCCCGCTCGAGGTCCGAGCGGATCCGGTCGCGCAGCACCGCCATCGACTCGAAGTCGCCGAGCTGGCTCGCGAACTCGTCGTTGAGCTCCGGCAGCCGCGGATGCTTCACGGCCAGCAGCTTGACGCGCGCCCGGTGCTCGTGCGTGTGCGCCTCCGCCGCGCCGTGCTCACCCGCCTCGTGCTGGATCTCCAGCGAGAAGTCCGTCTCCTCGCCCGGCTTCAGCGAGCGGATCGCCTCCTCGACCTCCGGCCGCGCCTCGCCCTTCCCCAGGATGATCTGGTACGGCCGCGGCTTCGCGCCTTCCTCCGGCTCGCCCCCCTCGCCCAGCGCCGTGATTTCCACCGACGCCATGTCGCCGTTCGACGGGTGCTCTTCCCCCGCCGGCTCCCAGATCGCGTGCTCCTCGCGCAGCCGGTCCAGGACCCGGTCCACCTCCTCCTCCGCCACCGCCGCCTTCTCGGCCCGCACCTGGAAGCCGCCCAGCCGGTTCAGCTCGATCTCCGGCCGGACCTCGAACACCACGTCGAACGTCAGGTCCGAGCCCGGCTGGTAGTCCACGTTCTCCACGGCACCCTGCGTGATCGGCTGCAGCCCCTGCGTCTCCAGCGCTTCGCGGTAGGCGTCCCCGACCGCCCGCTCCAGCGTCTCCTGTTCGATCGCCGGCCCGTACGTCCGCTCCACCACCTGCGAGGGGACCTTCCCCTGCCGGAAGCCCGGCATCCGGATCCGCCCCGCCAGCTTCCGCGTGATCTCCGCGCGCTGGCGAGCCACCCGGTCCGCCGGCACCCTGATCTTAAGCCGCCGGGCCCACGTCTTCGGGGAATCGATCGTGATCGTCAGGTCGGACTGCGTATCGTTCATGGCCATGGAGGCGAGTTTCTCTCGGAAGTCGTGATCGGTCGTATGCGAAAGGGGGGACTCGAACCCCCACGGGTCGCCCCACTGGATCCTAAATCCAGCGCGTCTACCGATTCCGCCACTTTCGCAACCAGAGGCAAAAGCTAACGGGACGTCCAGGCCGGATCAACCGACGATCCGCCCCCGCGGGCCGCCCGATCGGCGCGGGCCGACGGGGGTTGACGCCCCCGCGCCCGGCCGCCGGCGCCCCCTCACGGCGCCCGGACGTTCGCGATGTGCGTCCGGCCGCCGCTCCGCTCCACCACGATCGATACGATGTCGCCCGAGCGCGCGTCCCGGAGGAGCTCCTGCGCCTGCCTTGCGGAGGTGATCGTCTTGCGGTTGATCGAGAGGATGTGATCGCCGGCGTCCAGTTGCTTCCGCCCGGCGGGACCGAAAGGCGAGATCTTCGAGATCACCGCGCCCGTCGACTGCGTGAATCCGTTGCGCCGGGCCGCGTCCGGCGTCAGCTCCGCCACCTCCAGCCCGAGGCCCTCGGGTGCCGACACGAGCCTGGACCGGTTGGCCACCTGCGCCACCGGGATCGCCGCCTCCATCAAGCGGACCTGGAAATCCTCACGCCGGCCGTAGCGGATCACGCCGACGTCCACGACTTCGGCCGGCCGGTGCTGCGCCACCATGCGCTGCAGCTGCCCCAGCCGCTCCACCGGCGTGCGGTCCACCTCCACGATCACGTCGCCGCGTTGCAGGCCCGCCCGCGCCGCGGGCGATCCCTCCGCGAAGTCCTCCACCAGCACCCCGGCGATCGACGGGAGCCGGAAGACCTCCGCGTCCTCCGCGGAGACGTCCGTGATCGTGACGCCCAGCAGGGGCCGGCGGACGCGCCCACCTTCGATCAGGTCCGTCATCACCCGCCGCGCCAGGTTCGAGGGGATCGCGAAGCCATAGCCCTCGCTGTATCCCGTCGAGCTCGCGATCGCCGAGTTGATGCCGATCACCTGCCCGGCCAGGTTGACCAGCGGGCCACCCGAGTTCCCCGGGTTGATGACCGCATCCGTCTGGATGAAGTCCTCGATCGCATAGTTCGATGCCGGGTTGCGGTAGCCCATCTCCTGCGCCAGGATCTGCAGCGGCCGGCCCTTCGCGCTGACGATGCCCTCCGTCACCGTGAAGTCGAGCGTGCTCCCGCCGCCGAAGCCCGGGTTGCCGATCGCCAGCACCCACTCGCCCACCCGCGCCTGGTCCGAATCCCCGAGGTCCGCCACCGGGAGCTTGGTCGCGTCGATCTTCACCACCGCCACGTCCGTCGTCGGGTCCCGCCCCACGACCCGCGCGGCGAAGCTGCGCTTGTCCACGAGCGTGACCGTGATCCGGTCCGCATCCTCGACCACGTGGTTGTTCGTGAGAATGTAGCCGTCCGGCGAGACGATGAAGCCCGAGCCGCCGGCCACCTGCGGCGCATCGCCGTCCTGCGGGTCGAGAAAGTCGTGGAACGGGACCTGGCGCCGCGCCGTCGGCGCCACCGTGTGCTCGGCCTGGATTCGGACCACGGCCGGCGTCACGGCGTCCGCGATGGCGACGAAGGCCGCGCTCAGCTCGCCGACCCCCTTGATCTGCCGGTGCGGGATCGCCGCGTGCGCGACGGTCGGTGCCGGACCGGCCTCGCGTGCGACCGCGCCGGCCAGGCCGAGCCCCAGGGCGAACGCGCCCGCGGCGATCGAGGCGTTGCGTGCATTGATGCGCATGGGAGCCAAACTGGGCCTGGTTAAAAGGGAAAGTCCCAATCGGAATCTAAACCCGCCCTCCCCGGCGGCAAAGGGACTCGCGCACGCCGACAGGGCGAAAAAGTAGCGGGTGGGGCCGGGATCCCGGCCCCACCCGCCGTGCCGATCGAGGCGGGGGCTACTTCCCCTCGTCCACGATCTCGTAGTCCGCCTCCACCACGTCCTCCTGCGCGCCGCCCGGCGCACCGGCGCCCGCCGTGGCCCCGGCCCCGGCGCCCTCGGGCGCGCCGGCCTCGCTCGGTGCCTGCTGCTGCGCCTGGTACATCGCCTGGCCCGCGGCGCTGAACGCCTGCATCAGCTGGTCGCGCGCCGAGTTCAGCTCGGACAGCTCGTCCTGCTTCAGCGCCTTCCGCGCCCGCTCCAGCGAATCGTCGATCCGCTGCCGCAGCTCGGGGCTGACCTTGTCGCCCCACTCCTTGGTGTCCTTCTCCACCTGGTAGACCAGCGTGTCGAGCTGGTTCCGCGCCTCGATCTTCTCCTTCCGCTGCCGGTCCTCGTCCGCGTGCGACTCGGCGTCCTTGACCATCCGGTCGATCTCGTTGTCCGACAGCCCGCTCGACGCCTCGATCCGGATCTTCTGCTCCTTCGACGTCGCCCGGTCCTTCGCCGTCACGTGCAGGATCCCGTTCGCGTCGATGTCGAACGTCACCTCCACCTGCGGCATCCCCCGCGGCGCCGGCGGGATCCCCGTGAGCTGGAACTTGCCGATCGTCTTGTTGTGCATGGCCATCGGCCGCTCGCCCTGCAGCACGTGGATCTCCACCGTGGTCTGGTTGTCCTCCGCCGTCGAGAAGACCTCCGCCTTCTTCGTCGGGATCGTCGTGTTGCGCGGGATCAGCGCCGTCATCACCCCGCCCAGCGTCTCGATCCCCAGCGACAGCGGCGTCACGTCCAGCAGCAGCACGTCCTTCACGTCCCCCGCCAGCACGCCGCCCTGGATCGCCGCCCCCACCGCCACCACCTCGTCGGGGTTCACCCCCTTGTGCGGCTCCTTGCCGAAGAAGTCCCGAACGATCTGCTGCACCTTCGGGATCCGCGTCGAGCCGCCCACCAGGATGACCTCGTCCACCTTCCCCGGCTCCAGCCCCGCGTCCTTCAGCGCCTGCTGCATCGGCGGAAGCGTCCGCTGGATCAGGTCGTCGACGAGTTGCTCGAACTTCGCCCGGCTCAGCGTGATGTTCAGGTGCTTCGGCCCCTCCTGCGTGGCCGTGATGAACGGCAGGTTGATGTCCGTCGACATCGTCGTCGACAGCTCCATCTTCGCCTTCTCCGCGGCCTCCTTCAGGCGCTGCAGCGCCATCGCGTCCTTCGACAGGTCGATCCCCTGGTCCCGCTTGAACTCCTCCACCAGCCAGTCGATGATCCGCTGGTCGAAGTCGTCGCCGCCCAGGTGCGTGTCGCCGTTCGTCGCCTTCACCTCGAAGACGCCATCCCCCAGCTCCAGCACCGAGATGTCGTACGTGCCGCCGCCCAGGTCGTAGACCGCGATGATCTCGTCCTTCTTCTTGTCCAGCCCGTACGCCAGCGCGGCCGCCGTCGGCTCGTTGATGATCCGCAGCACCTCCAGCCCCGCGATCTTCCCCGCATCCTTCGTCGCCTGCCGCTGCGCGTCGTTGAAGTACGCCGGCACCGTGACCACCGCCTGGCGCACCTCCGAGCCCAGGTAGTCCTCGGCCGTCTGCTTCATCTTCTGCAGGATCATCGCCGAGATCTCCGGCGGCGTGAACGTCTTGTCCACGTTCGGAATGTAGACCTGCACACGGTCCTGCGCGTCGCACCGCACCTCGTACGGAACCTTCTTCCGCTCCTCCGAGACCTCCGAGCAGCGCCGCCCCATGAACCGCTTGATCGAGAAGACCGTGTTCCTCGGGTTCGTGATCGCCTGTCGGCGCGCGACCTGGCCGACGAGCCGCTCGCCGTCCTTCGTGAACGCGACCACCGACGGCGTCGTCCGACCCCCCTCCGCGTTCGGGATGACGACCGGGTCGCCGCCCTCCATGACCGCGACGACGGAGTTCGTCGTCCCCAGGTCGATGCCGATCACCTTTGCCATGTTCTCTCCTTGAACCCCAATTGATGCGCGAAAAAACCCACGGCGGGTACGCCCGCCCCGGGTGCAAGCCCCATGCCCCCCACAGCCCCGAAATCCGCGTCAGATCGGCGCAAAATCCCAGGCTCCCTGCCAGCCTGGCAGCG
>DASTKT010000173.1:0-133217 GCA_035715725.1 Longimicrobiales bacterium | reverse complement strand
CAGCCGGTGGCGCACCTGAGCGACGACGAGCTGGCGCGGATCCGCAACAAGGAGATCGGCTTCGTCTTCCAGACCTTCAACCTGCTGCCGCGGGCGACGGCGCTGCACAACGTGGAGCTGCCGCTGATCTATGCGGGAGTCGCGGCGAAGGAGCGCAGGGAGCGGGCGGCCTCCATGCTGGAGAAGGTGGGGCTCGGCGACCGCATGGCGCACAAGCCGGCGGAGCTGAGCGGCGGGCAGCGCCAGCGGGTGGCGGTGGCGCGGGCGCTGGTCAACGAGCCGGCGCTGCTCCTGGCCGACGAGCCGACGGGCAACCTGGACAGTCAGACGGGCGAGGAGATCATGGCGCTCTTCGACGAGCTGCACCGCTCGGGTCAGACCATCGTGCTGGTCACGCACGAGCACGACATCGCCGCCCGCGCGCACCGCGTCGTGACATTGCGAGATGGCCGCATCGCCACGGACGTGCCGCAGCGGGCGCTCGCCGTGACCGTCTGAGCGGCCGGCCATGAACCGCCGGGAAGGCTTCCGCCTCGCGCTGGCTCAGATCCGAGCGCAGAAGCTGAAGAGCTTCTTCGCCGTCCTCGGTGTCATCATCGGCGTCATGTTCCTGATCACGGTGGTGAGTGTCGTCGAGGGGATGAACCGCTACATGACCGAGGATTTCGCCCGGACGGTGTTCGGCCTGAACACCGTGACGCTGCGCCGCACGCCCTCGGTGAACTTCAATGACAACCCCGCCTACCGACGTGCGCTTCGGCGGCGGCCGCGTCTGACGTTCCAGGACGCGGATGCGTTGCGGTCGCACCTGCCTTCCGGCTCGATCGTCGCGGTCGAGAGCGGCGCCGGCGGCCGGCTCGAGGGGCCGGATGGAACGGAGGTCGAGAACGTCCAGCTCACGGGCGCCGACGCCGACTACTTCCGGATCCGCGAGTACAAGGTCGAGAAGGGCCGCCTCTTTTCGGTCCCCGAGGACCGGGCCGGCGCGCCGGTCGTGATCCTCGGTTACGAGGCCGCCGACCGCCTGTTCGGCGCGCTCAGCCCCCTCGGCCGCACCGTCAAGATCGACGGCTCCCCGTTCGTCGTGATCGGCGTGCTGACGAAGCAGGGCACGCTCTTCGGCATGTCGCTCGACAACATGGCCATCGCGCCGGCGCACTCGCCGATTGCCCGCCTGGTGAACCCGCACGGGTTGGTGGACAGCATCCTGCTGCGCGGCGAGGGTCCGGACGCGATCCGCGAGCTCAAGGTCGAGGCCGAGGAGGTCATGCGGACGCGGCACCGCCTGCGCCCGGCCGAGCCGAATGACTTCGAGCTGGAGACGGCGGACGATTCGCTCAGCTTCTGGACCAAGATCAGCCGCATCCTGTTCATCGCCTTCCCGGCTCTGGTCGGCATCGCCCTCGTCGTCGGCGGGATGGTGATCATGAATATCATGCTCGTTTCCGTGACGGAGCGGACCCGCGAGATCGGGATCCGGAAGGCGCTCGGCGCCCGCCGCCAGGACATCGTGCTGCAGGTCCTCGTCGAGTCCGCCGTCCTCTCGGGAATGGGCGCGTTCGCGGGGATCCTGATCGGGATCGTCCTCGCCGGGATCGTCCGGGCGGTTTCACCCCTCCCCGTGGCGCTCTCGCCCGTGTGGATGACGATCGCTGCGAGCATGGGCATCGGGGTGGGCGTGCTGGCGGGGATCTATCCGGCGTCACGCGCGTCGCGGCTCGATCCCGTCGTCGCCCTGCGCTACGAGTAAGCCATGCGGATCGAGAGCCTCCACGAGGGTGCCGTTCTCGCGCTGGACCAGCTCCGCGCGAACAAGACTCGCTCCGCGCTGACGATCCTCGGCATCATCGTCGGCGTGGCCACGGTGATGGCCATGAGCGCCGTCGTCGCCGGGGTCCGCTCCAGCATCCTGAGCGGGATCGAGGCCGCCGGCCCGAAGAACTTCATGGTCGCCCGCTGGGACTTCAATGCCGTCCGCATCGTCGACGACGGCGGGCCACCGTGGGGGCACAACCCGCCCGTGTCACTCGCCGAGGTCGACCGGATCTCGCAGCTTCCGCTCATCAAGGCGGCGATCCCGGGCGTGAATGCGAACGGCGAATTCGAGCACGCCGGCGAGCGCATCAGCAACGTGCAGGTGGCCGGCCGGGGCGCGGAGTGGAGCGCGTTCCAGACGGGCACCATCCTGGCCGGGCACAATTTCCTCCCGAGCGACGTCTCCGCGGGGCACGCGGTCGCGGTGATCAGCCGCCAGCTCGCCGAGGACCTGTTCGGCGCGGTCGACCCGGTCGGCCGCGGCGTGCGCGTCAACGGCCAGAGCTTCACCGTGGTCGGCGTCTTCGAGGCATCCGACAACATCTTCGCCAGCATGGTCAAGCACGTCGCGATCGTGCCGTACACGGCGGCGATCAAGTACCTGCGCGCGAGCACGGAGACGATGACCGTCTTCACGGTGACCGCCCCCGGGTCGTCGCAGGACGCGGCGATGGACCAGGTGATCTCCACGCTGCGGACGATGCGGGGCCTGCGCGCCGGCGAGCCGAACGACTTCGCGTTGATCCGGCAGGAGGAGATGGTCCGGACCTTCAACAAGATCACGGGCATCTTCTTTATCGTGATGATCGCGCTCTCGTCGGTCGGGCTGATGGTGGGCGGCGTCGGCGTCGTCGCGATCATGATGATCGCGGTCACGGAGCGGACGCGTGAGATCGGGATCCGCAAGGCGCTCGGCGCCACGCAGCGCGAGATCCTCTGGCAATTCCTCATCGAGGCGGTCACCGTCACGCTGATCGGTGCGACGCTCGGGATGGCGCTCGGCGGCGCCGGCGCCTTCCTCGTCGACGCGCTCACGCCGATCCCGGCGAAGGTGCCGTTCATGGCGGTGGTGGCGGCGCTCGCCATGGCCGCCGTCGCGGGCGTGCTCTTCGGCCTCTGGCCGGCGTGGCGCGCGGCCCGAATGGACCCGGTCGTAGCGTTGAGGTACGAGTGACGGAACGGCACCACGGCTCCGGCGAGACCGTCGACCTCCTCGCCATCGTTGCGCACCCGGACGACGCCGAGCTGATCTGCGGCGGAACGCTCGCCCGCGCGGCAGAGCAGGGCTATCGGACCGGCGTACTGGATCTCACGGGCGGCGAGGCGGGGACGTGGGGGAGCGCGGCCGAGCGCACGGTCGAGGCCCGGAACGCCGCCGGCATCCTCGGCCTCGCGCTTCGCCCGAACGCGGGTCTGCCCGATGGGGCGCTCGTGAACTCGCCCGAGGCGCGAGCGGTGGTGGCCGCGCATCTGCGACGTCTGCGTCCCCGGACCGTGATCCTGCACTGGAGGGACGGGCGGCACCCGGACCATCGGGTCGCCAGCCAGCTCGGCTACGACGCCTGCTTCATCGCCGGGCTGCGCCGCGCGCCAGTCGAGGGCGAGCCGCACCGGCCGAGCAAGGTGCTGTACTCGCTGTCGTACCGCGAGGACGTCGTCAAGCCGACGTTCGTCGTCGACATCACCGACCAGATGGACCGGAAGCTCGACGCGATCTTCGCCTACGGCACGCAGTTCGAGGGCAAGACGGCCATGGGGGAGGTCTTCGGCGGGGGGGAACGGCCGCTGCGCGAACAGATCCGGGCCCATGCGGCCCACTACGGCTCGCTGATCCGCCGGCCCTACGGGGAGCCCTTCTGGACGCCGGAGACGCTGCGCGTCGACGACGTCGTCTCGCTGGACGTACACAGCATCTGAGCGCGGCCCGGCGCCTGCCCGCGCCGGAGGCCGTCGGCGATGCGGGCTCGGCAGCGCGCCGCCGCGTCAGCCTATCGCACGCAATCCACCTCGATCACCAGCCGTCGCCAACTCGGCACCTCGCTTCCGCCCACCTTCACGGCGCGGGCGCGTGCACGCCCCCCGCGCAGCATCCAGGGGGCCAGCCATCGTTCGATCTCGGGTGGGAGGTGACCGACGAGATCACCCCCCGCTCGGTGAACCCAGACACCGGGATCGTCCTCCAACGGCGGGCCGGGAAGCAGCAGCAGCTCTTCTCCGACCGACAGCGCCTCGACGACGGCCGTCCGTGCGCCGAACACGGTCCCGTGCACCGTGGCGCGAAAGCTCGGCGGCTGGTGAGCGGGAAATGGCGGCGGGCTGCGGTGCATGGATCGCGTCACGGGTGGAGCCGTTTGCCAGTGGTAACTTATCTTACCCTCGTAGGGAGGATGGAGCCATGCCCTCGTTGCCGCGGGGCCGCGTGCCGGCAAGCCGCACGCGGCGGCGCGCGCGGGGTATGAGAGCTCGACCAGGAGATACGAATGGACGCGATCTACCTCGACCACGCCGCGACGACGCCGGTCCGGCCCGAGGTGCGGGCCGCGATGGACCCGTACTTCAGCCCGCGCTTCGGCAACCCGTCGAGCGCTCATCGTTGGGGCCGCGAGGCGCGCGCCGCGCTGGAGGAAGCCCGCGAGCGCCTCGCCGCCGCCCTCGGCGCGCAGCGCCGCGAGCTCATCTTCACGAGCGGCGGGACCGAGGCGGACAACCTGGCCGTGCTGGGGCGGTGGCGCGCGCTCGCGGATCGTGGCGCCGTGGGGGTGGCCTGCTCCGCCATCGAGCACAAGGCCGTGCTCGGCGCGGCGCACGCGGCCGCCGCCGAGGGCGCGGAGGAGATCCTGCTCGCCGTCGACACCGAGGGCCGCCTCGACCTCGGCGCGCTGGATGAGGCGCTGCGCGCCCGCCCGGCCGTCGTCGCTGTCATGTGGGCCAACAACGAGGTCGGTACACTGCAACCCGTCGCGGAGATCGCGACGCGGTGCCGGGCAGCCGGCGTCGCGTTCCACACCGATGCGATCCAGGCCTTCGGCAAGGTCCGGGTCCGGGTGGACGAGGTGCCGTGTGATCTGCTGGCGCTCAGCGGCCACAAGATCGGCGCACCGAAGGGGATCGGCGCACTCTACGTGCGCAGCGGTGTCGAGCTGCGGCCGCTCGTTCACGGCGGCTCGCAGGAGCGGGAGCTCCGCCCGGGGACGGAGAACGTCGCCTTCGCGGTGGGCCTTTCGGTGGCCGCGGAGCTCGCCGCCCATGAGCAGGAGGAAGAACGCGCTCGCCTGGAGGGGCTGCGAACCCGGCTCGAGGCGCGGCTGCAGGCCGCCATCCCCGGCCTCGCCGTGAACGGCGCGGGGGCCCCCCGTGCGCCGCAGATGTTGAACGTTTCGATCCCGGGCGTCGAGCAGGACGCGCTGCTCATGGCGCTCGACCTCGAGGGGCTCGCGGTGTCGGGCGGCTCCGCGTGCCAGAGCGGCGCGGTCGAGCCGAGTCACGTGCTCGTGGCGATGGGTCGAGCATCCCCCGGCGAGGCCGCCATCCGGCTCTCGCTCGGTCGGACCACGACCGAGACCGAGGTCGACGCCGCCGCCGAGCGCCTCCCGGCGGTCGTCGAACGGATCCGGGCGCTGGCCGTCCTGTAGTGTAGCGCGGCATCCGCCACGGCCGCGGCGTCCCAGGCGCGGCGGACCCGAGCGGTACATCAGACCAGGCGGATGGAAGTCGTGGAGAGCGTGGAGAAGAAGACGGTACTCGTAGCCATGTCCGGCGGGGTCGATTCGTCGGTCGCCGCGGCGCTCCTCGTCGAGCAGGGGCATCGCGTGATCGGCGCGACGATGAAGACCTTCTGCTACTCGGAGACGCCCGCGTCGTCGAAGACCTGCTGCGGCCTGGATGGGATCCAGGACGCCCGCCGCGTCGCCGACCGCCTCGGCATCCCCCATTACGTCTTCGACATGGAGGAGGCGTTCACGCGGGACGTGGTCGACGACTTCGTCGCCGAGTACGTGGCCGGTCGTACGCCGAACCCGTGCGTGCGCTGCAACTCGAATACGAAGATCCCGGACCTGCTGCGGAAGGGCCGGCTGCTCGGCGCGGATGCCATCGCCACCGGCCACTACGCGCGTACCGCGGTCGGCGACGACGGCCGGGTCCGGCTCCTGCGCGGCGTCGACGACCGCAAGGACCAGAGCTACTTCCTCTGGGGCGTTCCGCGGGAGGTGCTGCCGCGCCTCCTCTTCCCCGTCGGCGAGCTGACCAAGCCGGAGGTCCGGGATCGGGCCCGCTCCCTCGGGCTCGCCACCGCAGAGAAGCCGGAGTCGCAGGAGATCTGCTTCGTTCCCTCGGACGACTACACCGACTTCCTGGCGCAGCGCCTCGGTCCGGACCACCCCTCGCTGCGGCCCGGTCGGCTCGTGAACCGCGCCGGGGAGATCCTCGGCCAGCACGGCGGCTACGGCCGCTTCACGGTCGGCCAGCGGAAGGGGCTCGGCGGCGGTTTCTCCCGACCGCTCTATGTCCTAGGTGTCCACCCCGCGACGAACGAGGTGGTCGTGGGAACGGAGCGCGAGCTGGAGCAGCGCGAGATCCGGATCGGTGAGCCGAACTGGCTCGATGAGCCGCCGGCGGCCGGCGAGCGGGTCCTGGTGCGCATCCGGCACCGCGCCGAGCGGGCGCCGGCAGTCGTGGCCGAGGTCTCCGACAGCGAGTTCCGGCTCGTGCTCGACGAGCCGCAGCGCGCAGTGACGCCGGGCCAGTCCGGGGTCGTGTACCGCGGGGATGTGCTCGTGGGTGGCGGCCGGATTCGCGGCCTCACCCGCTGACCGGCGCGCTCAGGCGAGCGGGCGCGCCTTCCGCAGGAGCTCCAGCAGCTCCGGCTCCGAGAGGCCGTTCAGCGCCCGCTCCGCTTCCGGCTCCGAGCCCGGCATCTCGACGTAACGCGGCCGTAACATCCGGTTCGTCAGACAGTTGAACACCACACTCGGGCCGTCCGGGTAGCCGAAGGCCCCCGTCGAGGGGAACGCCTCCCACAGATAGAAGTTCTCGTCCTGAAACGTTCGGCTCATCGTTCTTCGGTCGTTCGTCCCCGGTCGTCTCCCACCGCCCGCGCGGCCCGGCAGGCGCGCGGCGCAAAGATGGGGCCGCGCGCCACGGACGGCCAGCCGTGGGCGTCAGCGCGGTAGCGCCGGTGCCGTCCGCCGGCGCGAGGACGTGGCCTCCGGCGCCGGCGCGCTCGACTCGATTCCCTCCCCCGCGCCTCGCGGCTGCACGACCTGCAGGTCGAAGTCTCCCATGATCCAGCGCGCGGCACGCTTCGAGGCCAGCCACGCCCAGGCCCAGTGCGCCATCACGGACACCCGGTTGCGGAAGCCGATCAGGTAGAGGACGTGAATGAAGACCCACGTGATCCATGCCGGGAAGCCGCTGATCTCCAGCCGCCCCGCCCGCGCCACGGCCGCCGCCTTGCCGATCGTCGCCAGGCTCCCCTTGTCGAAGTAGCGGAAGTCCATCCGGGGGAGGCCGCGCAGCTCGTCACGGATCGTGCGCGCGACGAACCGCGCCATCTGGATGGCCGCGGGCGCGACGCCGGTGATCACCCGCCCGCGCTCCTCGAAGTGCGCCAGGTCCCCGATGACGAAGACGTCACGGTGGGCCGGCACGCTGCAATCGGCCTGCACGCGGACACGCCCCATGCCGTCCACCGCAGCGCCCAGCCGGGCGCCGAGAGGCGAGCCGCGCACGCCGGCCGCCCACACCACCGTGCCCGCCTCGATCCGCTCATTCTCCAGTACGACGGCGTGCGGCTCGATGGCCGTCACCAGCGACCCGGTCCGCACCTCGACGCCGAGCCTTCGCAAGGACTCCTTCGCCTTCCGCGACAGGCGCTCCGTGAACTCGGGGAGCACCCGCCCGGCGCCCTCGACGAGGATCACGCGCGCACGCGTCGTGTCGACGAACCGGAAGTCCCCCGGCAAGACCTGATGGGCGACCGTGGCCATCGCCCCGGCCAGCTCGACCCCGGTCGGTCCGGCGCCCACGATCACGAACGTCAGCCGTCGCTGCCGCGCCACGGGGTCGGCTTCCCATTCCGCCGCCTCGAACGCGGAGAGGAAGCGCCGCTTGATCTCCAGCGCATCCGCCACGCTCTTCAGCCCCGGCGCGCGCGCAGCCCACTCGTCGTGCCCGAAGTACGAGTGCTCCAGCCCCGTCGAAACCACCAGGTAGTCGTAGGCGATCTCGCTGTCCGGCAGCACGACGGCGCGCCGGGCGACATCGACGTCCACGACCTCGCCCATCCGCACCTCGACGTTCCGCTGGCGCCGAAGCACGTAGCGGAGCGGGGCGCTGATCTCCGCGGGGGACAGCGTCGCCGTCGCCACCTCGTAGAGCAACGGTTGGAAGAGGTGGTAGTTCCGGCGATCCACGAGCGTAATCTGGACCGGCGCCCGGCGCAGGGCGCGGGCGCAGTACAGCCCTCCGAAGCCGCCGCCGAGGATGACGACGTGCGGTGCAGTCCTGCGTCGCATGGGGTCCCGTCTCTCGCGCCGGCGGCTTCAGTCGTTCGCGCGCCCGGCGAGCTCCGCCACGGCGACACGCAGCATCCTGTACCCGCCCAGCGCGGGCGCGCCCCCGGAGCTGCGGATCGGGGCGCCCGGGTACTGGCGGCGGATCACGTCCAGCGCCGAGCGGAGCGCCTCCTCGCCCTCGACCCACGATGCCGTGCCGGTCGCCACGACCGAGCGCCAGCGCTTGCCCATGTCCTCGACCTCGAGGATGGTCACGCAGACGCGGGGGTTCGCCTCGATGTTGCGAACCTTGCGCCCCGGCGAGAGAACGGCGTAGAACGCGCCCGAGTCGAAGCCGTAGACCAGCGGGACGGCGTACGGCTCTCCGTTCGCCGCGGTCGCGAAGATCGCGCAGTAGTTGCGTTCCACCACCGCCGCCACCTCCTGGTCCGTCAGCGGCCGTGCCGCGCGACGGCTCCTGCTCTCGGGCGGCTTGCCGCCGTCCGACACCGTGGGGGTCTCCTGCTCGGTTGCCGCGGCCATCTCGCCTCTCCTCGACCTGGGCTGTTCCTGGGTCCCGCGCCACGCGCGTCGCTCGCCGTCACGCTAGGACAAGCGAACGGGGGCGTCTGTAAGGACGCCCCCGATTCTCTGTCCGCTCAGGTAGGGAATTTCCCCGTGCGCTGGACCGCGCCGGCGCGGCTCAGTACTTCAGGTTCGCCGCCTTCGCGAAGTCGCGCATGAGCTGCTCCTGGTCGGAGGAGAGCTCCGCCGGCACCGTGATCTTCACCTGCACGTACTGGTCACCGCGGCGCCCGCCCTTCTCGACCCCCTGCGACGGGATCCGGAACCGCGTCCCCGACTGCGTCCCGGCCGGGACCTTCAGCGCCACCTTCTTCCCGTCCACGGTGCGCACCCGGATCCGCGAGCCCAGCGTCGCCTGCGCGACGTTGATCGGCACCGTGCAGAACAGGTCCAGGCCCTCGCGCCGGAAGAACGGGTCCGGCTTCACCCGGAAATTCACGATGAGGTCGCCGGCCGGTCCCCCGTTCGCACCCCGTTCCCCCTGCCCCGACAGGCGCAGCTTCGAGCCCGTCTCCACTCCCGCCGGCACGGTCAGCACGATCTGCCGCTGCTCCCGCACGTGCCCCGTTCCGCCGCACGTCGGACACGGCCTCGTCGGTACGGTCCCGCGACCGAGGCACACCGGGCATGGCCGGTTCACCGCGAAGCTGCCCTGCCCGAACGAGATCTGCCCGCTGCCGCCGCACTCGGCGCACGTCTGCGGCTTCGTCCCCGGCGCGTTCCCCGAACCGCTGCACGTCGCGCACTCCTCCGTCACCGGCACCGTGATCGGCACCTTGCCACCCCGCGCCGCGACGGCGAACGGGAGCTCGACCACGAACTCGACATCCTGTCCGCGCTGCGGACCGGTCCGCGCCCGCCCTTTCCGCCTTCCGCCCAGATCGAAGATCGAGCTGAAGATGTCCCCCAGCCCGCCCACGTCGCCGAGATCCTCGAACGAGAACCGAACGTTCTCCGCGCCTTGCGGCGCGCCCGGCCGGGGCGCGCCGCCACCGAAGCCCGTGAAGCCCGCGAACGGGTTCTTCCGGACCTGGTCGTATTGCTTGCGCTTGTCCGCATCCGAGAGCACCGCGTACGCCTCCCCGACCTCCTTGAAGCGCTCCGCCGCTTGCGGATTGTTCGGGTTCGCGTCCGGGTGATACTGCTTCGCGAGCCGGCGATACGCCTTCTTGATCTCGTCCGGCGTGGCGCTCTCCGCTACGCCCAGGATCTGGTAGTAGTCCTTCGTGCCAGCCGCGGGCATCGGCGCCTCAGCCTTCGTACTTCTTCACGCGCACGCGCGCCGGCCGCACCAGCATGCTCCCGAAGCGGTACCCCTTCTGCAGCACGTCCGCCACCACCTCGTCCTCCTCCGGGTGCTCCGCTGGCATCGTCATCAGCGCTTCCATCGTTGCCGGGTTGAAGAACTCGCCCTCCGCCTCGATCGGCTCCAGCCCCGCCGACTCCAGCGCGTGCCGGAACTTCTTCTCCACCAGCTGCACACCCTCCATCAGCGCCTGCACGCTCGTCGTCTCCGGGTTGTAGTGCGCCACCCGCTGGAGATCGTCGAGCACATCCAGCAGCCGCTTCACCAGCTCGGCCTGCGCCCGCGCGTGCAGCTCGGTGCGCTCCCGGTCGATCCGCCGACGGTAGTTGTCGAATTCCGCCGCCAGCCGGAGGTGCCGGTCGTTCAGCCCTTGCATCTCCGCCTGCAGGTGCTCGAGCTCGGCCATCGTGTCGTCGGGTGCCTGCGCCTCTGCGCCCTCCGCTTCGACCGGCTCCGCCGAACCCCTCGCCTCGGGCGTCGACAGCCCGTCGCCGCCCATGTCCTGATCACGCTCCATGGCCTTGTCCCAACATGAAATGCGGGGCCGTGGCCCCGCGGAGTGAAAGATGCGAATTGTACCCCGCAGGGTTGCAAGCCGCACGCCAGCCAGGGCTGCCGTTTCGGCAGCCGTCAGCGCAGGTGTTTTACCAGCCAATCACGCAATTCGGCCCGAACGGCGTGCCGATCCAGCTCGTTCAGCACCTCGTGGTAGAGACCCGGGTAGATGCGCACCGTGACATCGTGCGCGGGAAGCGACCGGGCGAACGCCAGCGAGCGCTGCGTGTCGACGACATGGTCGTCGCCGGCGAGCAGGAAGAGCAACGGCACGCGCAGGCGCTCGGCACGCTGGAAGACCAGGGCCATCGCGGTCTCCGCCTCGGCGAAGAGGCGCGGCGTGATGGTGTCGTGCACGAGCGGATCGGAGTCGTAGGCCTCGACGACGGCCTGGTCGTGGCTGACATCCTTCCCTCGCACCTTGGTCGAGAACGGCAGCGCCGGCAGGAAGCGGCTGCAGAAGCCCGAGAGGGCGATCTTCCAACGCGGCGCCGGCAACGCCGTGGCGAGCCACGGCGACACCACGATCGCGCCACGGTAAGGCGAGTCGTACTCCTCGAGGTAGCGTAGCACGACGAGGCCACCCATCGAATGGCCGAGCAGGAAGAGCGGGCAGCTCGGGTCGACCAGCCCCTGCACTTCGCGGCGAAAGCGGTCGAGCTCCTGGAGCAGGATCTCGAAGCGCGCGACGTGCCCGCGGCGCCCCTCGGAGGAGCCGTGGCCGCGGAGGTCGAGCGCGTAGGAGGAGAAGCCGTAGCCGGCCATCGCCGAGGCGAACTCGTCGTAGCGCCCGCTGTGCTCGCCGAGGCCGTGCACGACGACGATGGCGGCGCGGGGGGTCTGCACCTCCCAGGCGCGGTAGTGGATGCGGAGGCGGCCGACCCCCACGAGGTAGCCGTGCCCCTGCTCGAGAACGCCCGAGCTCACGGTCCCCCGGTCGGCGGGAGGAGCGAGAGTAGCAGGGCGAGGGCAGCCTGCGCGGCGCGCTCGCGGATTTCGACGCGGTCGCCCGGAAGGCGGAGGTGGCGGGTCTCCACGGCGCTGTCGATGGCGGCCGCGATCCAGACCGTGCCGACCGGCTTGGCCTCGCTGCCGCCGTCCGGCCCGGCGACCCCGGTGACGGCGACACCGGCGCGAGCACCGGTACGGTCACGCACCCCCTCCACCATCTCCCGCACGGTCTCGCCGCTCACGGCGCCGTGGGCACGGAGCGTCTCCGGCCGGACGCCGAGGAGGCGCAGCTTCGCGTCGTTCGAGTAGGAGACGATGCCGGCGACGAGGAACCTCGAGGCGCCTGGCCGGTCCGTGAGCCGCTTGGCGATGAGGCCGCCCGTACAGCTTTCGGCCACGGAGAGAGAGAGCCCGGCCGCCACGAGCCGCTCGGACACCACGTCCACGAGGTCCTGCTCGTCGCGGCCGTACACCGAGGCGCCGAGGCGCTCGCTGAGCGCCGTATCGGCGGCGTCCAGCTGGCCGATCGCCTCCGCTTCCGGCAGCCCGCCCCAGCTCGTGAGCCGCAGGTCCACGCCGCTCACGCCGGGCAGGAACGCGACCGTGAGCGGCTCGAACGTCGGGAGCAGGTCGTCGATCCGCTGGGCGAGCGTGGATTCCGGGATGCCGGTCGTCCGGATCGTGCGATGCAGGATCGGCCCCGGGCGGTCGGGCCAGCGCGCGGACAGGTAGTCGATGACGGAGCCATCGACGATCGCGCGCATCTCGGAGGGCACGCCCGGGAGCAGGATCGCGAAGCGCCCGGGCACGTCCTCCAGGCAGAGGCCGGGCGCGGTGCCGCGCGGGTTCGCGAAGATGGTGGCCCCGGCCGGGACTTCCGCCTGCGTCCGGTTGTTTGCGGCCATGCGGATGCCGCGCTCCTCGAAACGGCGGCGGAGCGCCTCCAGCAGCGCGTCGTCGAGGACCAGCTCGCGGTGGAAGATCGAGGCGACGACGGGCTTCGTCAGGTCGTCGGGCGTGGGGCCCAGGCCGCCGGTACAGATCACCGCGCCCGTCCGCTCCAGCGCCTCGGTGACCGCGTCCCGGATGTCGACTGCCGTGTCGCCCACGGTGGCGCGGCGCACCACGCGTACGCCGATGGCGGCCAGGCGCCGCCCGAGCCACGCGGCGTTGCTGTCCACCGTCTGCCCGTTCAGCAGCTCGTTGCCGATCGCGACGACCTCGACCGCCGCCTCCGCCATCACGCGACCTGTTTGACCAGGCTCCGCCAACCCCACAGGTACACGACGAGAGAATAGACGGTCAGCGCGACGGCCGCGAGGAGCGTGACGGCCAGGACGGCCCCGTGGAAACTCTTCCACGCCTCCCAGCCGCGACCGGCCCAGCCGTTCTCCCGCGCGGCGCTCTCCAGCGCGTACCAGAAGATCGTCGTGCCGATGAAGATGTTCTGCGCCAGCGCCTTGTACTTGCCCGCCTTCCCGGCCGGGATCACGATGCCGCGCCGCGCGGCGAGCGCGCGGATGACCGTGATCAGGAGCTCCCGCCCGAAGACGACGAGCACCACCCAGAGCGGGAGCGTTCGCCACAGCGGCAAGGGCTGGGCATTGGCGCGGTGGGAGAGGACGTAGAACGGGACGAAGGTGACGACGAGCAGCAGCTTGTCCGCGATGGGATCGACGAGCTTCCCGAAGTCGCTGATCCAGCCGTGCTTCCGCGCGAGATAGCCGTCCCAGAGATCCGAGAACGCGGCGATCAGGAAGAGCACGAAGGCCAGCAGCCGCGCGGAGGCGTCCTCATCGAGGAGAAGGAGCAGGATCGCCGGCGCCAGGACGATCCGGCCGACCGTGATCGCGTTCGGCAGCGTGCTGCGGCGGAACAACGGCATACGGGCTCAGCCCAGGCTCTTGAGGACCAGCTTGCTGACCGCCTTCAGGGTGTCGAACACGCCCTCGCCGTTGACGGCGGCGGCCTCGAACTCGGGCAGGCTGTCCGGGTTGATCTGCTCGCGTAGCTGAGCCACGGGCAATGCATTCGGGAGGTCGCGCTTGTTGTACTGGAGCACGATCGGCAGTGTCCGCGGATCATAGCCGTACTCCGCCAGATTCTCGTAGAGGTTGTGCATGGAGGCGATGTTCGCGTCCATGCGCTCCGGCTGCGAGTCGGCGACGAATACGATCCCGTCGACGCCCTTCAGGATCAGGCGCCGGCTGGCGTTGTAGTAGACCTGGCCCGGGACCGTGTACAGGTGGAAGCGCGTCTTGAAGCCCCGGATCTCGCCGAGGTCGACCGGCAGGAAGTCGAAGAAGAGCGTCCGCTCCTGCTCGGTCGCGAGGGAGATGAGCTTCCCCCGGGTCTCGGGGTTGACCCGCTCGTAGATGTACTCGAGGTTCGTCGTCTTACCGCCCAGGCCGGGTCCGTAATAGACCAACTTGCAGTTGATCTCCCGGCTGGCGTAGTTGATCATCGACATCGGCCGTCACCTACCCGTTGAAGAGGCGGTCGATCTCGTCGGCGGCGGCCGCCAGCCAGGTCGGATCCAGCGGCCCTCCGGGCGCCGGCGCACGGTCGCCCATTTCCGCGAAAACCGCGGTCACCTGCGGCAGCAGCGCCCGCATCTGAAGGCGCACGAGCCCGAGCGTCGAGCGGTCGTCGAAGATCGCCGCCAGGATCGCCTGCCCGCCGACGTCCGCCAGCAACATGGATTGCCGCTCGCCGGCGTGGTAGAGCGAGCTGAAGTCGGCTTCGCCGAGCAGCTGCGCGAGTTGATCGCTGGCCGCGAAGTCCGCCGCCGCGAGGCTCGCGAACGTGGTCGGGTCCAGCTCGCCCGTCTCACCCGCGGCCGTCAGGAACCGCCCCGTCCGGTCGAGCAGCAGTGCACAGCGCAGCCGCGACTCCGCGAGGAACGACGTCAGCAGCCCATCCAGCCGCTGGAGGTCCTCGGCGGCGATCGACCAATGGCCGTCGGCCATCACCCGGCGACTCCTCCTTGCGCCGACACCGTCTCCTGGAGCCGTCGTTCCATCCGGGCCAGAATCAGCGTGGCACGACGCCGGAGCAGCGGCCTCGGCTCCCATGCCAGGAAGTCGCGGAGCAGCCGCACCGTTTCCACCGAGGGGTCCAGGCCGCCCAGGTAGCCCAGCGCCGCCAGCCGGCGGAGCGGGTGCGAGCTGAACAGCTCGCGCCGGTGCCGCTCGATCTGATCCCGCATCACGAGGGCACCCACCGCCGCCACCGCGCCGATGGCGAGGAGCACCCACCCGGTCGTCCGAAGGATCCGTCGCTGTTCCATAGACGTCATCAGATCTCCCGCCGCCCCGCCAGCGCCTCCGCGATGGTGACGCCGTCGGCGTACTCCAGGTCGCCACCCACCGGAAGACCCCGGGCAAGACGTGTCACGCGTACGCCCAGTGGGCCGATGAGCTTCTGCAGGTACAGGGCCGTCGCCTCACCCTCTACGCTCGGGTTCGTCGCCACGATCACCTCGCGGACCACCGCACCGTTCCCCAAACGCCGGAGCAGGGCCGCAATGTTCAGGTCCTCCGGGTTGATCCCCTCCAGCGGCGACAGCCGCCCGCCCAGCACGTGGTAGCGGCCCCGGTACTGCCCCGTGCGCTCGATCGCGCCGATGTCCGCCGCCTCCTCCACCACGCAGATCGCGCTCGGGTCCCGCCGGGGGTTCGCGCACAGCGCGCAGGGATCGTCCTCCGTCAGGTTGCCGCACTCCGAGCACGGCCGCACCTGGTCGGCCACGGCCTCCAGCGCGCGGGCCAGTCGTTGGATCTCCTCGGGAGGGCGCTTCAGCAGGTAATAGGTCAGCCGCAACGCCGTCTTGCGGCCGATCCCCGGGAGGCGGGAGAGCTCGCCGGTGAGATCATCGATTACCGCCACGACTTCCCCTCTCCGTGCCCCACCCCGGACCAGAACGAGCCGCGACCCCGCCCGCCCCGGCTCCGCCGTGGGGTCCTCCCCGGCCGCGCCGCCGGGACTGCGAGACCACGCTCGTTCACAGGAAGTTCGGCAACTGGAAGGGGAGCGGGAAACCGCCCGCGACCTTCTTCAGCTCCTCTTCATAGAGCTGCTGGGCGCGCTGCTGCGCTTCGCCGACCGCGGCCAGCACCAGATCCTCGAGCATCTCCACATCATCTCGGTCCACGACCGACGGATCGATCTTGACCTCGCGGACCTTGCCCCGCCCGTCCGCCGTCACGGTCACCATCCCGCCCCCGCTCGATACGGTGACGGTCCGGTTGCCGAGCTCCGTCTGGAGCTCGTTCATTCGGGCCTGCACCTGCTGGCCCATCTGCAAGATCTGCTGGAAATTCGTCATGGTCGGTGGGACCTCCGAACACCGTCCTCTGGGTCGATAATAGGCGCGGCGACCGCGGCTCCGCAAGGAGACCGGGTCGCCGCCGCCGCGCGCGGAGCGAGCCCGCGCCTCTGTGATACGCTCGAATTTCTTGTACCGAAATCCCCCGTGGGGGTTCCTCACTCCGTCCGCCAGGCGTCCTCGACGTGCAGCAGTTCCGGCGCGTCCATGGGCCGACCGACCACGGCCACGGCATCGAACCGGTAGACGTCGCCGGGCCGGCCGTATCTCGCCATCCACGCGCGGGCCACGCGCTCGATCTCGCGGCGCTTCGACCTCGTGATGGCGTCGAGCGGATGACCGAACCCGTGGCCGGAGCGCGACTTCACCTCGATGAAGGCGACGACGCGCCCGCGGCGTGCCACGAGGTCCACCTCGTTGCGGCCCAGGCGGAAGTTGCGGGCGAGGATGGTCCAGCCTCGCGCCTCGAGGTGCTCCGCGGCGAGCGCCTCCCCCCGGCGGCCGAAGTCGTGCGGCGCACCCATGGCCGCAGAGTCCGCCGCCGGGCGGGGCGCGGCCATGGCCGAACCGGCACGGCGGAGCTCAGTCCAGCAGCTCCAGCTCCCACGCCTCGACGGCGCGGCCGAGGAGCGGCTCCTCCCGCGAGAGACGCGCGAGGCGATCGGCCTTCACCTGTTCGGGCGTGAAGCGCGTCGGAGCCTCCGCCCCGGCGCCCTTGCCGAGAGCCCGGACACGGAGCGCAATCGGCCGGCCGAGGCGCCCGGCGAGCGCATCCTGCAGCACCCGCAGCGTCGCCGGCTCGGACGTGAGGCGCTCCAACGCCGGGCCGGGCGGCACGCCGAGCATCACCTCGCTTTCCGTCTCGCCGGTGATGCGGGCGGCCTTCAGGAAGATCGCCAGGCCGGACGGGATGCCTTCGCCCGTGGCAAGGAGCGCACGGAGCGCCGCCTCCGCCGTTCCGCCCCTCCCCGTCCCTCCTGAGCGGGGAGACGGTGCGGGGTCCGGGGCATCCTCCTCGCGCAGGTCGCCCCACTCGGTCGGCGGCGGGGCGTCGGGCGATGCGGCGTCCGCGGTGCCCGACCGCGCCGCAGGCCCGACACCGCCTCCGCCCGCGCGACCGGCGACGGGCTCGGTCACGGGCGGACGCGGCGTCGCCTCGCGCGGCGGCGCGGCCGCTCGCCGAGCGCCGGGATGCGAGCCGCTCGACGGGGCGCTGCCCGCCGGCGGCGCGCCGCCGGCCGCCCGGATCAGCTCCTCCAGCTCGACCGTGCGATCGAGATGCGCGAAGCGGAGGAGGAGCGCCTCAAGCAGGATGCGCGGGCTCGTGCTCTTGCGGAACCGCCCCTCGGCGTCGATCTCGGCCACCTGCGCCAGCATGCGGAGGATGTCGCCGGTGCCGAAGCGGTCCGCCGCCTGGGCGAACGCCGGCCGCAGGTCGGCCCGCACGTCGATCGCGTCCGCGCCCTCCAGCCTGGCGAGGAGCAACGAGCGCAGCGCACCGGCGAGCCCGCGGTTGAACTCCGCGAGGTCGTGCCCCTCGTCCACGAGGCGCTGCACGAAGTGGAACACGCCCGCGTGGTCGCGGTCCGCGAGGATGGCGAACAACTCGAGGAAGAGCTCCTCACCGCTCAGGCCGAGCACGCGGCGCACGTCCTCGGCCGTCACGCGGCGGTCGGTGAAGGACAGCACCTGGTCCAGCAGCGAGAGGGCATCGCGCATCCCGCCCTCCGCCCGGCGGGCGATCGGCAGGAGCGCGTCCTCGCCGGCCTCGACCCCCTCCTCCGCGAGCACCGCCCGCAGCCGGTCCACGATCCCGCTCACGCTGATCCGCCGGAAATCGAAACGCTGGCACCGCGAGAGGATCGGCGGCGCCGCCTGCTGGATCTTCTGCGGCTCGGTCGTGGCGAAGACGAAGATCACGCGCGGCGGCGGCTCCTCCAGGATCTTGAGGAGGGCGTTCCACGCCTCGCGCGTGAGCATGTGGGCCTCGTCAATGATGTAGACCTTGTAGCGCCGCTCGTCGGTCGGCG
Source organism: Longimicrobiales bacterium (assembly GCA_035715725.1). GTDB lineage: Bacteria > Gemmatimonadota > Gemmatimonadetes > Longimicrobiales > RSA9 > JADGGV01. The sequence continues at coordinate 115,154 of DASTKT010000173.1, read as the reverse complement.
CGTACATGGCCCGCTCGCGCAGGTCCCGGGCGTCGTCGACGCCGCGGTTCGAGGCGGCGTCGATCTCCACCACGTCGAGGGAGGTCCGGCCCGACCAGATCCGATCGCAGGACTCGCACACGCCGCACGGCTCGCCGTCGTCGCCCCGGTTCGGGCAATTCAGCGCCATGGCCAGGACGCGCGCGGCCGTCGTCTTCCCCACGCCGCGCGGGCCGGCGAAGAGGTAGGCGTGCGCCACCCGCCCCCGCGCGACGGCGGCGCGCAACGTCTCGGAGACGTGCTCCTGCGTCGCCATCTCCGCGAAGTGGCGCGGGCGGTAGAGCCGGGCGAGGGCGGTCCGATTGGTGGACATTGGGCGTTCCTGCGTGGCCAGCGGATGGGCGATGCCGGCGGTCAGCTTACGGGCCGGACGTGGCGGCGGCAAGGCGCCGTCCGGTGGGTCGTAGTACCCGGCGGAAACGGGTGCGTTCGGCGCCCTGGGGCGGGTGCCGGGCACAAAAAAAGCGCCCCAGGTTTTCCCTAGCGACGTCCGCTGCGCTTAGCGCTGCTACCTGCGGGGTCCTGACGCGATTCGCGAGCTCGCGTCCTAGGGTCCTGGGGCACGTGCATCAAATCTAACGGAGGCCGGGGTGGGGGTCAACCCGCCAAAGCGGTCGCCGGTCCCACCGGGAACCTTCGCGGAGAGCCGAATGGACGATTGGCGCGCGAACCTGATCGAGGACCGGGAAGGTGGGTACCGGGTGCTCCGGGAAAGCCGGCGCGTCGCCGTCCTCGGCATCAAGACCGAGGAGCGGAGCGATCAGCCGGCGTTCTTCGTCCCGGAGTACCTCCAGCACGCCGGCTACGAGATCGTGCCGGTTCCGGTCTATCATCCCGAGGCCACGGAGATCCTCGGCGAACGGGTCTACCGTCGGCTCGTCGACATCCCCGGCGACGTGGATCTCGTCGTCGTCTTCCGCCGCTCGCACGACATCCCGCCGCACGTACCGGACATCCTGGCGAAGGCGCCGAGAGCCGTATGGTTCCAAGCCGGAATCCGGAACGACGCCGCGGCGGAGGAGCTGGCGCGCGGCGGGATCCAGGTCGTGCAGGACCGCTGCACGATGGTCGAGCTGCAGATGATGCGCTGAGTCCGGCCCCTCAGACGGCCGCGACCGTGAGCGCCGGCGCGATCCGGCGACCGATCGCGCCGGCGATGCCGGTCACCTGCTCGATCAGCTCGTCGAACTGCTCCGGCCAGAGCGACTGCGCGCCGTCGGAGCGGGCGTGGTCCGGGTCCGGGTGCACCTCGACCATGAGGCCGTCGGCGCCGGCCGCCACGGCCGCCCGCGCCATCGGAATCACCTTGGTGCGGATCCCCGTGCCGTGGGACGGATCGGCGATGATCGGGAGGTGCGAGAGCGTATGCACCACCGGGATCGCCGTCAGATCCAGCACGTTGCGGGTGTGGTCGTCGAAGCCGCGGATGCCGCGCTCGCAGAGGATGACGCGGTCGTTGCCTTCGGCCAGCACGTACTCGGCGCTGAGGAGCAGCTCCTTGATCGTGGCGGCCAGCCCGCGCTTGAGGAGGACCGGCTTCCCGGTCCGGCCGGCGCGCCGAAGCAGCGGGTAGTTCTGCATGTTGCGGGCGCCGATCTGGATGATGTCGGCGTACTCGGCCACGACCTCGACCATCTCCGGCTCGAGTGCCTCGGTGACGATGGCCAGCCCCGTCTCCTCGCGCGCCTTGGCCAGGAGCTTCAGCCCCTGGACGCCGAGGCCCTGGAAGGAATACGGCGAGGTGCGCGGCTTGAAGGCGCCGCCACGCAGGATCGTCGCGCCGGCGGCCCGCAGGCGCTGCGCGATGGTGAGGATCTGCGACTCCGACTCCACCGAGCACGGCCCGGCCATGAGCACGACGTCGTTGCCGCCGATCCGCGTCCCGTTCTCCAGGTCGATCACCGTCGACTCCGGGCGCCACTCGCGCGAGACCTGCTTGTACGGCTGCGTGACGTGAATCACCTGCTGCACGCCCGGCAGCCCCTCGAGCTGGCTGCCGTCCACCTTGCCGTCGTTGCCGACCAAGCCGACGGCCGTGCGCTGCTTCCCGGGCATGGGCCGCGCCTCGTAGCCCATCTCCTCTATCACCTCCACGACGCGCCGGATGTCGGCCTCGGTGGCGTCGTGGCCCATGACGACCAGCATTGCAGTATCCCTGGAATCGGTGCTTCGAGCGGAGTGTTGATTGGCGCAATGTAAGCCGCGCCAGGCCAAGCGTCTAGGTGGGCACGGGACGCCTGGATTATAGGACGAGCCGCATCCCGTCGACGGCGACGAGGGTCTCTCCGCCCCACCCACCCTCGCGGATCCAATCCGCCAGCGTATCCCGGTCGAGCTGCGGGTAGACGTGGGTCAGCACGAGACGCCGTGGCCGGGCGCGCTCCGCGAGTGCCAGGACCCGGGACGGCGTCATGTGCGTGTCCATCGCCAGCTCGTCCGGCAGCGAGCACTCGGTGAGGAGCGTGTCCACACCCTCGAACCAGCCGGCGAGCCCGTCGTCGTACCCGGTGTCCCCGGTGTAGCCGAGGGATGCGGGGCCGGCTTCCAGGCGGTACGCCAGCGATTCCGGCGTGTGCGGCGTCTTCCAGGCCCGCAGGCGGACCCGGCCCGGCAGCTCCAGCATCTCGCCGGGCGCGATCTCCCGGATCGTCAGCGGAAAGCCCGGATCGCGCAGGTACGCGCCGAAGGCGTCGGCCATGCGCTCGAGTCGCTCCGCGGTGCCGGCGGGCCCGAGGACGGTGATCGCGTCCGTGCGCGAAGCGGCAAGGCCGTAGCGGAGCGCGAAGAAGAGGATCGGGAGCCCGCCGATGTGGTCCGTGTGGAAATGGCTTACGACGAGATGGCTCAGCCGGTGCCAGGGGAGGCCGAATCGCGCGAGGTGGTGGAGGGCGCCGGGGCCGCAATCCAGCAGCAGCCGCAGATCTCCCTCCTCCGCGTAGTAGCTCGAGCAGACCCGGTCCCCCTCGGGCACCGCGGTGCCCGAGCCGACGATCGTCAGGTCCATGCCCGCCTCAGGAGCCCTCGCCGGCGTAGACGATGTGGCGCGTCTGCACGGTCCCGCCGACACGGAGGCGCAGGATGTAGACGCCGCGCGGGACCTTCCGCCCACCGTCGTCCGTGGCGTCCCACGTCGTGATCACGCAGTCGCTCACGTCGCCGGTGCGGCCGTAGACCCCGGCGTCCAGCGTCACCGGGCCGCACGAACCGTTCGCGGGAGCGAGCCGCCGCACCACGCGGCCGTGCAGGTCGTAGATCGTCAGCTCGACCGTCGCGCGCTCGCCGACGTCGAACCAGATGTGCGCCTGCGTCCCGCCGACATCGTCGCGTGGGAACGGATTCGGGAAGGTCGGATAGAGCACGGTCGTGGCCGGCTCATCCCCGCCCCGGACCACGAACGGTTTCAGCGAGGCGACGGTATCCGCGGCGGTGCTGTCGGCCGTCCGGGCGATGACACGCCAGCGGTACGGCGTGTTGAAGGCGAGCGGTTCCCCGAGCTGCACGTGGGTGTGCTTGATCCCGCTCACCGTGCGCAGCGGCGCGCCGGTCGGGGAGAGGATCTGGACGTCGTACGTCAGCGGCGGGAGGCTGCCCGTGGCCAGCGGCGTCCAGCGCAGCGCCACGAGCGGGCTCTGCGCGTAGGTGGTGTCCGGCCCGTTCAGCGTGTCCAGCCGGACCCAGCGCGGCACGGCGAACGGACCCGCCGCTACCGAGGTCCGGGTGATGGCGCCCTTGCGGGCGACGACGCGCCAGAACAGCCCCGACTGGGGCCGCAGCGGGCGCCGGAGCGGCAGGTTGGCCGCATCGGAGATCGTGTCGGTCGCGACCAACGCACGGAAGGTCGTGTCACGCGCGATCTGCACGGTGTATGTGATCGGGCGCACCGCGTAGACGGACTTTGCGGCCCAGGAGAACGTCGGCGCGATGCTGCTCACGGTCCCCAGCGGGTCCGCCCCCTCGATCTGTGACGGTGCCAGCCCGTCCGGAAAGAGAATGGCCGACGCGACATCGGGAACGCCGGCGCCGTACGCGTTGTCCGGCACGCGCCGCGAGCCGGCCAGCATCAGCGCGTTCCGGATCGCAATCGGGCCGAGCTCCGGCCAGGCCTGCTTGACGAGCGCCGCCGCCCCAGCGATGAAGGGCGTGGCGACGCTCGTGCCGGACTCGATTCGGTAAGCGCTGGTTGTGTTGCCGTCCGCTCCCGTGACGTTGACGCCGCGCGCGACGAGGTCCGGCTTGACGCGGTGGTCGGCGTCGGCCGTCGGGCCGCGCCCCGAGAAGCTCGCCACACTGTCCAGCGCGGTCACCGCGCCGACGGCGATGATGCTGTCGGCGTCGGCCGGCGCGGAGAGCGATCCCGGCGCCGGTCCCCGGTTCCCCGTCGAGTTGACGACCAGCACGCCCTTGCGGGCCGCGATGTCCGCGGCCTTCGTCGTCGGCGTGCTGTCGCCGTTCATGGTCGCGTAGGGGTAGTCGCCTTCCGGGAAGTTATAGCGGTAGCCCAGCGACGAGCTGATGATCTGGACGCCGACCGAATCGACCGCCCATTCCGCGGCGGCCACCCAGCGATCCTCGTCGGCATGGCTGTCGAAGCCGGGAGTATCGTCTTCCGTCTTCGCCAGCACGAACTCCGCATCGTAGGCCGGTCCGACGAGCCGCCCCACCGCCTTCCCCCCGAGGATCGACCACGTCAGCGTGCCGTGTGACTGCTGCCCGGCGCGGTCGCCCGCCTGGTCGCGGACGATCGTGTCCCCCTGGATGAAGTCGCGCTTCGCCACGACCCTGAGCGGCGCGAGCGACTCGTGCGCGGGGTTGAAGCCGGTGTCGAAGATCGCGATGCGCACGTTCTTGCCGGTGACGGTGAACGTCGCGTTGGCCAGGGGGATGTTCAACGCCTGCAGCGCGTCGAAGTTGGCCCCCCAGAAGGTGTCGGCGGCCACGGCGGCGGCCATCGCCGCCGCGCCGGTCGGCTCGTCGACGGCCGCCCGCCGGAACACGCCGACCGGCTCGATGCGCCGCACCTCCGGCAGTCGCGCGAGGCGCGCGGCGGTGGCCGAGTCGACCTCGGCGCTCACGCCACGCAGCCAACGGCTGACGACGCGGACGTGCCCGCCGGCCCGCTCGACGCGCCGGACCAGGCGCGCCGGGACCGGATAGTCGGCCTCGTCCAGCGGCAGGCCGGAGCGCCGCCGCTGCCGCAGCACTTCCGCACTCAGGGCCGGGCCTTGCGACGACCGCGCCGCGCCCGGATCGAACAGGACCCAGACCGCATGGCGACGCGCCGGCTCGCGCGCCAGCTCGCGGCGGAGCTCCCGGCTACGCGGATCCGGTCGCTGGCCGGAGAGCGGCGCGGCGAGCGCGAGCACTCCGAGGAGCGCGAGAGTCCAGGCGCGCGGCCGCGCACTCGGGCCCGGAGCGCCACGGCCGCGGCCCACGCTGGCGAGACACATGACCACCTCTAGTTCTTTGCGGCGAGACGGGAATCACGCAGCGCATCGTCGAGCTGGACGCCGACGATGGTGCTGATCCCGGGCTCCTCCATGGTGACGCCGTACATCCAGTCGGCGGCTTCCATGGTGCGGGGGTTATGGGTGATGACGATGAACTGCGTGCCGGCCTTGAACCGCTCCAGCATGGCGATGAAGCGGCCGATGTTCGCCTCGTCCAGCGGCGCGTCGACCTCGTCGAGCACACAGAAGGGGCTCGGCTTCACGAGGTAGATCGCGAAGAGCAGCGCCAGCGCGGTGAGTGCACGTTCTCCGCCGGAGAGCAGGTGGATCCGCTGCGTCCGCTTTCCGCGAGGCGACGCCGTGATCTCGATATCACACTCCAGTGGGTCCTCGGGATCGGCGAGCCAGATGTCGCATTCGCCGCCCTCGAAGAGCGCCCCGAACGTCTCGTGGAAGTTGGCGCGGACCTGCTCGAACGTCTCCATGAAGAGCTGCCGCGCCGTCCGGTTGATCTGGCGGATCGCGGTCTGGAGGTCGTCCCGCGCCTTCACGAGGTCGTCTCGCTGCGCCGTGAGAAAATCGAGGCGGCGGCTCTCCTCCTCGTGCTCCTCGATGGCCAGCATGTTGATGGGGCCGAGCCGCTCGATCTCGGCGGCAAGGGCGTTCAGCTCGGCGCGCAGCGCGGGCGGCGCCACCTCGACCGGGGACGCTTGCGCCCGGAGCTGCTCGAACGGGCGTCCCCACTCGGCCTCCAGCCGCTCGACAATGCGCCGCTCGGCGGCCTCCGCCTCCGTCCGCTGCAGCTCGAGCCGATGGCGCTCCTCGCCGCGCTCCTCGACGCTCCGGCGCAGCGCGCGCGCCTCGGACTCCAGCGCGTCGGCATGGCCCGTGAGAGCCTGGAGCCGCTCGTCCAGCCCACGAAGCTCGCTGCCGGCCGCGTCCCGCGCGGCGAACAGGGCCTCCAGCTCGGCGCTGGCGTCCGTGGTGATGCGCCCGAGCTGCTCGAGCATGCGCCGGTGCTCGGCCTCCTCGCGGTCCAGCGCCTCGAGGCGGCGGCGCGCGTCCTCCACCGCCGCGGACGCGGACGCGATCCGCCGCTCCAGCGACGCGAGCGCCCCCTCGAGGCGGGCATGGGCCACGCGGGCCTCCGCCTCCTCGTCGCGCGCGGTCTCCCACAACGCCTCGACGCCAGCCAGCGCCTCTGCGTTTCCGGCGGCGTCGCGGTCGGCGTCCGCCAGCTCGCCGTCGAGCCGGTCGCGCTCGGCACGGGCGCGCCCCGCCTGATCGTGGCCGGCCTCGATGGCGGCGTGCAGCTCCGCCCGCCGGCGCTCCAGCTCATCGCGGGACCTCTCGGCGCGCGAGCGCTGCCCGGAATGCGTCTGTTCCTCCGCCTCGGTCCGGTGCAGCTCGAGGTCGATCTGCTGGGCGAGGGCGCGGGCCTCCCGAAGCCCGGCCTCGGCGTCGGCGACCCGCTCGGCGCTCGCCGACCGCTCGGCGGCGCGGGCGCCACGCTCATCCGCCGCCGCCGAGGCTTCCCGCCGCAGCGCCTCGAGGCGTTCGCGCCGCCCGAGCAGGACGGGCTCGGCGGCCGGCGTACCCACGAAGCGGAACGCGTCCAGGAGCGCTTCGACCCGCGGCAACTCCTCCGCAGGGAGGAGCGCCAGGAGCCCGTGATCCGGACGGCCGGCAAGCCAGGTCTCGATGCGGTCCGCCGCCGCCCCGCCCTCCACGACGAGCGCCTGGAGCAGCGAGGCCAGCGCCCCTTCGACTTCGGCCGCGCGCGCCGCCGGGAGGCGCAGCCGTTCGGCGAGTGGCCCCTCGAGGCCGGGCAGCTCGTGCCGCGCTTCCAGCGCCGCGGCGACCGCAGGCGTGAAACCGTGGTGCTCGCGCTCCAGCGCCTCCAGGGCCGCCACGCGCACCGCGAGCCTCCCCGCCGTCTCTTCGGCCTCGGCCAGCTCCCGACGGGCCGCCTGCTCCTCGGCGCGCAGTCCGTCGAGCCGCTCGACCCAGCGCGCCACCTCGGCCTCGGCGCCCTCTTTCCGCGCCGCGAGCTCCCGTGCCTGCTCGCCGAACAGGTCGCCTTGCTCGTCGAGCCGGACGAATTCGGCCGCGAGCGCCTCCTCCTCGGCGGCGAGATGGGCCAGTCGCGCCTGCGCCTCGCTCGCGAGCGCGTCGGCGGCCACGGCCTCCGCCTCGAGCTGCGTGCGCCGGCGTGTCCGTTCGGTCTCCCGCTGCCGCGCCTCCTCCTCACCACGACGGAGCCGCGCCAGCTCGAGCCGGATCTCGCTCTGCCGCGCCTGGATCGCCGCCACGCGCTCGGCGCCGAGCCGCACCTCCTCACGGCCGCGCTCGCGCTCGGCCTCCAGTTCCGCCAGCTCCGCGTCGAGCGTGCCGATGCGGCCGGCCAGCTCGTCGCGCTCGACCCCGATCTGCTCGATGCGCCGCCCGGAGCCCGCGCGGCGCTCGTCCGCCACTGCCAGCTCGCGCTCCCGCTCCGCGATCCGGTGGGTGGCCGCGCCGTGGCGCCCGGCCGTGGCGGCGCGGACGCGCGCCGCCTCGGCAGCCTCCAGGCGGAGGCGCTCCAGCTCGGACTCCGCGCCCGCGAGCGCCGCCCGCGCCGAGGGCTCGTCGCGCGACAGCTGGCCGAGCCGCTCGGCCGACGCCGCGAGCACGGCCCGCGCATCGTCCAGCTCCCCCGCCGCCAGCGCCACTTCCAGGTCCAGCCTGCGGGAGCGGAGCTCGTGGAATCGCTGCGCCCGCCGACGCTGCCGCGCCAGCGAGCGCACCTTCGAGTCGACCTCGGCGACCAGATCCTCGAGCCGTGCCAGGTCGGCCTCCGCTCCCTCCAGCCGCCGCTGCGCCGCCTTGCGGCGATCCTTGTAACGACCGATCCCGGCGGCCTCCTCGAACATGTGCCGCCGCTCCTCCGCCCGATCCGAGAGGATGGAGTCGACCATCCCCTGCTCGATCACGGCGTAGGCGTTCGTCCCCAGCCCCGTATCCCGGAACAGGTCGTAGATGTCGCGCAGGCGACAGGGAGTGCGGTTCAGCGCGTACTCGCTGCCGCCCTCGCGGAAGACCGTGCGACGGATCTCGATCTCGTCCTGCGGCAGCGCCAGACGCCCTTCGTCGTTGGAGAAGACGAGGGAGACCTCCGCGCGGCTCAGCGCCCGGCGCTCGGTCGTCCCCTGGAAGATCGCCTCCTCCATCTTCGATCCGCGGATCGCCGAGGCGCGCTGCTCGCCGAGCACCCAGCGGATGGCGTCGCTGATGTTGGACTTGCCGCACCCGTTCGGCCCCACGATCGCCGTCAGGCCATCGTGGAACTTCAGCTCGGTCCGGTCGGCAAAGGACTTGAAGCCGTGCAGGTTGAGGCGGCGGAGCTTCATTGCGTGCTGCGGCCCACCCGGAGCACCAGGGAGTCCGGTGCGCCGGCACCACGAAGCAGAGGCCGCATGACATCGGCCTCGGCGGCGCCGACGAAGGCGCCGGCGTACAGGCGGTAGCGTGCCGGCCCCGCGGTGAACGGCACCTCCACCACGTAGGTCGGGATATTCTGCGTCGCAAGCTGTTGCCCCTTGGCCACCGCCGCCTCCCGGGTCTCGAACTCGCCGAGCTGGAATGCCAGCCGCGTGGGGCGGACATCGAACTGCGAGGAGCCGGTCTTGATCCCTGCGTCGAGGAGTCGGCGCATCAGGATCGCCGCGCCGGCGCTGTCCGCCACGGGGCCCGCCAGCACCTGGTAGCGGAGCGCTCCGGCCATCATGACCGGAGAGACGAAGAACGTGATCCCCGGCTGCTCCGCCGCCAGCTCCGTCGTCCGCTGCACCGCGCGAGCGTACTGGGGGTAGGCGGCGATGGCGACCGAGTACGGCAGCGAGTCGCTGGTGGGCCGCGGCGGAGCGGGCGGCGGCGCGACCGCCGGCCGCGCCGGCGCCGCCGGCGGCTCGGGACGGAAGAAGTACCAGCGGACGGCGTACAAGATCCCGAGCATCACCGCAGCGCCGATCAGCATCGACACGATGACGCCGGCCCCGCGCCGGCGCCCCGGCGGCTCCGCGGGCTGGGCGACAGGCGGCTCCGCCAGCAGCTCCTCGTCGGTCACCTCCCGGCCGGGAACGGGGTCGACGGGGGGCGCCGGCGGGGGCTCCGCGCCGTGCGCCGCATTGCGGCGCGCCCAGACCGCGTCGACGAACAGGTCGCGCGAGTGCTCGCCAGCCGGGTGCGCGCCTTCGTCGATCCGCCGCTCCGACGGCGGCTCCGGCTCCCTGCGCTCCACCGCGGCGGGCTCGGCACTGTCCGTCGGCGCCGCCTCGCCCTCGCGGCGCGTGGGTGCTTCGCCCGAGGCCTCCGCCTCCGCCACGAGGCGCTCCGGCTCGGCCGCCGCGGCGAACGCCTCCGCGGCCGGCGCCGCGGCCGTTCCCTCATCAGCGGTCGGGCCGGTCTCCTCCACGGGCCCGGACTCCCCGGGCGATGCCAGGAGATCCGCCGTCCAGTCCTCGAACCCCGCCGGCTCCGCGCCGACTACCGCCTCCGCGGCCGCGATCGCATCGACCGGCTCAACCTCTTCCACCGGCTCCGGCGCCGCAGGCTCCGACCCCGGCCCCGGGATCGATGCGAGCTCCGCCTCGGTGAGTGGCTCAGCGGCCCCTGCCGCCGCGGACGGCTCGATCGCCGGCGGCGGGCCGCCGGCGGGCTCCGCCGTGGCCATCTCGGGCGCGAGCACGGCCAGTACGGCGGCGTCCTCTGGCAAGGCGGCCGCTACGGCGTCCGTGTCGCCCGACCCCGCCAGCACGATTGCGCTCGCGATGCGCCCCGCGAGCTCGCGGAGCCCGGGCTCCGCCGCGGGCGTGTAGACCAGGAGGCTGGTGCCCGTGCGGAACGCGTCGGCGATCACCTGCCGCCAGCGCGGGTGGCCGAGCACCTCTCCCGGCTCCGCGGGCGCCACGCCGGCCGGGAGGTACTCGAAGGCGCGACCGTCCGGCCGCCGGAGGAGATGCGGCAGCGAGGCCCCGAAGAGGAACAGATCGACGGCACCCTCGTCGCCTGCGATCGCGAGGCCGGGGTCGAGCTCGGATTCGCCGATGGAGAGGTCGGCCAGCACGACCCGGCGTCCGCCGCGCGCCCAGGCCTCGGCGAGCGCCACCGCCGCCCGGGCCGCCCAGCCGGACGCGCGCGCGGCCGGACCCGCCACGAGGAGCACGACCGGCGTCACCGCGCCCGTCTGCGACACGAGGGTGCGCAGCTCCGCCGGCAACCCGGCGGAGTCAGGGTCGAGCGGCATCGCGGTCGGCCAAACGCGCAGGCTCATTCGGGGGTGTCCAGGTTCACGGCCCAGCGGGTCCCATCGCCGGGCTGGTCTGCGTGCGCTCGGGAGGTCGCTAATGATAAACAGGGCGCCCGGCCAAAGCAAAAACCCCCGCCGGGCGCGGGGGCTCTCGCATTCCGCTGGCTTTCGTGGTCAGAACGACGGGCCGAAGGAGAGCGAGAACACGCCGTGCCGACCCGGCCGGTTCATCGGGATCGCGTAGTCCAGCCGCAGGACGGTGTAGAAGACGTTCATTCGCAGCCCGATCCCCCAGCTGTAGAGCGGCTGCCGATAGAGGAGCGGATCCTGACCGGGCTTGCGCCGCCAGACCACGTGCACCGGCAGGCTGTTCTCCGGCGTGCAGCGTAATTGGGTGAAGTCCCCGTCGACACACACGTTCCGGCTCCAGGCCAGGCCGCCGTCGAAGAAGGCGACGGCGTCCACCGGAGGGAACGCGCCGAGGAACCCGAGCTGCAGCTCGGAGATGACGGGGAAGCGAAGCTCCAGGTTCATGAACGCCGCGCTCGATCCGATGAGCTGATCGCGGGCGGGGCACCCGGAGACGGACGCCTGACCGTCGGCGCCGGCGCTCGCCTGGCACTCGGCGCCGTTCGGGTCGAACGAACCGCCGTCGTAGCCCCGGATCAGGTACGGACCGCCCCAGTAGAGGGAAAACCGGTCGGCGTCGCCGCCCTGGTGCAGCAGCCCGAAGAACTGCGACGCGAAAACGAGCTTCCGCTTGTAGTTGGCGTAGTTACGGACGTCGATCAGCGCCTCGTTGTAGCTGAAGTCCCCGAGCGTGCGCGAAGCCTGCAGCCGGTAGCGCCGGCCGTAGATCGGCCCGGTCCAGCCGAACAGCGTATTGTCGAAGACGAGCGCGCCGAACGGCTGCAGGTAGGCGAACTGCTGCAGTCGCAGCGTCTCGTTCACCGGCTCGTTGTCGTTGACGTACAGCCCGCGGTACAGGACATCGGTCTTGTAGTAGGTGGCACTCCCGCCCAGCTCCAGCCGACGGAACGGGCTGAACGGGTAGCTCATGGTGGCCGCGCCCATGCGCATGACGTCCCGCACGAAGACGTTCGCGTAGGCTTCTCGTGCGCCATCGCCGAAATCGAGGTCCAGGTAACCGCCGCCGTAATAGCGGTAGAGCGGGACCTGCTCGAAGGCCAGCGTCAGGTTCGCCCGCCGCTTGAGGAAGCTGTACGCGCCCAGGAACTCGGCATCCGACAGGGAGCCGTTCACGTTCCCGGCCATGAAGATGTTGTGGTTCCCCAGCATGTCGCTGAGGGCGATGAAGCTCCCGCCGTAAAGCCCGTTGCCGTAATAGCCGCCGACCTGCGCCCCCACGGTCGGGCGCCCCACCATGTCCGGCGTGAACTTCACGTGGTAGTCACGCAACTGGAAGCTTCCGGTGTCCGGCAGCGCCAGCGCGGCGCTGTCCATGAGCGCCACGACCGAGATCGGCCCCGATCCCGCCGGGCTCGCCGGCGTGGGCGACGCCGCGCTCGGGCGGAACTCGGACCCGGAGCGGTAGTACGACGCCGACAGCCGGCGCTGCGGCGCCATCGGCGCGGTGTCCGCCGCGACCGGCGCGGCCACGGACGACGTCCCGATGCCGTCCGTCGCCCCATTGCCGTCCCCGCCTGCCGGCGGGTGCGAGCCGTCCGGCGCGTGCGCCATGTTCCCGGTCGGGCCGCCCGGCCCTGCCACGAGCGCCGACACCGGCATCCGCGGCAGCGTTCGAGGGTCCGCCACCGTGTAGATGTTGTAGCCCGCCTGCTCGAAGTAGACGAACGCGAGCCGGCCGTCCCGCGCCCAGGACACCACCGGGCTGAGCGGCCCGATGGCGATCACGCCCGAGAGCACGCTGGTCAGCCGCGAGAACTCCTGCGTCGTGAGGTCGTAGAGGTAGAGGTCGTTGTTCCCGGTCCGGTCGCTCACCCAGAGGAGCTGGCGTCCGTCCGGCGACCAGGCCGGGTTGTGGTTCTTCCCCGTCTCCTGGTGTGGCAGCCGCTCGATCCGCCCGTCCGCCAGGTGGACGAGGGCGACCCGATAGTTGCCATAGCGGAGCGTGGCGAAGTCGGTGTCCTCCCCCCGGTCCGTCGTGAAGGCGATGGTCTTCCCGTCCGGCGACCACGCCGGCGTCATGTCCGTGTAGCGGTCGTCCGTCAACCGCCGGACATGGCCGTTCAGGTCCGTCACGAACAGGTCGGTGATGCCGCCGTCATTCCCGCTGAAGACGATCCGCCGCCCGTCCGGCGACCAGCTCGGGCTGGTCACGCCGTTCAGCTTGAAGCGCAGCTTCCGCAGCATCCGGCGGCTGCGGACGTCGTAGATGTACAGGTCGTCCGAGCCGCCGGTCTGCGCGCTGAACGCGATGTAGCGCCCGTCCGGAGAAAACGACGCGGACGAGTTCATGAACCGCAGCGACTCGAGATCGCCGCTGCGCTCCGCCCGGATGAGGCGCCGCCGGATCTGCCCCGTCTCCGCGTCCGCCAGCCACAGATCGAAGGAGAAGCCGCCTTGCTGCGACAGGAAGACCATGTTCTTCCCGTCGGGCGAGAGCGCCGGCGCGAGATACCACGGGTCCTCGAGCTTGTTGTGGCGCGTCAGCTTCGCCGCGAAGCGATCGGGCCGCTGATAGTCGGCGACCTGGGGGAGATAGGTCGTCCGGACCTGCGTGAGCCATTCCCGGCTCAGCTCCTCGAGCGTCAGCCCGAGCGTCGTCCGGAAGGCTCGCTCCAGGCCCATCCGGGGCGTCTTCTGGAGCAGGATGCCCACCACCTCGTCGCCCCATTTCGCGCCGATGTACTGCCAGAGCGACTGGCCGAATCGGTAGGACAGATAGTCGTCCCGCTGCGACATCGCCGCGATGTCGCGCATGTATCCCGACAGCACCGCGTCGCGCAGCCACGCCACCGTGAGCGGGTCGATCCGGCCGATCGAGAGGTACTCGGCCATCCCCTCCATGAACCAGAGCGGCAGACGCTCGCCGAAGGGGGAGGCGTCGGTCATCATGCCGCGCCGAAAGATGATGTCGAACTGGAACGCGTGGACGAGCTCGTGGGTCAGCACGTGCTCGAAGTCCGCGTACGACCCGGTGAACGGGAGGATCATCCGGTTCTTGATCGGCTCCGTCACGCCCCCCGTGCCCTCGTCCAGGAACCCGGCCAGCGCGTTCGTCTGCTGGAAATCGGCATGGGACGCGTAGACGATCAGCGGCTTCCGCTCCCGGAACTCGTGCTGGAGCAGGCGGGAGAGTCGGGCGTACGAGCGCTCCACCATCCGCGCCGCGTCGAGCGCCGCCTCACGCTCCTGCGGATAGTAGTAGACATCGAAGTGCTCGGTCTTGATGATCTTGAAGTCGAACGTGCGGTACTGGACCTTGTTGCGCCCGAAGTACTGCGCCTGCGCGGGCGCGGCGGGGACCGCGACGAGGGCGCCGGCCAGCGCGGCAATGGCGAGGCGGCGGTTCATGCGAGACTAGCCGTCGATCGGGTAGGCGGGGGCGTCACCCCAGAGCCGCTCCAGTTGATAGAACTCGCGGGCGCTGGGGTGGAAGACGTGGACGACGAAATCGATGAAGTCGAGCAGCACCCAGTGACCGCCGCGCAACCCCTCCACGTGATCCGCGCGGACGCCGGTATCCTTGAGCTCCTCGAGGATGTGCTCGGCGATGGAGCGCACGTGAATGTCCGAGTTTCCCGTGACGATCAGGAAGAAGTCGGTGGCGTCCGACACGGGGCGCAGGTCCAGCAGGACCAGGTCGCGCCCCTTCCGGTCGAGCGCCAGCTCGATCGCGTCCTCCAGCTCGGGCGGGAGATCCGGCATGCGCACGGCGGGCGCCACCACGGGAGACTCGGGTGACGGGCGGTCGGCTGTCGGCATTCGGTACGGTTCCGGATAGAGAAGAAAGGTGCCCCGCGCGGCCTGCGCGACCGCGGCCAGGGCTCGCTACGGTCGCCCCGCGTGCAGCATTCACGCCAGAGGTGGGTCGGGAGATCGGCGTCGGGTTCGCTTACTATAACGCCCCACCCCCCGCACGCACGACATTGCCGCCGCGTGCCAGGGGGTGGGGCGTCTCCGGGGCCGGGTCGCCACCCGGTGGGGCTATTCGCCCTTGATCACCCAGACCTTGACCTCGGGCTTCACCTCGGCGTGCAGCCGCACCGGAACCGAGAAGACACCCAACGCCTTGATCGGCTCCTCCAGCTCCACCTGCCGACGGTCCACCTCGAAGTCCAGCGTTCCCAGCCCATTCAGCCGGTCCGTGATGTCTCCCGACGTGATCGAGCCGAACAGCTTGCCCTCCTCGCCGGCCCGCGCATTGAACGTCAGCGACACGCCGTCGAGCTGCGAGGCGCGGCGCCGCGCCTCCAGGTAGTCCCGCTTCGCCTTCGCCTCCGCCCGCCGCCGCTCCTCGTCCAGCTGCCGCATGTTCGCCGCCGTCGCCTCGAACGCCAGCGACTTCGGCAGCAGGTAGTTGCGCGCGTACCCCGGCTTCACCGCCACGATGTCGCCTTCGCTGCCGAGCGCGGACACGTTCTGACGCAGGATGACTTTCACGCTCTTCGACATGGTCTCACTCCCTCAAGCATTCGGACCCAAGGACGCACGCCGCGCCCGCAGGTCCAGCCAGGTATCCGTCAACCCCACCAGAACGGTGGCCACCATCACCAGCGGCGGGATGAACAACGTCGCCAGCGCCGCCAGCACCAGCCCGCCGACGCCCGGCGTGCCCAGCACCGCCAGGAGCACCGCAACACCCCGCAGCGCGTACAGTGCGCCCATGAACGCCATCAGGTTCGAGCCGGCCCGCACCAGCGCCGGGCTCGACAACGGCAGCACCACCAGCACGATGCCGGCGATCAGCACCCAGACCAGCTCGTCCCGGAAGCGGAACTCCCGTAGCGGCCGCAGCGGTCGGACGCCGTCCGGCACGCGCCGCGCCAGCGACCACGCCACCGCCAGCCCGGTCAGCGATGCGAGCCCGAGCAGCGCCGGATGCAACAGAGCCTGCAGCTCCGCCGCCCTCGAGAAATCGCCCGCCAGGTCTGTGACCGCCTGCACGCCCGCGCCGGTCCACACCGACAACAGGTCGGCGACGGCGTCGTAGAACTGACGCCCGACCGTCCAGTCCGCCGCCGCCCACCCGCCGCGCCGAAGCAACAGCAGCAGCGCCGCCGACGCGAAGGCCGCGACCACCGCGCCCAGCGCCCGGGAGATGAACCCCGATCGCGGGAGCACGATGACCAGCAGCACGAACCACGCGCCCAGCAGCAACGCCCACCCGCGGATCAGCAGCGAAAACGGCTCGCTTCCCCCGCCGATGAGCGCCAGGCCGAGAACCGCGGCGCCGGCCGCCGCGCGCCCCAACCGGAGCGGCGGGAGCGCGAGCAGCAACAACCCCAGCGGCGCCAGAATGAGCAGGAACGGCTCCCCGGGCGCCCAGAGCGTCAGGGTCGCCGCCGTGAGGGCCAGAAGCGCGCCCAGACCGTCGCGGCCCTTCCGCGTCACGCGCTCAGTCCAGGTACTGCTTCACGTACGGCAGCAGCGCCAGATAACGCGCCCGCTTCACCGCCGTCCCGAGCTGCCGCTGGTGCCGCGCACACATCCCCGTCATGCGCCGGGCCAGGATCTTCCCCTGCTCGGTGACGAAGCGGCCGAGCGTCTTGTCATCCTTGTAGTTGATCACCCGGATGCCGTTCTCGCACATCGGGCAGTTCTTCGCGGAGCGACGCATCTTACTCCTCCTCCTCGTCTTCGTCGTCCTCGCCCCGCGGCTCGCGCGTCGCGATCGACATCGGCGCCGTCGGCTCGCCCTCGTGCAGGACGACGAGGTACCGCAGCAGCTCCTCGTCCAGCTTCAGGCGGCGCTCGAACTCCGGCAGCGCGTCCGTCTCGGCGCGCGCCTGCACGATGACGTAGTAGCCGTTCGTCTTCTTGGCGATCGGGTAGGCCAGCTGCCGGCGGCCCCACTGGTCGACGGCCGTGACCTCGCCGCCGTCGCTCGTCAGCAGCTCGTGATACCGCTCGAGCTTTTCGTTGACCCGCTCCTCGGGGAGGGCGGAATCGAAGATGTAGACGACCTCGTAGTCTCTGACCAACTGAGCCTCCTATGGTCTGATGGCCGGGGCCGGACGGCCGCGGCAGGAGCAAAGCATGGCAATATAACGGGATTGGCACCGACGGTCCAGGCCCCGGGACGCAAGAAGCCCCGCCGGCGTGGGCCGGCGGGGCTCCGGGTGGGACCCGAGGCCGCGGGCGCTGGCGTCGCCTACGGGCGCGGGCCGGCGGGCCGGCCGGGCGGCAGCTTCAGGAAGCTGCGGAGCCGGCGCAGGTAGACGGCGAGGAGGAGCGCGGCCGCAGCGGCTGCGGCCGCGGCGACGAGGGAGGTCGCCGCCCCGTCGTCGAGGAAGGCCCGGAACTCCCAGACCGCGAACGCCAGGAAGAAGGCGATCGAGCTGGCGATGAGCACGCGATGGAACGGCACGAGGGACATGGTTGCCTCGCTCCGGCGTGAGGGACGTCAGACCGGCCGCTCGATCTCGAAGCCTTCCTCCTGGAGCGCCCGGCGCAGGTCCGGGTGCTCCCGCCAGAGATAGCCGCCGATCACGATCGTCGCCAGCAGGTTGGCGACGGCGACCATACCCCAGCTCAGGGCGTCGAGCAGCCAATTGGCCGCGATGGCGAGCAGGCCGATGAAGAGTGCCTCGAACGTCACGAACAGTAGGGCGAAGGCCAGCACGAGGGGCGGCTCGTGCTCGGCTTCGGTCGCCAGGGCGGAAGCCAGCAGCCCGGCGATGGCGAACGCCACGAAATGGAGCGCGGTGTAGCCGAGGACCGTCGCCACGGACATCTGGACCTGTCCGATGCCGCGGGCGCCATAGAAGAGCGCGGAGCCGAGCGCGGCCGGCGTGAAGAGCACACGCCCGCGAATGGCGTCCACGACCAGGAACCAGAGCGCCACGGCGACCCCGGCGGCGAGCCCGGCCACGAGCCCTTCCCGGACGATGCGGTGGTGCGCCAGCAACTCGTGGAGGCCGATCGGCTCGACGCCACTCTCCCAGCGCAGCGTCACCATCAGCACGAGACCGGCGAGCGTGTTGCCGACGAGCACCTCGGGCCAGCCGAGCGCACGCACGATGTTCACGCCGGTCAGGACGACGCCGCCGTAGAAGAGCAGGTCGAAGAGGAGGAATCCGAAGAGCGCGCCGAGGAGGACGGTCGGGATCCGGTGTGCCCTGCGGATGACGAGGGCCGCGCCGACGCCGAGGACGGCGAAGGCGGCGTAATGCACGACGGTGTAGAGCGCCACCGCCAGTCCGCTGTCGAGGCGCGTCGTCCGACCGAGCAGGGCACTGGCGAGGAAGGCCGGGGTGTAGAACGGTCGCCCCTCGATCGAATCGACCGCGAGGAACCAGAGGACGAGGGCGGTGGCCGCGAGGACGCCTGCGATCGCCCCTCGCGTGACCCACGAGCGCGGACTCTTCATGACCGCCTCCTGCCGGAGTTGCGGACGGCGAGGAACGGGGGGCTCACTCGCCGGAGCGGCGCGGCGGCTCGAGACGCCGGCCCGCGCGGTAGCGCTGGAACGCGTACACGGCGATGCCGATGCCGAGCAGCACGGGGGGTGCCATCAGGATGAGGCCTCCCCAGAACATGCCGACCATCAACTGATCGTTCATCGAGGTCCTGCTCCCGTCCGGCCGAGCCGATCAGTGAAGTGCCCTGTCCAGCACCATCAGCGTGAGCAACGCGGGCAGGTAAAGGATCGACGCGAAGAACACGCGCCGCGCCGCCCGCACGCTGGGATCCCGCAGCACGGCGGCGCTGATGCCGACGAAGTAGCCGCCGAGCGCCAGCGCTCCGCCGAGGTAGAGAAATCCGTTGACGCCCAACCAGGTCGGTGCCGCGCTGGCGGCGACCAGCACGACCGCCCAGCCGGCGATGTGGCGGGCCGTGCGCCGCCCGTCCACGTCCACCACCGGCAGCATGCGCAGCCCGCCCCGGCGGTAGTCGTCCCGGTAGATCCACGCCAGCGAGAAGAAGTGAGGGAGCTGCCAGAGGAACAGGATGGCGAAGAGCGCCGCGGCCTCGAGGCCGAGCCGGCCGCCGCCCGCGGTCCAGCCGGCGGCGATCGGCAGCGCACCGGGCACGGCGCCAACGAGCGTCGCCACCCAGGTGCGCCGCTTCAGGGGCGTATACACGAAGACGTAGCTCGTGAGGCTGAGCGTCACGAGGGCCGCGGTCGACGCATCGACGGTCAGCAGGAGATAGGCGACGCCGAGCACCGAGCAGGCCACGGAGAAGACCAGCGCCTCGGCGCGCGACACCCGCCCGGACGGGATCGGGCGTCCCCGCGTGCGATGCATCCGGCCGTCGATGTCGGACTCCCAGACCTCGTTGAGCGCGTTCGTGCCGCCGGCGGCGAGGCCGGTGCCGACGAGCGTGTTCAGCAGGGGCACCGGCGCCGGCCAGCCCGCCGAGGCCATGGCGAAGCCCGCCGCCGTGGTGACGAGCACCAGGCGAGTAATGCCGGGTTTGGTCAACTCCAGCAGCGCGGCGGCGCGCCGGGTCGCGCCGATCGCGCGACCCGGCACCGATGCCGCCGCCCCAGCCGGTGCGGGCACGGGCGTGCTCATCCGCGCCTCACCACCCCTCCGAGAGCACGACGAACAGAAAGATCAGCACCAGTGGGATCGGCGAGGCTGCCAGGATCCACATGCGCCGCGGCTCGAAGCGGAGGTGCATGTAGTAGAGCGCCACGAGAAGCGCCTTCCAGATCGCCAGCGCGAGGAGGATCGTGATCAGCAGCGCCTCGTGCAGCCCCGAGAGGAACGCAACGCCCAGCTCCGCGATCGTGAGCACGAAGAGGACGAGCCAGATCGCATAGTAGTTCGGCTGCTTGTGCGCGGTCTCCATCTTCGCCCCCGCTCAGATGAGGTAGACGATGGTGAACAGGATGATCCAGACCAGGTCGACGAAGTGCCAATACAGGCCCATGATCTCGACCCCGCCGTGGCTCTCCTGGGTATAGCGGCCGCGGAACGCCTTGATGCTCGTGAAGATCAGGCAGAGCACGCCGATGGTGACGTGGGCGCCGTGGAAGCCCGTCAGCGTATAGAACGTCGCGCCGTAGAGCGGTCCGCCCAGCACCGTCGCGCCAGCGTGCCGGCCGACGGCGTGGTAGAGCGAGGCAACCGGAAGCATCCCCTCGCTCGCCAGCTTCGTGTACTCGATGGCCTGGATGCTCAGGAACAGGATGCCCATCGCCGTGGTGGCCAGCAGGTACGTCCGCAGACCCTTCTGATCGCCGGCCTCGATGGCGGCGAACGCCTTGACCATCGACACGCTGCTGCAGATCAGGACGAACGTGTTGAACGCGGTGAGCGGCACGTTCAGCACGGTCCCCGGCTTCGGGTACGCCATCGGGTGCGCGAAGCGCAGGATCACGTAGGAGCCGATGAGGCCGGAGAAGAACATGACCTCGGACAGCAGGAACACCCACATCCCGAGCTTGAGGTTGTAGACCCCCATCCCCGGCATCGGCCGGCGGTCGGGGTAGGTCAGCGCGGCAGCCTGGCTCATGGCCCGGCCTCCTCTCTCACCGGTTCGGGTTCAGTTGCCGGCAGGCGCCATCGTGGGCGCCGGCGGTGTCCGCTCCGTGGCGGGGCGGTCCTGCGGCAGGTAATCCAGCTCCGAGTCCGGCGAGCTGTACTCGTACGGCCCGCGATAGACGATCGGCGTCACCGCGAAGTTGCCGTGCGGCGGTGGCGAGGGCGCGGTCCACTCGAGCGAATTCGCGTGCCAGGGGTTCACCTCCGCCTTCCGCCCCTTGAACAGGCTCCACAGGAAGTTGAAGGCGAAGAGGAGCTGGGTGGCACCGAGCAGGAACGCGCTCACCGAGATGAACTCGTTCATCGGCTGGACCGGCTGGAGGTGAGGGTACTGCGTCGGGTCGTAGAGCCGGCGCATCATCCCGGCGATGCCCAGCATGTGCATCGGGAAGAACGTGAGATTGAAGAAGACGAAGGTGAGGAAGAAGTGGATCCTCCCGATCGTCTCGTTCATCATCTTCCCGAACATCTTCGGATACCAGTACGTGATGGCGGCGAAGATCCCGAAGAGCGAGCCACCGAACAGCACGTAATGGATGTGGGCGACGACGAAGTACGTGTCGTGCAGCGGGATGTCGACGGGCGTCGCCGCGACGAACATCCCCGAGAGGCCTCCGATCACGAACATCGATACGAACGCCAGCGCGTTCAGCATCGGCACGTGGAAGCGGATGCTCCCGCCCCAGAGGGTGCCCAACCAGTTGAACGTCTTGATGGCGGACGGGACCGCGATGATGAGCGTCGAGACCATGAAGTAGCCGCCCAGCACCGGGTTCATGCCGCTCATGAACATGTGGTGGCCCCAGACGACCCAGCCGAGGAAGGCGATGGCCACCATGGCCCCGACCATGGCGGCGTAGCCGAAGATCGGCTTGCGGGCGCCGTTCGCCAGGATCTCGGAGACGAACCCCATGGCCGGGAGGATCAGGATGTAGACCTCGGGGTGGCCGAAGAACCAGAACATGTGCTGCCAGAGAAGCGGCTGGCCGCCGTTGGCCGGCAGGAAGAAGGTGGTCCCGATCGTCTGGTCGAAGTACAGCATGATCAGCGCGCCGGTCAGGATCGGGATGGCCAGCAGGATCAGGACCGAGGTGATGAAGAGCGCCCAGACGGGGAGCGGCAGCCGGAACCACGTCATCCCCGGTGCGCGCATGTTGATGACGGTCGTGATGTAGTTCACCGCCCCCATGAGCGAGGAGAAGCCGAGGACGATCAGGCTGAGGCACCAGAGCTGCTGCCCCGTGTGCACGCCGCTGTACTCCGGTACGGCGCTGAGCGGGGCGTAGGAGGTCCAACCGGCGCCCGCCGAGCCGCCGATCACGAGGAAGCTCGAGACCATCATCAGCCCGGCCGGCACGGCGGTCCAGAAGGAGGCCATGTTCAGCCGGGGGAACGCCATGTCCGGCGCGCCGATCTGGAGCGGGATCAGGTAATTGGCGAAGACCCCCACGAGCAGCGGCATGATGGCGAAGAAGACCATGAACGTGCCGTGCATGGTGACGAGCGAGTTGTAGAACTCCGGCAACATGACCCCGCCCGGCGCCTTGGCGTCGCCGAGGATGCCGCCGCCGGGGATGGGACGCCCGGGCCAGCCGAGCTGCCAGCGCATCGTCATGGCCAGCAGCCCGCCCACGAGCAGGAAGAACAGGCTCATGAAGAGGAACTGGATCCCGATGATCTTGTGATCCGTGGAGAAGATGTACTTCCGGACGAAGCCGCGGTCGTCGTGGTGCAGCGGATGCGCCTGAGCTTCGTGCGGCAGGGCGATCGTGCTCATGTCCCTTCCTCTGTGCTCGGGATGCGCGGCGACGCCGCGTCGCTCACGGGGTCGCGTTGGCGGTCCGCACCTGCGTCTGCTGCTGGAGCCACTGCTGGAAGTCCTCGGGCGAACGGACGATGACCCGTCCCCGCATCCGGTAGTGGCCGAGCCCGCAGAGCTCGGCGCAGCCGAGGACGTACTCCCCCGTCTTCGTCGCCTGGAACCACGCGGGGATCTCCATGCCGGGAACGGCATCCTGCTTCAGGCGGAACTGCGGCAGGAAGAAGGAGTGGATCACGTCCTCGGCGCGGAGCGTGACGTGGATCGGCACGCCCATCGGGATGTCGAGCTCGTTGCGTTTCTCGAAGTCGTCGGCGGTTCCGAGGCGGCCGTCCGGGCCGGGGTAGGTCACGTGCCACTCGAACTGCTTGGCCGTGACGTTGAGCGCGAGGCCCGAGCGGGGGAACCGGCTCGGCTCCTTCACGTCGCTCCAGAGCGGACGGCTCGCGAGGCCAAGGAAGAAGACGATCGCGAAGGTGGCCGTGGTCCAGATGATCTCGAGCCGCTTGTTGCCGTGGCTGAAGATGGCCCGGCGGCCCTCCCGCGCGCGGTACTTCACCAGATAGTAGACCAGCAGGACCTCGACGAGGATGAAGACGATCCCCGTGATCCACAGGATGACGAAGAAGAGCGAGTCGATCCGTGGGCCGAACGTCGAGACGTCCTCCGGGAGCGGCATCCACCAGCGTTCCATCGGCCGACCTCCTCAGACGGGTTGTGGGCGGCCGCGGTCAGCGGCCCGCGCCGTGGCTCATGCCGGGATGGACGTGCGCGGCCAGGCGCGCGGCGCCGGGCACCGGGGCGCTCGCGGTGGCGCTGCCGCTGTAGGTGAAGTCAACGGCCTTCGTCTCGTTGGGGCCAACGGTGACCTGCTGCGTCTGCTTGCCGTACTTCTCGTGCCACGTCTCGATGGTGTACGTCCCCGGCGGCAGGTTCGAGATCGTGTACTTGCCCCCGTTTGCGCTCACCGCGTAGTACGGGTGGTCGAAGACGGCGATGGTGGCGTGCATCCAGTTGTGGACGTTGCATTCCACGGGAATGTCCGCCTCGGCGACGTCGAAGGTGCGCGCCGTCTCCATCTTCGTCGGCTGGCTGATGTTGAACGGCCGGTTCTTCGACGGCTTCGTCTTGATGTTGTGCAGGATGCCGTCGGCGTTCTTGATGTTCAGCTTCTGGCCCACCTGCATGACGACGACGTGCGGCTTGTAGACGCAGCCGTCCTGGTCGATCTCCGCCGGCTGCGCCGGCGGCGCGTACTTCTGGGCGGGCAACCCCTGGCTCACGTAGACGACGACGTTCTCGAGCGCGCCGCCGTCCACGACGACCTCCTCGGTCTTCACGCCGTTCGGATGTTTCTGCGCGCAGATCGGCTCGCTGGACATGTCGATCGGCGTGCCCGCCGGCGGTGTGCCCGTGAACTTGATGGTGCCGGAGACGGTCGCGGCGTTCGCGACCGGCGCCGCGGGTGCGGCCTTCTCCCCCGCCGCAGCGCCGCCGGCGGCCGCCTCGTCGCCCCCGGTCTTCGCGCCACCGCCACACGCGATGAAGGCCGAGGTCGTCAGGATCGTGAACGCCCTCTCGACGCGCGCCATACGGTTCGACATGGTTCCTCCCTCGCGACGTGAACGCATCATTCGCCCGTGGTTCCGCCCTGCTTCTCCCGCCGCTGCGCCCTCACCACCAGAAGGATCCCCAGGCCCGCGGTGAGCGCGGCCGTGGCGATCGGCGTCGTGTAGACGGTCTTCGGCGTCGGTTCGTCCAGGTAGACGTGATACCAGGTGCTGATCGAGCCCTTCGTGCCCGATTCACCGTTCGAACCATCCCAGGCAAAGAACGCGATGGGGATCGCCTGCCCTTCCCGGAACGCCAGCCGGTCGGCGCCGCCCGCGGCGGCCAGCGAGCGCGTTAGCACGACGCGCCACTGCCCGCGGTCGAAGACGGCCTGAGAGCGCAGCTGGGAGGCCCCCGTCATCGGCGCGAGATTCCCGAGACCACGCGCCGTCGCCTCCTGGGCCGCGGGGGCATCGCTGCGCCAGTACCAGAGATAGACGGGGTCGCGGGCGTCGCCCATCAGGAAGTACGGGCGCTCCATCCCTTCGGGGATCTTGCGGGGGAACTGCACGGCGAACGCGTCGGGCAGGGCCGGCGCCGGCGCTGCCGGTGGCGCGGCGGCGGCGGCGGGAGCGCCGCCGGCCGCGGGCGACGGCGGCGCGGCGGCCACGGCGGTCCCGGCCACCGCCGCGGGCACGCTCGCGGCGGCGGGCGAGGCGGCGTCCTCCTTCGGGCCCATGACGTCCGTGACCTTCTGCTGCCACTCCGACCAGCGGGGGTCGGGGCTCTTGGAGCGGTCGTCCCACACGAGGCGGATCGCGACGTCGCGGCCATTGTGCAGCGCCTGCACCCAGACACCGTCGACGGCCGGGGAGAACCAGCGCGGCTTGACGATGACCTGGCCGACGAGCGGGATGTAGAACCGGTCGGCGGCGCTCCAGGCGGAATCGTCCGCGCTGGCCGGGAGCTTCCCCTCGACCAACCGGGCGCGGATGACCTCCGGCGGCTCCGGCGCCTCCTCCGGGGAGAGGCTCCGGACATACTGCGCCACGTGCCACAACTGCTCGTCGGTCACGACCTTCGCATCCAGCATGTCGCTGAAGGAGGGCATCGGCGTGCCGTCGAGGCCGGTACGCAGGCGGTGATAGATGTCCTCGGCCGAGCCGCCTCCCCGGAAGCGCCAGTTCTCCTCGAGGTTGGCCGGGCGGATCGGGAAGTGGTAGTCGTCCTCCTGCGTGGTCGCGGAGGGCCCGTCGCCACGGCCGGCGCGGCCATGGCATTTGAAGCACTCCAGCTTCTCGTACGTCTTGCGCCCGTCCTCGATGGCGGCGTCGCTGACCGACGGCGCCTTCGAGAAGGCGATGGCGTCCGGCTTCTGCTGAAACGCCGACGAGAACGACTTGATGTAGCCCACCAGCGCATCGCGATCGGACTCGGAGAGGACGTCCTTCCAGCCGGGCATGGCGGAGCCGGGCATGCCGAGATCGATGACGTGGCGCAGATCGGCGTCCGTCGGGACCGAACCGCTGCTCGTCGTGCGGATCTTGAAGAGCGCGCGGGTGAAATCGCGTGGCCGCGGCAGCATGGTCGTGGCCGCCGGCCCGTCGCCCTTGCCGTCGGAGCCGTGGCACCCCGCGCACCACTTCTCGTAGACGGCCTTGCCGGCCGGGACCTGCTGCCCGGCGGCGGGCGCGGAGGCCAGCGTGATGAGGGCCGCCGCCGCTGCGGCGCTGCGTCGCACGGTCACCGGGCACCCCCTTCCGCGGCTTCCCACGTCCGGGGCGTCCAGCCGGTCTGATCGTAGAGGAAGATGATCACGGCCCAGATCTCCCGCTCGGTGAGAAAATCCTCCCAGGCGGGCATGGCCGAGTTCCACGGTGTGCCCTCTTTCGGCAGGCCGCGCCCCCCCTTGGCGATGCGCCAGAAGACGAAGCTCTCCGTGAGCTGTGGGATGGTGCCGTTGTCCGTGAAGTCGGCCGGCTGCGGGTTGAACCCGTGGGCGAAGTGGCCCTTGCCGTTGAGCTGGTCGCCGTGGCAAGCGACGCAGTTCTGGTAGTAGACGCGCCGCCCCTCCTCGACGTGGTCCCGCAAATTCCCTTCCCGGCGCAGCGGGTTCTCGAGGCCGGCCAGCGTCATGGTCTTGCCGCGGAACGTGATGCTGCCGGGCGGCGCCGGGTGGATCGAGCGGAGGTTCGGCGGCGCCTCGACGGACGGCCGGACCTGCCGGTAGGTCATGAAGCCGGCGAGCAGCGGCACGGTCACGAGTAGCGCCAGCCGGTAGACACGCCGGTTCGGGTCCACCAGCACGCGCTGGATCGGCGCCTTGAACTCCCGCCAACGCTCCTCCGTCGCGCTGACGTAGAGCAGCACGCCGACGACGACGGTCATCATGTACTGGAGCAGCACGGTGTGCGGCACCGGCGCGCTCTTGACCCCGAGCAGCGGCGGGAGGTAGGCGATGCCGAACCGGAACGCGACGTAGGCGAGCGCCAGGATCAGAAGCGCCTGCACGAACGGATGGGAGAGTCGGCTCTTCACGACGTCCCTCACTTTCGGGCGGCGAGGTAGCGAACGAGCGACTCGAGTTGGGCGGCGCTGAGCCGCTCGCCGAAGTCCTTCGGCATGATCCCGGCGACCTTCTCGTAGCCCTTGGCCGTGTCGGCGTTCGGGTCGAGAATCGACCGACGGATGTAGTCCGCCGTCTTCCCGGCGCCGACATGGTCGAAGGGCGGGGCGATCGTCGTGCCCTCGCTTCCGAGGTGATGGCAGGTCAGGCAGGTGTTCTCGCGGAGCAGGGCGACCGGCTCCATTGTCGCGCTGCGGGCCGGCCCGGCGGAGGGCGGCGCCGCGCCGGCGGCCGGCGCGCCGGCCGCCTTCACGTCCTCCGCCGTGACCGTGACCTCGCCCCCCTGGCTCTCCAGGAACGCGACGAGGGCCCAGATCTGCGGCGGCGACAGCGTCCGGCTCATGTCCGGCATGATCGGCTGGTAGCCGGAGACGACATACGCCGTCGGCTTCACGAGCGACTCGTGCAGGTAGTCCTTGCACGACGTCCCTGGCTTCCGGGTGCCGCAGCGCGCCCCGATCGTGCCCTGGCCG
Organism: Longimicrobiales bacterium; assembly: GCA_035715725.1. Lineage (GTDB taxonomy): Bacteria > Gemmatimonadota > Gemmatimonadetes > Longimicrobiales > RSA9 > JADGGV01. The sequence goes on along the minus strand of DASTKT010000173.1, from coordinate 88,271 downwards.
TGCTCGTCCGTGAGGAGGTTCGGCGCGCGCGTGCCCAATCCGTGGCAGGCGACGCAGCCACCCGCCCCGTTGAAGAGCTCCTCACCCGCGGAGACGAGCTGCTCCGGCGTGATGGCGCCGGAGAGGTTCATCTCCTTGGGCACTTCGGACTCGACCTGCGGGATGGCGTTGCACACCACCGTGTACAGCCCGATGGTCCCGAGCACGACCGCGGCGATCCGGAGATTCGTCGCCCACATACCGATGCATCCCCTCCCTCCGGAGCGGGGCTCCGGACCGTAGGAGCGTCAGTCGCCGCCGCCGGCGATGGCGAGCTGCTGCTCGGCCGCCGGCTTCGCGCCCGCGGCGGCGGGCGCGGCGTACGTGGACTTCTCGACGAGCCCGCCCAGCCAGAACACGAGGGAGATCAGGGCCAGGAAGACGATCACGCAGACGCTGATCATCTTCGACGCGTAGCCCAGGGCCGGCGTGGCAGCCCACGGGCTCGTGTCGCGCATGACGTTCCAGATATGCCAGTGCTGCCGGATCCCGCTGCGGGCGAAGCCCATGAGGCCCATCAGCCACGTGAACGTGACAGCCAGGACGAGCAGTGCGTATTGCGAGCGCGGGGGCATCTGTCCCCAGCGGATCGCGCCGCGCGACTCGGCGCCGCGCAGCATAAGGACGTCGAGCGTGATCACCGTGACGATGGTGGCGATCACCGACAGCACCTGGTAGACGCTGAAGCCGATGCGGACGATGGCCGTGACGAAGTAGCCGTAGACGCCGAAGAAGATCACGATGGCGGCGGAGAGCGCGAACATGACGCCCTGCACGAGCGTGCCCGTCCGCGCCCAGGAGGCGGTCGGCCGCTTGTTGGCCCGGCGGTAGAGCAGGTAGGACAGGAACGTGCTCAGGATCATGAGGTTGACCGCCGTGTTCTTGGCGCTCATGACCCCGAGGAAGCCGAGCAGCGGATGGTGGGAGCCGCCCATGGCGGCCTGCTCGGAGCGCGAGGCGATCATGGTGTGCGGCGTGGACCAGACCAGCACGCCGAGCACCAGAACGCCCAGGATCCAGCGGGTGTACGGGGTGAAGCGCTCGGCGCCGGGGATCCGGGCCATCCCGACCCACAGGTAGTAGTTGCCCGCCAGGAAGAGAACGCCGATGAGGAAGGCCTGGATGATCCAGAGCCAGCTCATGAAGCCGCCCATCATCGTAATGCCCATCCCCTGGTCGTACTGGTAGATCTCGCGCCCCAGCCAGTAGCCGGCGAAGGGGAGGATGAGCAGGCTGCTGATCGCGATGAAGTTCCCGACGTACCCCATCCAGTCGTAGTGGGCGCGCTCCTCCTCGGTCCGGGCGGCGAGGAAGCGGTACGCCGCGTATGCGCCCACGATGGAGCCACCGAAGACGACGTTCGCGATGAGGCGGTGGATGTTGATGGGCATCCACGTCGCGTTGGCCATGGCGGTCCAGAGGCGGATCGACTCCGGCGCGGTGTCGGTCGTGACCTGCGTCGGCGGGCTCATCATGTAGCTGAGCCAGCTGTCGGCGATGAACATCACGGCCGTGCCCCAGACGTTGAGCAGCACGCCGAGGCTGAGGTGCAGCTTCTTGCGGGCGCCGTCCTTCAGCCAGTCCCAGCCGTAGTAGTACAGGTAGAGCGTGAACGACTCGAAGAAGAAGAGCCCGACATAGATCCACATGGACACGTGGAAGAGCGTGCTCATGTAGGTCCAGAATTTCGGGTAGAGCGTGCTCAGGAAGAAGACGAGAATCGCCCCCCAGATCGCCGTGGCGCTGTAGGCGATGAGAAGCAGTCGGGTGAACTCCTTGGCCAGCTTGTCGTACCGCTTGTCGGTGCCGAAGATGCCGATGGCTTCCACGGTGACCGCGAACAGCGGCACCCCGAGCACGAAGGCGGCGAACATCAGGTGGACCTCCGCCGCGATCCAGATCGCTCCGCGCCCGCCGACGACGGGGAAGTTGCCGTAGTCCCGGGCGGAGGCGGCGGCCTGCTGCGCCAGCGCCGGATCGGCCGCCGCGGCCACGAGCAGGAGAAGGAGGCCGGCGATACCGGCCGCCCGACGAAGCGAGACTCGCGGCTCAGGCGTCATGGCGGAGGAAGGACGGGGTGCGTTTCGAGAAGTCGACGGGGAGCGTCCGCCGTACCTCGTCGAGGAGTTCCGGCGTGACCTCGGCGTGCCCGCGATCGCGCGCAAACTGCTCGACGCGGGCGACGACGACCGCGCGGACGAAGCTCGGAATCCGCTCGACGCGGGCGCGCGCCGCGGGGGTCCAGTCCAGCTCGTGGCGCGCCGGCGCGCCATAGCTCACGGCGTGTCGCGGCTCGATCGGCGGGAGCGCGCCGGACGGCTCGTACGCGCAGGATCCGTCGGCGGCGAGGACGTCACCGGTCTCGGCGAACGCGCGGGCGCGGCAGCCGCCGCAAATGCGGCGGTACTCGCAGGAGCCGCAGCGGCCGAGCAGGCGGCCGTCGCGGAGCTCGCGGAGCAGGGGCGAGGAGCGCCACACGGTGGCGAAGTCGCTCCGACGGAGATCGCCGGCCACGAGCGGCATGTAGGGGCAGGGCGTGAGCTTCCCCTCCGGCGTGATCCGGCAGTACTGTACGCCGCAAGGGCAGCGCGTGGCGTAGTTGAGGAGGGGCGAGTCGCCGCCGTCGCGGACCGCGATGCGCATGATCTGCGGCTGGCACTTCGAGCGGACCATCATCCGGCCGCGATACTCGCGCTCGAGGCGGAGGAGCTCCTCGAGCACGGCCTCGTTCTCGGCCGGCTCGAGCCCGCGCATCCCCTCACCCCGTCCGGTGGCGACGAGAAAGTAGACGTTCAGCGCCACGGCGCCGCGCGCGGCGGCCCACGCGGCGAGGGCGGGGAGCTCGTCCCGGTTCCCGCGAGTGACCGTAGCCTGCACGATGAAATCGAGGTCGAGGGCACGAAGCCGCTCGACCGCCGCGATCGTGTCCTCCAGCGCACCGTCGCCGTGCCGGAAGCGATCGTGGTAACGGGGGCTCAGCGAGTCGATGCTGACCGCCACCCCCTGGACGCCGGCGCCCTTGAGCGAGCGGATGCGCTCGGCCGTCAAGAGCGTCCCGTTCGTGCCGACCACCACCGTCGCGCCGGCGCCCGCGGCGTAGGCAGCGATCTCCTCGAGATCCGCACGCAGGAGCGGCTCACCACCGCTCAGGATGAAGAGCGGCGCCGGGTTGAGCCGAAGGATCTCGTCCGTGATCCGGCGGCACTCGGCGGTCGTGAGGTCGGTGTCCGTCGCGTGCCAGGAGCCGGCGGCGATGTAGCAGTGGGAGCAGGCCAGGTTGCACCGGCGCGTGAGGTTCCACGCGACGACGTGGGGGACGGCGGCGTCCGGCGGAGCGCCATCGAGGAGAGGCGACTCGAGCAGGGCCGCCATGGCCGCATCCCGCCGGCTTCCGCCCGGGACGAGGCGCATCGCGTCAGGCTCCGTGGGACTCGACGAGGGACTCGATCGCGCGCTTCGCGTCCTCGGGCTTCACCGCCTTGAAGTCGACCGGGCACTTCTCCATCGACTCCTCGATGTCGCGGATCGGGCAGCGCGTGACTCCGGACGCGCGGGCCTCCTCGATGAAGCGGCGCATCTCCGAAGAGAGCGCGTCGACGCCCTCCGCCTCCGCCTTCAGCTGCTTGGCCTGCAGCTCCTTGAACATCACCAGCATCGTATCGAGGTCGAACTCGTCCGCCTCGATCATGGCCTGCTTGTTCTCGTCCATGACGCGGGTCGTGATCCGCCAGATCGCGTGCTCGCGCGCGAACCGCTCGACCGTGTTGCGGGCCAGGGGACGTGCGATCAGCGGGACGAGCGCCAGCCGATCGAACGCCTCGGCAGTCCAGACGACGGGATCCTTCGCCGTCCGCGCCCGCAGCGAGACATGCCCGGTGTACGGGCAGCGGGCCTCGACCATCGGCACGTCCGCGACCGGGTCGAGGTCGTGGCCCTCGACGACGGTCCGCTTCATGGCCTCCTCGGCCTTTACCTCCGCCAGCGCCAGCTCCTCGGCGGTGCCGATGCCCATGATGAGCTGCATGTGCGTGGGGAGGAGCTTCCGGATCGCCTCGTCGAGGCGCTCGTTCGTCACCGTCGGCAGGACCGGCGCCTGACCGTTGGAGGTGCCGTCATGGCCGCTCGCCAGGCGCCCGTGGCCGTTCCCCTCGGCGGGGGCGCCGTGGTGCTCGAGGACGAACTCCTCCACCGCCTTCCGGGCGATCCCCAGCGCGAAGGGCGGGACCCGGAGGATGCGCACCTCCGCTTCCGGCGCCCACTCGAGCCCTGTCTGACCGTCCTCCTCGATCCAGGGGATGTCCTCCGGGTGGACGTCGAGCGTGCCGACGAGCAGCACGCTCGACGGGGCCAGTCGGACGAGGTTCTCGGCCTGTGACCCGAGATCCGTACCCGTGATCCGGTGGGCGCCGTGGCGCGCGATGACCAGGAGCGACGGCCGGATCTCCTCCGCCCACTGCAGGACGACCTGGAACGGCTTGCCGATGAGGATCTGCGTGTGCAGCTCGACGTCCGGGTACTCCGACGCCATCACCTGCGCCCGCTTGATGTTCGCCTGGGTGAGCTTCAGCAACCCCTTGTCGATGATGTTGTTGTGGAGCTCCTCCTGCTCCTCGAACTTGAACACCTTCGACGCCTGGACCGACAGGACATCCTTGATGTTGTGGAAGACCGCGTGGTGGTACTCGACGTCGAACGCGCTGCAGACGTAGAGAGCCGCCTCGAACTCGCGCGCGAGCTCCAACGCGACGCGCATCGCCTTGTAGGCGTAGGACGAGCCGTCCACACAGACCATGAGCCGCCCCCCCCGCAGCGGGGCCGCATCCCGCACGACCAGCACGTCCTTCTCCACCCCGCGAACCACACGGGAGACCACGCCGCCGAGCTGGCTGTATGCCTGCCGCCCGATCCCATGGGCCCCGATCGCGACGAGGTCGTAACGCCGCCGCGTCGAGCCGGCCAGCTTCTCCTCGTGCTCTTCGTCCTCGGCCTCGATGCGCCCGTCCGCGCCGAGCCGGACATCCCCCCGGACCCGCGCGCCGCCATCGTACTTGAACGCGATGTTCGGATCGAAGCCGATCAGGCTCGGCAGCCGGCCTTCCCCACCGTTCGCCTCCCGGACGATCTCCTCGTAGTTGATCCCCTCGAGGAGCTGCCGCGTGAGCGGCACCCCCGCGTCCCGGCAGCGCACGTCGACCTGGTCCAGGAAACTGTCCGAGATGAGCTGAAGCCCCTTCTCGATCAGCTTGTCGTGGACCTTGCGCTGCCGCTTGATCTCGTCGGGAGTCTGGAACTGCGCGGGCAGCCCGGTCTCGAGCTGCCGGAAGCGGATGTCATGCAGGCGGGCGGCGTAGACGTGCGTGCCGGTGATGCGGCCAGCCGAGCATCGCGACAGCTCGATGGCGCGCTCCACGGCCCAGTCGGAGCACGCCGAGTTATCTACGGGGACCAGGATTTCCCGATACATTTTCGCCTCGATCCAGCGCTGGGAATCCACGGAAGGACGCTCATTTCCGGGCCCGGCGCGAGATCGGACGGGTGCGCGGCACGAAGGGGTCCCAGGCAAGACACGGAGGGGTCCCGCTTCCGCCAGTGGCGCCCGGAGCAGCCCCCCGGGCGCAGCCGCGCAAACACCGTCTCGCGAAGAAAGCAGCGGAAAAGACGCGTCGCTTCTGCCGCAAAACAGCGGGCCGGTCGGACGCAGGCGTCCGATCCGGCCGGTCATCGGCACGGATTCGAGGCTTTTCGTGCGACGCCGCCGGGCCCGAAGGCCGGGCGGAAAGAGATGGCAGCGAGCAGGCTCGCGTGCGATCGAAGCGGTCTTTGGCTGCGGATGGGGCGATAATAAGGAGCGGCGGGAGGGCTGTCAACAGGGGCGGCTGCCGCCTAGGCGGCGGCGGGTGTCGTGAGATGGCGCAGGAGCGGACGAGACGCGGCGAGCGAAACGGCGAGAAGTGCGGCGGTAACCGTCACCTCGATTCCGCTATGGGGCATCCGGCCGGTCCCCGCTCCCGCGGCCGCGGCGAGGGCCGCGTGAAGGCCGTGGAACGGGCTGAACTCCGCGAGCGCACTCCAGGGCCCATGCGCCGGCGGCGGTCGAAAGACGCCGGCGGCGTGGAGGAGGAGCAGCCCGGTCGCGGCGCAGAGGAGCGCCGCCTCGGCGATGGAGCGGGCGAGCGTCGCGATCCAGAAGCCGATCAGGTTGGCGGCGAGGAGAGCGACCGCCAGGTGGATGAGCAGGTGTGCGCCAACCTCGGTGTCGGGCGCGCCGGCGAGGACGACGGCCGCGGCGCTGGGGATCAGCTCGAGGACGTCCACGAGGGTGCCGGCCGCGGTCCGGGCACCGAGGATGCGGCGGGGGTCGAGGCCGGTCCAGAAGATCCGGGCGAGGAGACCGGATTCGGCATCGCGGATCCAGGGGATGGCGCTGCCGAAGAGGCCGAAGAGCGTGAAGAGCACGGTGTAGACGACGACGGCATGGCGAGGCGGGGCACCGCCGAACGCGAGGAGGCCCACGAGGCCGAGGGGCACAAACACGCTGAGCAGGAGGGCTCGGCGCCGGCGCCAGGCCGCGGTCCATTCGATGGTGAAGACGCCGGGCATCAGGCAGGCTCGGTGGCGGCCTCGAGGGCGACGCCGGTGGCCGCGGCGAAGACGTCGCCCAGGTCGGCCTCGCGCAGATGGATCGCGCGGATCTCGGCGCCGGCGGCAACGAGGGTGGCACAGAGCTCCGGCAGGATCGCCGATCCGCCGGAGGTCCGGAGGCGGATCCGGCCCGGTTCGGCGGCGAGGATCTCGACGCCGGTCAGTTCCGGGACCGGCGAGGGCGCGGCGGTGAGGACATCGACGTACGTGACGCCGCGGAGATGGCGGAGTAGCGCGTCCGGCGAGCCGTCGAGCGCGACGGCTCCGCGGTGCAGGAGGCAGACCCGATCCGCGGTGCGGGCGGCGTCGGCGACGTCGTGCGTGGAGAGGGCGATGGCCGCGCCCTCCCGGGCGCGCTCCCGCAGGAGCGTCCGCAGTTCTTCCCGGGCCGTCGGGTCGAGCCCCATGGTGGGCTCGTCGAGGAGGAGAAGCGCGGGCTCGTGGACGAGCGCACCGACGAGGAGAAGCTTGCGCCGCATCCCGAACGAGTAGGAGGCGACGGGGCGGTCGGCGGCGCGCTCCAGGTCGAACCGCTCGAAGAGGCGGTCCACGGCGGCCGCCGCGGCCGCCCGGTCGAGGCCCGCGGCACCGGCGAAGAAGAGCGCGTTCTGGCGGCCGGAGAGGGCGTCGAGATGAACGGCGACGTCGCCGGCGAAGCCGATTCTCCGGAGCAGGCGCGGAGAGGCGGAGGGCGGCGCGCCGAAGAGGCGGAGACTGCCGGAGTCCGGCGCGAGACGGGCGCCGAGGATCTGCAGAAGCGTGGACTTCCCCGCCCCGTTGGGGCCGAGGAGGGCCAGGATCTCGCCGGCGGCACAGTGCAGCTCGACGCCGGCGAGGGCGGGCGGTGCGCGCCGGCGGCGGCCGCCGTAGGCGAAGCCGAGCCGCTCGGCGACTACGACGCTCACCGGGGCGTGCCGGGGAATGCGGTCACATTCCCTCCAGGCCGAGATCGGAGCGGGCGCGGTCCATGACCTCGGGTGTGATGACGGCGATCGCTCTCTCGGCGGCGTATTCGGAGTAGATCCGTTTGACCATGCCACGGACGAAGCCGGGGACGTTCGCGAGGCGGTCGCGCGCGTCGTCGCTCCAGCGCACGGCGCCGGGCGTTGCCGGCGCCGGCTCGGCGAACGCGTCCTCGCGGCCTCCGGCGAGATGCTCGCGCACCAGCTCCATGGGCTGCTCGGACAGGGTGCGCCCGCCGATCCGGACCCCGAGGCTGGCCACGAGCTGGGTCTCCATCGGGTTGGCAAGCATGGCCACCTCTCGAGCGCAGCGCGGGCAGGTGAACACCGCGGCGAAGGTCCCGTCACCGGGGAGCTCGCGCTCGACGAAGTCCATGATGGTGTCACAACCAATGCAGAGGAACTTCACGGGTCCTCCTCGCGGAGCTCGGTGAGCAGGCGGAGTGCGAGGCCGCGCAGCGCATCGGCGGCGGACGAGGCGATGGGCTCGAGGACGAAGGGCCGGCCGACGTCGGTGGACGCGGCGATGGCGGGATCGAAGGGCACCTCCGCCCAGAGCGGCACGCCGGCGGCCTCGGCGAGGCGGTCCGCGCCGTCGACGCCGAAGAGGTGCTCCGCGTGGCCGCACGCCGGACAGCGGTAGCCCGCCATGTTGGCGGCGAGCCCGAGGCGTGGAATTCCGGCCTCGCGCAGGAGGCGCACCGAGCGCGCGACGACGTGCCGAGCGGTCTCCGAGGGCGTCGTCACGAGCAGCACCGCCGACGGCCGCGCGACGAGCGTGAGCAGGCGTTGCAGCTTGTCCGTCCCGGGCGGCGCGTCGACGATCAGGAAATCCAGCGAGCCCCAGTCCACGTCGGCGAGGAACTCGCGCACGGCACCCGTCTCGAGCGTGCTCTGCCAGATGAACCCCGCGCCGCCGGGATCGCGCCAGCGGACGGGCGAATCGTCGGCGGCGAGCAGGAGGTCCATGGAGACGACGCGTACGCCGGCGACGCCGAGGGCGGGCGTAACGCCCGTCGGCGTGATGACGAGGGGCACCGTCGATGCGCCGAGCATGCGCGCGAGGGAGGGCCCGTTCAGGTCGGCATCCACGGCGCCGACCCGCCATCCCGCGGCGGCGAGGGCGGCGGCGAGGTTCGCGGAGAGCGCGCTCTTCCCTACACCTCCCTTGCCGCTGCCGACGATGACGATGTGGCGGATGGCGGCGAGGCGATGCTGGAGGCGCTCGCCCTGGGCGCGCACCTGCTCCGGCACCTCGGCGCCGGCGGGCTCGACGGTCTGGCTGTAGGTTCGGAACCGCGCCATGGTCGCTGCGGCTGGCTGTTGACACTCCCCGGGCCGGCGGGCATGGTTGTCCGGGAGGCGCTCGTGCTGATCTTCTACACCCTGCTCGCGCTGGTAGCGCTCCGCGTCGTCCTGATCGTGGTCGCCATCGCGGTGCTGGTCGGGCCGGCAAACGCGTGTCCGGCGTGCTTCCAGCCGACGCTCGCCGTTCACCGACGGTGGCTGCGGTGGCTCGCCTCCGGCATCGAGTGGCGCTGGTGCCCGACCTGCGGCTGGCAGGGCCCCGCCCGCCGCTCGGAACCCGAACCCCCGCCGCAGCGGCCGGTCGAACCCACCTCGTGAGGCCCGCTCAAGGCGCGAGCTGCACCCCGTCCGGACCGAGGAGGAGGAGCGCGTCCACCGGGCAGCTCCGGCAAGCGGCCGTCAGACGCTCGCGCCCGAGGTCGGGCGCGCCGTCCCGGAAGACGCAAATGCCCTCGGCATCGAGCTCGAAGAGCTCCCCCGCCTCCGTGATGCAGTCGCCGAAGCCGACGCACAGCGTGCGGTCGATGCGCACGAGCAGCTCGCCGAAGCGTCGGTCCTGGAGATCCTGGACGGGGCCGGCGGTGCCGGAGGACGGGGGCCCGCTCATCCGAGGGCCTCGAGGCAGTCTTCGAGGCTGCGCGACAGGCACGTGAAGCTCGGCGTGTCCCGAAGCGTGAAACGGCTGGCCTCCGTCAGGCGAAGCGCCATGAGGAGGTCGACGAAGCGCCCGAGGTAATCGGCCTCGAACGCCATGACGAACTCCTGGTCGTCGAGGCCGTACGAGTAGATCGTGTTCAGCTTGACGTCCGGCCACGCGTGCGCCGCCACGATGTGCCCGTCCATGAGCCGCTGCCGCTCCTCGTGCGGCAACGCATACCACTCCCGCGTCTTCACGAACGGGTACACGAACAGGTACCTGGAGCCCTGCGGGCGCACGCTCACACGCGCCCGATCGAGCCGGTCCGCGCCGCCGTAGGCCCGCGCGTGCTCCCGCTCGTACCGGTTGGAGTAGGTGGAGCGGCGCGTCATCCCGAGATAGGAGTAGGGGGTGCGCAGCCATGCGCCGAGCGCGGTCCGCCGCACCGCGGCGGCGAAGCCGTGCAGGAGCTCGGCGTCCCGCGTGACCTGCCAGAGGAGGAGATCCGCATCGCCGCGGGTGCCGACGAGCGAGTACGAATAGAGGCCGAGGCGCGGCCGCCACTCGGCGACGACGTCGGCCAGCTCGGTCCGCTGTCCGGCGCGTTCCCCCGCCGGCAGTCGACGCCACTCCGGCGCGACCTGGAGGAAGGCGAAGCGGATGAGGTCCCGGTCCAGCGAGCGCTCCTGCTCCTCCCGGATGCGCTCCAGGGCCTCCTCGTCCAATGCGGGGCGCTGCGGCGGGTGCGGGCGTACGTCGACCGCCCCGGGCTCGTGGCGGACGGGCTCCATCGCTTCGGCACTCCGGTGAGGGACCGCAAGGCCGCCAAGCGGCGGCGTAACCCGACGCCGTCTGGGACGCGGCGCCGGGCGAGATGCCGAAAAAGGACAGAAAGCCGGTGGTAGAACCGGCGAATATATGCGACGAGTTCGCCGGGAGGCGCAAGGAGCGCGGGCGGCGAGCGGCGCGAGCCGGGCACGCATCGGTCAGCAGCCTTGTGGCCGCGCCGGGGTCGAGGATACATTGGGCGGGTGTGGGTGCCAGCGAATCGAGCACCCGCGCACACCTCGCAAGACGCCCCCCTGTCGTGCTCTCCTGCACGCGCGGACTCACCTGAGCGGGTGTCGACGTCTCCGCACCGAGCGACGCGGGGACGCGTGTCGCTGTTGACGACGACGGCGAGGGGCGTACGCGATCCGACGGGCGGCCGCCCGAAGTCCCGACGTGGTTTCCGGAGAAGGCGAATGCGCAACGACACGAAACCGGCGCTCACGCACGAGCAGTGGAACGGGGGCGTTCCCGTCAACGTCGACATGGTGGACCTGGCGGTGTGGCTGCCGGAGGACGGGGCCGTGCACATCCAGGACTACATCGAGACCTACGTGCTGCGCTTCTCGCCGGACGAGCGGCATGCGCTGGCGGCGCTGGCGCTGCACCGGCAGGGGTATGGCTTTTCCTGGGAGGACGTGGACTGGCTCGAGGCGATCGCCTCGCCGCTGCGGTCGATGGTGTTCATGGTGGAGGCCGGTCAGGGGACAATCGACCAGAAGACGGCCCGGCGGGTGGCGGCCGAGCTGGCGTGGCTGGAGAGCCTGCGGGACCGCATCGCCGCGTTGCTGCCGCCGAAGCCGAACGGGGCGTCCTGAGCCGCCGGCAGGGACACCCGGGATGCGAGCGAAAGACCCCGGGAGCGCGGCGGCGCTCCCGGGGTCTTTCGTCTTTTTCCCGGTCGGTGGCGCCGCGCAGGGTCAGTGCGGGCCGTTGCCGCCTCCCGGCGCGCCGGACGAGTCGCTGCCCTGACCCGGGACGCCGGGTGGGGGGCCGGGCTCCGGTGGACGCTGACCCCAGCCGTAACCGGGGCGATCCCCGGCGCCGCTGCCGGACGAGCCGGGCGTGGTGCCACCGGCGCTCGCGCCACAGCCGGCACCAGGGCTGCTGCCGCCGGCCGACGCGATCTGGCAGTTGGCACCGGAAAGCGCGTTGCCGGTCCCGCTCCGAAGATGGAGCATCACCAGGACGAGACCGACCGCAACCATGGCCACGACGAGCACGTACTCGACGAGTGCCTGGCCGGACCGCTGGCGAAATGCGAATCCCCGCGCACGTCTCGGCAATTGTCCGGCTCCGTTACCGGGCAGAGAAGGCTGTTGGAAAGCGCTCTCCACGGTAATGGCGCCCGCGGGCCAAAGCAATGCCGGCGGAGGTCAGCGGCCCCCGGCGGCGCCGCCGTGGGCCCGGAACGGGGATGGGAGCGGCGTGTACAGAGGGGCGAAACCCTCTGAAAGAAGGATGAAGGTGGCGTCGACGCGGCGCGACAGAGCGGCGGCCGGCGGATCGGCGGCTGCGGGGTCTCCCCCCCAGACGATCCGACATATCCGGCAACGGAACGGCCGGGACTGCGGCATCGCGGCGGCAGCGATGCTGGCGGGAGTCAGCTACGGGGAAGCGGCGGCGGCGGACCCGTCGGGCCGCCCGAGGGATGGGCTACGCGCGATGGAGGTCGCCCGGATGCTCCGGCAACTCACCGGCCGGATCGTCCGGGTGTCGGACGCGGGAGACGACTGCGCGTTGGCAGAGTACACGCCGGCGGCGGACCCAGCGATCGTGCTGATCCACGAGCCCGGCGACACTCGCGGGCACTTCGTGGTGGTATCCGGGGGGCTCGTCTACGATCCGGAGCGCGACACGCCGAGTGCACTGGAGACCTACGTGCACCGGCGCTGGCACATCGCGGAGATCCTGACGGTGGAGGCGCAGGCGGCCTGACGACCCCGCCTCGCCCGGGGTGCGGCGAGGCCAGGGTCGTCCGAGCCGACGTCAGTGCGCGCGCCACGGTCGGCGCCCCCGGCGGTCGGTCCGGAAGCGTCGATCGTGGCGTGCGCGCCACGAGCACGCCTCAGGCGGCGTCGCGGGTCACCTTGCGGTGGCGACGGCGCACCCCCACCAGCCCAACAAGCCCGGTACCGAACAGGACCAGCGTGGCCGGCTCGGGGATCACGTTCAGGCGGCCGGCGCCGTACTGATTCGCGGTCTCCCCGGACGTGACGTCCGTGTTTTCCACCCCGATCGCGAACGTCCCGCCAGGGAACGTTCCCGTGCCCGTAGCAGGCCCGGCGCCGGGGAAGAGACTGCCCACCGGCGCGAAGCCGATGTGCACGCCGCCATCGGCGCCGGAGACCGAGCCGGTCAGGTCGGCCACGAACTCATAGACGGAGGGCGTGGTACCCGTCGGCGACGTGATCGTCACGAACAGATGGAAGAACCAGCTGTTGTAGTCGGCGGTCGTCGTCGCCAGCGTGAACGCGCCGAGCGTCTTCGTCGGATCGGAGTTGCTGCCGAGCGCGAATACGCCGTCGATCGGCGAGGACGTCGTGGAGAACGTGCTCCCCGCGAACGTCAGCCCCTGGACCGAGGAGTTGAGCCCGGAGCAGCTTCCGGCCAGCGCGGAGGTCATCGAGAAGCATCCGACCGTGCTCCCCGCGAGGCTGATCTGGGCGTGCGCCCGAGTCCCTGGCGCGAGGGCCAGGAGTGCGAGTCCGACGCCAAAGCAAAGGGATTTTCCTCGGATCATGGGCGCGACTCCTTTCCGCCGGGCGGGTGCCGACAGCCAGGGTCTGATCGCGCGGGGCGGGAAGATGCGCCCCGCCGGCTGCGGCGCGCTGCTGAAAGCCCACTCAGCGCATGCGGTGCCGGCGAGCCGCGGGGGGACCATGCAAGTTGTCGGCGCGGAGCAGAGCGGCGCACGCCGGGACCGGGCCAGAATGCGAGTCGCGTCCGATCACTGTCCGAGCAGCGCGGCCCGCGGGCGGGCGTCGGTCGGCGCGGAGACGGTCGGGGGAGGGTTCAGGGGTGGGACAGGGCGAGGGCCAGCGCTCGCCCGAGCGCGTGAAGTGGCAGCGGAGCGCTCCGCGGGAGCCCTCAGACGTTGAATCGAAACAACATTATGTCGCCATCCTGCACCACGTAGTCCTTCCCTTCGCTCCGCATCAGGCCCTGCTCGCGAGCCGCCTTCAGTGAGCCGGCGCGCACGAAGTCGTCCCACCCGATGGTCTCGGCGCGGATGAAGCCGCGCTCGAAGTCGGTGTGGATCTCGGCGGCGGCCTGCGGCGCGCGGGTGCCGCGCCGGATGGTCCAGGCGCGGACCTCCTTCTCTCCGGCCGTGAAGTAGCTGATCAGGTCGAGGAGGTGATAGCCGGCGCGGATGAGGCGGTAGAGGCCGGGCTCCTCGATGCCGAGCTCCTCGAGGAACATCGCGCGCTCCTCGGGCTCGAGGTGCAGCAGCTCCGCCTCGATGCGGGCGGAGAGCGGGACCACCTCGGCCGGCTCGCCATCGGCCTCGATGGCGGCGCGAAGGCGGCCCACCAGCTCATTCCCTTCCCCGGCCTCGCGCCCGGTCCTTCCGCCGAGCTCGGACTCGGCCACGTTCGCGACGTAGAGCTCGCGCTTCGCCGTGAGCAGGTTGAACGTGCGGAGCAGTCGCGCCTCCTCCTCACCGGAGAGCGCGACGACGCGAGCGGGCCGCCCCTCCGAGAGGACCGCCTGCACCTTCCGCAGGAGCGCGACCTCGGCCTGGGCCTCTTTGTCGCCGCCTTTCGCGGAGCGCTCGGCGCGCTGCAGCCGCTTCTCGACGAACTGGAGGTCGGAGAGGGCGAGCTCGAGGTTGATGATCTCGCGGTCGCGGACGGGATCGACGGCGCCGAGGACATGCGTCACGTCCGGGTCCTCGAAGCAGCGCACCACGTGCACGATGGCGTCGACCTCGCGGATGTTGGCCAGGAACTGGTTCCCCAGGCCCTCGCCCTCGGAGGCGCCCTTCACGAGGCCGGCGATGTCGACGAACGTGACGACGGCCGGGACGCGAGACTTCGGCTGCACGCGCTCGACGAGCAGGTCGACGCGCCGATCCGGCACCTCGACGACGCCGACGTTCGGATCGACGGTGCAGAACGGGTAGTTCTCGGCCGACGCGCCGGCGCCGGTGAGCGCATTGAAGAGCGTGGACTTGCCGACGTTCGGCAGCCCGACGATCCCGAGCTTCAGGTTGGCCATGTCCGTGTCAGACTTCGCGGTTCGCGTTCAGATGCCAGCCCTGAAATTTAGCGGAATTACTTGATGTTTTCCACCGGGGGCGATCCCGTTCGTTCCCGGCGCGGGGGAGTGGCTCGCGCCGCACGCGACGGCGGGACCGGCGGACGGGCGAGGCGAACGGCGTCGGCGCGCGAGCGCGCGCCGGAACGGCGTGCGCCGCTCTCAGGCGGCGTCCATGACGGCGCGGATCACGAGCGGATAGGCGTCGTAGACGGCGCGCGCCTGGGCGAGGTCGAGGCGCTCGCGGTTCGTGTGGGCGAAGCGCTCCTCGCCGGGCGCGAAGCCGATGGTCGGAATGCCGTGCTCGCCGCAGGTGTGGCCGCCGTCGGTGGCGAATGTCCAGGCGCGCAGCGCGGGCTCGCGGCCGAGGCCGGTGCGCACCGCGCGGGCGGCGGCGACCGCGACGGGGTGATCCGCCGGGAGGAGGTAACCCGGGGTGAACATGTCGCGGTCGCGCTCGAGGCCGGTGAACGTCCGCTGGTGCTCGGTGGCGAAGCGGATGTCGAGGGCGCAGCCGTCCGGGAGGCGAACGCGCGGGCGGAGGAAGTCCTCGAGGGCGCGCCGGGCGTTCTCGGCGGAGGGGCCCGGGAGCGTGCGCCAGTCGACGATGACGCGGGCGCGGTCCGGGATGACGTTCCGGCTGCGGGGGAGCGTCTCGAGCGCGGTGGGGGCGAGAGTCGCCTTGCCGAGGACGGGGGCGGACGGGAGCTGCGCGGCGAACTCCTGTAGCGCCGGGATGATGCTGGGGAGCGCGTCGAGCGGATTGCGGGCGCGCTCCGGCGCACTGGCGTGTCCGGCGACGCCCTGGGCCTCGATGATGAGCTCGGCGCGGCCGCGATGCCCGATGCAGACGTCGCCGTTGGTGGCTTCGCCGAGGATGACGGCGCCGGGGCGGAGCGTGCCGGCGCGCATGAGGGCATCCATCCCCCAGCCGCCGCGCTCCTCGAAGACCGTGTGGGCGACGACGACGTCGCCTTCCGCCGGGTGATCGAGGAAGTGGGCGGCGGCGTAGGTCTGGAGGGCGAGCGGTCCCTTGATGTCCATGGCGCCGCGGCCGTGGAGGAACCCGCCGTCGACGATGCCGCCGAAGGGCGGGTACTCCCAGGAGGCAGGGTCGCCGACGTCGACCATGTCGAGGTGGGAGGAGAGCATGACGGCAGGGGCGGCGCCGCGGCCGGGCGCGACGCCGATGACGTTACCGAGCTCGTCGATGCGGACATCGCGGAAGCCGAGTTCCTCGAGCTCGTGTCGGACGCGCAGGACGACGTCGCCTTCGTTCCCCGGGAGTGACGGGATGCGGATGAGGTCGGCGGCGAAAGCGACGACGCGCTCGAAGGACAGGTCGCGCGCGCTCATGCGAGCAGCGACCGCAGGAGGCGACCGACGTCGTGGAGGAGCGTCATCTGTTCGGCCTGGCTGCCCTGGATGGCGTGGACGCGGACGAAGAAGGGGGCGAGGACGAGCGAGACCACGCTCATCAGCTTGATGAGGATGTTCATGGACGGTCCCGACGTGTCCTTGAAGGGGTCGCCGACGGTATCGCCGACGACGGCGGCGCGGTGGCTCTCGGAGCCGCGTCCGCCGTGCGCGCCGCCCTCGATGTACTTCTTGGCGTTGTCCCAGGCGCCGCCGGCGTTCGCCATGAAGAGGGCCATGAGGACGCCCGAGAGCGTGGCGCCGGCGAGGACGCCGCCGAGGGCCTGGACGCTGACGAGCCCGACCGTGACCGGAACGGCCACGGCGACGAGGCCGGGCGCGATCATCTGGCGGAGCGCCGAGCGCGTGGCGATGTCGACGCAGCGGGTGGAGTCGGGCGCTGCCGTGCCCTTCATGAGGCCGGGGATCTCGCGGAACTGGCGGCGCACCTCGTCGACCATGGCGCCGGCGGCGCGGCCCACGGCCGTCATGGTGAGAGCCGCGATGAAGAACGGCACGACGCCGCCGATGAAGAGGCCGATGACGACCTCGGGGTTGATCAGGTCGAGGCCGGTCTCGTTCAGCCCGACGGCGGCGGTGTAGGCGCTGAAGAGCGCGAGCGCGGTGAGGGCCGCGGAGCCGATGGCGAACCCTTTTCCGATGGCAGCGGTGGTGTTGCCGAGGGAATCGAGCTGGTCGGTGATGCGGCGGACGTCGGGACCGAGACGGCTCATCTCGGCGATGCCGCCGGCGTTGTCGGCGATGGGTCCGTAGGCGTCGACGGACATGGTGACGCCGACGGTGGCGAGCATGCCGACGGCGGAGATGGCGATGCCGTAGAGGCCGGCGAAGTAGTAGGCGACCCAGATGGCGAGCGCGATCAGGAGCACCGGCGCGGCGGTGGATTCCATGCCGACGGCGAGGCCCGAGATGATGTTCGTGGCGGAGCCGGTCTGGCTCGCGTCGGCGATGCGGCGGACGGGCCGGGAGGCGGTGTAGTACTCGGTCACCAGGCCGATGAGGACGCCGGCGAGGGCACCGGCGAAGATCGCCCAGAACGGACCGCTGACCAGGTACTGCTTGCTGCTGGTCGGATCCTGGATGTGGAGTCCGAGCAGCCGCACGACGAAGTACATGATCGCGACGAAGAGCGCGGCCGCGATGAACGTGAGGTTGCGCAGCGCGGCGGCAGGGTTGAGGCGCTCCAGCAGCTTCATGAGCCCGACGCCGAGGAGGGAGGTCACGAGGCCGACGACCATGGTGAGGATGGGGAGCGCGACGGCCGCCTGGCGGCTGAGCGAGTAGAGCGGGCTCGTGGCGCCGATGGCGATCGCGGCGACGACGCTGCCGACGTAGCTCTCGAAGATGTCGGCGCCCATTCCCGCGACGTCGCCGACGTTGTCGCCGACGTTGTCGGCGATGGTGGCGGGGTTGCGCGGATCGTCCTCGGGGATGCCCGCCTCGACCTTGCCCACGAGGTCGGCGCCGACGTCCGCGGCCTTGGTGTAGATGCCGCCGCCGACGCGGGCGAAGAGGGCGATGGAGCTGGCGCCCATGGCGAACCCGCTGACGACCTCGGAGAGGGCCAGGAAGTCGGCGTCCGTGATCGCGTTGCCGCCGAGGAAGAAATACCATGCGCCAAGCCCGACGATGCCGAGGGCGGCGACGGAGAGCCCCATGACGGCGCCGCCGAAGAAGGCGATGCGGAGCGCGCGGGTCGGACCGGCCTGCAGGGCGGCGGCGGCGGTGCGGACGTTCGCGCGGGTCGCCGCGTTCATGCCGAAGTAGCCGGCCAGGATGGAGCTTGCGGCGCCCGTGACGTACGCGCCGGCGGTGAGCCCGTTCGTGGCCCAGCCGAGCAGGCCGGCGACGAGCACGACGAAGACGACGAGAACCGAGTACTCCCGGCGGAGGAACGCCATGGCGCCCTCATGGATCCGGGCGGCGATCTCCTCCATGAGCGGCGTGCCGGTGGGCTGCCGGCGGATGTAGGCGTAGATCAGGAGCGCGGCGAGGAGGCCGACTACGCCGACGAGCGCCGCCCACTGGGCCGAGATCAAGAGTCCGTTCACGCGAACCTCCGTTGGGCGGCGCGCAGGCCGCGGACGCGCCGCGCTGGGCACGCCCGGTCCCCACGCGGCGCGGCGGAAAAGGGCTGCTACCGGTTACACTCCCGCACCGCGACGTCCGTCCCGTGCTTCAGCCAGGTGGTGATGCAGGCGACGTAGTCGGGGATCCGCTCGCGGATCTTCGCCTCGTCCTCGGGCGGGAACGGAGAGAGGACCCATTCGGCGAGATCGACGCCGGGCGGGCGCATGCCCACGCCGATGCGCAGGCGCGGGTATTCGCGCGTCCCGAGCGCCGCCTCGATGGATTTGAGGCCGTTGTGGCCGCCGGCGCTGCCATGGGCGCGGAAACGGGCGCGGCCCACGTCGAGGTTGATGTCGTCGACGACGACGAGAAGGTCACGCGCGACGTCGAAGCCCTCGAGCGTGACGAGGGGCGCGAGGGCGGCGCCGCTCCGGTTCACATAAGTCAGGGGCTCGACGAGCCGAACCGGCTCGCCGTCGACGGTGCCGGCCGTGGTGCGGGCCAGGCCATCCACGTGGAATCCGGGGAGCGCGAGCGCGCGCCGGAGTGCCTCCACCACCCACCACCCCACGTTGTGCCGCGTGGCCTCGTACTCCCCGCCGGGGTTTCCGAGGCCACACACGAGCTTCACGGCGGTTGCCGAGGGGAGGCCTAGGCCTCTTCCTCGGCGCGGCGGCGGATGACCTCGGGCTCGGACGTGCCCGGGGCCCGCTCCTCGGCCTCAGCCTCGGCCTCGGGGACCGCGGTCACGGTGGGCGGCGTCACGGAGCAGATCGTGACGTCACCGTCCAGGAGGATCTCGGCACCCGTGGGGGGCGCGATGTCCCGGACGTGGATCGAATCGCCGACCTCAAGCGCGGAGACATCGACGTCGATGGCCTCGGGGATGTGCTCGACGTCCACGCGAAGCTGCAGGTCGTTGACGTTCGGGTGCAGGACCCCGCCGGCGCGGACGCCGGCCGGCGTGCCGACGAGGCGGACCGGGACGCTGACCTCGACGCGCTCACCGGCGTGGATCTGGTAGAAGTCGACGTGGAGGATGCGGCGGGAGGCCGGATGCACCTGCACCTCGCGCACGAGCGAGCGGAGCTCGCCGCGCTCACCCGCGACCTTCAGGTGAACGATGGTGTTCTCCACGGAGATGCGCGAGAAGAGGAGCGCGACCTCGTGCGAGTCCACGGACAGGAGGCGGGTCTGCTCGCCGTGGCCGTAGATGACGGCGGGCGTGCGGCCGGCGGCGCGCAGCTTACGGGTGCCGGACTTGCCGGTTCCCTCACGGCGCTCCGCGGCGAGAGCGGCTTTGGCAGTCATTCGAAGTTCTCCTTCAGTCGAAGAGCTGGCTGACCGACTCGTTGGAGTGCGTGAACCAGATCGCGCGGGCGAGCAGCGGCCCGACCGACAGCGTGGTCAGCTTGGGGAAGCGCTTCTCCGGGGGCACGAAGAGCGTGTCGGTGACGACGACCTCCGCGACGGGCGAGCGCTGGAGACGCTCGACGGCGGGGCCGGAGAGAAGCGCGTGGGTGGCCGCTGCGTAGACGGCCCTGGCGCCGCGGTCGAGGAGGGCGTGGATCACGCTCTCCAGCGTACCGGCGGTGTCGATCATGTCGTCGACGATGACACAGGTGCGCCCCGCGACCTCGCCGACCACGGTGAGCACCTCGGCGATGTTGTGAGCGGGGCGGCGCTTGTCGATGATCGCGAAGGAGGCGTCGATCCGGCGGGCGAAGCCGCGGGCCATCTTCGCGGCGCCGACATCGGGCGCGACGACGACGGGCGCCTCCAGGTTCTTGTCCCGGAAGTAGCTGGTCAGCACCGGTGCGGCGTAGAGGTGGTCGACCGGGATGTCGAAGAAGCCCTGGATCTGGTGCGTGTGGAAGTCGATCCCGAGCACGCGATCGGCCCCGGCGGCCTGGATCAGATCCGCCACGAGCTTGGCCCCGATAGCCACGCGGGGCTGATCCTTCCGATCCTGTCGCGAGTAGCCGTAGTACGGCATCACGACCGTGACACGCGCAGCCGACGCACGCCGAGCCGCGTCCACCATCAGGAGCAGCTCCATCAGGTTCTCGGCGGGCGGCGGCGTCGGCTGGATGATGTACGCGTCGCGGCCGCGGGCGTTCTCGTTGATGCGCACGAAGATCTCGCCATCCGCGAATCGCTTCGCGGTGACATCCGCCAGCGGGATCTCGATCCGCTGCGCGACCTCCTCGGCCAGTGCCCGGTTCGCAGTCCCGGCGATGAGCAGCAGGGGTGCGTTCGACGTGGTTTCCGCCATGAACATTGCTCGCGCTACAGACAACGATCGACAGCCGCGGAAGCTACCCGCGCGCGCGCGGGCATGTCAACGCCAGGCCCCCTCATCGGCGGCCGTCCAGCGGGGCGGCGAGCTCGGGGCGGGCGCGGAACGGCGGCAGATGCACGTCGGCGAGCCGCGCCATAGTGCGCTGGAAGATGGCCTGGCCGCGGGGCCCCGCCTCGCCGACGGCCGCAACGTACTCCTGCACGGCGCGCTTGAGGCCGAGGTGCGGCTCCAGGAGCGCGGCGAACGTGATGGCGTTGTCGACGTGCGTGGCGATGACGGCCTCCTCGGCGCGGGCGATGGCGAGGTCGACGACGCGCTCGGTCTGGTCGTTCTTGCGCTGCCGCTCGCGCACGCCGCGGACGAGCGCCTCCGGGGAGAAGCGGCGCCATCCCTCCTCGGTGGGCCCGCCCTGATCCGCGGGGAGGAGCGCCGGCGACGCGGCCGACTCCAGGCGCTCGAGAGCGACGAGGACCCGCGTACGGACGGCCGTCGTAACCGGCTCGTGAACGCTCATCTCCCGGAGATAGCGCTCGAGCGCGGCATCGAACTCGAGACGCCCCTGCAGGAGCGCCTGGAACTCGAACGCGTGGGCCGTCTGCGTCTCGACGAGGGCCTCGAGGGCCATCGCCCTGGCGACCTCGAACCGTCGCCTGACGGGCTCGGGCAGGCGGCGGACCCCGGGTGCGGGCATCATCTCCTCCAGTATCGTGGCCGCGATCCCGTCCGAACGACGAGGCCGCTCACTCCGGACTCCCGCCATCGGGCGCTGGCCACGCGCTGTTCGGGGAGTTCCCGGGGGTGGATTCGAACCACCATTAGGGGATCCAAAGTCCCCCGTCCTGCCCTTAGACGACCCGGGACCGTCGGCGGCGGCGCGCTCGGGGGCGCGACCGCGCTCCCGGGAACGGCGCGGCGCGCGGTCCCGAGACAGCACAGGAAGCTAACGGCGGTGGGAGGCTCGAGCAACCGCGCGCGGCGTCAGCCGAGGAGGTCCTCGCGGGTGACGGTGGCGGTCGTCGTTTCGATGAACTCCACGTCGGCGAACGCCGCCCGGAGGGCCTGAGCGGCCTCGCGGCAGTGTGCCCGGGCACGGAAGATCCCGAAGAGCGCGGAGCCGCTCCCGGTGAGGAGCGCGAGCTCGGCGCCGGCGTCGAGGAGCGCGGCCTTCAGCGCGGGGAGGACCGGGTAGCGCTGGAAGAGGACGGGCTCGAAGTCGTTCGTGGCGCGGGCGGCGAGCGCCGTCCAGGTCTGGAAGGTGGCGGCGCGGTGGACGCGCGGCTCGGGGACCCAGGCGGCGGCGCGGTGCTCGTCGAGGGCGCGGAACGCCTCCGGCGTGCTGACGGCGAAGGGCGGGACGGCGAGGAGGACGGGCGCGCGGGGCGGCTCGGGGAGCGCGAGGAGGCGCTCGCCGCGCCCCCATGCGAGGGCGAGCGCGGCATCGGCCAGGAAGAAGGGGACATCGCTGCCGAGTCGGGCGGCGAGCTGGAGGAGGCGCTCGGCGCCGAGCGCGGCGCCGTGGAGCTGGTCGAGGGCGCGGAGCGTGGCGGCCGCGTCGCTCGAGCCGCCGCCGAGCCCGGCGCCCGCAGGGACGCGCTTGACGAGGCGGACGTCCACGGCAGCCGGCAAGCCGGCGGCCTCGAAGTAGGCCACGGCGGCGCGGTGCACGAGGTTGCGGTCGAGAGGTCCAAGGTCGGGGCCGTCGACGACGAGCCGGACCCCGGGCTCACCGAGCTCGACGTCGAGGTCGTCGGCCAGCTCGAGGGCGCAGAAGACGGTCTCGAGCTGGTGGAAGCCGTCGGCCTCACGGGCGAGGACGGAGAGGTGAAGGTTCAGCTTGGCGGCAGCCCGAACCTTCACCGATCCCCCGCGTGCTGAGAGTGCGGAAGCGTCTCCTCGACCTGCTCCTCGACGGTGCGCTCGCCGGCCTTCACGTCGCTCCAGGAGAAGCCGAGACGCCAGAGGTAGTAGAGGCCGATCAGGTTGACCGGAATGAAGCCGCCGAGGTGAAACCCGACGGCGTAGGCGACGGCGCGGTTGGGGTCGACGGCCCAGAGCCCGACGAGTCCCTTCTTGACGGCGAACTCGAAGACGCCGAAGAACCCGGGCGAGGAGGGCACGGCGACGGCGAAGCTGACGATCGACTGGAGGAAGAGCGCGGCCGTGAACGGCACCCGGATGTCGAACGCGAGGAGTCCGATCCAGTAGGAGAGCGCGCCGACGAGCCAGAGGAATGCGGACCAGCCGACGATGCGGGCGAGGAGCACGGGATCGCGGACGGCGCCGAGGCTGCCGAGCAGCGTCTCGAGGGCGTCGACCACCGGCCGGCGGAAGGAGCGTGGCAGCGTCCGATCGACGACCACCTCGGCGGCGGCGACGACGCGGCGCGGCCAGATCAGCATGGCGAGCAAGACCACGGCGATGATGCCGAAGGCGATGGCGAGGCCGGTCGCCGCCGTGTGCATCTTGCGGCCGACCTCGCCGCTCGCCTGGCCGACGGCCGCCAGCGCGACGAACGTGTAGGCGACGAGCGTGAGGCCGTCGAAGAGGCGCTCGAGCACGAGCGAGCCGAGGGAGGCGACGACCGGCACCGGCTCGAGGCGGGACATGACCCAGGCGCGCAGGAACTCACCGACGCGGGCCGGGAGCAGGTTGTTGGCCATGAAGCCGATGGTCGTGGCGCCGAAGCGGGAGCGGAACGACGTGTTCGGGGCCACGGGCGAGAGGAGCGCCTTCCAGCGCCAGGCCCGGATCCAGAACGGCAGCGTCGCGGCGGCGACGGCGAGCAGGAAGAGGAACGGATCGGCGCGCCGGAGCTGCGCGAGCACCTCCCCGGGATCGACGTCGCGGAGCGCGTAGGCGAGGAAGCCCAGGCTGAGGGCGATACCGACGACGGCGCGCCAGTCGACGGAGCGGCGCGAGCGGGACGCGTTCTTCACGGGGCGGCTGGCCGGAGGAGGTCGAAGGGCTCGTGGACGGCCGACATCCGGCTACTCCCGGTCCGGCGCGCGCCGGGCGCGACGGAGGACCTCCGCCATCTCGCGAACGGCGCGCTCGAGCCCGACCAGGACGGCGCGGCTGACGACGCTGTGGCCGATGTTCAGCTCCTCGATCTCGGGCACGGCGGCAACGGGCGTGACGTTCTCATACGTGAGGCCGTGGCCGGCGTGGACGTCGAGTCCGAGCGACGCCGCGAGGGATGCGGCGCGGCGCAGCCGATCGAGCTGGCGGGAGATGGCCTGCTTGCCGCCGGGAGATCCGCGCAGCTTCCACGCCTCGGCGTACTCGCCGGTGTGGAGCTCGACGGCGTCGGAGCCGATGACGGAGGCGGCGCGGATGGCGTCGTCGTCCGAATCGATGAAGAGCGAGGTGCGGATCCCCGCGTCGCGGAGGCGGCGCACGGCCTCGGCGACACGGGCGCGGGCGTCGGCGTCGCGGAGCGAGAGGCCGCCCTCGGTCGTGACCTCCTGGCGCTTCTCCGGGACCAGCGTGGCCTCCATGGGCCGGAGCTGGAGGGCGATGTCGAGGACATCTCCGGCCACGGCGAGCTCGAGGTTGACGCCGGTTCGGACGGTCTCGACGAGGAGTCGGACATCCCGGTCCTGGATGTGGCGGCGGTCCTCGCGCAGGTGGACGGTGATGCCGTCGGCGCCGCCGAGCTCCGCCAGGACGGCGGCGCGGACCGGGTCGGGCTCGTCGGTCCGGCGGGCCTGCCGGACCGTGGCGACGTGGTCGATGTTGATGTGGAGCCGCATCACGGGCGCGAGAGGAGGGATTCGATTTCCGCGGCCCGGCGCTCGTCGAGCCCGGCGGCGTGCGCCAGGCGGAGGAGCTCGCGGCCGAGCGCGGAATATAACTCGCGGTCCTCCGCGGACAAACGGGCGAGGTGCAGGCGAACGGTGTCGGCATCGCCGCGGGGGATCGGGCCGGTCAGGGCCGCGGGGACGCCGAGCTTCTCGAGGTTGTCGAGGGTGCCGCGCACGAGCGGGAGGATCGCCGGGAGCGCGTCCTCCTCGGGGACGGACGCCTGCTGGAGGAGGCGTACCGCGATGGCGATGAGCGCGACGAGGTAGTTCGACGCGAAGACCGCGGCCGCATGGTAGAGCGGCCGGAGCGTGGGCGGGATGAGGAGCGCGCGACCGCCGAGGCCGTCGACGAGACGGCGCGCCGTGGCCACGGCGGCGGGCTCGCCCGCCACGGCGAAGGCGCTGCCGACGAGGCGGTCGCCGGCGGACCAGGGGTCGGCCACGGCCTGGAGCGGGTGCAGGGAGCCGACGCTGTAGCCGGCGGCGTGGAGCGGGCCGAGGGCGTCGGTCGAGAGCGCGCCGGAGAGGTGGAGCGCGGCGCAGCCGGGAGGCGCGGGCCCGGCGAGCGAGAGGTCGTAGGCGACGTCGCCCAGCGCGGAGTCGGGGACGGCCAGGATCAGCGCCGTGGTGCCGGCGGGGACGGGGTGCGGCCCGATGCGATAGCCGGCGCCTTCCTGCTCGCCGGCGTCGAAGAGCGGGTGCGGCGGCGGCTCGAGCGCGCGGCCGTAATAGGTCAGGTGGTCGACCACGCCCTCCTGCCGGAGCGCCATGCCGAGGGCCAGGCCCATGCGCCCCGGCCCGACGATCACGACGTTCTCGGTCACGCCGTCCTGGAGACGTCCACCCCGTCGCGGCGCTCGAGGCGGCCGAGGACGGGGAGCGGCAGGCGCGCCACGAGCTCGATGACCTCGCCCTGCTCCGCGCGCCGGAGGACCTCGCCCTCGCGGTAGACGGCGGCGAGCGCCTCGCCATCCGTCGACGGGAGCAGCAGGCGCACCTCGGGCCGGAGCTCGCGGAGCTCCTCGAGCAGCTTGTCGCGCAGCGCGTCGAGGCCGCCCGGCTCGAGGGCCGAGACGAAGACGCTCGGCTGCGAGAAGACGGCCTGGACCTGCTCGCGGAGCGCGCGCTCCTCGGCATGCGTCAGCCGATCGACCTTGTTGAAGACGAGGATGACCGGGCGGTCGGCGAGCCCGAGCTCCGCCAGCACCTCCTCGACGACGGCCTTCTGCTCGGGCCAGAGGCCGAAGGAGGCGTCGATGATGTGAAGGAGCACGTCGGCCTCGGTGGCCTCCTCGAGCGTGGCGCGGAAGGAGGCGACGAGGTCGTGCGGCAGCTTGCGGATGAAGCCGACGGTGTCGGTGACCAGGACGCGGGCGCCGCCCGGGAGCTCGACGCTCCGCGTCGCCGGATCCAGCGTGGCGAAGAGGCGATCCTCGACGAACAGCTCCGCGCCGGAAAGCCCGCGCAGGATCGAGGACTTGCCCGCGTTCGTGTACCCGACGAGCGCCGCGCGGAACTCGCCCGAGCGGCCCTTGCGCTGCGTGGCGCGGCGGCGCGCGACGACCTGGAGCTTCTCCTTCAGGTCGCGGATGCGCTTGCCGATGAGGCGGCGGTCGGTCTCGAGCTGGGTCTCACCGGGGCCGCGCGTGCCGATGCCGCCGGCGGTGCGCTCGAGGTGCGTCCACATGCGGCGCAGGCGCGGAAGCATGTACTCGAGCTGGGCGAGCTCGACCTGCATCTGCGCCTCGGCGGTGCGGGCGCGGATGGCGAAGATGTCGAGGATGAGCTCCGTCCGGTCCATGATGCGGACCTTGAGGAGGTCCTCGAGGTTCTTTCCCTGGGCGGGCGTCAGCTCCTCGTCGAAGACGACGATGTCGGCGCCGCGCTCGCGGGCCAGCTCGCGCAGCTCGTTGGCCTTGCCCTCGCCGATGTAGTACTTGGGATGCGGTGTGGCGAGACGCTGCTGGAGCGTGCCAACGACTTCGCCGCCGGCGGTATCGACGAGTCGCTCGAGCTCCTGGATGTGTTCGTCGGCCTCGACGGGACCGAGGGTGCGGTCGGGCGCGCCCACGAGGATGGCGCGCTCCTTCCGCGGCTCGACGGAGATGTTGCGTGCGATGGGAGTCTCCTGCGTTGTTCCCCTACCGGGCTCCCGCCAGGGACACCACGCCCTCGTGGCGGAACGGCACGGTGGTGTCCACCGGCCGGGTCACTTCGACGTCGCCCGTAACCCTGTAGCTCAATGTACCCCGATTGAGCACGGATTGCACCGCCGCCCCGGCGCTTCCCATGCCGAACTCGACCGGGATCTCGACGGTGGTGGTGCTGTGCCCAGGGATGCGCACGTCCTTGTCGAACGTGCCCTCCGCGAGCGGCAGCAGCTTCGAGGGATCGTCCGGGTCCTTGAGCTGGAGGTTGTAGCGGACCTTGTCGGCGCGGAGCTCGAAGCTGTTCGGGTTGACGACTTCGAGCTGGGTATAAACGAGCCCGCCGCGGAGCCCGATCCCCCCGAGCCGCAGGCCGGCGAGCCGGATCTCCGGCCGCTTGAAGCCGTGGAAACAGGCGCCGAGCGCCAGCATCACCACAAGCAACGCGATCGAACGTGGCCTGATCATTTTCCTGAGCTCACCTCCGCCGGGGGCCCGCCCGGCTCGGCCCCCGGGCGGGCGCTACCGCCGCGGGAGAAACCGTCCGCAGTCACCTCAATTGTAGCCGGCGGCGGCGCCAGTGTTCCCCCGACGCGCGCAGCTTCGGCGCGTCCGGCGCTCAGAGCGACGCACAGGCCACGGTCGGGCCGTGGTCTGCGCCGGCCCGGGCGTGCACACGGACGCTCGCGCCGGCGGCTGGCCGATTCGTCCGCAGCGGCGCGGCCGGGACGCTGACGCTGTCGTAGACGGTGCCCTTCGGGTCGGCGCGGAGATCGTGGCCGGCGCCGGGCTTCCCGCCGGCCGGCGAGAGCGGGACGAGAACGGGCGCGTCCTCCTGCCCGCACGGGCCGGCGTGGATATTCCACGCGTGCGCGCCGGGGGCAAGCCCCTCGAGCCGAGCAACGAGCTTGAGCGAATCCGGATGCACGGAGTCGGGGCGGGCAACCAGGCTCCCGCGCGCGTTCCCCTGCCCCGCAACCGGCTGGAACGGATGCAGCTCGCCGGTCTGGCCGGCGGGTGGGGCGGCGCCCACCTGGGCGGCGCCCTCGTTCGGCATCGGCGCGGGGAGCGGCTCGGAGGCCGGCGGCACGGTCGGCGCGCCGGTCTCGGGCCGGACCTCCGCGGCGCGCTCGCTCTCCTTCTTGCAGCCGGCGGCGGCGATCAGCGCGGCGAGGACGAGGGCGCCGAGCACACTCTGGTTCGATCGCATCTGGCACTCCCGAAAGCGGTTCCCCGATCGAGGACTCGCAAGGAGTGCACCGGGCGGCGGAGTGGGCGACGGGGGAAGAGGGGGAGTGGGGGAAAAGCCGTGCCGTCGCCCGCGCCCGCCCACTCGCCCACTCGCCCACTCGCCCACTCGCCCACTCACCCACTCTCGCCGGCCGTCCCCTGCGGCCCGGACGCGTCGCCGTCCGCGTCCGCCTCCGCGGCGCCCTCACGGTGCTTCAGGTCCGCCCACCAGCGCAGGCGCTTCTCGATCTCGCGCTCGAAGCCGAACGGGCCGGGCTCGTAGAACCGGGCGCCACCCAGCTCGTCGGGGAGGTACTCCTGCGGCTGGTACGCCTCGGGCGCATCGTGGGCGTAACGGTAGCCCGTGTGGTGGCCGAGCTCCTTATGCAGCCGGGTCGGGGCGTTCCGGATGTGGAGCGGCACGGGCGCGGCGGGGGTCCGCTCGGCGGCCTCGAGGGCCGCCTGGAGCGCACGGTACGAGGAGTTCGATTTCGGCGCCGTCGCCAGGTAAATCGTCATTTCGGCGAGTGGAAGGTAGCCCTCGGGCTCACCGAGCATGTGGAAGGCGTCCCGGGCGGCGACGGCGACCTGGAGCGCGTTCGGGTCGGCCAGGCCGATGTCCTCCGCCGACATGGCGATCGCGCGGCGGAAGAGCGTCATGGGATCCTCTCCGCCCCGGATCATGCGGGCCATCCAGTAGAGCGCGCCCTGCGGGTCGCTGCCGCGGAGCGACTTGTGGTAGGCGGAGAGCATGTTGAAGTGCTCCTCGCCGGCCTTGTCGTGCCGGGCGAAGCGGAGCTGCATCGCCTCGCGGGCGACGTCGACGGTGATGCGGCCGCCCTCGCCGGCGTGGTCGGCGGCGGCCTCGAGGACGGTGAGTGCGCGGCGCGCGTCGCCGTCGGCCTCCTCGGCGAGGAGCCGGAGCGCCTCGTCGTCGACGTGGAGGCGCTGCGCCGCGAGGCCGCGGTCGGCGTCGGCAAGGGCGCGGCGGAGGAGCCCCTCGATGTCGGCGGCCGCCAGCGGACGGAGCACGAAGACGCGCGTGCGGGAGAGGAGAGCGCCGTTGATCTCGAAGCTGGGCGTCTCGGTGGTGGCACCGATGAGCGTGAAGGTGCCCTCCTCGACGTGAGGCAGCAGCGAGTCCTGCTGCGCCTTGTTCAGGCGATGGATCTCGTCGATGAAGAGGATGGTGGCGGGTCCGCCGACGGCGAGGCGCTCGGCGGCCTGGGCGGCGATCTCACGGATGCGGGGGACGCCCTCCGTGACGGCGCTGAACGGGACGAACACGCGGCTGGTGGTCTCGGCAATCACGCGGCCCAGCGTAGTCTTTCCGCTGCCGGGCGGCCCCCAGAAGATCATCGAGCCGACAGTGCCCCGGTCGATGGCAGTGCGGAGCGCCTTGCCGGGCGCGAGGAGGTGGTCCTGGCCGACGACCTCCTCGACGGTGCGGGGGCGCATGCGGGCGGCGAGCGGCTGGATCGCGGCCCGGGCCGATGCGGCGAAGAGGGTATCCTGGTTCTCGCGGGCACGGCGCGGCGTGGGGGACATGGCTCCTCCGGCCGGGACCGATCAGGTCGCCGGCAGCAGCAGACGGACGAGGTAGAACGCGACGACGCCGAGGAATACCCCGGCGGGCACCCACCAGCCCGGCTCGCGCTGCGCCTCGGGGATCAGGTTCGAGGCCGCCACGTAGAACGTCACGCCCGTGGAGAGCGCGAGGCCGTAGCGAACGAGCACTCCGACCGTCGGAGTGACGATGGCGCCGAGCATCGTGGCCGCTGCGATGGCGACGACGGCGAGCACGGCGCGCCGCGCCGAGTTGCCGCTCGCGAGCATGACGCTGGCCAGCGAGACGCCGGTCGGGACCTTGTGGAGCGCGACGGCGGCGAAGACGAGCGTGCCCAGCTCCGGGCCGGCCAGGAACGCGCTGCTGATGGCGACGCCGTCGAAGAACGAATGCGGCAGGAGTCCGACCAGCGCCCACCCGCCGATGCCGCGCGAGACCATGGCCTCCTCGTGCGTCTCCTCGCCGAAGTGGAAGTGAGGCGTCAGCGTGTGCTGCGTGAGGTGCACGAGCAGGTAGCCGACGAGCACGGCGGTGAGGCCGCCGGCGGCCTGCATCGAGTCCGGCAGCATCTCGAGCACCGCGACCGCGAGCATGAAGCCGGCGCCGAAGGAGACGAGGAAGTGCTGGAAGCGGTGGCTGCGCCGGGCGGGTGTGACGACGAGCAGCCCGCCGAGGATGTCGGCCATGCCCGCGAGCGTGGCGTAGAGCAGAGTCGGGATCACGGCTCGATTTCCTCGCGGACCAGATCGAGAAGGGCTTCCGTCGTGTTCAGCTCGGGCTCGTCCGTGACGCGCTCGAGGAGCGCGCGCAGAATCTCGCCGTAGCGGGGGCCCGGCGGGATGCCGAGCGCCTTCAGCTCCGCGCCGCCGACGGCCAGGTCGGCGACCTGGAGCGGCGGATGCTGCCGGATGATGTGGCGGGCCATGCGGTACCGCTCGAGGAGGTCCTCCGGGCGCGGTGGCGGCGTCACTCCAGCGCGCTCCGGCTCGCCGGCGCGCCAGAGCGCGAAGCGGAGCCGCCAGAAGTCGTTCACGAGACCGGGCCCGAGGAGGCGCAGCCAACGCCGTACGGTGGCGCCCCGCGCGTCCGGCGGGAACAGGTCCGACTGGTGCCGGACCAGGCGGGCGACGCGCTCGATCTCCGCGTTGGACGCCTTCAGGCGGCGCAGCAGATCCTCGGCCTTGCGGGCGCCGACGACCTCGTGGCCGGTGAAGCGCCAGCCGCCGCGCAGGTCCCGTGTCCGTGCGGCCGGCGCGCCCACCAGGTGGAGCAGCGCCGCGAGCCGGACCGTGGGGCGGGAGGGTGGGAGCGCGTCGACGGCGAGGAGGCTCTCGGTCCAGGCATCCGTGGCCGCCGCCTCGGAGCGCGCCAGACCGACGAGCGCCTCCAGCTCCGGGTAGAGCACGGCCAGTGCGCCGGAGGCGGCGTAGAGCGAGAGCCCGGCAGAGGCACACCGGCTCTTCGCCAGGACCTTCATCAGCTCCTCGCGGACGCGCTCCGCGGAGAGGCGCGGCAGCTCGGGCGTGGCGGCGACGAGCGCGTCCCAGGTGCGCGGCTCGATGGCGAGCCGGAAGTGCCCCGAAAAGCGGAGCGCGCGCAGCACGCGCAGGTAGTCCTCCGCGAAGCGCTCCTCCGCGCGCCCGACCGTCCGGAGCACGCCGGCACGCAGGTCGTCGAGGCCGCCGTACGGGTCCCGCAGCTCCTCGGTGGCCGGGTCCCACGCCAGCGCGTTGATCGTGAAGTCCCGCCGGGCGAGGTCTTCCTCCACCGAATCCGCGAACTCGACCACGGCGTGCCGCCCGAACGTCTCGACGTCGCGGCGGAACGTGGTCACCTCGTAGAGGACGCCGTCGCGGCCCAGGACGCCGACGGTGCCGTGCTCGATGCCGATGGGAACGGTGCGGCGGAAGAGGCGGCGGACCTCGGGCGGCCGCGCGCGGGTGGCGAGGTCCCAGTCCTGGGCGGGGAGACCGAGCACGGCGTCGCGTACGGCGCCGCCGACGGCGAAGGTCGGATATCCCGCGCCCTCGAGCCGGCGGGCGATCTCGCGGACCGCCGGCGGCGGCTGGAGGGCGATCGTGCGAATGGGCGCTCTAGCTCGGCCGCGCCACCGGCGGCGGCGCGGACTTGTGACGCGAGGTCTCCTCGCGGCGCCGGATCGCGGCGTCGACGAGGTCGTCGCCGGAGGAGCCCTCGAGCAGATAGCGGTCGAGGAGCGCGTACGGGAAGCCGAGCTCCTGCTCGTCGGTCTGGCCGGGCCAGAGGCCCGCGGTCGGCGCGCGCTCGACGACGTCCGCGGGAACGCCGAGATCGCGGGCCAGCGCCCAGACCTCGGCCTTCACCAGGTCGCCGAGCGGAAAGAGGTCGGCGGCGCCGTCGCCCCACTTCGTGTAGTAGCCGACGGTGAACTCGTCGCGGTTGCCGGTGCCGACGACGAGGAAGCGGAGGAGGTTCGCGTAGTAGTACAGCGACAGCATCCGCAGGCGCGGCTTGAGGTTGGCGCGGGCGAGCACATCCCCGGTAGCCGCGCGCCAGTCGGGCGGCTGAGCGGGCCGGCCGAGAAGCCGCTCCGCGCGCTCGCGGAAGTCCGCCAGCGAGTCGAGGAGCGCGCCGAACGGCCCGTCGAGGTCCAGCCGGAACGCGGTCACGCCGAAGCGGGCGGCGACCTCCTGCGCGAGGCGGGCATCCTCCTCGGCCGATTCGATGGGCATGATCAGCCCGAGGCAGTGCTCGGCCCCCACGGCCTCGGCCGCGAGCCCACAGACGACGGCGGAATCCACGCCGCCGGAGAGCCCGAAGACGAAGCCGTCCATCGCGGTGCGCTCCTGCTGCTCGCGCATCCAGGCGACGAGGGAGGCGCGCAGCGTCGACGCGTCCCGCAGTCGATCCATCTCGCGGCTCACCCGCACAGGACCGAGCCGCCGTTCACGTTCACCACCTCGCCGGTGATGTGACGCGCCCACGGCGAGCAGAGGAACACGACGGGGCCCGCGACGTCCTCGGGCGTGGCCACGCGACCGAGCGGGATGCCGGCCTCGATCCGCTGGCGGCCGCCATCCTGGAACGACGTGTCGCACATCTCGGTGTCGATCCATCCCGGCGCGACGCAGTTGACGGTGATGTCGCGCCGCGCCAGCTCGATGGCGATCCCCTTCACCATGGAGATGATCGCGCCCTTCGTCGCGGCGTAGTCCGCGTGGTACGCCTCGCCCCGCTGCCCCGCCGTGGAGGAGACCAGCACGATGCGGCCGTGGTCGCGCATGATGCGCGCGGCGGCGCGGGTCGTGAAGAAGATCGAGTCCAGGTTGACGGCGATCGTGCGGCGCCAGCGCTCCTCGCCCATGTCGGCGATGGCGACGTCCTCCGGCGG
This sequence comes from Longimicrobiales bacterium, assembly GCA_035715725.1. Taxonomy (GTDB): domain Bacteria; phylum Gemmatimonadota; class Gemmatimonadetes; order Longimicrobiales; family RSA9; genus JADGGV01. Next base: position 55,669 of record DASTKT010000173.1, on the reverse strand, counting down.
CCAGATGCCGGCGTTGCCGACGTAGATGTCGAGGCCGCCGAGCTCCGCCTGGACGCGCGCGAAGATCCGGTCCGAGGTGGCGGGGTCGGCCAGGTCGCCGCCGACGGCGAACGCGCGCACCCCGCGGCGCTCGAGGTCGGCGACGACGGCGTCCGCCGCCGCCGCGCGGGATTCGTAGGTCACGACGACGTCGGCGCCCGCGTCGGCGAGCATGAGGGCGACCGCGCGGCCGACGCCCCGCGTGGCTCCGGTGACGACGGCGGTCCTGGATCGTAGGTCGAGGCCGAGCATTCAGGCTCCGTGGTTTGGATCGATGCGCGCTCGCGTCGCGCTACTCCGCGCCCGCCAGGCGCGACTCGACCACCTCGCAGATGGCATGACCGATGGCGAGGTGCAGCTCCTGCGCGTGGGCGCCATCGTCGGTCGGGACGACGATGGCGACGTCGACCAGCGACTTGAGCGCTCCCCCGCCCCGCGCCAGCAGCGCGACCGTGCGGACGCCCTCCACGCGGGCCACGCGCGCCGCCTCCAGCAGGTTCGGCGAATCTCCGGACGTCGAGTGGAGGAACAGGATGTCGCCGGCGGTCGCGAGCCCCTGCACCTGCCGGGCGAAAACCCACTCGAAGCCGAGGTCGTTCGAGGCGGCCGTGAGGAGCGAGGTGTCGGTCGTGAGCGCGATGGCGGCCAGCGGGCGGCGCTTGCGCCGAAATCGGACGACGTACTCGGTGGCGAGGTGCTGGGCGTCGGCGGCCGAGCCGCCGTTGCCGCAGAAGAAGAGGCGCCGGCCGCCCTCCACGGCGTGCAGCACCATCTCGGCGACCTGCGCGACCTCGCCGGCGAGCTCGCGGGACGCGCGCGCCGCGAGCCGTGCGAGGCCGTCGAGGTGGCTGGACACCTCGTCGACGACGGGGCTGATCATTTCTGGCTCTCCGGCCGCAGGGCGGCGAGGCGGGCGGACCCGTACGCGTCGGCGGCGGCCGCCAGCGCCTCGGCGCCGGCCTCGGCGGCGGCTTCCATCGCGTAGGTGAGCAGCGCATCGGCGGCGAGCAGGTCGAGCGCGGCGGCCCGGTCGCCGCCGCGGGCGAGCGCGGCCTGGAGGCAGGAGAGCGCGGCCTCCGCCAGCGCGCCGGGGAGCGTCTGCGCCGGCGCGAGCGCGTCGGCCATGCGCGAGCGCAGCTCCGGGGGCGGCGCCGGCGTGCGGGCGTCCAGCCACTCGAGCGTGGCCGCGACCGAGGTCACGCCGCCCCCTGCAGCATCTCACGGACGATGCCGACGGCACGGCCGAGCGCCTCGGGGAGCCGCTCGGGATCGCCGACGCCGCCCTGCGCCATATGCGGCCGGCCGCCGCCCGAGCCGCCCGTGAGCGAGGCGACCTCGCGCACGAGCCGGTCGGCGCGCACGCCCTTGCCGATCAGGTCGTCCGTGACGACGGCGAAGAGGGCGACCTTCTCGGGGTAGCGCGCGGCGAGCACCGCGGCGCCGCTGCCGAGCCGGTCGCGCAGGCGGTCGCCGACGGCGCGGAGCTCGTCCGGGGTGGCGACCTCGACCTCCGTGGAGACGACGCGGGCGCCATCCACCGGCGTGGCGCCGTCCAGGAGCTGGCCGACGAGGTCGCCGCTCCCCTCCGTGCGGGCCCGCTCGAGCTGCTTCTGCAGCGTGCGGTTCTCCTCGACGAGCTGCTCGACGCGCCGCTGGAGCTGGTCGGGCGTCGTGCGGAGCGTAGCCGAGAGAGCCTTCAACAGCTCATCCTGCGCGACGGCACGCTCGTAGGCGGCCGTCCCGGTCACCGCCTCGATCCGGCGCACGCCGGAGGCGACGCCGCTCTCCGAGACGATGCGGAAGAGCCCGATCTCCGCGGTGTGCGTGACGTGCGTGCCGCCGCACAGCTCCATGCTGACGCCCGGGATCTGCACGAGCCGGACGATGTCGCCGTACTTCTCGCCGAAGAGCGCCATGGCGCCCTTCTCGACCGCCTCGCGGTAGCCGACGTAGTCCCAGCGCACGTCCCAGTCGGCCAGGATCGTACGATTGACCTCGTCCTCGACCTGCCGGACCTCGTCCGGCGTCATGGGCCGCGGGTGCGAGAAGTCGAAGCGCAGCCGGTCCGGCGCCACGAGCGAGCCCCGCTGCAGCACGTGGGTGCCGAGGAGCCTGCGCAGCGCCGCGTGCAGCAGGTGCGTGGCCGTGTGATTGCGCTCGGTGTCGGCGCGCGTCGGCGCCTCCACCACGGCGTGGGCGCGAAACGGCTCCCGGGCATCGGGGAAGTCGCCCTCGACGTTGCCGAGAACCGCGACGCGCCCGGCGACGCGCCGCACGTCGTCCACCACCATGCGCCAGCCGTCGCCCTCGATGTGGCCGCGGTCGCTGACCTGGCCGCCGGCCTCGGCGTAGAACGGGTTCTGGCGCAGCGAGAGCGCGACGCGACCGTCCTCGCGGCGGCAGGCGATGACGTCCGTCGTCACCTCGGTGCTCAGGTACCCGACCCACTCCTGCTCCGCGCCGGGGTCGAGCTCGACCCAGCCGGCCGAGAGCTCGTCGCCGGCGACCTCGAGGCCGGCCGCCCTGCGGTCCTGCCGCGAGCGCTCGCGCTGCTGCTCGAGCGCCGCCTCGAACCCCTCGGAATCGAGGGCGTACCCCCGCTCCCGGGCCATGAGCTCGGTCAGGTCGACCGGGAAGCCGAAGGTGTCGTAGAGGCGGAAGACGTCGGCGCCGGAGATGAGCGGGCGCGGCTCGATCCCGGCGTCGACGGCGGCGCGGACCTCGGGCGAGAGCGGCGGCGCGACCTGGTCGAGCAGCTCGATGCCGCGGCCGATCGTGGCCAGGAAGCGCTCCTCCTCCTCCCGCGTGGCCCGGAGGAGGTGCTCCCTGCGCTGCGCCAGCTCCGGGTAGGCCGGCCCCATCGTGTCGACCACGGCGTCCACGACGTGGACGAGGGTGGGCTCACGGCGCCCGAGGAGCCACGCGTGGCGCACGGCCCGCCGGAGCACGCGGCGCAGCACGTAGCCGCGCCCCTCGTTCGAGGGGAAGACGCCGTCGGCGAGCAGGAACGCGACGGCGCGGGCGTGATCCGCCAGCACGCGGTAGGACACGCCGCCGGCGCCGGCATCGTACGGCACGCCGACGACCTCGACGCCGCGCTCGATGAGCGGCGTGAAGAGGTCGGTCTTGTAGTTCGAGTCGACGCCCTGGAGCACGCTGGCCACGCGCTCGAGCCCGGCGCCGGTGTCGATGGACGGAGCGGGGAGCGGCGTCAGCTCGCCCTCGGCGCTCCGGTTGTACTGCATGAAGACCAGGTTCCAGAGCTCGAGGAACTCCCCGCGCTCGCCGCACTCGACGAACTCCTCGACGCTCAGATCCGTGCCGCGCTTCCCTTCCGGCCGCAGGTCGAAGTGGATCTCGGAGCACGGGCCGCAGGGACCCGTGTCCCCCATCTGCCAGAAGTTGTCCTTGTCGCCGAGACGGAAGATGCGCTCCGGCGGAAGCCCGGCGATCTCCTCCCAAAGGCCGGCGGCCTCGTCGTCCGAGTAGTGGACGGTGGCCCAGAGCCGCTCCCGCGGGATGCCGTACTCCACCGTCAGCAGCTCCCAGGCGAAGCGGATCGCATCGCGCTTGAAGTAGTCGCCGAAGGAGAAGTTGCCCAGCATCTCGAAGAAGGTGTGGTGGCGCGCGGTGACGCCCACCTCCTCCAGGTCGTTGTGCTTGCCGCTCACGCGGAGGCACTTCTGCGACGTCGTCGCCCGGGTGAACGGGTGCTTCTCCTCCCCGAGGAAGACGCGCTTGAACTGGACCATCCCCGCGTTCGTGAAGAGCAGCGTCGGGTCGTCCGCGGGGACGAGGCTCGAGCTGGGGCGGATGGCGTGGCCGTTCCGCTCGAAGTAGTCGAGGAAGCGCTGGCGGATCTCGGAAGCCTTCATGGGCGCTCGATCGGATCTCGGGACGGGTCGCGCGGGCGGGGCCCGGCCGAGCCCGCGGGACGCGTGAACAGCTCGATAATATACGACCCCGAAGAAGCGGACGCGATCCGCGGTCGGGCCCGGTCGTTGCACTGCGGGGCCGGCGGCGCGTGGCATCAACCAGGAGGCACGATGGCCGACGACAACCGGAACCGGGAACGGATGAAGGCGTCCCCCGCCGCGCCGGCACGGGAGCGGACCGAGCCGGAGGGCGGGGCCACCGCGGCGTGGCGGCGCCAGGGCGAAGAGACGGCGGAGGAGTACCGGGAGATCCAGCGGCGCGCGGAGGCACGACGGGAGGCACGCGAGGCCCGGGGGGAGGAGGAGAAGGGCGGCGCTGTGCAGCCGGGGGACGGCCGGCGGGAGCCGACGAATCCCTTGCCGAAACAGCATCAGGAGAAGCCCGGGATCGAGGCGGAGCTCGAGCCCCGGCCGAGGTACCAGGCGCCGACGTACAGGGGATCGGACAAGTTGAAGGGGATGGTGGCGCTGATCACGGGGGCGGACTCGGGGATCGGACGCGCGGTGGCGGTGCTGTATGCGCGGGAAGGCGCGGACGTCGCCGCCGTCTACCTCTCGGAGCACCAGGACGCGGCCGAGACGAAGCGCGCGGTGGAGGCGGAGGGGCGGCGCTGCATCCTCATCCCCGGCGACGTGACCGAGCCGCGGTTCTGCCGCGACGCCGTGGACCGGACGGTGGGCGAGCTCGGCCAGCTCGACGTCCTGGTGAACAACGCGGCGTTCCAGGAGCACCAGGGCTCGGTCGAGGACATCAGCGAGGAGCAGTGGGACCGGACGTTCAAGACGAACATCTACGGCTACTTCCACATGGTGAAGGCGGCGCTCCCGCACCTGCGGGCGGGGAGCGTGATCCTGAACACGTCGTCGATCACGGCGTTCGAGGGGAGCGCGGGCCTGATCGACTACGCGAGCACGAAGGGCGCGATCAACTCGTTCACGCGGGCGCTGGCGCACAACCTGGTCGAGAAGGGGATCCGCGTGAACGGCGTGGCGCCGGGACCGGTGTGGACGCCGCTGAACCCCGCCGACGCGCCCGCGGAGGCGGTGCAGCAGTTCGGGGCGGACTCGCCGATGAAGCGCCCGGCGCAGCCGGAGGAGGTGGCGCCGGCGTACGTGTTTCTCGCGGCGCCATCGTGCTCGAGCTACATCACGGGGGAGGTGCTGCTCGTCACCGGGGGAGAGGGGCCGGCGTAGGGGTGCGAAAAGGCCCCGGACGAGCCGGGGCCTTTTCCCGATTTCCCGATCCGCGCGGTCGAGCCGGCTCAGTCGTCGTAGCCGGCCGAGCCCTCGTCGCCGGCGGAGGAGCCGCCCTTGCTGCCGAGGAGGCCTCGGACCTGGGACTCGACGCGCGCGGCGAGGTCAGGGTTCTCCTTGAGGAACGCCTTGGCGTTCTCGCGCCCCTGGCCGAGGCGCTGGTCGCCGCAGGAGAACCAGGCGCCGGACTTCTGCACGATGTCGTTCTCGACGCCGAGGTCGATGAGGATGCCGTAATGGTCGATGCCGACGTTGTACATGACATCGAACTCCGCCTGGCGGAACGGCGGCGCGACCTTGTTCTTGACGACCTTGACGCGGGTGCGGGAGCCGGTGATGTCCTGCCCTTCCTTGATGGCGCCGATGCGGCGGATGTCCATGCGGACGCTGGCGTAGAACTTCAGCGCGCGGCCGCCGGTCGTCGTCTCGGGGTTGCCGAACATGACGCCGATCTTCTCGCGGATCTGGTTCGTGAAGATGACGCAGGTGCGGGAGCGGTTGACGGCGCCGGTCAGCTTGCGGAGCGCCTGGCTCATGAGGCGGGCCTGGAGTCCGACGTGGGAGTCGCCCATGTCGCCCTCGATCTCGGCGCGGGGCACGAGCGCGGCGACGGAGTCGATGACGACGACGTCGACCGCGTTGCTGCGGATGAGGAGCTCGGCGATCTCGAGCGCCTGCTCGCCGGTGTCGGGCTGGCTGACGAGCAGGTTCTCGACGTCCACGCCGAGCTTGCGGCCGTACTCGATGTCGAGCGCGTGCTCGGCGTCGATGAACGCCGCGACGCCGCCGCTCTTCTGGGCGTTGGCGATGATGTGGAGACACAACGTGGTCTTGCCGCTGGACTCCGGGCCGTAGATCTCGGTGATCCGACCGCGCGGCACGCCGCCGACGCCGATCGCCGAGTCCAGGTTGATGGCCCCGGTCGAAATCGCATCGACCACGACCCGCGCCCCGTCCGCGCCCATCTTCATGATCGAGCCCTTGCCGTACGCGCGCTCGATCTGGGAGATGGCCACGTTGAGCGCCTTCTGCTTGTCCTGAGTCGTTTCGACCGCTGGCATGTCTCCGCCTGTTCTGTGGGATGGAAGCTCGCCCGATTTTCGGCCCCGTTCAGTACCCCGTGCGCGGACGCAGGTTTCCGCCCGGACGTGCAGCAAGATGCTCGCGTTTTCCGTTGCGGCAAGCGGCATTTCGGCCGTTTCGATAACGCTGCGGGACAAGATCCGCAGGGCCGCTCCTGGCGCCCGCGGACCCGCAGCGTTTTGCCGATTTTCGCCGCCGCCGACCGCTAGCCGCCCACGACTTCGGCGATCGCCCGGGCGGCAGCGTCGATGTCGGCGTCGTCCACGTCCATGTGCGTGATCGCGCGGACGCGCCGCGAGGTGAACACGGTCGTCCGCACGCCCCGCTCCGCCAGCGCGGCGACGAGCGCCGCCGCGTCGAGCCCGTCCCGCACGATCTCGATCATCACGATGTTCGTCTCGGGCGGCACGACGCGTACGCCGGCCGTGGCGCCGAGGCGCTCGGCGAGCCGCCGGGCGCGGGCATGATCGTCCGCCAGCCGGGCGCGATGGTGGTCCAGCGCATAGAGCCCGGCCGCGGCCAGGAGCCCCGCCTGCCGCATGTTGCCGCCGAGGCGCCGGCGGATCCGCCACGCCCGCTCCATGGCGTCCCGCGTCCCGGCCAGGAGCGAGCCGACCGGGCATCCCAGCCCCTTCGACAGCGTCACCATCACCGTGTCGGCCGTGGCCGCGAAGTCGGCCTCCGGGACGCCGGTGGCCACGGACGCGTTCCACAGGCGCGCGCCGTCCAGGTGGACCGGCAGCCCGTGGCGCTCGGCCACGCGGCGGATCTGGCGCATCGTCGCGAGCGGCAGGATCCGCCCGCCGGCGGCGTTGTGTGTGTTCTCGACGCACACGAGCGACGTCCGCGGCTGATAGCGGCTCGGCGCCCGGATCGCCCCCTCCACCAGCTCGGGCGTGAGCAGCCCGTCCGGCGCCGCCACGCCCCGAAGCTGGACGCCGGCCCAGTGCGACGGCGCGCCGTCCTCCCAGTCGGCGTAGTGCGACGTCGCCTCGACGATCACCTCGCTCCCCGGCGCCGCCAGCACCAGCAGTGCCGTCTCGTTGGCCATGATCCCGCTCGGGAAGAAGACCGCCGCCTCCTTGCCGAGCAGCTCCGCCACGCACTCCTCGAGGCGACGGACCGTCGGGTCGTCGCCGAGAGAGTCGTCGCCGACCTCTGCCCGCGCGATGACCTCGCGCATGGCTGGCGTCGGGCGGGTGACGGTGTCGCTTCGGAGATCGATCATGGGGTGCCGGGTTGGGGTGGGCGCGCCGCCCCGAAGAATTACCGAATGCGGCCTCCTGGCGCAAGGGGTGCGGTGGCGGCCGGGCGGCGCCGGGCCGGGGGCCGGGGAGCCGGAACGAGGTAGGCTCAGGGACGGGTATGCGGCCGGGCGGCGCCGGCGCGCCGGCGTCGTCGCCGGGCCGGCGCGGGCGGGGTTGCGCGGGCGGGGTGGAGAGGCCAATGTCTGCCGTTCACCGAGGTCCGTGTCTGAAGGAGGATGCGACGCACGTGTCAACCGTCCCCGGGAGGGCCCGGGGCGTACGCGAGGAGGAAGCGATGGCCTACCCGTTCAAGCTCCCGGATCTGCCGTACCCCTACGAGGCGCTCGAGCCGCACATCGACGCCGAGACCATGCACTACCACCACGACAAGCACCACGCCGCCTACACGAACAACCTGAACGCCGCGCTGGAGAAGCACCCGGAGTGGCAGGGGAAACCGGCGGAGGAGATCCTTCGGAGCCTGGATCAGGTGCCGGAGGACATCCGGACGACGGTGCGCAACAACGGCGGCGGCTACGTGAACCACAACGCGTTCTGGCTGTGGATGTCGCCGGAGGGGGGCGGCGCGCCGAGCGGGGCGCTGGCGGACGCGATCGGCCGCTCGTTCGGGTCGTTCGACGCGTTCAAGGACCAGTTCTCGAAGGCGGCCGCGGGGCGGTTCGGCTCGGGGTGGGCGTGGCTGGTGCCGGGGGCGGGCGGGGCGCTCTCGATCGCGAGCACGCCGAACCAGGACACGCCGATCATGGAGGGGAAGACGCCGATCCTGGGGATCGACGTCTGGGAGCACGCATATTACCTGAAGTACAAGAACGCGCGCCCGGACTACATCAAGGCGTGGTGGAACGTGGTGAACTGGGACGAGGTGGCGAAGGGGTACGGCCAGGTGGCCGGGCGGTGAGGCGAGTGGCCGCGGCGCGAGGCCGCGGCGAACCGGTCACTCCGGCCGACGGTCGGAGGATCAGCGGCGCCGGAGCTTCCGGCGCCGCTCACGTTTCGGGGGTGGCTCCGCGGGGCGCGGGCGTCTCGAGCCGCTGGCCGCACTCGTAGCAGAAGCGGCTTCCGGGCGGGTTGGCCTGCCGGCAGTACTCGCAGACCGTGCCGGCGCGCAGGGCGTCGCGGTAGCGGAGCACCTCGGCTTCGAGCTCGTCGTCGGCGCGGGCGGCGCGCGTCCGGGGCGGAGCGGCGGCGGTTGGCGCCGAGGACGCCGCGGGCGCCGCGGGCGAGGGCCCGGTATCCGCGGCCCGCGGTGCGTCGACGGTACGCGGCTCCCGGCCCTCCGCCGGGGCGGCGCGCTCCGGGACGTCGAGGTCGCCGGAAGCAGCGGCGCCGCGTCGCGTGAGCAGCGGATAGAAGACGGCCGCCACGGCGGCGGCGGCCACGATGACGATCACGAGGATTTCCACGGCCAGGAATCTAGGCGGAGAGGGGGGACGACGCCAAGCGGGGGCGCGTCCCGGCCGCGGCGTCGCGGGTCCGCCGCGGCGCCGCGTCAGCGGATCTGCGTGTTGAGGGCGGTGCCGACGCCGATCCCGAGGGCGTCCCAGGCCAGGTCGCCCACGCTGGCGTCGCCGCCGGTGCGGGCATCGTACGCCTCCTTGCCGATCCCGGCGAGCGCGCCGCCGGCGCTGGCGGCGACGACCGCAGGGCCGTGGTCCAGCGCGAGCCGCGCCACGCCGTAGCCGACGCTCGTGATCGCGAAGGACATGAAGAAGTGCTTGAGCTTGTCCTCGCCCGGCGGGCGGGCGCGGACCGTGCCCGGCGGTCCGAGGTCGGCGGCGCGAGCCCAGCGGCGCGGGCCGGGATACGGCGCCGCGGCGCGCCGCGGGACGGCGGCGAGCGGCTCGGCCCCGCGCAGCCTCGGCGATCCCTCGAGCCGCAGCGACGGCGGGAGCTGCGCCGGCCGGAGCGAGGCGGCGGCCGGCGTCGCGCCGGGGGGCACCGGCGCGAGCGGCGCCGCGGCGGCGGAAGTCACCGAGCCCACCGGCCCGGGCGCGCCGAGGCGCGCGGCGCACGCCGGCACGGGGCAGCCGGCGAGCGGGAGCGCGACGGCCAGGAGCAGCGCGCTCACCGCATCCTCTCGCGGCGCGCGTGGTGGAGGGCGAGGCGCACGCTCTCCTCGGCGGTGTCGGCGACCTCGAGCCCGAGGTCGGCGAAGCGGCCGGGCTCGAGGAGCACCACCGGCACGCCGACCTTGCGCGCGAACGCCACCTCGGAGAGCGTCCCCCACTCGCCGCCGACGGCGATCACGGCGTCGGCGGTGCGCACGACGAGCACGTTGCGGGCTTCGCCGAGCCCGGTCGGGAGCGGGATGTGGATGTGCGGGTTCGCGTCGGCGGCGGAGGAGCCGGGGAGGAAGCCGATCGTCAGGCCGCCGGCGGAGTCGGCGCCGCGAGCCGCGGCCTCCATGACGCCGCCGAGCCCGCCGCAAAGCAGGACGGCGCCCGCCTCGGCGACGCGGCGGCCGACCTCGTTGGCCGCGGCGAGGAGGCCTTCGGGCGGCCGGCTCGCGCCGCACACCGCGATGCGGATCGGCGGCTCACGCATAGGTGGCGCGGGCCCAGGCCAGCGCCGATCCGACGGCGCGGTGCCACCCGCGCAGCAGTGCGTCCCGCTCTTCGGGGGGCATGCCTGGCTGGAACGTCGCGGGCTCGGCGCGCGCGCCGATGAAGTCGTCGCCGTCGCGCCAGACGCCGGCGCCGATGCCCGCGAGGCCGGCGGCGCCGAGCGCGGTCGTCTCGACCATGCGGGGACGCAGCACGGGCACGTCGAGCACGTCGGCCTGGAACTGCATGAGCCAGTCGTTCTGGGCGGCGCCGCCATCGACGGCGAGCGCCTGGAGCGGCACGCCGGAGTCGGCCGCCATGGCGTCCAGGACGTCGCGGGTGCCGTACGCCATGGCCTCGAGGGCGGCGCGGGCCAGGTGCGCGCGGGTGGTGCCGCGGGTGATGCCGACGAGCGTGCCGCGCGCCTCCGCCTCCCAGTGCGGCGCGCCCAGCCCGACGAAGGCCGGCACGAGGTAGACGCCGTCGTTGGAGGCGAGCGAGGCGGCGAGCCCCTCCGTCTCCGCCGCCGACGTGATCACACCCAGCTCGTCGCGCAGCCACTGCACGCCGGCGCCCGCGATGAAGATCGAGCCCTCGAGCGCGTACGCCGGCTCGCCGCGCGCGTCGCAGGCGACGGTCGTGAGCAGCCCGTGCGCCGAGGCCACGCGCTCGCCGCCGGTGTGCAGCAGCATGAACGCACCGGTGCCGTACGTATTTTTCGCGCGGCCGGCGGTCCAGCACCCCTGGCCGAAGAGCGCGGCCTGCTGGTCGCCGGCCACGCCGCGGACGGGGAGCGGGCGGCCGAAGAGCGCCGGCTCGGTCTCGCCGAAATCGCCGCGGCTCGGCCGCACCTCGGGCAGCAGCTCGCGCGGCACGCGGAAGAGCATGAGCAGGTCGTCGTCCCACGCCAGCGAGCCGACGTTGTAGAGGAGCGTGCGCGAGGCGTTCGTGGGGTCCGTCGCGTGCACGCGGCCGCCGGTGAGCTTCCAGATGAGCCAGCTGTCGATGGTGCCGGCGGCCAGCTCGCCGGCCTGCGCGCGATCGCGCGCGCCGGGCACGTGGTCGAGCAGCCAGCCGAGCTTCGTCGCCGAGAAGTAGGGGTCGAGCACGAGGCCGGTGCGCTCCTGCACCCACGGCTCCAGCCCATCCTCCCGGAGCTGCCGGCAGCGCGCCGCGGTGCGCCGATCCTGCCAGACGATGGCACGGTGGAGTGGCCTTCCGGTCGCCCGGTCCCAGAGCACGACCGTCTCGCGCTGGTTCGTGATGCCGATGGCGACGGCGGGCGCGACGCCCGCGCGCTCCGCCTCCCGCAGCGCGTCGCGCGCCACCCGCAGCGTCACCTCCCAGATCTCCTCCGGGTCGTGCTCGACCCAGCCGGGCTCCGGGTAGTGCTGCGTGAACTCCGAGTACGCCCGGGCGCGGACCTCGCTGTGCTCGTCCAGCACGAGGCAGGTCGTGCCCGTGGTCCCCTGATCGATGGCCAGGATCGAGCTCATGCCGCACCGCCCTCCGCTGCGGCCGCCCCGGTCCCGGGGCGGCCCTCCCCGAACAGCCCGACGAGCGACTCGCGGTACGGCGGCCGCGCCACGCCGCGGTCCGTGACGAGCGCCGTCACCAGCTCCGCCGGCGTCACGTCGAACGCCGGCGCCCAGACGTCCACGCCGGGCGGCGCGGTGAGCCGGCCGAAGCCGCGCCGCACCTCGTCCGGGTCCCGCTCCTCGATCGGGATGTCGGCGCCGGTCGGCGTGGCCAGGTCCACGGTGCTCGACGGGGCCGCGACGTAGAACGGGATCCCGTGCCGCGCCGCCAGCACCGCCAGCGCGTAGGTGCCGACCTTGTTGGCGACGTCGCCGTTCGCCGCGACCCGGTCCGCGCCCACGATGGCGAGGTCGACCCGCCCCGCGGCCATGAGCCCGGCCGCCGCCGAGTCGACGATCAGCGTCACGGGGATCCCGGCGCGGCTCAGCTCCCACGCCGTGAGCCGGCTCCCCTGCAGCAGCGGCCGCGCCTCCGGGGCGAACACGCGCACCTCCCGGCCCCGCTCGTGCGCCAGGTAGACCGCCGCCAGCGCCGTGCCGATCCCGCCGGTGGCCAGCGCGCCGGCGTTGCAGTGCGTGAGGACCCGCAGCGCGCCGGACGGGAAGAGGTCGAGCGCGTTCTCGCCGATCCGGCGGCACATGTCGCGGTCCTCGGCGCGGACCCGGTCCGCCTCGCCCCACACCTTGCACGCGACGACGCCCGGCGCCGCGTCCCGGTGCTCCTCCGCCACCGCCACGAGCCGGCCGACGGCCCACGCCAGGTTCGCCGCCGTCGGGCGCGCCGAGCGGAGGGTCGCCGCGGCGTCCGCGAGCCGGCGGCGGAACGCCTCCGGCGCGAGCGACGTCGCCTGCGCCAGCTCCAGCGCGAGCGCCATCGCCGCCGCGACGCCGATGGCCGGCGCGCCTCGCACGCGCATCTCGCGGATGGCGGCGGCCATCCCGGCGGCGTCGCGGATGGCGATCCAGCGCTCCTCCTCGGGGAGCCGGGTCTGGTCCAGCAGCTCGACCGCGCGGGCGTCGACGGCCCAACGCACGCTCTCGGGGACGTCCATCGCTACACCGGCTCCAGTCCGCGGAAGTTGTACCGCCAGCCGATCTCCTCCAGCAACGCCATCATCCGGACGATGGGCAGCCCCATGACGGCGAAGAAATCGCCGTCGATGCGCTCGACCAGCGTCGCGCCGTGGCCCTGGATGCCGTAGGCGCCGGCCTTGTCGAGCGGCTCCCCCGTGGCGATGTACTGCCGGGCCGTGTCGTCGCCGAACGCGCGGAAGCGGACGTCCACGCCCTCCACCCCGCTGCGCAGCTCGGGGCGCCGCCCGGGCGCGCTCCCCGCCGGCGTCGGGCCCACCACGGCGATCCCCGTCTCGACTCTGTGCTCGCGCCCCTGCAGGCGCATGAGCATGCGCAGCGCCTCCTCGGGGTCGCGCGGCTTGCCGAGCACCTCGTCGTCGAGGACGACGACCGTATCGCTCCCGACCACGACGGCCTCGGGCCGCGTCGCCGCCACACGCAGCGCCTTTTCCTCCGCGAGCCGGCGGGCGTGGGCGGAGGGCCACTCCCCCGGCCGGTAGCTCTCGTCGATGTCCGCCGGCAGGACCTCGAAGTCGAGCCCGAGCATCGAGAGGAGCTGCGCGCGGCGCGGGGACTGAGAGGCCAGGATCAGGGTCGGGCGGGTCTCGGCGGTCATGGTCGGATGCGAGCCTCGCGTGGCGCCTCAGCGCTCCAGGATCAGCGTCACCGGTCCATCGTTCACGAGCTCGACGTCCATCATCGCGCCGAACTCGCCCGTCTCCACCGGACCGGGCGCCCGCTCCCGCAGCAGCTCGACGAAGCGCTCGTAGAGCGGGATCGCCACCGGCGGCGGCGCGGCCTCGATGAAGCTCGGGCGCCGCCCCTTCCGCGTGTCGCCGTACACCGTGAACTGCGACACCACGAGCAGGCCGCCGGCCACGTCCTCGAGGCCGAGGTTCATCTTCCCCTCCGCATCGCCGAACAGGCGCAGCGACACTACCTTGTCGGCCATCCAGCGGAGCGCCTCGATGTCGTCCCCCACGCGGAAGCCCACCAGAAGCAGGAACCCGCGGCCGATCTCGCCCGACACCCGCCCGTCGATGGTGACCCGCGCCCGCGAGACCCGTTGCAGCACGACGCGCACGACCCCTCACCCGTGAATGGCGCCCCTCGACCTGTTCCGGAACGGGCGTAACGGTAAGGCGCGCGTCGCGGGGGTGTCAACGAACGGAGGGACCGCGCACCGCCGGCCACCTCGTGGAACGCGAAACGGCGCCGGGCTCCGCGCCCGGCGCCGTCCACGCCCCCGCAACGCCGCGGGTCAGCGCCCCGATCGCCCTTCGCCGTGCAGGACTGCGCCCCGATCCCGGACGGCGTCCTCCGGCTCCGAGATCCGCTCGACGACCCGCCCGACCTCGCCGGCGCTCGTGCCGGCCTCCTCGGAGACCGCCAGGTCCGCCTGCGCGACGATGCCCACGACTCGCCGCTCGTCGTCCACGACCGGCACCCGCCGCACCTGCCGCTCCATCATGATCCGCTCGATCTCGCGCACATCGTCGTCCGGGTGGCAGCAGCTCACGTCGAACGACATCAGGTCTTCCAGCGGCGTGTCCGGCCCCATATCGTGCGCGAGACCGCGCAGCGCCAGGTCGCGGTCGGTCACGACGCCGACCAGGTGCCGGGAGCCCTCGTCCGAGACGACGGGGACGCACCCGCAATCCCGGGATTCCATCAACTTCGCGGCGTCCCGCGCGGTGTCGCTCGGCCGGCAGCACGCGGGGTTGGCCGTCATGATGTCCCTGGCCTTCATCTCGCCTCCCTTGCTCGCGTGAATGGGCGGGGACCCGCGCGCAGGCATGCAAGGAGCGAGCCGGATAGTCCCATGGACAACAAGGCGATACGCGAGAAATACGAGGGCTTCGCGCCCGTCTATGACTGGGCCGAGGGAGTGCCCGAGGCGCTGTTCGTCCGCAGGCTCCGGAAGCGGATCTTCCGGCGGGCGCGGGGCCGGATCCTCGAGGTCGCGGCGGGCACCGGCCGGAACTTCGCGTTCCTGCCCGCGGATGCGTGGATCGTCGCCGCGGACGCCACCGAGGGAATGCTGCGCCGCGCCCGGGAGAAGGCCCGCCACCTGCCGGTGCGGGCGAGCTTCGCGGTGATGGAGGTCGAGGCGCTCGCGTTCCGGGACGCCACGTTCGACACGGTGATGTCGTCGCTGTCGACGTGCACGTTCCTGGATCCCGTGGCGGCGCTGCGGGAGATGGCGCGGGTGTGCCGGCCGGACGGCCGGATTCTGCTGCTCGAGCACGGCCGGAGCAGCCGCGAGTGGATCGGACGCTTCCAGGACCGCACCGCGGACGCGCACCACCGCGCGCTGGCCTGCCGCTGGAACCGCGAGCCACACGAGCTGGCGCGGGCCGCGGGTCTCGAGCTCGTGACCCACTCCAGGCACGTGCTCGGCGTCCTTCACGTCATGGAGGCCCGGCCCGGCGCGGTCCGGTGAGCCCGTCCGGGCGCGACGCATGCGCCCGCCCGGACTCGGCCTACTCCACCGTCACGGACTTGGCCAGGTTGCGCGGCATGTCCACGTTGCAGCCGCGCATGACGGCCACGTGGTACGCCAGGAGCTGGAGCGGGACGGTGGCCAGCACCGGCGTCAGCGGGTCGATGGTGGCGGGGATCGGGATGAGGTGGTCGACCATGCCGTCGAGCTCGGCGTTCCCCTCGGTCACGACGGCGATGATGCGGCCGCCGCGCGCCTTCACCTCCTGCACGTTCGACGTGATCTTGTTGTAGACGCTGTCGTTGGGGGCGATCACGACGACGGGCATGTTCTCGTCGATGAGCGCGATCGGGCCGTGCTTCATCTCGGCCGCGGGGAGCCCCTCGGCGTGGATGTAGCTGATCTCCTTGAGCTTGAGCGCGCCCTCGAGCGCGGTCGGGAAGTTGTAGCCGCGGCCCAGGTAGAGGAAGTTGGGCGCGCTCTTGTACGTGCGTGCGATCTCGCGGATGCTGTCGTTCAGCCCGAGGACCTGCTCGACCTGGTCCGGCAGACGGCGCAGCGCGGCCACGATCTCGCGGCCCTGGAGCACGGACAGGTTGCGGAGGCGGCCGAGCAGCAGCGTGAAGAGCGAGAGCGCCACCACCTGGCTCGTGAACGCCTTGGTGGACGCCACGCCGATCTCCGGCCCGGCGTGGAGGTAGATCCCGAAGTCGGACTCCCGCGCGATCGTCGAGCCCACCACGTTGACGATCCCCATCACGCCCGCGCCCCGCTGCTTCGCCTCGCGCATGGCGGCGAGCGTATCCGCGGTCTCGCCGGACTGGCTGATCGCGATGACCAGCGTGTGCTCGTCCACCACCGGGTTCCGGTAGCGGAACTCCGACGCGTACTCCACCTCCGCGGGCAGCCGCGCCAGCTCCTCCAGCATGTAGCCGCCGAGCAGGCCGGCGTGCCAGGAGGTGCCGCAGCCGGTCACGATGATGCGTTGCACCGCCTTCAGCTCCGCCGGCGAGATCGTGATGCCGCCCAGCTTCGCGGTGCCTTCCTCCTCGAGCAGCCGGCCGCGCATCGTGTTCCGCAGCGTCTCGGGCTGCTCGAAGATCTCCTTCAGCATGAAGTGCTCGAAGCCGCCCTTCTCGATGGCCTCGAGGTCCCACTCGATCTGGCGGACCTCCTTGTTCACGGAGCCGCCGTCGAGCTTGAACGTCTCGTAGCCGTCGCGCGTCAGCACGGCCATCTCGCCGTCGTCGAGGTAGACCACCTGGCGGGTCTGCGCGAGGACGGCCGCCACGTCGCTGGCGATGTAGTATTCGCCCTCGCGCCCGATCCCGACCAGCAGCGGGCTCCCCTTGCGGGCGGCCACGAGCGTGCCCGGGTCGCGGCTGCTCATGATGGCCAGGCCGAAGGCGCCCTCGACCTGCTGCAAGGCCGCGCGTACGGCGTCCTCCAGCTCGCCGTCCCACGCCTCCTCGATGAGGTGCGCGAGGACTTCGGTGTCCGTCTCGCTGGCGAACTTGTGGCCGAGCGACTCGAGCTTCGTCCGCAGCACGGCCGCGTTCTCGATGATGCCGTTGTGCGCCACGGCGATCTCGCCCGTGCAGTCGGTGTGCGGGTGGGCGTTCTGCGTGTTCGGCGGGCCGTGCGTCGCCCAGCGCGTGTGGGCGATGCCCACCGAGCCGCGCGGCGCATCGCCGTTGCCGAGCAGCTTCTCGAGCGCAGCGATCTTCCCCGCGGTCTTTCGCGTCTCGAGATGTCCGTCCTCGAGCACGGTCACGCCGGCGGAGTCGTAGCCGCGGTACTCGAGCCGCTTCAGCCCCTCGACCAGGAGCGGGACGGAGTTACGGTCGCCGATATAGCCCACGATTCCACACATACCGTCGCTTCCGTATTCGACTGGGAGTCCTTCACCAGGGGCTCATACCCCTGGAACGATGTGCAAGTCCCCGGCCGTGCGACGAGGCGCGCGCCTACCCCGCCAGCGCCTCGCGCGCGGCGGAGACGAGCTGCCGCGCCTCGGCCTCCGACGGCGCCTCGGCGATGATGCGCAGGATCGGCTCGGTGCCCGACGCCCGCAGGTGCACCCACTTCGCGTCCGCCGGCCAGCCGAGGCGCAGGCCGTCCTGCCGGTCGGCCTCCGGGGCGCCGAGCGCCCGCTCCAGCGTGCCGTACGCCGCGTCCAGGTCGCCGGCATCCCGCGGCAGCTTGTCCTTCACGATCCGGTACGGCCGGAACTGCGCGACGATCTCGTCCACCGGCCGACCCAGCTCCAGCAGGAGCTGTAGCACGAGCGACGCCGCGACCGCCGAGTCCCGCGTGAGATGCACGTCCGGGAGGATGACGCCGCCGTTCCCTTCCCCGCCGATCACCGCGCCGTCCTGCTCCATGGCCCGGGCGACGTTGATCTCGCCGACCGGCGCGCGGCGGAACGGCACGCCCGCCGCCGCGGCCACGTCCTCGATCACGCGGGAGGACGAGAGGTTCGTGACGACGGGCCCCTGCCGGTGCCGCAGCACGAGCTGCGCGGCCAGCGCCAGCGTGAAGTCCTCGCCGATCGCGCGGCCGCCGTTGCCGACGAGCGACAGCCGGTCGGCGTCCGGGTCCGTCGCCATGCCGATGTCGGCGCCGGACTCCCGCACCACCCGCTCGAGCTCGCCGAGGTTCTCGGCCACGGGCTCCGGCGCGCGCGGGAAGCGACCGTCCGGCTCCAGGTTGATCCCGATCACCTCGCACCCGAGCTGCTCGAGCAACCGCGGCAGCAGCACGGCGCCGGCGCCGCGGATGCAGTCGAGCGCCACGCGGAAACGCCGGCGGCGCAACCCCTCGACATCCAGGTACGGGACGGCGAGCACCGCCTCGACGTGCCGGGCGGCCGCGTCCTCCCGGCGCTCGACCCGGCCGAGGCCGTCCCACCCCGCCCGCGGGATCGGGCGCGCGTCCAGGAACTCGCGCATCCGCGCCGCCTGATCGCCGTCCAGGAACATCCCCTCCGCGGAGGCGAACTTGAGCGCGTTCCACTCCACCGGGTTATGGCTCGCCGTGACGACGATGGCGCCGTCGGCATGCTCGCCGCGGATGGCGAAGAGCGTCGTCGGCGTGGGCGCGAGGCCGATCTCGACCACGTCGCAGCCGACGGATTCGAGCGCCGCCGAGACCGCGCGCGCGAACATCGGCCCGGACGTGCGCGAGTCCCGCCCGAGCACGACGCGCGGCCGGCGGTTTCCCGCCGAGTCGCGCAGGTATGCGCCGTACGCGGCCGCGAAGCGCGACACGATCTCCGGCGTGAGCGCCTCGCCCACACGGCCGCGCACGCCGGACACGCTGACCATCAGGTCCTTCGGTACCTCGAACGCCATTCGTGACTCCTGATTCGGACGGGACCGGGACGCGGGTCGCGTCCCGGCTGGCAAGAAGTGTGACGCGCCGGCCCGGAGCCGGCGATCACGACACCGACGGCAGCTCCCGCACGAGCAGCGTGAGGAGCGCCTCCGGGTTCTCGGCGTTGACCCAGTGGCCGCCGGCCACGCGATGCAGGAAGACACGGCCGCTCGCCCGTCCCGCCGCCTCGATCCGCGCGGCCGCCGTCTCGGTCAGGATCGAGGAGCCCTCGGCCTTCACGAAATGGATGACGAGCCCCGGCGGCGGGTCCTCGACCGCATCCCACGCCTCCGTCCGGGCGAAGTCCCGCAGCAGCTCCTCCATCACGTCGAGGTCGAGCCGCCAGCGGTACGACTCCCCCTCCCGCGCCAGGTTGCTCGAGACCCACTGCGCGACCGGCAGCTCGATGCCCTGGGCCTGCAGCGCCTCCACGGCGGCCGTGCGCGAGGCGAACGGGCCGGGGAGCCGCCGGAGCACCTCCAGCATCTCCCAGGCGCTGCCGCGCGCGCCGCCCGCCTCCGGCGTCGAATCCACGACCCAGAGCTGCCGGAGTCCCGCCCTCGTCGCATGGCGCCGTGCGTACACCAGCGCCACCTTCCCGCCGAACGAATGCCCGAGGAGCGCCGTGCTCGGCGGCCCGACCTCGACGAGCGCCGCCAGGTCCGCCGCCGCCGCCTCCAGCGTGTGCGGGCCCTCGAAGCCGCCCGACTCGCCATGCTCCCGCAGGTCCACGAGCACCGCCCCCCAATCGGGCAGATCGCGCACGACCCGCCGCGCGATGGAGCCCCAGTTGCGCCCCGCGCCGTAGATGCCGTGCAGCATGTAGATCCAGCGACCGGGCGTCACGCCCGGCGTCGCCACCCGCTCGTGCGCCAGAACCGAAACCAAGCGTCGTTCCTCCGCGCGCTGGGGCCACGGCGTTGCCGCCAGGGCCGGTAGAGGTAGATTATCGGCCGGAACCCGGCCCGGATGAGCCCCGCCACCTGGCAGGGACCGGGCCGCTCTCGTCTCGCAACCCGTCAGGCGCCACTCCGATGAGCGACCGCGACTACCGCTTCGCCACCCGCGCGATCCACGCCGGCCAGGCGCCGGATCCGACCAGCGGCGCGATCATGCCGCCGATCTATCAGACCTCCACCTACGTGCAGGAGGCGTTCGGCAAGCCGCGCGGCGGCTACGAGTACGCCCGGGTGACGAATCCGACGCGGAGCGCGCTCGAGGAGAACGTCGCCTCGCTGGAGGGCGCGCGCTACGGCGCGGCCTTCGCCAGCGGGCTCGCCGCGATCGAGGCGCTCGTGAAACGCCTGTCGAGCGGCGACCACGTCGTCTACGAGGAGAACGTCTACGGCGGCACCCACCGGATGTTCCAGCTCGTCTTCGCGAAGCTGGGCGTCGAGTTCACGCCGGTGGACACACGGGACCCGGAGAACGTGCGCCGGGCGCTCCGCCCCTCGACGCGGCTCGTCCACATCGAGACGCCCACGAACCCGATGATGCGCGTCGCCGACATCCGCGCCCTCGCCGCCATCGCGCGGGACGCCGGCGTCCACCTCTGCGTCGACAACACGTTCGCGTCCCCGTACAACCAGCAGCCGCTGGCGCTGGGCGCGACGATCGTCATGCACTCGAGCACGAAGTACCTGAACGGTCACTCGGACGTCATCGGCGGGATCATCGTCACGAGCGACGAGCAGGTGGCCGAGGACCTCCGCTTCATGCAGAAGGCCACTGGCGGCGTCCCGGGTCCCATGGACGCCTGGCTCGTGCTGCGCGGCACCAAGACGCTCGCCGTGCGGATGGAGGCGCACAACCGCAACGGCCTGCTCGTGGCGCGGCACATGGCGGAGCACCCCAAGGTGCAGGCGGTCTATTACCCCGGTCTCCCGGACAGCCCGGACCACGAGCTCGCCAGCAAGCAGATGCGCGGCTTCACGGGCATGGTCAGCATCGACGTCGGCACGCTCGACCGGGCGCGCCGGCTGCTCGAGGGCACCCGCCTCTTCGCGCT
Source organism: Longimicrobiales bacterium (assembly GCA_035715725.1). Classification (GTDB taxonomy): domain Bacteria; phylum Gemmatimonadota; class Gemmatimonadetes; order Longimicrobiales; family RSA9; genus JADGGV01. The sequence continues at coordinate 35,109 of DASTKT010000173.1, read as the reverse complement.
CGCCGAGAGCCTCGGCGGTGTCGAGTCCCTCATCAACCACCCGGCTACCATGACCCACGCATCCGTGCCGGCGGAGATGCGGGAGCGCATGGGGATCACCGACGGCCTGGTGCGGCTGTCGGTGGGGATCGAGGATCCGGAGGACCTGCTCGAGGATCTCGACCGGGCCCTCCAGGCGTTGTAGCGAACAGAGGGAGGCGCTCCCGCGTCCGCGTTGACACTTCGCGCGCGCGGCCTAAGCTTCTCCCGCTCGGCGGCGGCACGCGCGCGCCGAGTCGAGTGAGGATCCGGGGGGTGGCGATGCCGTTCTTGCCCTTGAGGCAGGTCGATATAGCGGAGCCGGCGCGCCGGCTCTACGACCGCTGGCTCGGTGAGCTGGCGGAGGAGCTGTCCGACCCGGCGACGGACCGCGACGAGCTGTGCCGCCGCGTCCTCACCGACCTCTACTACCCGCAGTACCGCGACGCGGACCCGGCGGAGCTGCCGCTCGCCACGCAGGTGGCGCTGCTCCAGATGGACCCGCGCAACATCACGCTCGAGCCCGAGTACTACGCGGACATCGACCCGGAGCGCTACTACCGGGTCAAGCCGCTCCTCTGGCTCTGGGAGATGTTCGACAAGAGCGCCCTCGGCGAGAACGTCCATCTCGGCGTCGAATTCCGGCGGGTGCTGGCGCGCCACATCTTCCGCCGCTGCGGTCGCAACTTCAAGGCGTTCCACTTCGTCAAGTTCTCGTACGGCTACAACATGGATGTAGGCGACGACGTCGTCGTCCACCGCCACGTGCTGCTCGACGACCGGGGCGGGATCGTCCTCGGCAACCGCGTCTCCATCGCCGACTACGCGAACATCTACAGCCACACGCACTCGCTGGCCGACGGTCGCGATGTCGATTGCCCCGTCACCGAGCTCGGCGACGGGGTCCGCGTCACGTACCACGCCACGGTGCTCGCCGGCGTGCACATGGCGCCGGATTCGATGCTCGGCGCGCTCGCCGTGGCCACGAAGGACATCGGCCCGGGCGAGGTGGCGCTCGGGATCCCCGCCGCCCCGAAGCTGCGCAAGCCCGTGCCCGACGAGCGCCCGAAGCACCCCGCCACCGTGGACCCGCTGGCCGACACGCCGGGGTGATTCACGAGTGGGGGAGCGGACGAGTGGCGGAGTGGGGGAAGGGCGACCTCCCGCTCCGCCCACTCCGCCGCTCGCGCGCTCGCCCACTCGCGCACTCGCCCACTCGCCCGCTCCGCCGTCCGACGAGGGAGCGCGCACTCGGTCAGACACGCAGGGCTGGCGCCCGGCTGCCGGTCGTCGCCGCGCGGATCTCGCCGCGCAGCGCGGCGAGATCCGCGCGCATTCGGGCCCGGGCCTCTTCGCCGATCTCCTCGCCGCCGAACCGCGCCCGGACGTACGCGGAGACGACTTCGCGGGCCCGTGCCGCCCCGGGCGCGCCGGAGCGCTCGAGCGCCTCGGCGAACGCGAGCGGCGTGAGCGAGTCGGGCGTCTCGATCCCGGCGCGGGCGTACATCCTCCGGAGGCGGCGGTAGAGGCGCGCCTCCGCGGAGAGCGGCGGCTCCGCCGCCCTGCGCCGGGCGGCGAACGCGGCGGCGGCCGCGGCGACGACCAGCATCAGCAGCAGCGCCTGGCGGGAGGGCCGCCACCCCCGCATTCGCGTGCCCTCGGAGGGCGGGCGGGAAAAGAGGCGCGCCGTCCGCTCGAACAGGCCGAGCTGCGTGCCGAGGTCGTAGTCCAGCACCCACTTCCCCCAGCGGTGCTCCAGCGCATCGAGGGCCAGGCGGACGGGCTCGAGCCAGCGGGCCGGGCCCGGGCCGCCGCCGGAGACACCCGTCGCCGGCGTCGGATCGAACGCCACCCAGCCGAAGTCCGGGAACCAGACCTCCACCCAGGAGTGCGCGCGGTTCTGGGTGACCACCAGGTAATTGCCGAGCTCGTTCCACTCCCCGCCCAGGAAGCCGTCCACGTTGCGCGCCGGGATCCCGATCGACCGCAGCAGCACGATCATCGCCGTCGAGAAGTACGCGCAGTGCCCCTCGCGCCGATCGAAGAGGAAGTAGTCGATCGAGGTCTGGTCGGCGCGCGCCGGGAGGTCCAGCGTGTAGCGGAACTGGCCGCGGAGCCAGTCCCGAACCGCCGCGACGCGGTCGTAGCGGTTGGTGGCGCCGGCCGTAAGCGAGTCCGCCAGGCGCCGGATCCGCGAGGGAAGTCGCGGCAACTGCACGTAGTACGAGTCCGCCGGCGCCGCTTCCTCCACGGCGCGGCGCAGCGCCTCCGGCGTCGGTGCCCGCGCGAGCGACGCCGCCAGGTAGACCGGCGGCGCGCCGCCGGAGTAGACCAGGTCGCCCGAGTCGTCCAGGCCGACGCGGATCCGGGAGCGCGGCGTCACGTCCACGACCGGGTGGAGCGCGAAGAGGACCGGGACGTCGAGCGGCTTCGCGTAGACGATCTGGCGGAGCGTCGGGCCGCCCCATTGCGACTCGTAGCCGCGCGTCGGACCGAGCGCGGGCGGGATCCCGACGGTCCTCGTCCAGCGCTCGCCGTCGAAGCGGTCGAACGAGCGCCCCTTCCAGTGCAGCCCCTCGACATCGGCGGGGCGCCCGTCCGGGAACTCCACCCGCAGCACCACCTCGGGGTTCTCCGTGAGGCGCGAGCCGAACGCCGTCAGCGCGACGTCGTCGCTGAAGCCGACGACGGTCGGGCCGGCCGAGCGCCGCGGGATCCAGCCGCCGGAGACGCGCGGGAAGAAGAGGAAGAGCAGCACGCCGCCGAGGATCGAGAAGCCCGACAGGAGCACGACCCGCCCGAGGAACCGAACCGGGATCGGCACCCCCGGCAGCGCCCGCTCCTCCGCCTCGCGCCGCAGGTTGCCGATGAACAGCGAGAGCGTCCCCATTCCGATGAAGGCGAGGAACGCCGCCGCGAACGCGACGCCCGGCCGGTACGCGCTCGCCGCCAGGACCAGCGCCAGGCACAGCCCGTAGACGCGGCCGCTGACCCGCCCGCCGCCGGCGCGGATCCCCTCGATCCCGAGCAGCGCGAGCAACAGGTCCGCCATCGCGTAGATGACGTCGTCGTTCTGGAAGAGCGCATGGTAGGCCGCGCGGGAGACGAGCAGCACGGCCACGGTCACGCCGATCCGCTCGAGGTGGCCGCTCCATTCCGCGGGCACGCGCCAGAACAGCCCCACGACGAGCAGCAGCGCCGCGGGCGCGAGCGCAGGGGATGCCAGCCCCGTGGCGCTGCCGTAGGCGGCGACGACGGCGAGGGCCGTGAGGCCCAGGGCGCGCTGCTGCGCCTCGACGAGCGTCATCCGCCCGGCGCCGCCACGTAGCGGTCCCCGTAGTCGCCGGCAGCGCGCCCGGCCGTGACCAGCACGCACGCGGACGGGTCCGCTGGGCGCTGGACGCCGGGCGCGCGCGGCCGGAACTCGGCCCGTGCGAGCGCGTCCAGGACGAGCTCCAGATGGCCCGGACCGGCACCAAGCGGCACGACCTCGTCCGGCGTGGCCAGCCCGAAGCGCTCGCCGCGCCGGACCGCGCCGCTCGCCAGCGCCGCGGCGATCTCGACGGCTTCCTCGGCCACGTCGCCGGCCGGCGCGGCCAGGTCGAGGCAGATCCAGAGCGTCTCGGCGTCCTCGCGGTCGTACTCCCGGATCACGGGGTCGCCCAGGCGCGCGGTCGTCCGCCAGTGCACGTCGCGCGGATCGTCGCCCGGGCGGTAGGGCCGCAGCCCGCGGTAGTCGCCCCGGCCGCCGGGAAGCGATGCCGGCCTGGGGCCGAGGCGCCGGACGTGGGCGCCCGCCCGCCGCGGCTCCCGCACGCCGCGGTCCGTCCGCGGCCACACCACGGCCAGCCCCGGAAGCTCCAGATCCCGCTCCTTGCGGAAGAAGCCGAAGGGGTAGCTCGTGCCCACCGTCACGGTGCCGAGCGTGTACACGCCGCGCCGCGGAAACACCACCTCACCCCGGGCCTCGACACCCTCGCCCGGGCCAGCCAGCGGCACGAATGCGCGCGCGGAGACCTCCCGCTCGCGGATCTCCAGCAGGTAGCTCGGCCAGCGGCGGCTCCCGTTATGGATGGTGTAGAACAGGCGGGCCGGCTGGCCGGCAGTGAGCGCCCGGGGGATGCGCCGCCGAATGGCCACCTTGCCCACGGCCTGCTCCGAGAGCCAGCCGCTGAGCACGACGAGCCCGAGGAGACCGCCCAACAGAAGGTACAGGAGGTTGTTACCGGTATTCAGGCCGCCGAGACCGACGGCGAGGATCGCGGCGGCGAGCCAGCGGCCGCCGCGCAGGAAGGACAGCCGGCGCGGCGGCCGGAACCGGCGGCGCAGGCGCGCACCGAGCGTCGCCGTGCGCGGCGGCTCCGCCGTGGACCCGCGTGCCGGGAGCCGGACCGCGTCCATGCCTCGGCTGCGCGTCAGAGCGGGATCGGCGTCGCGTCCGCGATCTCCTCGAGGAGCGCGGCGCCGGCCTCGTGCGCCTCGGCGCTCCCCGCGGCCGCGCCGCCGGCCAGGATCCGGTGCGCAAGGCAGGGCACCACGAGGCGGCGCACGTCGTCCGGGGTGAGGAACGCGCGGCCGTCCACGAGCGCGTACGCGCGGGCCGCGCGGAAGAGCGCGATCGCCGCCCGCGGCGAGGCGCCCAGGCGGATGCGCGCGTCGGTGCGCGTCGCGCGCACGATGCGCATGAGGTAGTCGACGACCGCAGGATCCGCGTGGACCTCGTCGACGCGCTCCTGCAACGCCAGCACCTCGGCGAGGCCGAGGACGGGCTCGATCGCGTCGGCGGGATCGTCCGTCCGCGCCGACTCCAGCAGGATCCGGCGCTCGGAGTGCTCGTCCGGATAGCCGATGGCGAGCCGCATCAGGAAGCGGTCGAGCTGGCTCTCCGGGAGCGGATACGTGCCGTGGTGCTCGAGAGGGTTCTGCGTGGCCAGGACGAGGAACGGGCGCGGCAACTCGTAGGTCCGGTCGTCGATCGTGACGCGGCCCTCCTGCATCGCCTCCAGGAGGCCGCTCTGCGTGCGCGGCGGCGCCCGGTTGATCTCGTCCGCCACCACCACATTGGCGAACAGCGGGCCCGGCCGTACGACGAACGACGACGTGCTCGGGTCGTAGACCGAGACGCCGAGCACGTCGGACGGGAGCAGGTCGCTCGTGAACTGGATGCGCCGGAACGCCAGGCCGAGCGCCCGGGCGAGCGAGCGCGCCAGCGTGGTCTTGCCGACGCCCGGGATGTCCTCGAACAGGATGTGTCCGCGGGCCAGCAGGGCCGCCGTGGCCAGCCGCACGACTTCACGCTTTCCGTGGAAGACGGTCTCCACGGCCTGGACCACGGCCTGCAGCAGGCGTTCGCTGGTCGGGATCGATCGTAGCGGCGTCGCGGACATGCGCCGGCTACCCCTCCTTTTCCTCGTACTCCGTCTTCAGGCGGGCCACCACCGCGGGGTCGGCGAGCGTCGTCGTATCCCCGAGCGCGCGCCCCTCGGCAATGTCGCGCAGCAGCCGGCGCATGATCTTGCCGGAGCGCGTCTTCGGCAGGTCCGCCGCGAACAGGATGTCGTCCGGACGGGCGATGGCGCCGATCTTCTCCGCGACGTGGTGCCGCAGTTCCTGACGAAGAGTATCGGAGCTTTCCACCCCTTCCTTCACCGTCACGAACGCGGCGATCGCCTGCCCCTTCACCTCGTCGGCACGACCGACCACCGCCGCCTCCGCCACCGCCGGGTGATCCACCAGCGCACTCTCGACCTCCATCGTGCCGATCCGATGGCCCGCCACGTTCAGCACGTCGTCGACGCGGCCCAACAGCCAGAAGTAGCCGTCGTCGTCGATCTTCGCGCCGTCGCCCGGGAAGTAGATGTTCGGCCACTTCGACCAGTACGTCTCCCGGTAGCGCGCGTCGTCGCCCCAGATGGTACGGAGCATGGACGGCCAGGGCGACGGAATGGCCAGAAAGCCCGCCTTCACTTCGTGGCCGTCGTTGTTCAGCACCTGCGCCCGGATGCCCGGGAACGGAACCGTCGCACTCCCCGGCTTCGTCGCCACGATCCCCGGGAGCGGCGTGATCATGATCGCGCCCGTCTCCGTCTGCCACCACGTGTCCACCACCGGGCAGTGGCCGTGGCCGATGTGCTCGTGGTACCACATCCACGCCTCGGGGTTGATCGGCTCACCCACGCTCCCGAGCAGCCGCAGCGTCGACAGGTCGAAGCGCGCCGGCCAGTCCGTGCCCCAGCGCATGAACGCCCGAATCGCCGTCGGCGCCGTATAGAAGACCGTCACGCCGTACTTCTCGATCAGGCGCCAGAAACGCCCGCGGTCCGGCCAGTCCGGTGCGCCCTCGTACATCAGCACGGTCGCCCCGCACGCCAGCGGCCCGTACACGATGTAGCTATGCCCCGTCACCCAGCCGACGTCCGCCGTGCACCAGTAGACGTCTTCCTCCTTGAGATCGAAGACCCACTTCGTCGTCGCGTGCACCTGCGTCATGTAGCCGCCCGTCGTGTGCACGATCCCCTTCGGCTTCCCGGTCGTGCCCGACGTGTACAGGATGTAGAGCAGGTCCTCCGCGTCCATCGACTCGGCGGGACACCGGGCGGACGCCTCCGCCATCAGCTCGTGGTACCAGTGGTCCCGACCGGCCGTCATCCGCACCGGCGTGTCCAGGCCGCCCCCCCGCTTCACCACCACCACGTGCTCGATCGTCGGGGTCTCCCGCAGCGCGACGTCCGCCGCCTCCTTCAGCGCGACGGCCCGCCCCCGCCGGAAGCCGCCGTCCGACGTCACCAGAACCCGCGCCGCGGCGTCGATGATCCGGTCCCGCAGACTGTCCGCCGAGAACCCCCCGAACACGACCGAATGCACCGCCCCGATCCGTGCGCACGCCAGCATCGCGATCGCCGCCTCCGGCACCATCGGCAGGTAGATCGCCACCCGGTCCCCGCGCTTCACGCCCAACGACTTCAGCACGTTCGCGAACCGCGACACCTCGCGGTGCAGGTCCCAGTAGGTGTAGACCCGCTCGTCCCCGGGCTCCCCCTCCCAGATCAGCGCCGCCTTGTTCCGCCGCGGCCCCGCCAGATGCCGGTCCAGGCAGTTGTGGGCGGCGTTCAGCTTCCCCCCGACAAACCACCTGGCGTGCGGCGGCCGCCACTCCAACACCTCCGTCCACGGCTCGAACCACTCCAGCTCCCGCGCCCACTCCGCCCAGTACGCCTCCGGGTCCTCGAGCGCGCGCCCGTAGACCCCGGGGTCCGAGATGTCGGCCTGCCGCCGGAATTCCTCGGAGGGCGGAAATACGCGGTGCTCGAGAAGCAGTGCTTCGATGGCCTGTTCGGGTGCCGCCATGACTCCTCCGCAGCATAGGGTGGAAGATCCCATGATACCGCCCCGCCCGGGCGAGCGGCAACGCGCGGCGCCGCAGCTCGCCCCGCTCGCGCCTCGAGCTCCCCGCTCGCGGCGAGCCGCCCGCGCCTCGACCCGCAGCCCGGCCCCGCTCGCCTGGATGCACTGGCCCGCCGCACCGCCCATCCCTCCACTTGTCCGCCGAACCACCTGCGGTTAAATTGTTTGGTCTATTTCGGATTGGGCCGCGCGCCGCCCGCAGCACCCCGTCCGCCCCCCAGACGAACCCGCCCCGTGCGCGAAGCCGGCGGTCCCGCACGATGCCGATGGAGGCGATGTCGATGGCCAAGAAGCTCACCAAGAAGCAGATCGAGCATCTGCAGCAGCGCTTGCTCCGCGAGCGCGAGCGGGCGCTTCGGTCCCTGGGGCAGTTCGACGAGTTGGCCAAGATCTCGGCCGAGCAGGCCGATTCCGACCTGTACTCGTACTCGGACCACATCGCCGATCTCGGCACCGACGCGATGGAGCGCGAGAAGATGCTCCTCTTCGCCAGCAAGGAGGGGCGCTACCTCTACCGCGTCGAGGAGGCGCTGCGGCGCCTCTACAAGGAGCCGGAGAGCTTCGGCCAGTGCCATAGCTGCCGCCAGCTCATCGACTTCCAGCGGCTCGACGTCATGCCGCACGCGCGCTACTGCCTGAACTGCAAGCTGAAGGAGGAGGCGGACGCGGCCTGAGCCGCTCCGCGCCTCCCCATCCGGGCGCCCCGGAACCTCACGGTTCCGGGGCGCCCTCGTTTCCGCCCGCCGCACGCCTCAGCAGCGCCGGCAGCTCGCGCACGAACGCAGAGCGCGCCATGACGCGGTCGGCGCCCGCTTCACGCGCGCCGGCGATCGCGTCCTCGCGCACGTGCGACACGAAGGCCACGACCGGCACAGCCGCCGTGGCCGGGTCGGCCTTGAGCCGGCGTATCGCGCCCGCGATATCGCCGCGCGCGTCCAGGTCCACGAGCACCAGGCGAGGAGGCGCCGCGAGCGCGCGGGCAACCAGGTCGTCCGGACGGTTCACGGTCGCCGCGGCGACGCCGGCCGCCTGGGCGGCGCCGCGGATGCGGGCGGAGAAGATGAGGTCGGCGGCGAGCGCGAGCACGGTGCTGGTCGGGTCCATGGCTGCGGGCGCGGTTCGGCGGTTGGGGTTGCAACTGCGTTTCAGAGAAGGGGATGCGTGCTTCCGGCAAGCGAGAATTACTATTGACACCCCCCGGGGCCGGGTCTATGTTACCGGTCGTTTCCAACGGTGGCGAGACGTGCGCACGAGGAGGCGACGCGAGATGGTCGGCGTGAACGACTCCGGGACGAGCGAAAAGGGCGAGCCCACGCTCGATCTCGACGCGCGGCTGCGCGCGGCACTGGAATCGAACGGACAGCGCTTCACCGAACAGCGGGCGGCCGTTTACCGTTTCCTGCACGGCACGGACCGGCATCCGACGGCGGACGACGTGTTCACGGCCGTGCGCGGCGAGATCCCCGACATCTCGCTGGCGACGGTGTACAAGTCGCTGGAGACGCTGGTCGGCTGCGACCTCGCCGTGAAGTTGACGTACGGCGACGGATCGGCGCGCTACGACGGACGGACCGACCCGCATCCGCACGCCCGCTGCCTGACGTGCGGCGCGGTGCTGGATGTGCCGGGGCGGCTCGACGCGACGGCGCTGCAGCGGCTCGGCCCGGTGCCGGGCTTCGCGGTGCAGGGCTACCGGCTCGAGCTGGTCGGGCAGTGTAGCGACTGCTAGGCCGCGTCCGACCGGTCGCCGAAGTGAGCGGGCGCCGCTCGGCCCGCCGCCGGCGGCCGCTCGATCCGCTCGAGTCACTCCTTCCCTGCCCCGCTCCACGACCCTCCTGCTGGCCGCCGCTCCGCACTCGGCGTGGGCGTTCGGCCCGAAGCAGCCGGAACCCAAGCCGCCGAGCTTCTGAGGCCGCCGGCCGCCGCCGGCCGGGGCGCGGTGCGCCGCCAGCCGAGGGGGAACGCGGCCGCTACTTCGCGCCGTATTTGGGGGTGTCGCTCGCGCGGGGGAAGGTGATGGCGACGGTCGTGCCGTGGGGGCCGGAGGAGCGCTCGACCCGGCCGCCGAGCTCGCCCTGGACCAGCGCGGCGACGATGCTCGAACCGCTGCCCAGGACCTCGGCGCCGTCGCCGGTCTCCGGCATCCCGACGCCGTCGTCCGCGACCTCGACCCGGACCTCGGCCGGGTCGTGGAGCATGCGGATCTCGATCCGGCCGGTACGGTCCTCGGGGAAGGCGTGGCGCAGCGCGTTCGTGATCAGCTCGTTCAGCGTCAGCGCCACGGCGAAGCCTTGCTGCTCGTCGATGAGCAACGAGTCACCGACGACGTCGAGCTCGATCCGGCGGGCCGGATCGATGGCGTTCCGGAGCCGCTGCGCCAGCTTCTCGATGATCTCCCGGAGGGGGACACCGCCGTAGTTCTGGCGCTTCAGCGCCTCGTACACGAGGAGGAAGGCGCGCAAGCGGTTCTCGAGGCTGGAGAGCGCTTCGGCGGTCGGCCGCGAGGGCCGGCGATTCCGCTCCATGCCGAGGAGCCCCATGATCACCGAGAGGTTGTTGCGGACCCGGTGATCCAGCTCGCGCAGCAGCGAGGCCCGCTCCTCGGCATCTTTCCGCGCGCGCTCATAGAGCTCGTAGTTCTGCCGCGCCATCTCCGAGAGCTTGCGATTGGCCTCCTGGATGGCGCGCTCCGCGCGGTGGGCGCGCAGGCGGGACTCGATGCGCGCCGTCAGCTCGGCGACGTGGAAGGGCTTCGCGACGTAGTCGTCGGCCCCGGCCGCGAACGTGCGCACGACATCGTCGGGGGACGTGCGGGCGGTCACCATGATGACCGGGAAGAGCGGATCGGCGCCGGCCTTGATCTCCCGGCAGATGGACCAGCCGTCACGCCCGGGAAGCATCGCGTCCAGCAGCACGAGGTCGACCTCGGGGATGAACGCGAACGCCTCCTCGCCCCGCGCGACGGCGACGACCTCGAAGCCGTGCGCGTGCAGCAGGTCCGTGAACATCTGCCGAGCCAGCGGCTCGTCGTCCACGACCAGGATGCGCGGCGGTCGCGCCGCGGACGCGTCGGCGGCCGGCGCCATACCCGTGGAAACGTGCCCCGCGGTGCCCGCTCCCTTCCCCTCCCGTGCTCCAGGCCGCGGGTCCGTCACCTCGATCACCCGTTACTCCTTCTGTAGCAGCGGCGCTGCCAGAAGAATCTTGCGGGCAAGCTCCACCATGGGCGTGTTCTTGTCCTGGCTGGTCTTCTGGAGGAAGCGGTACGCCTCTCGCTCGGAGAGTCCGCGGGTGTCCATCAGGAGGCCCTTCGCCCGCTCGATGATCTTGCGCTCCTCCAGCTTGACCTCGAGCTGATCCCGCTGGCGGCGGGCGTCGATCCACTCGTCGAAACGGGCGCGCGCCACGGCGATGGCCGGCGCCAGGTCATCCGGATCGACGGGCTTGACCAGATAGTGGAAGATCGGCGCCCGCGTCGCCTCCTCGACCGTGCGGGAGTCGCTGTACGCCGACAGGATGATGATCGGGATCGGCCGGTCCGCGGTGATCTCGGCGGCGGCCTCGGGGCCCGTCATCGTGGGCATGCGAATGTCGAGGAACGCCAGGTCCGGGCGCACCTCGCGAGCCAACTGGACGGCTTCCTTCCCGTTCGTGGCCGTTGCGACGACGGTGTGTCCGAGCGTCTCAAGCTGGCTCGTCAGCGCAAGGTTGTGGAGCGCCTCGTCGTCGGCGATCAGCACGCGAAGGGACTCGGCCATGGGCGTACTCCTTCTGTTCGAAAGGCTTTAGGATCGAGCCGGGGATTGGGGGCAAGCCCGGACGTAACCTGTGCCAATGAAAAACGGCGCGCACACCCCGGGGCGGGGTGAGGCGCGCCGTGACCTCTGTTGCCGGACCTGGCTCGGCCGACGCACCAACTTGGTGGGGCTGCGACGCGGGCGCAAGGGGCTCGGCCCGGCGCTCCGGCGCCGCGGATTTTCGGCGTGGGCGTATGCATTTCGGGCGTGGCGGCGGTGCGCTCGCGGGTCGGGTCGGGCGGCGCTGCCCGCCAAATGTTCCCCGCGCCGCCGAGCCGCTCACGCCTCCAGCACGACGACTGCGACGGCGACCTCGCCCGTGTGCGAGAGCGAGACATGGACGTGGAGCGCGCCGCGGCGCTCCGCGGCGCGAGCGGCGTCGCCGTGGAGCCGGAGCGAGGGCTCGCCGCTCGGAGCGCGCACGACCTCGATGTCGGTCCAGCGACCGGAGCCGCGGCGCAGCCCGGTGCCGAGGGCCTTGAAGAAGGCCTCCTTGGCGGCGAAGCGGGCGGCGAGGGAGGCGTCGCCTCCGGCGCGGCGGCAGTACTCGATCTCGGCGGGCGTGAAGAGGCGGGCGAGGCCGCGCTCGCCGCGGCGCTCGCGGAAGCGTCCGAGACGGCGGACGGAGGCGAGGTCGATTCCGGTTCCGATGATCACGAGCCGAGAATATAGATGGGTTCCCTGCCTGACGGGAGCCCGCATCGCGCGTCCCGGCGTGATATTTCCATGGCCTTCCCCTTGCACCCTCGGCGGTGCGGTGTAAGACTTCGGACCCCAGCCGCCGCTCCGCGGCATACCCGATCCGCAGACCGATGATCTTCCCGTTCTCGTTCTTTGTCTCCGTGTGCGCGGTGCTCGCGGGAGAAGCCCGGTCCCCGATGCTGGGGGCCGCCGCCGACCCTGCGCCGGCCATGGCGCCGGGACCGTCGACCGTGGCGCTCCGCTCCGACCTCGAGCGGTTGATCGCGAGCCCCGGATGGGCCGGCGACGAGTGGAGCGTGACCGTCGTTTCGCTGGACCGGCGGGACACGCTGTTCTCGCACGGGTCCGACACGCCGCTCGCCCCGGCGTCGAACCTGAAGCTGTTCACGACCACGGCGGCGCTGTACTACCTGGGCCCGGACTACCGGTACAGCACCTACGTGCTGGCGAACGGCGCGGTGCGCAGCGGGGTGGTGGAGGGCGACCTGGTGCTGTACGGCACCGGCGATCCGTCGCTCTCGTTCCGCTTCCACGGCAACAGCGCGGCGGTGATGCGCGCGTTCGCGGACAGTCTGGTGGCGCAGGGGATCCGCGAGGTGCGGGGCGACGTGGTCGGTGACGGCTCGTACTTCAGCGGGCCACGCTCGGGGTCCGGCTGGGACCTCAGCTACATCGGGGCGTCGTACGCCGTGCCGGCGGACGCGCTCTCGCTGAACGAGAACCTGATCACGCTGCGGGTCTCGCCGGCGGCGCAGGCCGGCTGGCGTCCGGTCGTCGAGGCGATGCCGGGCGGCACCGGGATCGCCGTGGTGAACGAGGCGACGACGGTGGCGCGGGGCGGCACGAGCATCGACATCCGGCGCGACGCGTACGACGGCCCACTGGTGATCCGCGGGCGGATCCGGCGGGGCGGCGGCACGATCACGCGAGTCGTGCCGGTGGCGGATCCCGCGCAGTACGCCGCGGCGGCGCTGAGGCAGGCGCTGGAGCAGCGGGGCGTGACGGTGACGGGGCAAGCCCGGTCGGTGCACGACGCCGCGCAGTCGCCGGTGACGGGGCGCGCGGTGTTCGCGCCGGCATTCCAGCAGGGCACGCCGGCGCACGTGCTGACGATCTACCGCTCGCCGCCGCTGATCGACATCCTCGACATCCTGATGCACCTGAGTCACAACATGTTCGCGGAGCAGACGCTGCGGACCGTGGGGCGGGTCGCGCTGGGCGAGGGGTCGATCGAGGCGGGGTATCGGGCCGTGCAGAACATGCTGCACTGCGAGACCGGCTCGGACAGCCTGACGCTGCAGATGTACGACGGCTCGGGGCTCTCGCCGCTGAACCGGACGTCGAGCCGGTCCATCGTCCGGCTGCTGTCGTTCGCGGCGACCTCTCCGATCTACGAGCCGCTGTTCCGGACGCTCCCGGAGGCGGGGCACCCGCACCTGCTGCGCATGTTCCAGACGGCGGCGCAGAACAACCTGCGGGCGAAGACGGGCACGATCGACCGGGTCTCGTCGCTCTCGGGGTTCGTGCGGGCGGCGAACGGCGAGCGCCTGGCGTTCAGCATCATCAGCAATGGCGATCCGTCCACGTGGAAGGCGAAGCGCGTGGAGGACGCCATCGGCGCGCGGCTGGCGAGCTTCAGCCGGCCGGGAGTGGAGGCGCCCCTCGCCGAGACCGAGCCGGCGGTCGCGACGCCGGCGCCGGCTCCCGCTCCGGCGGCCCCGGCGCAATCCGTGGCGCCGCCAGGCTCGCCGGCCGCGCCGCCGGCTCCCGCCACGCGCGCGGCGCCACCGGCGCAGCCGGTCTATCACACGGTCTCGCGCGGAGAGACGCTGGACCGGATCGCGCGGAAGTACGGGACGACCGTCGCGGCGCTCCAGGCGGCGAACCCGGGGCTCGAGCCGCGGCGGATCCGTCCGGGTCAGCAGATCGTGGTTTCGGACCCCGGGGCGCCGGCGCCCGCGCCGAGCGCGGACCGGCCGACCGCCGCCCCACGGGCGCGAACGCCGGCCCGACCGCAGGCGTCGGCGCCGAGCGGCCGCGCGCGCAGCTACACGATCAGGAAGGGGGACACGCTCAGCGAGATCGCCGAGCGCTTCGGCGTGAGCGTTCGCGCGCTGCAGCGTGCGAACCCGGGCCTCAGCGCGCGACGGATCCAGCCGGGCAAGAGGCTGCGCATCCCGGCGAGCTGAGCGTCAGTCGAGGACCCGGCGGGCGGAGACGAACATCTCGCGGAGGCGCGGCTCGAAGCCGCCATCTCCGCAGAGATCGTTGGTGCCGACGCCGCCGTTGGCGAGGGCGGAGTGGATGATGCGGGAGCCGCCCGCCCCGAGAGCGACATGCGTAATGCGCCCCGGCGACTCCGTGAAGAAGAGGAGGTCGCCGGGGCGCAGCCGCGAGAAGTCCCGGCCGGCGTCGACGGGCACGCCGACGTGGCACTGCAGCTCGGCGTCGCGCGGGAGGGTGACGCCGTGCATGCGGTAGACGGCCTGCACGAGGCCGGAGCAATCGACGCCTCCCATGGTGACGCCGCCCCAGACGTACGGAGCGCCGATCCAGGCGTGGGCGGAGCCGACGATGCTCTCTCCAAGGCGGGGGAACCGCTCGGGAAGGAGATCGGCCGCAACCAGCTCGCCGTGGACGGGGATGCCGACGGCGCCGTCCGGGAGCCGCACCCGACCCTGGACGTCGCGGGCGGCGCGGGCGCCCCAGGGGAGGCGCGCCGCGGGCGCACCGGCCTCGTCCACCAGCACGGTCCCGAGGGAGACGACCGGCTCGAGCCCATCGCCGGTCCACCAGGCGTCGGCCCAATCCGCGCCGCCCGTCCGCAGATAGCCGCGGTTGACCCACCCGAGGTAGCCATCCTCGCCGCGCACACGGATCCAACGCTCGGAGGGGACCAGGAGCTGGAGCCGGGAGCCGAGCACGTACTGCGTCACCTGCGTGGAGCGGACGTCGGGCGCCGCGTGGACCGGGGCGACACCGGCGCGGACGACGGCCCAGCACTCGTCGCCGAAGACGGGATCGGGGAGGCGCACGATTTCGTCGAGGATGGCGCGCCCGTCGGCGCGGCGCGCCGCGTGGGCGAGCAGCTCGGCGGCGCCCTCGGGCTCGGTCGTGATGCCGACGAAGGCGACGGCGCCCGGACGCACGTCCAGTCGGACCTCGAAGATCGAGGTGCGCGGCTCGGGCGCCCACTTGCGCCGGGTGTCCTCGACGAGATCCTCGAGGGCGGTCACGGGGCGACCTCGCGCCGGGTGGGCCGGATGAAACGCATCATCGCGTCCGTTCGGTCGAGATGACTTCGGGTCGAGCGGGAGTGCGCCGCAAGCGCGACGGTGTAGGGCCGCACGACGTCGTGGACGTCGGTGCCGGATCGGACGTCTCCTGCTCCGCAACGAGGCCGCCGGGCTCGCGGGGCGAGCCCGGCGGCGGAACTCCCGTAAATGTAAGCAGGAAGCGGCGTGGCGCAAAGCGGAGGGCTCAGGCGCGCAGCACCGCCGCCGCGAGGCGCTGGATGCGCAGGATGTAGCGCGACCGGGGTGTGTGCCGGATCCGGGAATGGAACCGGCGACAGCCGCGGCAGTCCAGGTCGACGCCGCGGGCACCGCGCGGGAGCACGGCGGCGAGGCGGGTGTTGGCGCGGACGACGAGGTGCATGCCGCAGTGCGGGCAGCGGGCCTCGCCGCGGGCTGCGATCTGTCTCTCGATGTGGTCGCCGTCCCGGCGGTCGAAGCGCCGCCAGGTCCGGCCGGCCGTGTGGGTCGGCATCACGTGCCTCCTCCAGGAGCGACGGGCCGCGGCTGCAGCAGGCAAGCCGCGTTCCGCCGATTCTCAGCCGGCGCCGACCGACCGGTGGATGTCCGGCCGGGGCGCGGTCGTGTCGTCGAGGCCCGCGCGCCGGGCGAGCGATGCGACGCGACGCTGCAGCTCGAAGAGCGACATCGTGCGGATCGTGCGCTCGGCGGTGGCGCGGGTCTGCCAGCGGACCTCGGGCATGGACAGGAGCGGCGTCTCGGCGGTGGTGGGGTGAAACACGAGGTACCACCGGCCGTGGTGCCGAGGCGTGTCCTCCTCGATGGCGGTGGCCACCCAGTCGCGGCCGCTCTCGTCGGTAAAGGGTCTCATGGCTCGTGGGGCTCGAGTTCAGGATTCCTTGGGTTTCGCGGAGCGGAATAGCGCTCCGAGCGCGGCGTCGTCAAGGGAGTCCAGCTCGCGCTGGGCCTCGTCGTAGCCGGCGGAGCGGAGCGGCGCCTGCCGTACCGGCTCCGGCCGCCCGACGCCGACCGGCACGAAGAGGGCGAGCGAGGCGCCCCACGACTCGCGCCCCGCGACCACGTCCCAGGCCCACCCCCGATCGTCGATCCAGCGTCGCATCCTCCCTCCCTGGCGCCCCTTGCGCCGCGGGGCGCTCGGCCCCAGCGTTCACGCCGCATCTCAATTATCGCCGAGGAGGCCAATTGCCGGAAGCGCTGACGCAGCGGCTCGAAGAGGGGATCTATCAGATCGTCGGCTTCCTGCCGCATCTGGCGGCCGCTCTCGGGATCCTACTCGCCGGCTTCGCCATCGCGAAGATGGTGGAGCGCGGCACCGACCTGGCGCTGCACAGGATCGGCTTCGACCGCTGGATGCGGGATGGCGGCGTGATCGAAGCGCTGGAGCGAGCCGGTACGAGCCTCGACCCGTCCACCGTGCTGGCGAAGCTGGTGTTCTGGACGGTCATGCTGCTCGTGATCCTGCTGGCGGCCAACGCGCTCGGGGTCGAGGCCGTGAGCTCGCTCTTCGCGGAGCTCCTGGCCTACATCCCGAACGTGATCGCCGCTGTGATCGTCCTCGTGCTGGGGATCCTGCTCGGCGAGTTCGTGAAGGACCTGGTGCTGGCCTCGGCGGGCGGGTTGCCGGGCGGGCCTACGCTGGCGCGGGCGGCGAAGGCGGCCGTGATCCTGCTCGCCGTCTTCATGGCGCTGGAGCAGCTCAACATCGCGCAGGACATCGTGCTGGTCTTCTTCATCGCCGTGGTGGGCGCGGCGGCGCTGGCGGCGGGGATCGCGTTCGGCCTCGGGGCGCGCGACATCGCGGCGGAGATGTCGCGCGAGTGGTACGAGCGGACCCGCTTCCACCCGATGCACGAGCGGCGCGACCTGGAGGCGCGGGGCGCAGCGCACGCGCCCACGGCCGGGCCGGCGCCGGTCCAGCCCGCGGAGCCGCCGATGGCGCCCCCGCCGAGCGACGCGCGGGAGTAGCGCGCCCACCCGACCGCCGATCCACCTCAGGTCGACTTCACGCCCCAACGTGCGCGGACGCCGTCGCCTTCGTCGAAGGCGGCGGCGAGCTCTTCGTGGCTGGCCCGCTCGAGCCAGCCGGCCGGCCGCTGGACGAGCCGCTCGGCGCCGCCGGGGGCGGTCGACCGGAAGAGCACGCCGAGCCAGCCGAACTCCGCGGCCCGGCCCTCCGGGCGCGCATCGACCTCGAGCACGGCCCAGGTGTGGCCGTCCGCCGACCTGAAGATTCGCATGGGATCCCCGTCGTCAGGGTCTGTCCGGTCCGAGGAAGCGCGAGGCGAAGATACGCGCGGATCGGCGGGGGACTCAAGGATGGGACGGGCGCGGGGCATCGAGGCACGGGCCTGGCGCGGACGCCCCGGCGGGCCGTGGGGGCGCGCCGCGGTGCTGCTCGGGGCGGGCCATGCGATCGGCGCGCCGAACGGGCGCGGCCGGCGTCGGGGGCCGCGGCTCGGGCCGGCGGTCTTGATGCGGCGCGCCGAACGCGCGCGGACGGCGCCCGCGGGCCGGACCGGCCACTCGAACTACTCGAACATGTCGAACGCGCTTTCCAGGTCCTCCTTCGAGTAGACCCGGAAGGCGACGAGCGTGTGCGTACGCTCCAGCCCCCGGACCCCGGCCAGCCCCTGCGTCACCACCTTCGCGATCTGCTCCCACTCGGGGACGCGAACGATGGCGACGAGGTCCCACTCGCCGGACACGGAGTAGACCTCGGACACGCCCTCGATCCCGGCGACCTCGCGCGCGGCCTGCGGGATGCGGTCTCTCTCGGCTCGGATCAGCACAACGGCGGCCACCACGGCGCTCACCTCCTTCGATCGGCGGACGCGGCGAAGGTAGCCGGACCGATCCGCGGCCGGCAAGGCGCGGCCGGCCCTTGCGAGGGCGGCCGGCGTACGGGATCTTGCCGCGTCATGTCGTCCACGCCCTCCCCGGCCCCGCCCCGCGCCGAGCGCCTCTCCCTCCGCTCCTCCCCGGCACTGCGGGCCAACCTCGGGCTGCTGCTCATGGTGGGGATCTGGGGCGCGAACTTCTCGATCATCAAGGCCGGCCTCGACACGATCCCGCCGCTGGCGTTCAACGCGTTGCGCTTCCCCCTGGCGTCCGCGGTGGTGTACCTCCTGCTCCGCCGCCAGGGCCCGATCCCGCGACTCCGCGGCGCCGACCTGTGGCGGGCGCTCGGGCTCGGGCTGGTCGGGAACGGCATCTACCAGCTCTTCTTCATCACCGGGATGGAGCACGCGCACGCCGGGATCGCGAGCCTGCTCCTCGCGGGGACGCCGATCCTGACGGCGCTGCTGTCGGCGGCGCTCGGGCACGAGCGCGTCGGGGCGCGGACGTGGGCCGGCGTCGTCGGGACCTTGGCGGGGATGGTGCTGGTGGTGGTCGGTGGCGGCGCGGTCGACGGTGGCGGCACGCTGCTGGGGAACATGATCATGCTGGGCGCATCGGCGACGTGGGCGATCTACACGGTCGGCTCGCGCCGGCTGATCGAGCGATACGGGCCGGTGGCGTTCACGGCATGGACGCTCTGGTGGGGCACGCCAATGCTGGTGCTGGCCGGCCTGCCGCAGCTCGTCGCACTGCCCCTGCGGGCGCTCCCGCCGATGGCGTGGGTCGCGGTGGCGTACGCCGGCGTGCTCGGGATCGGGCTGGCCTACACGCTGTGGTACCACGGGGTCAGCCAGATCGGGAACACGCGGACCTCGGTCTACTCGAACCTGGTCCCTGTAGTGGCGCTCCTGGTGGCGTGGATCGGGCTGGGGGAGGTGCCGACCGCGGTGCAGATCGCGGGCGCGGCCGTCATCATCGGAGGCGTGACAGTGGCTCGGTCGGCGCACTGAGCGGCGCGCCGTCGCCGGGCGCTGGGCGCAGGCTCACGGTGCCGGGCGGCACGCCGGCGGGCGCGCGCACGACCGAGAGGACCAGCCGGGTCCGCGGGTAGCCGCCCCGCACGATGCCCGCGGCTACGGCGGCCGCGCGACTCGTGGCGAGCGGGACGCCACGGCGGTCGACGCCGGGCTCCTCGACGACGCGGATGTCGACGGATGGGACGCCCGTGTCCCTCAGCGTCCGACCGAGGTCGCGCAACCGGGCCGCCGCGTCGGCCGTAAGGCGGGCGGTGCCGGGGAGGAAGATCGCGGCCGTGAAGGTGAAGGCCTCGGCCTGGCCGGCGTCACGTTCGGCCGAGCGGTCCCGGCCGGAGTCCGCGGCTCCGCGGGAGCCACGCATCTCCCCGAGATGGGCCTCGCCGCCGGTCTCGAGGGAATAGGCGCGCAGCCGCCAGCGCTCCACGGTCTGCGCGTGGAGCGGCGCGGCGGTGAGCACCGCGGCGAGGCCGGCGAAGGCGAGATACGCCCGCATGTCCGCTACGAGTGCAAGCCGTAGGCCCGGACGTTGCGCACGACCGGGTGGGATGATCACGCTCTCGGAGGTGGCAGGGGACCGCGGCCAGGGACGGAGACGTGAAGCTCGATCGGCGCACCATCCTCCAGCACTACGGCATCACGGCCGGGACGCTCGGGTCGACGGCGGGGCAGACGGTGATGGTGGCCGTGCTGCCGATCCTGCTCGCGAGCTACGCGCCGTCGGCGGTGTGGATCGGCTTCGCGGTGGGAGGCGAAGGGATCTTCGCGCTGCTGGTGCCCTACTGGGTCGGCTACCTGAGCGACCACCTGCCACCGGGCCTCGCGCGCCGCTTCGGGCGGCGGACCTTCTTCCTCATGCTGGCGGCGCCGGTCATGGCGCTGGCCATCGCGGTCGCGCCATTCCTGCGCGGCTACTGGCCGCTGGCCGCCGCCGGGTTCGTCTTCTTCTCCGCGCTGCACGCGTACCTGGCGCCACTCTGGGCGCTGCTCGTGGATGCCGTCCCGGACGAGCGCCGCGGGCGCGTGCAGGGCGTGCGCGGCGTGCTGCACTCGCTCGGGCTCGGATACGGGCTGGTGGCGAGCGGGCTGCTGTTCGGGATCTGGCACCCGCTGCCGTTCCTGCTGGCCGCGGTGCTGATCCTGTTCACGACCTGGCTCACGATCCTGTTCGCGCCGAAGGACGTCGGGGTGCACGCCATGCAACAGGGCGAGCGGAGCGCGTTCGGCGCGGTGATCCAGGACATGCGCGAGCGGACGGAGATCCCCTGGTTCCTGTTCGCGAACGCGCTGTGGACCGGGGCGGTCGACGGGATCCGCCCGTACTTCTTCCTGTTCGCGACGGTGGTCATCGGGCTGACGGTGGCGCAGGCGTCACTGGTGCTGGTGCTGCTGGTGGTCGGACTGGCCGTGGGCTCGTACGTCGTGGGGCTGCTCGGGGACCGCTACGACCGGCGGAAGCTGCTCCAGCTCGGGGGCGGAATCACGGGACTGGCCATGCTGGCCGGGTTCTTCGTGCGGACGCTGCCGGGCGCGGTCGCGCTGCTGCTCGTGGCCGGGGTGGGCGCGGCGGCGTTGGTGGCCCTGCCCTATCCGCTGTTCACCAGCCTGATCGGCGAGACGGCGATCGGCCGCTACACCGGGCTCTACATCCTCAGTGTCGGGCTGGGCCGGATCGTCTCGCCGATGCTGGTCGGCGCGGCCATCGACCTGGGCGCGCAGTGGCTGCCGGAGTTGAAGGGATACCCGTTCATGTGGCCGATGGCGGGGGCGCTGACGACGCTGGGCGCGATCGCACTGCACCAGGCGCAACCCTCGAAGCGCCGGCGCGACGCGCAGCCGGCGGAGGCGTGATTGCGCCCGCACGCCCGGTCCCGGTAGACTTCCGCCGCGGCGCCGGGGCCGGCCCCGCCTCCCAGCCGAACCACCGATGACAGCCGATTCCACCGCACCGAAAGCCGAGGGCGCGGCCACGCCTCCGCCGCCGCTGCGCCAAACGACGCGCCTCGACGCCGACATCTTCCAGTTCCCGGTCGAGAAGATCCGCGGCGGCTATTACTCGGACAAATACTTCGTCTACGCGCGGGACGTGCTGCTGGCCGACGGGCACGACCCGGTGGTCACGATGCAGGTCTTCCAGAAGAAGGACGCCTGGCTGGGCGGGATGGACGAGACGCTGGCCATGCTGAAGCTGTGCCTGACGGAGGGGTACTCCTGGGGAGACCTGGAGGTGCGGGCGTTGTACGACGGCGACCAGATCCGGCCGTGGGAGTCGGTTCTCCTGATCACCGGGCCGTACGCCGCGTTCGCCCACCTGGAGACGCTCTACCTGGGGGTGCTGGCACGGCGGACGAAGGTGGCCACGAACACGCGCAAGGTCGTCGAGGCGGCGTGGCCGAAGCCGGTCATGTTCTTTCCGGCGCGCCACGACCACTGGCTCGTGCAGACGGGGGACGGCTACGCGGCGCACGTGGGCGGCGCCATCGGCGTGTCGACCGACGCCCAGGCGTCGTGGTGGGGCTCGCGCGGGATCGGCACCGTGCCGCACGCGCTGATCGCCGCGTACGGCGGGAACACGGTGGAAGCGACGCGGGCGTTCGTCCGGCACATGCCGCCGGACGTGAACGTCATTCCGCTCGTGGACTTCGAGAACGACTCGGTGGCGACGTCGCTCGCGGTGGCGGAGGCGGCGGGCGACCGGCTCTGGGGCGTGCGCCTGGATACGTCGGAGACGATGGTGGACCGCTCGATCGTGCCGGAGATGGGGCGGTTCGATCCGCGGGGCGTGAACCCGCAGCTCGTCCGGAAGGTGCGCCAGGCGCTCGACGACGCCGGCTTCCCGAGCGTGCGCATCGTCGTCTCGGGCGGGTTCGACGCCGGGAAGATCCGCCGGTTCGAGGAGGAAGGCGTGCCCGTGGACGCCTACGGCGTCGGCTCCTCGCTGTTCAAGGACCGGTACGACTTCACGGCCGACGTGGTGTTGCTGGAAGGGAAGTCGGTGGCAAAGGCGGGGCGGAGCTACACTCCGAATCCGCGGCTGGAGCGGCTGAGCTGACGCGCCGCTCCGGGCGGGGGAAACGCGGGGCCCGGTGGTCGACGCCACCGGGCCCGCGCGCATCGCGGGGCGGGCGGCGAGCCGCGCGGTGCGCCCGCCGATCGACCGTGGGCCCCGCGCGCGTCCGGCGCCGCGCCCCGCGGCCGTGACGGCGCCGCGCTCCGGGATGCTGGGCGGCGCCGGCTACTGCAAGCGGAGGATCGCGAGCTGCGGCGCGGTCCCGGCGGCGAACGCGCCGCCATTCGGTCCGGCGAAGCCGAGCGCGAGCGGCGCGGCGCCGGGCGGGAGCTCGAGCAGGACGTACGCCGCGGTCCCGGACAGGACCGTGTCGGAGAGGAGGAAGTCCCCGAACCTGGGCCGGACGGGCTTGAGCGGGAAGGTCCCGCCGAAGGCGGGCTGCCCGAGGGTCCGGCGGAGGTCGAAGTTCGGGAAGGTGTAGCGGGCGTCGACGACGGGCGTGCCGAGGTCGTCGGCGTAGAGCGCGACCGCCCAGTCGTTGACCAGGAGGTTCCACGCCACCCCCGTCTGCTGCCCGATGTTCGCCGTGCTCGCGAGCGATGTCTGCGTCAGGCGCCCGAGCAGGCTCCCGCCGAAGCGCCCCAGCAGATAGTCCACGAAGAGCCATCCGGCGCCGCGCTCCTCGAGCGTGCCCGGGGACTCGAACGCGAGCAGGCTCGCACCGGGCGGGCCCTGGAGGTAGCGGAACGCCCGGTTCCAGTTCGCGGCCTTGAACGTGAGCGCCGTGCTCGTGTCGGCGCGGGCCAGGAAGACGCCGCCCACGGTGTCCTCCGCCGCGTGGGCGAGCGCCTCGGCGAGCCAGAGCGACTCGTCCGGCGCGCTGCGGACGAGCACCCGCTGGTTGAAGTGGATCATGTGCATGAACTCGTGCGCCAGGATCGGCGGCACGGTCTCGAGCACGCGCGACTTCGGCTGCGCGAGGCCGAACTTGCCGGTGGGGTCCGGGACGAGCGCGTAGAACACCTCGCCGCGGTTCGTGCCGGAGCAGTCGCGCACGCCGAGCAGGTCGCAGCCGTAGAAGAACCCGGCAATGAAGCTCGACGACCCCGCCGGCGTCAACCGGTTGACCTCCGGGGTGAAGAGCATGATGACCTTGCCGTTGCCGTCGATGTCGGAGGGCTGGCCGAAGACCGAGGTGTCCGTGGCGTAGATCGGATCGTCGAACAGCCGGCCGAAGTGGTCGTAATCGGCGGCGGTGAGCCCGTTCGCGGGCGCGTTCCGGTCCTCGTAGAGGATGGCGCGCGCGGTGATGGCGCGAATGACCGCGGTCACCGGCGTGAACCCGTTCTTGTCGTTGACGACGTTGAACGTGCGGGTATCGCCGAGCTGCGGCGGCTGGAGGCTGTTCGCGGAGGGTCCCGGCACGGGCGCGACGGCCGCGGAGCGGGCGAGCCGGCGCTCGCGCTCGCGGAGCCGCAGCTCCCAGTCGGCCGCGGCGTCCCGGGTCACGCCGCGGCGGGCGGCGCGAGGCGCGACGGGCGCACTCGTGGTCCCGGTGCCGGCGACCAGGCCGACGAGCTGGAACGGCATCGGCCGATCGGCGACGCTCGTCGCGTTCTGGACGACGACGAGGTAGGTCGCGCCCGCGGAGCCGGCGGGGAGGCGCGCGCAGGCGAGCGCCGCAGGATCCGCCGTGGTCACGACCTGCCCCGGCTCGAGCGACGGCGCGGGCACGCCCGACCCGGTCACCGACAGCGTGGCCGGCGCGCTGGCCAGCGGGCCGATGCGCACCACCACCTTCACGTCGGGGCGCGTCGGGATACAGGGCGGGACGACGACTCGCAGCCGGGTGTCGGTGGCGGAGGCGACGACGCCGCGGACTCCGTCGAAGAGGACGACGTCGTCCTGCGCGCCCGGACTGAAGTTCTCGCCGCTCAGCGTGATGGTGTCGCCGGCGCTCGCGGTGGCGGGCGAGACGGCCGAGATCGTGGCGGCGGTGACGGCCCGCGCGCTGAATTCGGCCGGCGGCGTGATGTTGCCCTGGAACGTGGCCTGGACGCGGTAGGTCCCGAGCGCCGGGCCGAGCGTGAGGCGCGCCTGGGCGACGCCGGTGGAATCCGTGGTCGAGGAGGGCGTCACCAGCGCACCCGCGCCCTCGACGACCTGCCAGGTGATGGTGACGCCGGCGACGGGGGCGTGCTTCGTGACGTCGCGGACCACGACCTGGAGCGGGCGCTCGACCGGGGCCGACGGCCCGCCGAGCTGCGCGTCTCCGCCCTGGACGCCGATCACGAGGTCCCGCGGCCGGGGCGTGGTCGGGCCGGGCTCCCCACACGCCGCCAGCAGGAGCGCGCCGACCGCGGCTTCGCGCCGCCAGGGAAGCCAGCTCATAGCGACTCCTCGTCGGGGGCGTCGGCGCCGGCCGGCGCCGGGATCGCCAGCGTACCCTACTTCAGCTCGAGAAGGTCCAGCACCGGCGCGCCCATCAGCGGGGAGCGGCCGTTGCGCACGCGGGCGAGCACCTGGACCCGCTGCAACGGCTGGAGCCGGCGCGCGGCCTCGAGCAGCTTCGGTGGCACGGCGACGTAGACGAAGCCGGGCTCGGAGCCCGGCCCGCGGGTCAGCAGGAACGGCTCGCCCTCCGTGAAGTCGGTACGGATCTTCTCGGCGGTGCGGAGCGCGATGAGCTGCAGCGACCAGGCGACGACGCGTCCCTGATACGCGTCGGGGTTCGCGAGCAGCGCGGCCGCGGACAGGCCCGCCAGCACGCCCGCGGAGTCCGCGCCGGTGGCCAGCGAGCCGGTCCAGACCCAACCGTCGACGCGAACGCGGGTCCAGCCGCCCTCGGTGCCGACGACCTCGACCGGGCCGAACGGCTCGATCCAGCCCAGCGTGTCGGCGCCGGGCCGGGCGAGCACCGCGGCGCCGCCCTGCCCCGCGCGCGCCCGGCCGGGTGCCTCGGCGGGGGCGCCGATGCGCGCCGACTGGGCACTGACGGGCCGGGCCAGCGCAAGGATCGCGATCAGCGCGAGGAACGCTCGAGGCATGCGGGGGTCCGGCTGCGGAACCTTCGGTGTAAAACCGCGGGTGAAGGGGCAACATAGACGGGGCGAAAAGGCCTGTCAACGCGGCGGTTCTGCTTGCGTGCCCCCCGGACGCCGTCTAGAATCCGCGTGCCCCGAGGGCCGGACGCCCCACCGGGCACGGCCCTCGAACGATCCGAGCCTGAGAATGCGCCCGACCTCGACAACGCTCTTCGCGCTGCTGACCCTGATCCTGGCCGCCGCGCCCGCCCGCGCGCAGCGCATCACGTCCCCCTACCGGTACATCGACGAGCGACAGTCGGTACAGCTCTTCGGCGGCCACGTCACGACGAAGCAGCCGTTCACCGAGCTGGGGCCCTCCTCCGGCGCCTTCGCCGGCGGCCGCTACGCGATCCGCATGAACGGCCCGCTCGAGATCGAGGCGCAGCTCGCCTACTTCCCGACGACGCGGACCGTGCGGGACACCACCTTCACCGTGCACGGCGCCGACTCCACGTTCACGCCCATCGGCTCGGCGAAGCAGCGCCTGATGGTGGCGACGGCGGGGCTCCGCTTCGACCTGACCGGACCGCGCACGTGGCACGGCCTACAGCCATTCGTCGCCGCCGGCGGCGGCGTGGCCGTGGGCGTCAACGGCGCGAACGACGCCGACCAGCAGGTGCCGGCGGACCTGCGTTTCCGGTTCGGCACGAGTTTCGCCGCATCCGTGGGCGGCGGATTGGAGTGGTACATCACCCGAAACGTGGGGCTCCGCGGCGACGCTCGGGCGTTCCTGTGGAAGATCAAGACGCCGCAGGCGTTCGCGGTGACCGATGCGAGAGTACCGGCGAACGGGGACTGGACGCAGAACCTGTCGCTCACGGCCGGGTTGGCGGTGCACTTCTAGTCGCGGCGCCGCCTCCCCGAGCCCGTGCCGCCACGGTACGGGACCCGAGCCACGGAGGCGCACATGGCCGACGACTTCGAGAACATCTACGACATCGAGGACATGGACGATCAGGAGATCGAGGACCTGATCGTCCAGGAGCTCCGGGAGTACCCGGACCTGGACGCGGACTCCATCGAGGTGCGCGTGGAGGACGGCTTCGTCACGCTCGGTGGCCGCGCGGGCACGGAGCAGGAGATGCAGGAGGTCGAGCACATCGTCAGCGACATCCTCGGGATCCGGGACTACTCGAACGAGATCGTCATCGACGAGGTCGCCCGCGCGGAATACAGCGCCGCGGCGGATGACGCCGCGGCGGAGGCCGCGGAGGAATCCTCGCCGCTCGGGGACCGCCAGACCGTCACGGAGGACACCGCCGGCCACCTGATCGAGGACCTCGAGTCGGAGATGCGCGGCACGCGGGACGTGCAGGAGGCGGTGAGCGAGGCGCTGCCCTACAACCCGCCCGACCACCCGCTGCAGGAGGGCACCTGGTCGGAGGAGAACCACTGACACGGCGGGCCCCCCGGCCCGGGGTCGGGGGGCCACGATCGCAGGCGTTCGGCCGTTCGACCGCCGCGCCTGCACCCGCGCGGAGTCGGGCGTCAGCGCCGGCTGGCGCGCCCCGTGCGCCGCGCACCGGACGAGGACGACGCCTCCTCGCCCGACGTGGTCTGCGGCATGTTCATCTCCGGCTGCGGCTCGTCGGTGCGAACCGTCAGGTTGTTGATGACGCCGCGGACGCCGGGGCTCTCCCAGGCGTCGTCCCAGGCATAGCGGGCCTCCATGAAGTCGGAGACGTCGCCGCGGAGCGTGACCACGCCCTCCCGGACGTCGACCTCGATCCGCTCCGGCTCGACGAAGCTGTCCTGGAAGAGATTCTCGCGCACGGACTCGCGGATGTCGTCGTCGCTCAGGCGCGGATGGGGCGTGGCGTGGCTGTCGGCCGGCCAGCGGTCCGGCGGCGTGTGGCCGTAATGGCGGTGCGGGACGCCGCCGAAGTCGTCCGAGTCGGAGCCCTCGACGCGGTCGAGCGTGCCGCGGCCGGTGAAGGCGCCGCGCGGGCGGCCCCGCTCCCCGCGCGGGAGGCCGGTCTCGTACCCGCCCGCGATCCCGAGGCCGCTCTGCCCCCACATCCGGCTCACCGCGCCCGGGCGCGCGGGGCCGCGCGGGAAGCGCTCGCTGTCGTCGAAGTCGAAGCCGTACTCGGTGCCGCGCCCGCGGCGGTAGTCGGTGCGCTCCGTCCGCTCGCGGAAGCCGAGGTCCTCGTAGCCGCGCTCGGCGCCGAGGCCGCGCTCGGCACGGTATCCGCGGCCGAGACCGCCGCCCTCCCAGGTGCGCCGGAACGGCGCGCGCCGGGGGCCGCGGCGGAGGTAGTCCGGGCCGTACGCCGCGAAGCCGCCACGGCCGAACGAGCGCGGGCCGGTGGGGCGGCCGAACGTTCCGGACCGGTACCCCTCGTCGTAGGCACGGCCGAAGCGGCCCGGCATGCCGGGCAGGTAGCCGGCGCCGTAGGGATAGCCTCGCCCCCGGTACTCGGCGCCGTAGCCGTAGCTCTGCGTCTCGGCCCAGTCGGGGCTGGGCCGGGCCCGCCCGGGCCGCCGGCCGCGCCCGCGCCATTCCTCGCGCCAGCGCCCCTCCCTTCCCCAGCCCTCGTTCCAGTCGCGATCGTAGCGTGCCATCTCCGCCTCCTCCTTCATGGGTGCCGACCCGGAACGCTCGCGGGAGCGGCCGCAACAAGGGTGCCGCGCAGCCCCCGGAACCCAGCCGCAGCGCGGGCTCCGGACGCTTCCTCGGCGGTGTGCTCCGGCTTACTTTGCGGCGGGGGGACGGACGCCGGAACGAAAGGAGTCCCATGGAGGTCATGCGAAGGTCCTTCGCGGACCGGCTCAAGGGCGCGGCGCTGCTGGACATCGCCGTCTACGAGGAGGTCGAGGCGGATCGCGACGCGACGGGACAGGCCGCCCTCGTCGTCGGGCTGGTGGCGGTCGCCACGGCGATCGGCGGGATCCGGGACGGCGCCACCGGGATCCTCGGCGGGCTGATCTCGGCGTACGCGGGGTGGCTGGTCTGGTCCGGCGTCACCTACCTCGTCGGCAGCTGGCTCGGCGGCACGGCGACGTGGGGCGAGCTGCTGCGGACCGTCGGCTTCGCGCACGCGCCGGGGCTGCTGCGCATCTTCGGCGTCATCCCGATCCTCGGCGTGGTGGTCCGCGTCGCGGTCGGGATCTGGATGCTGATCGCGGTGATCGTCGCCATCCGGCAGGCGCTCGACTTCAGCACCGAGAAGGCGATCCTGACGGCCGTCATCGGCTTCGCGCTCCTGATGGCCGTGCAGGTGCTGCTGTGGCTGCTGCTCTTCCCCGTCCGGGTGTTCTTCTGAGCGCCGCCGCGCAGCGGTCCGGCGCGGCGCGGGACGGCCGTCCCCGCCCCGCAACGTGTGGCCCGGCGTACGCTGGGTCGGCTCTCGCCGGGCGATGGGCGTGACGGCGCCGGAGCCGGGCGGCCGCGCCCGGGCGGTCGAGGAGCGGCGCATCCGGCTGGACGTGAACGGGCGGCCGGTGTCCGCCTGGACGTACACGCCGGAGCACGCCCGGGCGCTGGCCGCCGGCTGGCTGCTGGCCGAAGGCTTCATCGACGACGCCGCCGACATGCGGGCGCTGGACGTCGAGGAGACGCCGGCGGCGACGATCGTGCGGGCGGAGGTGGCCGGGGCGCGCGCGGCGGCGGCGGAGGCGCTCCGGCGGCGGCGGGCGGAGGGGGTGGAGGGCGACGTCGCCGGGCGAGGCGGCGCGGCTGCGCTCCCGGCGACGGACGCCTTCCCCGAGCTGTTCCGCGCGCTCTACGCCGGCGCGGAGCGCTACCAGGACACCGGCGGGATCCACGCGGCCGCACTCTCCGACGGCGAGCGGCTGCTCGCCGCGGTCGAGGACATCGGGCGGCACAACGCCGTGGACAAGGCCATCGGGCTCGCGCTGCTCGCGGGCGCGGACCTCTCCGGCCTGGGCCTCGTGCTGACTGCGCGAGTCAGCGGCGAGATCGCCCGGAAGGCCGCGCGCGCGAGACTGGGCTGGGTGGCGAGCCGGTCGGTGCCGACCACGCTCGCCGTCGAGATCGCGGCGGCGGCCGGCGTGCCGATCGTGGCGCGGGCGGCCTCGAAGGAGCCGTTCGTCCACGCGGCGCGCTCCGGCCCGGGCCCCGGGGCGGCCGGCGGATGAGCGCGCCGCTCGGCGCGATCCTGGCCGGCGGCCAGAACCGCCGCTACGGCGCCCACAAGGCGCTGGCCACGGTGGCGGGAGAGCCGATCGTGGAGCGGGTGCGGCGGGCGCTCGGCTCGGTGCTCCCCGACCTGGTTCTCGTGGCCAACGAGCCGGACGTCTACGCGGGTGTCGGGCTGCCGATGCGGCCCGACGTGCGGCCGGGCGCCGGCGTGCTCGGCGGCATCCTGACGGCGCTCTGCTGGGCGCGCGAGCAGGGCCGTCCCGGCGTTCTCGCCGTCGCCTGCGACATGCCGTTCCTGTCCTCGCCGCTGCTGCGGCGCCTGCTGGCCGAGGCCGGCCGTGACCCCGCGCCGGACGTGGTGGCCCCCGCGAGCGGGAGCCGCCGCGGCGTCGAGCCGCTGTGCGCGTACTACGGCACGGCGTGCATCGGAGCGATCGAGGCCGAGCTGGGGCGCGGCGAGATGCACATCGTGGGCTTCTTCGACGACGTCGTGGTGCGCACGGTCCCGCTGGAGGAGGTGCGCGCCTTCGGCGACCCCGACATGCTCTTCCTGAACGTGAACACGCCCGAGGAGCGGGAGCGCGCGGAGCGCCTGGCGGCGGAGGCTGCGCCGTGAGCGGGCGCACCGCAGACTGGCTGACGGCGCACGAGGCGCTGGAGCGGATCCTGGCCGTCGTGGCGCCGCTCACGACGGAGCGCGTCGCGCTGGCGGACGCGTTCGCGCGCACGCTGGCGGAACGCGTGGTCTCGCCGATCGACCAGCCGCCGTGGGACAACAGCGCGATGGACGGCTTCGCGGCGCGGGCCGCGGACGTTGCCGGGGCGACGCGGGCATCGCCGGCACTGCTGCGCGTGGTCGAGGATGTGCCGGCCGGCGCGTTCCCGACGCGCGCGCTCGGGCCGGGCGAGGCGACGCGGATCATGACCGGCGCGCCGATCCCGGTGGGCGCGGATTCCGTCATCCGGATCGAGCACACCGAGCCGGCGCCGAACGACCGCGTGGCCGTGGTCAAGGACGTCGACGCGGGGCGGAACGTGCGCCACGCGGGCGAGGACCTGCGCCGGGACGACGTGGTGCTGGAGCCGGGGCGCGTGCTCCGGCCGGCCGAGATCGGCGTGCTCGCCACCGTCGGCCGCGCCGAGGTCGAGGTGTGGCGGCGCCCGCGGGTGGCGATCCTGTCGAACGGCGACGAGCTGGCCGAGCTGGATGCGTTCGACGAGGTGCTGGCCGGACGCCGGATCGCGAACTCGAACGCGTACGCCCTGGCGGCCGCGGTGCACTCGGCCGGCGGCGTCCCGCAGGTGCTCGGGATCGCGCGGGACGACCGGGACAGCCTGCTCGAGCATCTGGCGCGCGCCCGCGGCGCGGACGCGCTGCTCACGACGGCCGGCGCCAGCGTCGGCGACCACGACCTGATGAAGGATGCGCTGGAGGAGCTGGGGTTCCGGCTGCACTTCTGGCGCGTGAAGGTGCGGCCGGGGAGCCCGTTCTCCTTCGGCACGCTGGACGAGACGGCGGTCTTCGGGCTGCCGGGGAATCCAGTCTCCGCGCTGGTCACGTTCGAGGTGCTGGTGCGCCCGGCGCTGCGGCGGATGCAGGGGCGCGCCGACGTGCACACGCCGACGATCCGCGTCCGGGCCGCGGAGCGGATCGTCTCGCCGCCGGGGCTGCTCCGCTTCCTGCGGGCGCGGCTCGAGCCGGACGGCGCGGGCGGCTGGCTGGCCCGCCTCACGGGGCCGCAGGGCTCCGGGATCCTGACCTCGATGGCCGCCGCGGACGCGTTCGTGCTGGTCCCGATCGACGTCGAGGTCGTGGAGGCGGGCGAGATGCTGGTCGCCATGCCGCTGCCGGCGCCGGATGCCGGGCGGGCGGGGGTGGGCTTTTGAGGCCGCACACGATACTTTCCCGCCCGCTCGACCATCCGAGGCGCCGCCACGGCGCCCACCGATCAGGAGCCGCCGATGCCGGGTGAAGGAAACCGCAGCCTGCCGGTCGTTCCGGCGAAGTACCAGCCGAACCTGCCGCTCGACTACATCATCCAGGCGGAGCCGCCGAGCGACGAGGCCGTCGAGATGGACGTGCTCTTCGTCGGCGGCGGGCCCGCCGGCCTGGCCGGCGCGATCGAGCTGGCGCGCCTGGTGCGCGAGGACAACGAGCGCGGCGGCGGGCTCGGCGAGCTGAACATCGCCGTGCTCGAGAAGGCGGACGCGCTCGGCGAGCACTGCCTCTCCGGCGCGGTCGTGAACCCCGTCGCCTTCCGTGAGCTGTTCCCGGACCTGAAGATGGAGGACTTCCCGTTCCGCGCCCCGGTCACGGCCGAGCGCGTGTACGTGCTGAGCGAGGGCGGCCAGGTCCGCATCCCGACGCCGCCCACGATGAAGAACCACGGCAACCAGATCGGCTCGATCTGCGAGATCGTGCGCTGGCTCGGGGAGAAGGCCGAAGCGGCGGGCGTGAACGTCTTCACCGGCTTCCCGGCGGGGCAACTGCTGGTCGAGGGGAGCCGGGTGCGCGGGATCCGGACCGTCGCCACCGGGCTGAACCGGGAGGGTCAGCCGGGCTCCGGGTACATGCCGCCGACGGACGTCACGGCGCGGGTGACCGTCCTGGCCGAGGGGACCCGCGGCATGCTCGCGCAGGCGTACTTCGACTGGCAGAACGTGCCTCGCGCGAACCCGCAGCTCTTCGCGCTGGGCGTCAAGGAGATCTGGGAGACGAAGCGGCCGCTCGACGCGATCGTCCACACCATGGGGTGGCCGCTCCCGAACGACGCCTTCGGCGGCAGCTTCATGTACCCGCTGGAGCCGAACGTGGTGGCGCTGGGCCTCGTCGTCGGGCTCGACTACCGCCAGATCGACCTCGACGTGCACGGGCTGCTGCAACGGATGAAGCTGCACCCGCTCTTCCGGCAGTACCTCGAGGGCGGCGAGATGGTGGAGTGGGGCGCGAAGACGATCCCGGAGGGCGGCTACTGGTCGCTGCCGGAGCGCCGCTCCGGCGACGGCCTCCTCGTCGTCGGCGACTCCGCCGGCTTCGTCGAGGTGGCCTCGCTCAAGGGGATCCACTACGCGATGCACTCGGGGATGCTGGCCGCGCGCACGATCTTCGATGCGCTCAAGGCCGGCGACGTCTCCGCCGCGACGCTCGCCGCCTACGACCGCGCCGTGAACGACTCCTTCATCGTCAAGGACCTGCACGCCCGCCGCAACCTGCGCCTCGTCTTCAAGGACGGCTTCTACGTCGGCGGGTTCAAGGCGACGCTCGCCACGCTCACCGGCGGCGCCATCCCCGGCGGCCGGATCGAGATGGAGGGCGACAACCGCGTGCCGAAGCGCGCCGAGCCCGTGCCCGCCTTCACGCCGGACGGAAAGCTGACGTTCGGCAAGGTGGACGCCGTCTTCAAGTCGGGGAACACCACGCGCGACGACATCCCGCCCCACCTCATCGTGGCGAGAGACGTCCCGCCGGAGGTGGCGGAGATGTACGAGCACCTCTGCCCGGCCGGCGTCTACGAGCGCTCCGGCGACGGCCTGGTCGTGAACCCGCCGAACTGCATCGACTGCAAGGCCACCGACGTGCTCGGGCCGCGCTGGACGCCGCGCGAGGGCGGGAGCGGACCGCGCTATCGCCGTATGTAGAGCGGAGATAGGCGCTTGCCGAGGCAGGGGGTCCGGAGCGATCTTTCGGGAGCGGCACCACTCCCCCGCGAGGGTGCGGGGCACAGGGCGCCGCCGTTCCGGATTTGCCGCCGCCACGCATCGTGACCTCGTTCGAACGCCTCCGCCTGGACGCGACCGCAGCGCCGCGGCCAGTCCGCGAGCCGGTGTCGATCGCGCTGGAGCGCGTGCGCCCGACGCTCGTCGACAACGTCATCGCGGTCATCGTCGTGCTCGGCGCGTTCGCCACCGTGCTGGCGTGCACGCGCTCGGAGATCTTCGATCTCGACCGCTTCCTCGTCCCGAAGGCGCTCTCCGTCCACGCGGCCGCGCTCCTCTGCCTGGCGCTGCTGCTGCCGGGCTGGCGCCGGATCGAGCTGGGCGTCGTCGACCTGCTCCTCGCGCTCTTCCTCGGCTGGACGGCGCTGGCCGCGCTCTTCGCCAGCAACCGGTGGCTGGGGCTCTACGGGCTGGGGCTGTCGTTCTCCAGCTTCGTGGTGTACCTGGCGGCGCGGCGGGTGGCCGCGACGCGCGGGCGCTGGGTCGTCGGCGGGCTGGCCGCCGCCGCGACGCTCGCGGCCGCGCTCGGCGCGGGCCAAGCCTACGGCCTCGACCTCTCCTGGTTCTCCGACACGCGGCCGCCGGGCGGGACGTTCGGCAACCGGAACTTCCTGGCCCACCTGATCGCCATCTCCGCGCCGCTCCTGCTGATGGCGCGGCTGCGGGCGCGCCGGCCGCTCACGGCGCGGCTCGCGCTCGCGGCGATCTTCGTGGCGGGGGTGGCCATCGTGCTCACGCGCTCGCGCGCCGGCTGGCTCGGCCTCTCGGCGGCGCTCGCCGCGATGGCCGTGGCCGCGATCGTCGGCCGGCGCACGCTGCGCGCGGGCGTCGTGCCCGGACGGTTGCGCGGCGCCCTCGTCGCCCTGGCGCTCGGCGCGGTCGTGGCGGCGCTGGCGCCGAACCGCCTCGAGTGGCGCTCCGCGAACCCGTACTCCGAGACGTTCAGCCGGCTCACCGATTACCGCGGCGGGTCCGGGCGCGGGCGGCTGATCCAGTACAAGAACTCGCTCAAGATGCTGGAGCGGGACCCGCTCTTCGGCGCGGGACCGGGCAACTGGTTCGTGCAGTACCCGCGGGTGACCACGCCGCGGGACCCCGCCTTCGACCCCGACGATCCGATCCCCACGAACCCGTGGCCGAGCAGCGACTGGGTCACGTACCTGGTCGAGCGCGGCCCGATCGCCGTGCTGCTCCTCCTCGGCGCCGGCGCCGCGACCTGCCTGATCGCGCTGCGCCGGCTGCGCGGGCAGGACCCCGACGCCGCCGTCGCCGCGACCATGCTCCTCGGCGTGCTCGCGGCCGCGCTCGTGACCGGGATGTTCGACGCCGTCCTGCTCCTCGCCACGCCCGCGTTCTTCGTGGCCGCCTCGATGGGCGCGCTCCTCCCCACCACCGGCGCGGTCGTGTCCCGCCGGCTGGCGACACGCCAGCGCTTCGGCCTGGCCAGCACGGCCGCCGTCTTCGCGCTCCTCGTGACGCTGGTGACGGGCGGACAGCTCGCCGCGATCATTCTCACCTACGAGTCCACGTCCCGCGCCAGCATGGAGCGCGCGCTCCGCTTCGACCCCGGCGACTACCGCCTGCACCTCATGATGATGCGCCGCGGGAGCTGCTCGCGGCGCGTGCCGCACGCCCGCGCCGCGGCGAGCCTCATGCCGTACCACGCGGCGCCGCGCCAGGCGCTCGCGGAGTGCGGGATCCGGGTGAAGCGGCGCCGCTGATCGGTCTCCACTCCGTGCTTGCGTTCGCGGGCGGCCGGGCGTCCCCGCCCGCGAAATCCGGGGCGCCCGCCCGACTCTGCGTGAGCGGCGCACCCGGCGGACCGCGCCGCCGGGAGCGAGGAAGCCGTGGGCTGGCGGGAGAGGGCGTTCGGGCACGCGCTGCGGAGCCTGAACCGGAACCGCCGGAGAGGAGGAGGCGGGCGCGAAAAAACGGGGACGCCGGAAAGATCTCCGGCGTCCCCTCATGCTATCCACCGCTCGGTCCGAGGCATCCGCCCCGGATCCGGGCCGGACTCAGAAAAGCTTCACTCGCAGCCCCACCAGGCCGTACGCGTCGTGCTGCGTCGAGGCGGCGCCGTCGCCGCCGCTGATGAAGTCGCTCACCTCCGCCATGACGCCCAG